>CAVZLP010000012.1:0-70445 GCA_963776175.1 uncultured beta proteobacterium | reverse complement strand
TTCCGAAACTCTGGCTGTACAACCTGCACTACTTCGACTGGATCAACGCGCGGCACGCCTCCACCGACACCGCAACCTGTGCCGACATCGCGGCCAAGTGGATCAGGCGATGGATTACTGAAAATCCGGCGCCACAGGGCAACGGATCGGAACCGTATCCACTCTCTCTGCGCATCGTCAACTGGATCAAGTGGCTGGCACGCCGACCCGCAATCGATCCTGCGGCGGCAACCGCGATTTTCCGGTCGCTCGAACTGCAGTCGCACGTGCTGTCACAGCGCCTCGAAACCGATCTTCTCGGCAATCACCTGCTTCGAGAACGCCAAGGCCCTGCTCGTCGCCGGCTGCTTCTTCGACGGCGCGACGGCCGACACATGGTTCGAACGTGGTGCGCAACTGCTTTCGAGGGAGCTCGCAGAGCAGATCCTGCCCGATGGGGGATACTTCGAGCCGAGTCCTATGTATCACTCGATCGTCCTCGAAGACATCCTCGATTTGCTGTCGCTGCAGCAAGCCTATCCGAGGAGGCCGTTCTTGGAACATGACCTCGGAGGTCCACGTATTGCGAACATCGCTCGATCGATGGTCGGTTGGCTCGACGGCATGACTCACCCCGATGGCCAGATCGCGTTGTTCAACGACGCAGCGCTGGGGATCACCGCCAATTTGCGATGCTTACGCGATACGCCGAACGATTGGGTCTGACGGTCCCACTTCCGTCGCGCGCCGACGGCGTGCGGGCGATGAAAGATACGGGATTCATCCGCGTCGATCGCGGGCCGATGTCGGCCATCCTGGACGTCGGCAAGGTCGGTCCGGATCATGTCCCGGGTCATGGCCATGCCGACACTCTGACATTCGAATGGTCGCTCGCGGATCAGCGCGTGGTCGTTGACACCGGCACATCGCTCTATGGCGAGAGCCCCGAGCGGTTGCGTCAACGAGGGACGGCTGCCCACAACACGGTGGTTGTCAATGACCCAGATTCGTCGGAGGTGTGGAAAGGCTTCAGGGTGGCGCGGCGGGCCTATCCGCGAGATGTCACCGTAGACGTCTCGAGCGAACCGTGGAGGGTGAGCGCGGCGCACGATGGATATTGGCGTCTGCCGGTCGGGTCATCCATCGACGGCGATGGGAGTTCGGGCCGAACTCGCTGCTTGTGGCAGACCGCCTGGAAGGCAAGCATGACATTGCGCAAGCACGATTCCACTTTCATCCTCATATCGAAGTCGCTTTGCATGAAGCGCGAAGAGCCGTCTGAGCGGCGCCGATGGCCTGAACGCAAGCTTCCTCATCAGAAAGGGCGGCTCGGCTGGAGGACGCGACCTACCACCCCGAATTCGGCCGCTCGATTCGCAACCAATGCCTAGTCGTCGAGCTCGAGCACGCAGAGTCAGTCATCGTCTTCACATTCGGGCCCTGAGGGCCCGCCATTGCCAAGCGATGAAGATTCTTTTTCTCAGCGACAACTTCCCGCCGGAAATCAATGCCCCTGCAACGCGCACCTACGAGCATGCGGTCGAATGGGCGCGGGCCGGCCACGAAGTTACGGTGATCACCACTGCCCCCAACTTTCCCGAGGGCAGGCTCTTCGACGGCTACCGCAATGCCTGGCGCACTGAGGAAAGCATAGGTGGTATCCGGGTCATACGGGTAAAGACCTACATCACCGCCAACGAAGGCTTTCTCAAGCGCACGCTCGACTACGTTTCGTTCATGGTCATGGGCGGCCTCGCGGCGCTCTTCCATCCGCGTCCTGACGTGATCGTGACGACGTCGCCGCAGTTCTTCTGCGCGATGGCGGGCTGGTTGGTCACGCGGCTTCGCAGGCTGCCGTACGTCTTCGAGCTGCGCGATCTCTGGCCGGCGTCGATCGTGGCTGTCGGCGCCATGAAGAAGAATTGGGCGATCCGGTGCTCGAATGGATCGAGTTGCAGATGTACCGCGATGCGGACGCCGTCGTGTCGGTGACCCACGCCTTCAAGACAGAACTCGCGCGGCGCGGCATCGATGCTGGAAAGATCGACGTAGTGCTGAACGGCGTCGACCTGTCGCTATACCGGCCCATACCCAAGGACGAGGCGCTGATTGATCAATTCGATCTTGCGAGGAAAGTTCGTTGTCGGGTACGTCGGCACGCACGGCATGGCGCATGCGCTCGACAAAGTGGCGGATGCGGCCACCATCCTGCGCGATCGCCCAGGCATTGTCTTCCTCTTCGCCGGCGCTGGAGCCGCGCGGGCCGCGCTGGAAGAGACGGTCAGGGTTCGCAGGCTTACGAATGTGCGTCTGATCCTTTCGCAGCCCAAAGCGCTGATGCCGCGGCTTTGGAGCGTCCATGAACTTGCGCTGATCCCGCTGCGCAACCAGGAGCTGTTCACCACGGTCATCCCTTCGAAGATTTTCGAGGCTATGGCGATGGGAATTCCCGTATTGATGAGCGTTCCGGAGGGCGAGGCGACGAGGCTGGTGCGGGCGACGGGTTGCGGTGCTCTGGTCCCACCCGAGGAGCCGCAGGCCATGGCGGAGGCCATCGTTCGCCTGGCGGAGAATCCGGACGAGTGTGCGCGATATCGCGCAGCCGGGCTTGCCGCCGCATCCCAATACAGCCGGGGCAAGCAGGCAGCACTGATGCTGCATGTGTTTGAAAAGGTTTGCGGCAAATTACGATCTCCGCCATAAGAAAGTTACGTACGTTTCGTTATGGAAGGGAAGAGCTTGCCGAGTGCCATACGCGGTATCTCAAATGTCTTCTGCGCTGCCGTTCAAAAAATGGTACCCCCATCTTGTCGACAACGAATTCGTCGGGTCGGCGCTTCATGCCTTCGCACATCGTGGGATGTGCTTTGAAGGTTCCGCTGCTTGACGTCGCTCAAACGCTTGGTGGAGCACAAGAATGACGTTTATGACGCTCGTACGAAGCTGTCACAACGCTGCGTTGGTTTGTCCTGCTCTTGCGATGCGCGTCAATCCATCGGCTACCCCAGTAGGTCAAGAAGAAGGTTAGCCCAGCCTCTAGACCGGTAGCGAGTAACGTTGAATCAACGGGCATGAAGTCTCCCGATCACTCAAGGGCGCCGGAGGTAGCAAGGAGGTAGCAATATCTTGCAGTGGTTAGTGAGCGCTATCGCTGCAAGCCGTATAGATTGGTGCTGTTGAGTGGAGTCGAACCACCGACCTACTGATTACGAATCAGTTGCTCTACCAACTGAGCTACAACAGCCCTGGGGGAAACGCCGGCGATTGCGTGCGCGCTAAGGTTGCGCCGGATCCTGCGGTAAACTGTTGATTATACCGAAGCTTGCGGCGCGTTGCCACGGCCGCAAGCGGTAACTTCCTGGCCGGAAACTCCAGAGCGATGAGCGACACCCGTTACCTCACCGGCTTCCATGCCGTCACGGCGCGATTGCGCCAGCATCCGGCAAGCGTGCGCGCAATCTACGTGGTCGCCGCGCGTCACGACCGGCGTGCGCGCGAGTTGATCGAGCGTGCCGACGGCGCCGGCGTCGCCGTGCATCCGGTCGACGACAAGCGCCTCGATGCGATGGCCGGCAGCGATCGGCACCAGGGAGTCGTGGCCGAGGTCGACGGTGGACTGCCGTACCGCACGCTCGACGACGTGCTCGAAGGTCTGGACGAACCTCCGCTGCTGCTGGTGCTCGACGGCGTGACCGATCCGCACAACCTGGGCGCGTGCCTGCGCAGTGCCGACGCGTTCGGCGCGCATGCGGTGATCGTGCCCAAGGACCGTGCGGTCGGCGTCAACGCCACGGTCGCCAAGGCGGCGTCCGGCGCGGCGGACACGGTGCCCGTCGTCACGGTCACCAATCTTGCCCGGTCGTTGCGCGAACTCAAGGATCGCGGCGTGTGGCTCGTCGGAGCCGAGGCTGGCGGCGCGGAAAACCTGTTCGACGCGGACCTGTCGGGTCCGCTGGCGTGGGTCCTGGGCGCCGAAGGTTCGGGCCTGCGCCGGCTGACGCGAGAGCTTTGCGACCGCATCGTCGCCATCCCGCTGTTCGGTGCGGTCGCCTCGCTCAACGTCTCGGTGGCGACCGGCATCTGCCTATTCGAGACGCGCCGGCAGCGCAGCACCGGCGCCAGTTCGCGCGCTCCATCCTGATCCTTGTTGCCTTGCCCATGGCACCCGGCTAGCATTGTCGGTCTGTTCGCCGGCACGCCAGGCGAATCCACAACATTAGACTGAGGACATCATGCGCGAGATCCCCGTCAAGACCTGCCGTCGCTTGTTCTACGGCGCGCTGATTGCAGGGCTGGTCGTCTTGCCGGCCGCCGCCGCTAACAAGACCCTGGTCTATTGCTCCGAAGGCAGCCCCGAGGGATTCCAGCCGCAGTTCTTCTCGACCGGCACGACTTTCGATGCCGTCTCGGTGCCGATGTTCAATCGGCTGGTCGAGTTCGAAACCGGCACGACCAACATCATTCCGGCGCTGGCCGAGTCGTGGACTGTCTCGCCGGACAGCAAGGTCGTCACGTTCAAGCTGCGGCACGGCGTCAAGTTTCACAGCAATGCCAACTTCAAGCCGACGCGCGACTTCAACGCCGACGACGTGCTGTTCTCGTGGAGCCGCATGGCCGACGACAACCATCCGTTCCACAAGATGACCGCCGGACAGACCTACGCTTATTTCGACGACATGGGCATGAAGAACATCGTCGACAAGGTCGAGGCGCTCGACAAATACACGGTGCGCTTCACGCTAAAGCGGCCCGAGGCGCCGTTCCTGGCCGACATGGCGATGGATTTTGCCTCGATCAACTCGGCCGAGTACTTCGACACGATGATGAAAAAGGGAACGCCGAACGCCGCCGACATCTATCCGATCGGAACCGGCCCGTTCGAATTCGTTTCCTACCAGAAGGACGCGACCATACGCTACAAGGCGTTCGACCAGTACTGGAAGGGACGCCCGAAGATCGACAACCTGATCTTCTCGATCACGCGCGACGCGACCGCGCGCTACGCGAAGCTCAAGACCGGCGAATGCCAGGTGATGGCGTTCCCGAAGCCCGCCGACCTCGCCGAAATGCAGAAGGACCCGCAATTGAACGTGCTGCAAAAGCAGGGCCTCAACATCGGCTACATCGCGTTCAACGTCGAGAAAAAGCCTTTCGACAACAAGCTGGTGCGACAGGCGCTGAACATGGCGACCAACAAGGAAGCGATCCTCGAAGGCGGTCTATCAGGGTCAGGGCCAGGTCGCCAAGAATCCGATTCCGCCGACGCTCTGGAGCTACAACGACGCGGTGCAGGACTATCCGTACGATCCGGCGAAGGCCAAGCAAATGCTGGCGCAGGCCGGTTATCCGAACGGATTCGAAGTCGATCTGTGGTATCTGCCGGTGACCCGGCCGTACAACCCCGACGGCAAGCGCATGGCCGAGATGATCCAGGCCGACTGGGACAAGATCGGCGTCAAGGCGAAGCTCGTCACCTACGAGTGGGCCGAGTACCGCAAGCGCAGCAAGACCGGCGAGCAGCCGGTGATGATGTTCGGCTGGTCGGGCGACAACGGCGATCCGGACAACTTTTTCGTGCCGCTGCTCGGCTGCGAAGCGGTCAAGGGCGGCGGCAACGTCGCGCGCTGGTGCAACAAGCCGTTCGAGGATCTGGTGATCAAGGCGGCGCAGACGCCGAACAAGGCCGACCGCGCCAAGCTCTACGAGCAGGCCCAGGTGATATTCAAGGAAGAGGCGCCGTGGATCACGCTTGCGCACTCGGTGCGTTTCGACCCGATTCGCAGGGAGGTCAAGGGCTACAAGATGGATGCGACGGCGCATCACTACTTTACTGTCGCCGATATCGTCCGCGATAGCGCACAGTGACCCATCGGTCCGGACGCGGCCCGCCGAGGACGGGCCGTGTCCGGCGCTTGCTCCCGCGCTCGCGGCTGGTCGCGCGTCCGCGGCGTAGCCGGGCCGCTTCATGCTGACCTTCATCCTCCGCCGCGCCGCGCTGATCATTCCGACGTTCATAGGCGTGACGCTTGCTGGCGTTCGCGCTGATCCATCTGATTCCCGGCGATCCGGTCGAGAATCTCTCCGGCGAGCGCGGCATGGATCCGGCGCGGCGCGCCCGTCTGCTGCACGAGTTCGGCCTCGATCGTCCGCTGCCGGTTCAATACGCCGACTACGTCGGGCAGGTGCTGCGAGGTGATCTCGGCACCTCGCTGACCACCCACGAGCCGGTGCTGCGCGAATTCCTGACGCTGTTTCCGGCGACGATCGAGCTCGCGTTCTTCGCGATGCTGTTCGCCCTCGTTGTCGGACTGCCGGCGGGAATCATCGCCGCGCTGAAGCGCAACACCGTCGCGGACTACGCGGTGATGGGCGTGTCGCTGACCGGGTACTCGATGCCGATATTCTGGTGGGCGCTGCTGCTGATCCTGTTCTTTTCGGTGCAGCTGGGCTGGACGCCGGTGTCGGGGCGCATCGCCGTCGAATTCGACGTTCCGGCGTCGACCGGTTTCATGCTGATCGATGCGCTGCGCGCCGGCGATGCGGGGGCATTTCGGTCGGCGGTATCGCATCTCTTGCTGCCGACGATCGTGCTCGGTACGATCCCGCTGGCGGTGATCGCGCGCATGACGCGCTCGTCGATGCTCGAAGTCTTGCGTGAGGACTACGTGCGCACCGCGCGCGCCAAGGGCTTGCCGCGCTGGCAGGTCGTGCTGGTGCACGCGCTGCGCAATGCCCTTATCCCGGTGATCACGGTGATCGGGCTGCAGGTCGGCTTGCTGCTCTCGGGCGCGATCCTCACCGAAACGATCTTCTCCTGGCCCGGCGTCGGCAACTGGCTGGTGCACGGGGTGCAGTCGCGCGACTACCCGGTCGTGCAGGGCGGCATCCTGCTGATCGCGACTATCGTGATCAGCGTCAACCTGATCGTCGATCTCCTCTACGGCGTGATCAATCCGCGGATACGGCACGCGTGAGCCGCCGATGAGCGAAGTCATCGCCGTCGCCGCCGATGTATCGCCCGCCGTGCCCGGCACGCTGCGCGAATTCTGGCAGGCGTACAGGCAAAGCCGCGGTGCGGTGATCGGCCTCGCGCTGATCGTCGTGCTGGTCGTGCTGGCGATCGGCGCCAACGTGATCGCGCCGTACTCACCGAACGAGCAGTTCCGGGAATTCACGCTGGCGCCCCCGGTATGGCACGACGGCGGCAGCACACGCTTTCTCCTCGGCACCGATCCGGTCGGACGCGACATCCTCTCGAGGCTGATTCATGGCACCCGGCTGTCGCTTTTGATCGGCGTGATTTCGGTGGCGATCTCGCTGTCGCTGGGCGTCGTGCTGGGACTCGTCGCCGGCTATTTCCGAGGGCTGGTCGAGACGACGATCATGCGTCTGATGGACGTGATGCTGTCGCTGCCGAGCCTGCTGTTGGCGATCGCGGTCGTGGCCATCCTCGGGCCGGGCCTGATCAACGCGATGTATGCGATCGCCATCGTGCTGCTGCCGCATTACGTTCGGCTGACGCGGGCCGCGGTGATCGCCGAAGCCGCCAAGGAATACGTGGCGTCGTCACGGATCGCCGGTGCCGGGCCGCTGCGGCTGATGTTCAACACCATCCTGCCCAATTGCGCCGCACCGCTGATCGTGCAGGCGACGCTCGGTTTCTCCAACGCCATCCTCGACGCCGCCGCGCTCGGTTTCCTCGGCCTGGGCGCGCAGCCGCCGACGCCGGAGTGGGGATCGATGCTGGCGGATGCGCTGGAATTCATCCAGCGGGCGTCGTGGGTCGTGACCTTTCCCGGCCTCGCGATCCTGGTGACGGTGCTGGCGTTCAACCTGATGGGCGACGGCCTGCGCGATGCGCTCGATCCGAAGCTCAAACTATAGCGGCGAAAACGCATGGCATTGCTCGAGATCGAAGGCCTGACGGTCGAATTCGGCAGCCGTCGACGCGCCGCTGACCGCGGTCGATGACCTCGATCTGACGATCGATGCCGGCGAAGTCGTCGGATGCGTCGGCGAATCAGGCTCGGGCAAGAGCATTACCGCGCTGGCGTTGATGGGCCTGGTCGACTTTCCGGGGCGCGTGCGCGCGCGGCGCATGGAATTCGCCGGCCGCGAGCTCTTGTCGCTGTCCGCGACGGAGCGCAGGGCGCTGACCGGCAAGGACATCGCGATGATCTTCCAGGATCCGCTGGCGAGCCTCAATCCCTGCTTTACCGTTGCCTTTCAGTTGACCGAAACCTTGCGCATGCACGGCACCGCCGAAGAGCGTGGCAGTGCGAGGCTTCGCCGTGCGCGGGCGCTGCAACTGCTGCAACAGGTAGAGATTCCCGACCCTGCGGCGCGGCTTGCCGCCTTTCCGCATCAGCTCTCCGGCGGCATGGCGCAGCGGGTGATGATTGCGATGGCGATCGCGTGCAATCCGCGGCTGCTCATCGCCGACGAGCCGACGACCGCGCTCGACGTGACCGTCCAGGCGCAGGTCCTCGATCTGCTGCTGCGCCTGCAACAGGAGCGTGGCATGGCCTTGCTCCTGATCACCCACGATCTCGCCGTCGTGGCCGAAACCGCGCAACGCGTCGTCGTCATGTATGCCGGCGAGCAGGTGGAGACCGGCCCGGTGCCGGAAATCTTCGATACACCGCGGCATCCGTACACCAAGGCGCTGCTCGACGCGCTGCCCGAGCACAACCTCGACCGTACGCGCCTGAAGGCGATCCGGGGCGTCGTGCCCGGTCAGTACGACCGGCCCGCGGGTTGCCTGTTGTCGCCGCGCTGCGATTTTGCGCTCGCCGCGCTGCCGGGTCGACCGGCCGCCGCTTGCCGGAGCCCCGGGACGCAAGGTTCGCTGTCATTTCGCGCTCGATCCTGCCGGACGGCCAACGCATGGCTGGGCCGAAGAAGCGGCGGCTGACACCGTGGCCGGCAGCAGCCGATGAATGCCGCCGCGCCGCTGCTTAAGGCCGATGGGCTGACCCGCCATTACACCGTATCGCGTGGCCCGTTCCGCGCCAAGGCCGTCGTGCGCGCGCTCGACGGCGTCTCGTTCACCGTGCGCGCCGGGGAAACGCTCGCCGTCGTCGGCGAATCGGGCTGCGGCAAGTCGACGCTGGCCCGCCAGGTTACGATGATCGAGCGGCCGACGTCGGGCGAGTTGATGCTCGACGGCGTCGACGTCGTCGATGCCGACAAGGCGACTTTGAAGCGGCTGCGCCCGACCGTGCAGATGGTGTTCCAGAACCCGTACGCGTCGCTCAATCCGCGCAAGAAAGTCGGAACCCTGCTCGAGGAACCGCTGGTTATCAACGCCGGACTCGGCACGGTCGCGCGTCGCGCCGCGGCGCGGGCGATGATGGCGAAGGTCGGATTGCGGCCCGAGCACTATCGACGCTATCCGCACATGTTTTCCGGCGGGCAGCGCCAGCGGATCGCGGTGGCCCGTGCGCTGATGCTGCATCCCAAGCTGGTCGTCGCCGATGAGCCGGTCTCCGCGCTGGACGTCTCGATCCAGGCCCAGGTGCTCAACCTGATGATGGATCTGCAGCAGGAACTGGGCATCGCCTATCTTTTCATTTCGCACAACCTGCAGGTCGTGCGCCACATCGCCGATGCGATCGCGGTGATGTACCTGGGCAAGATCGTCGAATACGGGTCGAAGGTCGAAGTGTTCGCGCGGCCGGCGCACCCGTACACGCGCTCGCTGCTGGCGAGCACGCCGCGCCTGCGCCGCGATGCGTCGCGGACGAGGACCGCCGTCGCGGGAGCGGCGGCAGATCCACATCGCGAGCGCGCGGCGATTCGAGGCGAGCCGCCGTCGCCGCTGTCGCAACTGCCGGGCTGCGCGTTCCACAAGCGTTGCCCGTATGCGATCGAGCGCTGTCGGGTCGAGGTTCCGTTGCTCGAACGTCGGGGCGAGGTGCTGGTCGCCTGCCATCGCGCGGCCGAGATCGATCGCTAGGGCG
This sequence comes from uncultured beta proteobacterium, assembly GCA_963776175.1. Classification (GTDB taxonomy): domain Bacteria; phylum Pseudomonadota; class Gammaproteobacteria; order Burkholderiales; family Casimicrobiaceae; genus PALSA-1003. Next base: position 60,504 of record CAVZLP010000012.1, on the reverse strand, counting down.
GTGTTCGCCCGTTCGCTGCAACGGCAACAGCTCGCGCCGGATTGACCTTGCCCAGGGCTTTAGGCATCATCGGCTTCGCGTCGCGAGGCGGTCTTTCGCTGCCAGCGCGCGAGCGCAGCCGCTTTTCCGTGCTTGCCTTCATCATCCGCCGCATCCTCCAATCGGTCGCCGTCATGGCGGTGGTCGCGTTCATCGCGTTCGGCCTGTTCAACTTCACCGGCGACCCGGTGACGTTCATGGTCGGGCAGGATGCGACGCAGGAAGAGCGCGCGAGGCTCCGCGCCGATCTCGGGCTCGACCTGCCTTTCTATGTGCAGTTCGGCCGTTTCGTCGGCCGGGCGGTCCAGGGAGACTTCGGGCTGTCGCTGCGCCAGGGACGCAAGGTGTCGACCCTGCTCAAGGAGCGCCTGCCGGCGACGCTGGAACTCGCCTTTGTCGCGGCCCTGCTGGCGCTGGTCCTCGGCGTCCCCGCCGGTGTGTACACGGCGCTCAGGCGCGACTCGTGGCTGTCGCAAGTGCTCTTGGCAATCTCGCTCATCGGCGTATCGCTGCCCACTTTCCTGATCGGCATCCTGCTGATCCTCGTGTTCGCCGTGGTGTTGGGCTGGCTGCCTTCATTCGGTCGCGGCGACACCGTGGCACTGGGTTGGTGGACGACCGGCTTCCTGACCAAAAGCGGGCTCAAGGCGCTGATCCTGCCGGCGATCACGCTGTCGCTGTTCCAGATGACGCTGATCATGCGGCTGGTGCGAGCCGAGATGCTCGAGGTGCTGCGCACCGACTACATCAAGTTCGCGCGGGCGCGGGGCTTGACCGACCGCACCGTGCATTTCGGTCACGCGCTGAAGAACACGCTGGTTCCGGTCATCACGATCACGGGATTGCAGCTCGGCGCGATCATCGCGTTCGCGATCATCACCGAAACGGTGTTCCAGTGGCCGGGCATGGGACTGCTGTTCATTCAGGCCGTCAGCTTCGCCGACGTGCCGGTGATGGCGGCCTACCTGTGCTTTATCGCATTGGTGTTCGTGCTGATCAATCTGGTCGTCGATCTGCTGTATTATGCGGTCGATCCGAGATTGCGCATCGAACGCCTGGCGGCGGCGCAATGAGGCGCCACAGGGTCGCCGGAGGGCCGCTGGAGCACCTGCATGAATCCCGTCGAGTTCGTCCGCAACGAGCATGCCGCGCTGACCGCGCTGCGGCGCGACTTGCACGCGCATCCCGAGCTTGGGTTCGAGGAGCATCGCACCGCCGAGGTCGTCGCGCGCGAGCTCGACGCGCTCGGCGTCGAGCATCACCGCGGCATAGGCAAGACCGGGATCGTCGCGGTGATCCGCGGTACGCGTCAGGAAAGCGGCCGCGCGATCGGGCTGCGTGCCGACATGGACGCGCTGCCGATGCACGAGGAGAACGAGTTCGCGCACGTCTCGCGCTTCAAGGGACGGATGCACGGGTGCGGGCACGACGGCCACACGACGATGCTGCTCGGCGCGGCCGCGCTATCTCTCGCGCGTGCGCAACTTCGACGGCACCGTCTATCTGATCTTCCAGCCCGGCGAAGAGGGCTTTGCCGGGGGTAAGGCGATGATCGACGACGGGTTGTTCGAGCGCTTTCCCGCCGACGAAATCTACGCGCTGCACAACTGGCCGGGGCTGCCGCCGGGACAGATCGCCGTGCGTCCGGGACCGATGATGGCTGCCGCCGATCGCATCGAGATCCATATCGAAGGTCGCGGCGGGCACGGCGCGCATCCGCATCTGACCGTCGATCCCGTGCTCGTCGCCGGACACATCATTACCGCCGCGCAGTCGATCGTCGCGCGCAACGTAAGCCCGATCGATACTGCCGTCGTAAGCCTGTGCGCGATGCATGCCGGCAATCTCGCGGCGATGAGCGTGGTGCCGCGCGAGGCGCGCCTGGTCGGGACGGTGCGCACCTTCAGCGCCAGGACGCAAGACCACATCGAGCACAGGCTTGCCGAACTCGTGCATTCGATCGCCGCCGCGTTCGGAGCGACCGCGACGCTCAAGTATGAGCGCGTCTATCCCGCCACCGTCAACACCACGCGCGAGGCTGAGTTCGCCGCGCGGGTAGCCGATGCGCTGGTCGGCTCCGAGAACGTCGTGCGCGATCTCGAACCGTCGATGGGCTCGGAGGATTTTTCCTTCATGCTGCAACAGCGGCCCGGCGCGTATGCGCGGCTGGGGCAGGGCGGCGCCGAAGGCGGCTGCTTCCTGCACAACACGCGCTACGACTTCAACGATGACGTCATACCGGTCGGCGCCGGCTATCTCGCCGCGTTGGCCGAGGCGGCGTTGCCGCTGAAGGGCGCGACATCGTCGAAATGAACCCGGCGGCGCATTTCGCGGCAAGCTACGGTGAAGCGCGCGCCAAGTTTCTGGCGGCTGCGGAGGCCGCGGGCGCGGGCGTTGTCCGCCACGTGCATCCGACCGCCCGCGGCGCAGAGGGCGAGGAATTGTCGATCGACCTGGCGACCCTCGGCGAACCCGACGCGCCGGGTCTGCTGCTGATCATTTCGGGCACGCATGGGGCCGAAGGATTTTGCGGTTCCGGCTGCCAGGTCGCACTGCTTCGCGACGACGAATTCCGCGCCGACGTCGACCGCGCGGGCGTTCGCGCGCTGATGCTGCATGCGCTGAACCCCTATGGCTTTTCGCATCTACGCCGGGTCAACGAGGACAACGCCGACCTCAACCGCAATTTCATCGATTTCAGAGCGCCGCTGCCGGTCAATGCGGCATACGGCGAAATCCATTCGCTGTTGCTCCCGGAATCGTGGCCGCCGCCAGTCGACAGCGAGCGGCGGCTGGGCGCCTGGGTCGCCGCCCACGGGCCGGCCGCATACCAGGCGGCCGTCAGCGGCGGCCAATACCGTTTCGCCGACGGCATGTTCTATGGCGGAGCCGCTCCCGCCTGGAGCAACCGCGTGTTGCGCGCCATACTGCGCGAGCACGCGGCGAGCCGCAGCGCATTGGGCTGGATCGATTTTCATACCGGGCTGGGACCGCGCGGACACGGCGAGAAGATCTACGCCGCCGGCAACGTCGCGGCCGACATTGCCCGCACCAAGGCGTGGTGGGGCGACGAGGTGACCTCGTATTTCGATGGCACGTCGACGTCGGCGTCGCTGACCGGCGTCAACGGCTACGCGGCGCATGACGAATGCCCGCACGCCGAGTTTGCCGGCATTGCGCTCGAGTACGGCACGTGCCCGATCGAACAGGTGCTGCAGGCGCTTCGCGCCGAGCACTGGCTCCACAATCATCCGGAAGCGTCGCGCCTGCTGCGTGCTGAAATCAAGCGTGCGATCCGCGACGTCTTCTATATCGATACCGACGACTGGAAAGCCCAGGTCCACGCGCAGGCGGTCGACGCCTGCCGCGTCGCGATCGGACGGCTTGCCCGGGCGTCGGCCAGCGTCTGAAAGCACACGCCTTGCGGCGCTCCTGGAGGAAATGACGATGAGTCCGATTGCCCGACGTACGCTGAACGCCTTGCTCGCGCTGGTCCTCGCCGGAGGGCTCGCCGTTGCGGCGCATGCCGCGACCTACAAGTTTGCCGATCAGGGCGATGCGACCTCGATGGATCCGCATTCGCTCAACGAGTCGCTGCAGCTTTCGCTGCTCGGCAACATCTACGAACCGCTGGTCGGCCGCGGCAAGAAGCTCGAGCTTATTCCGCTGCTCGCGACCTCGTGGAAGCAGACCGCGCCGACCGTATGGCGCTTCAACCTGCGCCGCAACGTCAAGTTTCACGACGGCACGCCGTTCACTGCCGACGACGTCATTTTCTCCTACGAGCGGTCGAAGGTCGGACGGCTCGGACATGAAGACCAAGGTTGCCCCGGTCAAGGAGATCAGGAAGATCGACGACTACACGGTGGACTTCGTCACCAACGATCCGTTTCCGATCCTGCCCGACACGATCAACACCTGGTACATCATGAGCAAGGCGTGGTGCGAGAAGAACAATGCCACGGCGCCGGTCGACGTGCGCAAGGGCAAGGAGAACGCAGCCACCTTGCTCGCCAACGGCACCGGGCCATTCATGCTGAAGTCGCGCGAGCCCGGCGTGCGCACCGTTTTCGTCAACTATCCGGGTTACTGGGAAAAGGTCGAGAGCAACGTCACCGAGGCGATATTCACGCCGATCAAGAACGACGCCACCCGAGTCGCCGCCCTGATTTCGGGCGACATCGACATGATGGAGCCGGTGCCGTTGCAGGACATCGACAAGCTGAAGGCTGCTTCCGGCCTCAACGTGTTGCAGGGTCCCGAGCTGCGCACCATCTTCCTGGGCATGGACCAGGCGCGAGACGAGCTCCTCTATTCGAACGTCAAGGGCAAGAACCCGTTCAAGGACAAGCGCGTGCGCCAGGCGTTCTATCAGGCCATCGACATGGAGGCGATCAAGAGCCGCATCATGCGCGGCGCGTCGACGCCGACCAACCTGATGATCGCGCCCGGAATCCGCGGATTCGTTCCGGCGATGAACAAGCGCTTGCCGCATGATCCGGCAGCCGCCAAGAAGCTCCTGACCGAGGCCGGGTATCCGGACGGCTTCGAGGTGGGCATGAATTGCCCGAACGATCGATACGTCAACGACGCCGCGATCTGCCAGGCGATTTCCGCGATGCTGGCACAGATCGGGGTCAAGGTTAATCTGATGGCCGAGACCAAGGTCACCTATTTTCCGAAGATATTGTCGCGCAATACTTCGTTCTACATGCTCGGCTGGACGCCCGACTCCTACGATGCGCAGAACGCCATCTTCGCGCTGCTGATGACGCCCGCCGCGAACGGCCAGGGGTTGTTCAATCTGGGCAGCTACAGCAACAAGCGTGTCGACGAACTGGGCAAGGAAATCGCGAGCGAGCTCGACGAGAACAAGCGCAATGCGATGATCGCCGAGTTGTTCAAGATCCACGGCGACGAATTCGGTACGCTGCCCTTGCACCAGCAGGCGCTCGCCTGGGCGACCAAGAAGAATATCGAGCTTGTGCAGCTTGCGGACAACGTCAACCTGCTCAAGTGGACGGTCGTCAAATGACACGGACGCTCGCGCCGACGCCGGAGCCATGACTACCGCCGCAACGGTTCGCGCATCGCGGCTGGCGCGCTGGCGCGATAGCGACCTGGCGTACAGTTTTCGCCACTCGCCGGTCGCGATGGTTTCGGCGGGGGTGCTGGCGCTATGCCTGGGCGCGGCGTTGTTCGCGCCCTGGGTGGCGCCGCACAACCCGTTCGACCTGGCCACGCTCAACCTGCTCGATGCGCTGTCACCGCCACAGGGCATGGCAGGCGCCAAGGCCGGCTACCTGCTCGGCACCGACGACCAGGGCCGCGACGTGCTGTCGGCGATCATGTTCGGCGCGCGGATCTCGCTGCTGGTCGGTCTTGCCTCGGTGATCTTCGCGATGGTGCTTGGCGTCAGTCTCGGCCTGGTCGCTGGGTACGTCGGCGGCAAGCTCGACGCCTTCATCATGCGGATTGCGGACGTGCAGCTTTCGTTTCCCGCCATCTTGATCGCGCTTCTTATCGACGGCGTCGCCCGCGCCGTTCTTCCCCGCGATGCGCAGGGGCCGGTTGCGCTGTTCGTGCTGATTTTCGCCATCGGCATATCGAACTGGGTGCAGTACGCACGCACGGTGCGTGGATCGACGCTGGTCGAGAAGAACAAGGAATACGTCCAGGCCGCCCGCGTCATCGGCATACGCCCGTTCGGCATCATGCGGCGCCACCTGCTGCCAAATGTGATGGGACCGGTGCTCGTGCTCGCCACGATCAATATCGCGACTGCGATCATCACCGAGGCGACGTTGTCGTTTCTCGGCGTAGGCGTGCCGCCCACACAGCCGTCGCTGGGTACGCTGATACGCATCGGCAACGACTTCCTGTTCTCCGGCGAATGGTGGATAACCATCTTTCCGGGAGCGGCGCTGGTGATCATGGTGCTCGCCATCAATCTGCTCGGCGACTGGCTGCGCGACGCGCTCAATCCGAGACTGCAGTAGACGATGCCCGGCGGATCCGGATTCCCGAAGCCTCGCGATCCGGACAAGGAGGCAGGCAATGCATCAACCAGTCGCGTGAGCGGCGTGCGGCCGCTGCTCTCGGTCGAGGGCCTTCGCGTCGAATTCCCGACGCGCCGCGGTTTGCTGGTCGCGGTCGATGACGTTTCCTTTTCACTCGCGCCGGGCGAGATTCTCGGCGTAGTCGGCGAATCCGGCGCGGGCAAGTCGTTGACCGGCGCAGCGATTATCGGGCTGATCGATCCGCCGGGCCGGATCGGCGCCGGCCGGGTCGTGCTCGACGGCCGGCGCATCGACAATCTGCCCGCCGAGGCGATGCGTCGCGTTCGCGGCCGCGAGATCGGCGCGGTCTTCCAGGATCCGCTGACTTCGCTCAATCCGCTATATACGATCGGGAGGCAAATCGTCGAGACGATCACCACGCACCTCGACATGTCGGCGGCGCAGGCCCGGCGACGCGCGCTGGACCTCCTCGCGGAGGTCGGCATCTCCGCGCCGCAGCGACGCATCGACCATTACCCACACCAGTTTTCCGGGGGCATGCGGCAGCGCGTCGTGATAGCGCTGGCGCTCGCGGCGAAACCCAAGCTCATCATCGCCGACGAGCCGACGACGGCACTCGATGTGTCGATCCAGGCACAGATCATCGCTCTGCTGAAGAGGCTGTGCCGTGACCACGGTACGGCCGTGATGCTGATCACTCACGACATGGGTGTGATCGCCGAAACCGCCGATCGGGTGGCCGTGATGTACGCCGGCCGGATAGTCGAGATCGGCCCGGTCGGCGATGTCATCCATCAGCCGCAGCATCCGTACACGCGAGGGCTGATGGGGTCGATTCCGTCGATCGTCGACGAGCGCGAGCAGCTGGCCCAGATCGACGGTGCGATGCCGCGCCTGACGGCGATACCATCCGGCTGCCCGTTCAATCCGCGCTGCGCGTACGCCTTCGATCGCTGCCGCGTCGAGCGGCCCGAACTGATGAGCGCCGGCACCAGCCTGGCGGCGTGCTGGCTGCACGCGAGCGCCGGCGAGCGTCGCATGAGCGCGCCGCTGCTCGAGCTGATCGACGTCGCGCGCTATTTCGACGTTTCGCCGCCATGGCTCAACCGGCTGATCGAAGGCAAGTCGCGGCAGATTCTCAAGGCGGTCGATGGAGTCAGCCTGACGATAGACAAGGGTGAAACTTTGGGGCTGGTGGGGGAGTCGGGCTGCGGCAAGTCGACGATCGCGCGGCTGATCGTCGGCCTGTACCGGCCGACGCGGGGCGAAATCCGGTTCGCGGGCCGGCGCATCGATTTCGCCGATGCCGAGCTCGCCCTGCGTCGAACCATGCAGATGATCTTCCAGGATCCCTACGCCAGTCTCAATCCACGCTGGCGCGTGGCCGACATCGTCGCCGAGCCGATACGCGCGCACGGTATTGCGCAAACGCCGCGCGAGGTCGAGGTGCGGGTGACCGCGCTGCTCGAGCAAGTCGGCCTCGCCGGGGCGGACGGCAGCAAATATCCGCATCAGTTCTCGGGCGGCCAACGGCAGCGCGTCTCGATCGCCCGCGCACTCGCAACCAACCCTGCCTTCCTCGTCTGCGACGAGCCGACTTCCGCGCTGGATGTCTCGGTGCAGGCGCAGGTGCTGAACCTGATGCGCAGGCTGCAACGCGAGCTCGGGCTCACGTATCTTTTCATTTCGCACAACCTCGCCGTCGTGCATCACGTTGCCGATCGGGTCGGCGTCATGTATCTGGGGCGCATCGTCGAGATGGCCCCGACCCGAGAGCTGTTCGCCTCGCCGCAGCATCCGTATACGCGCATGCTGCTGGCCGCCGTGCCGGACCTGTCACTGACGGGCAAGCCGCGCACGGCGGTCGCAGGCGAAGTGCCCAACCCGTTGGAACCTCCGTCCGGATGCGCCTTCCATCCGCGCTGTCCTTATGCGAACGAGCGCTGTCGGGTCGAGACGCCGGAATTGAAGCGCGCTCCCACGCCTCCCGGCGCCACCGCCGTGGCAGCCTGTCACGCCGTCGAAGAAGGGCGTCTTGCGCCGGTCCTCGACGCTGCATAGGCGGCGTGTGGCGGGCCCAAGGTCCCGGCGCGAATCGGCTATAATCCGGCCTTGTTCGCGGCATCGGGGCGAGAGAGCCGCCGGACGCCGGTGCCGGAGAAGCTGACCCGTCTTTCGCTCAACCCGGCGGCGCCCCTTGACCAGGGCCGCGCCGCGCAAGTCCAGAAGAACTCGAATTGCGCCTCACACAAATCAAGCTCGCCGGCTTCAAGTCTTTCGTCGATCCAACCGCCATCGCGACACCCGGCCAGCTCGTCGGCATCGTCGGTCCGAACGGCTGCGGCAAGTCCAACGTGATCGATGCGGTGCGCTGGGTGCTCGGCGAGTCCAAGGCTTCCGCGTTGCGCGGCGAATCGATGCAGGACGTTATTTTCAACGGCGCGGGCGAGCGCAAGCCGGTCGGCCGCGCCTCGGTCGAGCTGTTCTTCGACAATAGCCAGGGGCGAATCGGCGGCCAGTGGGGCCAATACAGCGAGCTGTCGATCAAGCGTGTCCTGACGCGCGAAGGCGACTCGACCTATTACATCAATAACATCCCGGTCCGCCGCCGCGACATACACGACCTGTTCCTCGGCACCGGCCTCGGCCCGCGCGCGTACGCAATCATCGAGCAGGGAATGATCTCGCGCGTGATCGAAGCCAAGCCCGAAGAGCTCCGCATTTTCCTCGAGGAAGCCGCCGGCGTATCGAAGTACAAGGAGCGGCGCAAGGAAACCGAAGCCCGGCTGGCCGATACCCGCGAGAACCTGTCCCGCGTCGAGGACATCCGCGGTGAGTTGGGAGCGCAAATCGCGAGGCTCGATGCGCAGGCGAAGGTCGCGACCGAATACCGCGAGCTCGAAGCAGGCCTCCGGCAGTCGCAGCACATGCTCTGGTACGCCAAGCAGCAGGACGCGGTGCGGTTGCGCGAGCGGCATTCGACCGAGATCGCCAATCTGACCGCCGGCTTCGAAGCTCTGCAGGCCGACTTGCGTGCCGCCGAAAACCGGCTTGAGACCCTGCGCGCCGAGCACTTCAAGGCCGGCGACGAATTGCACGAGCGGCAGGGAGCCTTCTACGCCGCAAATGCCGAGGTCACCCGGCTCGAACAGCAGTTGCAGTTCGCACGCGAAAGCGAAGGGCGTCTCTCGCAGCAGGTCGCGCAGATCACCGAGCAGATCGGCGCCTTCACCGCACAGCTCGGGGCGATCGCATCCGATGCCCGCGCCGGCGAGCGCGAGGCCGAAGCCGCGCTGGCGCGTCGGGAGGCCGCTGGAGAAGAGGAGCGCGCCGCTGCGGCGGCGCTGCCCGCGCTCGAGACGGCGGTCGCCGATGCGTCGCGCGTGCTGGCCGAGATCCAGCAGCGCGAAATCGAGATCGAGCAGGCGATCCAGGTAGCTGCCACGCGGCGCGAGAGTGCCGCGAAACTTCTCGGCGCGCTGGCGCAGCGTCGGGAACGGCTCGATGCCGAGACGCGCGAGCTTGCCGCCCCGGTCAACGGACAGATTGCGCTCGTCGCCGACCAACTCGAGCAGGAAGGCACTGACCTGGCCGGCCGCGAGGAGAGCCTCGCAGCACTCAACGAGGTCGTCCAGGCACTGCAGGAACGCCATCGCGCCGCCGGCGACGAATGGCAGGTCACGAGCAGCGGGCTGGCCGAGCGCGAGGCGCGCGCGCAGGCGCTGGCGGCGTTGCAGGCGAAGATCGGCAGTGGCAAGGACGCGTCGGCATGGCTTGCCTCGCGCGGGCTCGATCATGCTCGCCGGCTGTGGCAGCAGATCGACATCGAGCCCGGCTGGGAGGACGCACTCGAGGGCGTTCTGCGGGAGCGTCTGAACGCGCTCCAAGTGCCGGCGCTGGATGCCGCCGCCGGATGGGCGGGTGGCGGCGTCGCGCTGCCTGGCCGCATCGCGGCGTATGCCCCGGGGCCTGCGGGGCAGGGCGGACCCGCACGCAGCGATGCGCTGCTCGCGAAGGTCAAGGCAGCCGGAGCGGAGCTCGACCGTGTGCTCGGCGACTGGCTGGCCGGCATGCGCTGCCGCGAGGACCTCGCTGCCGCGCTGCGCGATCGGGGGTCTCTGGCTGTCGGGGAGGCCTTCGTCACGCCGGCGGGTCACGTCGTGACCGTGCAGTCGATTGGCTTTTTCGCGCCGGACAGCGACCTGCACGGCGTGCTGGCGCGCCAGCGCGAACTCGCCGAGCTCGCCCATGCAATCGGCGCAGCGCGAGCTGCGACCGCCGCCGCGGCGAGCGCGCGCGAGAGCGCCGAAAACGAGCTCAAGGCACGGCAGCAGGAATATCACGGCGAAAGCATGGCACTGTCGTCGCAGCAGCGGCGCTGCCACGATCTGGAGCTGGAGCTGTTGCAGTTGAAGCAGGCGGCGGAAGCGGCAGAACGCCGGCGGGCGCAAATCGCCGACGATCTCGCTGCGCTCGCCGTCGAGGAACGTGCCGAGCACGATGCAATCGCGGCGATCGACGCCGAAGTCGCCGTGCACCGCACCCGCCTCGGCGAGCAAACGGCCGCGCGCGAGCGCGCGCGGCATGGACGCAACGAGGCCGAGGTCGCCCTGGCGCAGGGACGCGAGCGCGCGCGAGTGGCGGAGCGGGCGGCGCAGGAAGCCGGATTCGCCGAGCGCTCGTGCCGCGAGCGCATCGCCGAACTGACCCGGCGACGCGAGGCGATCGCCGCCCAGGTGGCGCAGCAGGAAGCGCTGCTGGCGCAACTGGCGACCGAACGTCGAGCAGATCGACTGGACGCCTGTCGAGCAATCGCTTCAGGCGCAGCTCGTGGCCCGCGGCGGCGCCGAGCAGGCGCTGGCCGCGGCGCGCGATCGGCTCGAGGCGATCGCCGCCGAGCTGCGCACGGCCGATGAGCTGCGGCTTGCCGCCGATCAGAAGCTCGAACCGGCGCGAAGCCGGATCGAGGAAGTGCGACTCAAGGAGCAGGCGGCTCTCCTGTCCGGGCAGCAATACGCCGAGCAGCTCGCCGAAGCGCACGCCGAGCTCGCGGATTTGCCCGAGCGGCTCAAGGCCTGGGGCCGCGCCGGCACCTTGCCTGCCGAGATCGAGAGATTGACGCAGGCGATCGCCGGGCTGGGCGCCGTCAATCTCGCCGCGCTCGACGAGCTCGCGCAGGCGAGCGAGCGCAAGAGCTATCTGGATGCGCAGGCGCAGGACCTCACCGAAGCGATGACGACCCTGGAAAGCGCCATCCGGCAGATCGATCGCGAGTCGCGCGCGTTGCTGCAGCAGACCTTCGACACGGTCAACGTCAACTTCGGCAAACTCTTTCCGACGCTCTTCGGTGGCGGCCAGGCGAGGCTCTTGCTTACCGGCGAGGAGATCCTGGATTCGGGCGTGCAGGTCGTCGCCCAACCGCCGGGCAAGCGCAACACGTCGATTCACCTGCTGTCGGGAGGCGAAAAGTCGCTGACGGCGATCGCCCTCGTGTTCGCGCTGTTCCAGCTCAATCCTGCCCCTTTCTGCCTGCTCGACGAGGTCGATGCGCCGCTCGACGATCCGAACACCGACCGGTTTTGCGCGCTGGTGCGGACGATGGCCGAAGTCACGCAATTCGTTTTCATCAGCCACAACAAGATCACGATGGAGATGGCGAATCAGCTGATCGGAATCACGATGGCCGATCCGGGCGTGTCGCGCGTGGTTGCAGTCGACATCGCCGAAGCGCTCGAGCTGGCGGAGACGGTGCCGCAGTAGGCACGCGCGGTGTTCGCCATGAATCCGCTGTTCCTCGGCCTTCTCGCCGCCGGCGTCGCGCTGGTCGCCATCGTCATTTTCTACAACTGGATGCAGGAGCGGCGGGCGCGCCGCCGCATCGAGTCGGCGTTTCGTCAACCGGCGGATGTGCTTCTGGATCGCGAGCGCGTCGAGCCGCAGTTGCACACCCAGACTATGGCGGCGTCGACCGCGGAGGTCGAGACGGGCGAGGAACCCGACGATCTGCCACCGATGGCCTCCGAGCCGCTCGACGAGCCGCTGCCGGACGTCCTGCCCGCGACGCGCGCCGAACGCCCCGGCACGGCGCCGGACGCGGACATCGAGTGCGTCGTGCATCTCGAGCCGCAGCGGCCGGTGCGCGGCGACATGCTGGCCGATGCGCTTGCCGCCGGATTCGCCAAGCCCAGCCGCTGGCTCGGCCGGCGGGGCCGCGATCTCCCCTGGCAGCCGATCGAATCCCCGCAAGGCGGACCCTGGGAGGAGCTTGCCGCATGCTTGCTCCTCGCCAATCGTGCGGGCGCGGTCTCCCGACAAGACGTCGAGCGATTCCTGCACGAAGTAGCGCGCGCAGGAGCAGCGTTGCCGGCTGCGTTTGCATTGCCCGATCCCTCCGCAGAGGCCGGGCGCGGCGAGGAGCTCGATCGCTTCTGTGCCGACCTCGACGTCCAGGTCGGCTTGACGATACTCAAGAGCGAACATGGCCAGATCGCCGGAACGCGCCTGCGCGGCGTCGCCGAGGCGGCGGGCTTCAGACTTAACAGCAGCGGCAGCTTCGATTTCCTGCAGGACGACAACGGCGCGACCTTGTACAGCCTGCAAAACTATCGCCAGGAGCCCTTGACGGTCGAAAGCCTGCGGCAGTTGTCGACGCCGGGCGTCGTGCTGCTGCTCGACGTGCCGCGCGTAGCCGATCCGGTACGGGTTTTCGATCAGATGCGGCTCGCGGCGAAGCGCATGGCGCACACGCTCGAGGGCGTGCTGGTCGACGACAATCGCCGGCCGCTGAACGACGCGTCGCTGGCATCGATTCGCGCCGAAGTGCAGGCCACCGCCGTGGCGCTGCGCGAAGCCAACATCGAACCCGGCGGCCCGCGCGCGCTGCGGTTGTTCGGCTAGACCTCGTCGTGCCGGCGCACGCCGCCGTCCCCCCGAAGATCGCCGCGCGTGCGTCGGCGCTGCGAGCGGCGATCGACGCACACAACCACGCCTATTACGTGCTCGATGCGCCTACCGTGAGCGATGCCGAGTACGACCGGTTGTTTCGCGAGCTGCAGGCGCTCGAGACCGAGTATCCGTCGATCGCCACGCCCGATTCGCCTACGCAGCGGGTCGGCGCCGAGCCGGCGGGCGAATTCGAGCCGGTCACGCACCGCCTGCCGATGCTGTCGCTGAACAACGCTTTCAGCGACAGCGAAGTCGAGGCATTCGACCGGCGCGCGCGCGAGGCGCTGGGAGTCGATAGGATCGAGTATGCGGCCGAGCCCAAGTTCGACGGCCTTGCCATCAGCTTGTCCTACGAGAATGGCATATTCACCGTCGGCGCCACCCGCGGCGACGGCTACAGCGGCGAGAATGTCAGCGCCAACCTGCGGACGGTGCGTGCGCTGCCGTTGAGGCTCGTCGGCGATTTTCCGCCCTACCTCGAGGTGCGCGGCGAAGTCCTGATGCTGCGGCGCGACTTCGCCGCAATGAATGCCGCGCAGACGGCCGCCGGCGAGAAGGTCTTCGTGAATCCGCGCAACGCCGCGGCCGGCAGCCTGCGCCAGCTCGATTCGCGGATCACCGCGAAGAGGCCCCTGGTATTTTTCGCCTACGGCGTGGGCGCGGTCGAATGGGGCCGAATCGCGCCGCCGCGAACGCACTTCGCGTTGATGAAATGGCTCTCGGACCTTCGCTTCCCCGTTACCCGCGAACGCGCGGTCGTGCAGGGTCTCGACGGCATGCTCGACTACTACCGGCGGATCGGCGAGCGGCGCGGCGACATGCCGTTCGAGATTGACGGCGTCGTTTACAAGGTCAATGATTTCCAGCAGCAGCTCCGCCTCGGATTCGTCTCCCGCGCACCGCGATTCGCCATCGCGCACAAGTTTCCCGCCGAGGAAGCGTCGACCGAGGTTCTGGACATCGAGGTCCAGGTCGGGACGCACCGGAGCATTGACTCCGGTCGCCCGGCTGAAGCCCGTTTTCGTCGGCGGCGTCACGGTGACCAATGCCACCCTGCATAACGAGGACGAGATCCGGCGCAAGGACGTACGCATCGGCGACACCGTCATCGTTCGTCGCGCCGGAGATGTCATTCCGGAAATCGTGCGCGTCCTCACCGAGAAGCGCCCGGCCCGGACACGGCAATTCGCCATGCCCACCCGCTGCCCAGAATGCGGCTCGGCTGTCGTACGCCTGCCCGACGAGGCCGTCGCGCGCTGCTCGGGCGGCCTGGTGTGTCCGGCGCAGCGCAAACAGGCGCTGCTGCATTTTGCGGGCCGCCGCGCCATGGACATCGAGGGCCTGGGCGACAAGCTGGTGGAACAGCTGGTCGACGCCGACATCGTGCGCACGCCAGCGGATATCTACAAGCTGGGCGTCGCGGCGCTGGCCGAGCTCGAGCGCATGGCGGAAAAGTCCGCAGCCAATGTCGTCGCTGCGATCGACAAGAGCCGCCGCACGACGCTTGCCCGGTTCATATACGCGTTGGGCATCCGTCACGTGGGCGAAGCGACCGCCAAGGACCTGGCGCGCCATTTCGGGAATCTCGATGCATTGGAGAGCGCCGACGAGGCGGCGCTGCTGGAAGTGAATGACGTCGGCCCGGTGCTGGCGCAAAGCATTCGTCAGTTCTTCGCCGAAGCGCACAACCGCGAAGTCATTGCCCAGTTGCGCGCCGCCGGGGTACATTGGCCGGAAACTGTGCCGCAACGCGCACCGGCCGGCAAGTTCGCCGGTCTGGTGTTCGTCCTTACCGGAACGCTGCCTACGTTGTCGCGCGACGAGGCCAAGGCGCTGATCGAGGCGCACGGCGGCAAAGTGGCGGGCAGCGTGTCGAAAAAGACCAGCTATGTCGTCGCGGGTGCCGACCCGGGCAGCAAGCTCGATCGCGCCGTCGAACTGGACGTTCCAGTGCTCGACGAGCGGCGATTCAAGGAACTCACCGAAGGAAAGCGATAAATGGCGTTCGGAAAAATAACCAAGGCCGTCTTCCCGGTCGCCGGGCTCGGCACGCGGTTCCTGCCGGTGACCAAGGCGAGCCCGAAGGAAATGCTGCCGGTGGTCGACAAGCCGCTGATCCAGTACGCGGTCGAGGAGGCTGCGGCGGCGGGGATTACCGACATGATTTTCATCACCGGGCGCAACAAGCGCGCGATCGAAGATCATTTCGACAAGGCTTATGAGCTGGAAACCGAGCTGGCGGCGCGTAACAAGACCGCGTTGCTCGAAACCGTCCAGTCTGCGACGCCGAGCGGCATCACCTGCATCTATATCCGCCAGACCGAGGCGCTCGGATTGGGCCACGCGGTGCTTTGCGCCGAGCCGGTGATCGGCGACCAGGCGTTCGCGGTCCTCCTGGCCGACGACCTGATCGATTCCACGGTACCGGTCATGCGGCAGATGATCGAGATAGCCGAGCGCGAGCAATACTCGGTGATCGGCGTGATGCCGGTGCCCGCAACCGACGTCAGCAGTTACGGCATCGTCGAAACCGAAGGCATGGTCGATCGCGTCGGCCGCGTTTCTCGCATCGTCGAAAAACCTGCACCCGGCACGACCAGATCGACGCTGGGCGTCGTCGGCCGCTATGTGCTGACGCCGCGCATCTTTCACCATCTGCGCACGATGCCGGCCGGCGCCGGGGGCGAAATCCAGCTGACCGACGGCATCGCGCGGCTGCTCGAGGACGAGAAGGTGCTGGCGCTCGAATTCGAGGGCCGCCGCTACGACTGCGGCAATAAGCTCGGCTACCTGGAGGCGACGGTTGAGCTGGCGCTCAAGCACCCCGAAATCGGCTCGGCGTTTGCCGAATATCTCAAGCGCACGCGATGACCTTCAACGAGCTTCGCTACATCGTCGCCGTTGCACAGGAACGCAATTTCGGGCGGGCAGCGCAGCATTGCTTCATCAGCCAGCCGGCGCTGTCGGTCGCGATCCAGAAGCTCGAGGAGGAGCTGGGCACGCAGATTTTCGAGCGAGGCAAGAACGAGGTGACGGTCACGCCGGTGGGCGAACGCATCGTCGAGCAGGCGCAGAAGGTCCTGGAGGAAGCGGCCCGCATCCGCGACATCGCGCAGGCGGGGCGCAACCAGCTGGTCGGCTTGTTCCGGCTCGGGGTGATCTACACCGTCGCGCCTTACTTGCTGCCGGACCTGATTCCCGCGCTGAACGAGCGCGCGCCGGCAATGCCGCTGGAAATCGAGGAAAATCTTACCGAAAACCTGGAGACCTCGCTGCGGGCGGGCCGCATCGACGCCGCGATCATCGCCTTGCCGTTCAACCCCCCGGGAATCACCACCGACTTTCTGTATGAAGAGCCGTTCCAGGTCGTCGTGCCGGAAAAGCACGCGTGGGCCAGACGCAAATCGATCGATCCGTCCGAGCTCGCCAACGAGCATGCGATCCTGCTCAATGTCGGGCATTGCTTCCGCGACCAAGTGCTCGATTCGTGTCCTGAGCTCAATCGCTCCGGTGCGTCGGTCACGCGCACCAATTCCCTGGAGACCATTCGCAACATGGTCGCCTCGGGCCTCGGCGTGTCGGTGCTGCCGCGCGACGCGTTGATCCCCAAATACCACAGCCGGCTGGTCGTACCGGTGCCGTTTTCGCGGCCGGTCCCGTCGCGGCGCGTAGCGCTGGCGCATCGCAAGAGCTTTCCCCGTCCCGCGGCGATCGCGGCGATACGCGACGCGGTTGCGGCCTGCCGCGGCGCGAGCCCGCAGCGAGGGGCCCCGCGCGCGTAGCGCGTGGGGATCGCGCGAGGCGAGTCGACGCTAGGCAGCCGATACGCGACGCTTATGAATGGTGATGACAAAAGAGGCTGCCGCGGCGGCGCCGGCACCGAGTCGGGGCGCAGGACGGCAGCGCGCGGAGTCCCCTCGCGCACAGCAGTAGTACAATCCGCTGCGCTCGACCAACGATGGAGCAACGATGTCCACAGACCTAAAGAACAAGGTCGTCTTGATTACCGGCGCATCCACCGGCATCGGCGCAGCCGCGGCCCGCGCGTTCGCAGCGCAGGGCAGCAAGGTGGTCGTTCACTACAACGCAAGCAGGGAAGCCGCGGAATCAGTCGCGCGCGAAGTCAAGGCGGCAGGCGGCGAAGCGTTGCTGGTCGGCGGCGACGTCACCAAGAGTTCCAACGTCAGGCGCATCGTCGCCGACGCGCTGGCCGGCTTCGGCCGCGTCGACGTCCTGGTCAACAACGCCGGCGGACTGGTCCGTCGCACCAAGATCGAAGATTACAGCGACGACTACCTGCACCAGGTGCTGGACCTCAACGTCATCCAGGTGGCGATGTTCGTGCACGAGGTCGTGCCGGCAATGCGAAAGCAGGGGGGAGGCAACATCATCAACGTCAGCTCGATCGCCGCCCGCCACGGCGGCGGCGGCGGGGCGATCATCTACGCCGGCGCGAAGGGCTTCGTCTCGACGGCGACCAGGGGTTGGGCGAAGGAGCTTGTCGGCGACAAGATCCGGGTCAATGCCGTGTCGCCGGGCGTCATCACGACGCCTTTCCACGAGCGCTACTCGACCGCCGAGCAGCTGAAGGCGATGCAAGCGACGATCCCGATGAACCGACTCGGCACGGCCGAAGAATGCGCCGGGACGTTCATCTATCTCGCGTCCGACGCGATGAGCGGCTACGTCACCGGACAAGTGATCGAGGTCAACGGCGGCCAGTACATGCCATAGCACGCGCGGGCCGATTCCGGACCCGTGATCAACGCCCGCCCCGCGTGCGGCGAGGCTACGCGCGGCCGAGCAGTGCAGGCAAGTCGGCCAGGGTACGGATCATGCAATCCGGTCGCGGGCCGTTCCGATCGAACGGCGCGCCCAGGCGATTGATCCAGAACACCGTGAACCCGAATGCTTTGGCGCCGATCGCGTCCCACGCGTTCGACGACACGAAGCCGATGCGGATCGGTGGGAGATTCAAGGCGTCGACGGCAAGTTGATAGACACGCGGGCTCGGTTTGTACACACCAGCATCGTCGACCGACAGTATGCTGTCGAGATGGCGCGCTAGCCCGGTCGCCGCAGCGAGGGGCTCGAGCATTGCGCGCGTGCCATTGGACAGGATCAGTCGCGGGCGAGGCGCAAGTGCCGCCAAGGTGCGTTCTGCGTCGGGGAACGGCGACAGATCGAGGTAGGCGTCGAGCATGCGATGCCTCGCATGCGAAGACAGCGGAAGTGCCAGCGCCTCGGCCGCATAAGAGAGCGCATGCGCGGTGACTGCGGCAAAGTCCTGGCGCGGCTGCGTGGGACTTTGCATCAGGCTCTGCAGCCAACTGTACTCGAGTTGTTTGCCGCGCCAAAGTTGTGCAAGCGCCGCGCCGCGGCCGGGGAAGAGCGCTTCGGCGGTCGACGCCACCGACTGCACGTCGAACAGCGTTCCGTAGGCGTCGAAGACCATCGCATCGACCGCATGCAGGTCGCCGGAATTTTCAATCATCGTCGCACCCCGCTGCCGGATTTCACGACATGCCATGCAAAAATTGCCGCGATGTGGCGTGTCACGAAAAAGCCGGCCAAAAAAATAGGGGTTACACTTGCGTGCAACCCCTTGGTTCCATGGTGGGCGATACTGGGATCGAACCAGTGACCCCTGCCGTGTGAAGGCAATGCTCTACCGCTGAGCTAACCGCCCGCGCGAACCCAGACAGGAGTGAGTATTTAAGCACGCGGGTCGAGCGAGGGTCAAACCGGCGGTGGGATTTGTCCAGGCGTGTCCTGAACAAAAACTGCGCCGGCCGGAGGCAAATTTCCGGGCCGGAAGCGGGGGGCCACCGTCTGTCCGGGGTCGAATTTAGGTAAGCTTATAGGCGTAAAAGCAAAATTCCCGCTGGCTCAAGTCTTGCAGAAACAGTCGATATCTACCGATAACCCTGTTGTGTCCCGTCTCTGTTATGACGAAATGCACGCGACGGGCGGGGCGATCCGCCCCCAGTACCGGGCTTTTTCGGACTGGCTGGAGAGCACGTCGGCCGACAGGATCGCACGCAAGCGCAAGGAAGCCGAGGGCGCCTTCCATCGCCTGGGCATCACCTTCGCGGTTTACGGCGAGGATGCGGGGACCGAGCGCCTGATTCCGTTCGACATCGTGCCGCGCATCATCCCGGCCGGCGAATGGCTGACGCTCGAGCAGGGGCTCAAGCAACGCGTTCGAGCCCTCAACCTGTTCCTGCACGACATATACCACGGCCAGAGCATCCTCAAGGCCGGCGTGATTCCGGCCGAGCGCGTGCTGTCCAACGCGCAATACCGGCGCGAAATGCAGGGCATGGAGGTTCCGGGCGGCATCTATGCGCACGTTGCCGGCATCGACATCATCCGCGCCGGCGAAGGCGATTACTACGTGCTCGAGGACAATCTGCGCGTACCCTCGGGCGTGTCCTACATGCTCGAGAATCGCAAGATGATGATGCGGCTTTTTCCGGAACTGTTTGCCACGCAGGCGATCAAGCCGGTAGAGCACTATCCCGACCTGTTGCTGGAGACTTTGCACGCGGTGGCTCCCGCCAGCGAGGATCATCCCGAAGTCGCCGTGCTGACGCCCGGCGCCTACAACTCGGCGTATTTCGAGCATGCCTTTCTGGCGCAGCAGATGGGCGTCGAACTCGTCGAGGGCCAGGACCTGGTGGTGCAGAACGACGCGGTGTACATGCGAACGACCCGGGGTGCGCAGCGCGTGCACGTCCTCTACCGGAGAGTCGACGACGACTACCTCGATCCGCGCGCGTTTCGCGCCGATTCGACCCTCGGCGTGCCGGGGCTTTTCGCCGCCTACCGGGCCGGCAAGGTGACGCTGGCGAATGCCATCGGCACGGGCGTTGCCGACGACAAGTCGATCTACCCGTACGTACCCGACATGATCCGCTTTTACCTGACCGAGGAACCGATACTGAAGAACGTTCCGACCTGGCAACTGCATCGCGACGATGATCTTCGCTACTGCCTCGATCACCTGGCGGAGCTGGTGGTCAAGGAAGTCCACGGGGCCGGCGGATACGGCATGCTGGTCGGGCCGGCGGCGAGCGCCGCCGAGCGCGAGGCGTTTCGCGCTCGCATCGTCGCGAGCCCCGCGAAATACATCGCCCAGCCGACGTTGTCCCTGTCGACCTGTCCGACATTCACCGAGTCGGGGCTCGCGCCGCGGCATATCGACCTGCGGCCCTACGTGCTGTCGGGCCGCACGGTGAGCCTGGTGCCCGGAGGCTTGACCCGGGTCGCGCTGCGGGAGGGTTCGCTGGTCGTCAACTCCTCGCAGGGCGGCGGCACCAAGGACACCTGGGTGATGGCGGCCTAGCGCTTTCGCGCGGTCGACGCTCCCCATCACCTGCGCGCACCGGAACGATAAGCCAACCCGATGCTGTGCCGCACCGCCAACGAGCTCTACTGGATGGCGCGCCATATCGAGCGCACCGAGAACACCGCGCGCCTGCTCGACGTGACCTACCGCATGTCGCTCCTGCCGTACGACGCCGTCGAGCCGGGGCTGGCCTGGGCCGAGCCCTGGGCGGTGCCGTTGATCACGTCGGGCCTCGCCACCGCGTTCTACGAGCGCTTTCCGCAGCTTTCGGCCGAGAACGTGCTGCGCTACATGATCCTGGACGCCGCCAATCCCTCGTCGATCTTCTGCTGCCTGCGCGCCGCGCGCGAATCGGCGCGGGCGGTGCGCGGCGCGATCACGTCCGAAATGTACGAAGACCTCAATTCGGCCTGGCTGGAGATGCGCGGCCAGAACTACGATCACATCCAGGGCAGCGGCGTGTCCGAATTTCTGGGGTGGGTCAAGATGCGCTCGCATCTGTTCCGCGGCGTGACCTTCGGGACGATGCTGCGCGACGAAGGCTACCATTTCATCCGGCTCGGCACGCATATCGAGCGCGGCGACAACACCGCCCGCATCCTGGACGTCAAGTACCACACCTTGCTGCCCTCGGCCGCGGAAGTCGGCGGCGCGGTCGACTATTACCAATGGGGCGCGCTGCTGCGGTCGGTGTCGGGCTTCGAGTCCTACCGCAAGATCTACAGCGACGTCATCACGCCGCGCCGCGTGGCCGAGCTGCTGATTCTGCGGCAGGACATGCCCCGGTCGCTGCATTCGTGCATGAATTTCATCAACGAGACCCTGGCGGTGCTTTGCGACGACAGCTCGGCCGAAGTCAGGCGTGCGAGCGGCGAGATGCATGCGAAGCTCCGTTTCGCCCGCACCGACGACATCATCCGGTTCGGCCTGCACGAATATCTGATGGAATTCCTCGATAGGATCTCCGAGCTGGGCAAGGAGATCAGCAGCCAGTTCCTGGTCCCGACGTTCTAGCCCGCTCGCTTCCGGTAGAATCGCCCCCACTCGATTGCGCCAGGCCGTTCATGACCTATTGCGTTGCCATGTCGCTCGACGCCGGAATGATCTTCGCGGCGGACTCGCGCACGAACGCCGGCGTCGACCAGATCGGGCGCTTTTCCAAGATGCGGGTGTTCGCCCGCGAAGGCGATCGGGTCGTGGTCACGCTGTCTTCGGGCAATCTGTCGATCACGCAGAACGCACTTAACATACTGGAACAACGCGCGCGGTCCGGCGACGGTCAACTGCAGCTGTGGAATGCCCCATCGATGTTCGATGTCGCCCGATTGGTCGGCGACGCCTTGCGGGAGGTCAAGACACGCGACGGTCCGTACCTGCTGCAGAACAACATCGATTCGCACGCGACCTTCATCGTCGGCGGCCAGGTGCGCGGCGAGTCGCCGCGGCTGTTCGAGGTCTACAGCGAAGGGAATTTCATCGAGGCGACCACCGACACCTGCTATTTCCAGATCGGCGAAAGCAAATACGGCAAGCCGGTGATCGATCGCGTCGTCACGCGCGCGACCTCGCTGCAGGAGGCGACCAAGTGCACGATCGTGTCGTTCGACTCGACGATGCGCTCGAATATCTCGGTCGGTCTGCCGATAGATCTCGCCGTATACGAAACCGACAGCCTGCGTCTCAAGCTGCAAAAGCGAATCGAGGAATCCGACCCTTATTTCCAGATGATACACACGCAGTGGGGCGAAGGACTCCGCCGCGTTTTCGCCGAGTTGCCGAACCCGGAATGGTCATGAGAGGCGTATCCGGATGGCGATCCGCGTAGCGCTGCAGCACCGCACGACGTACGAGTTCGACCGGTCCGTCAATTTGTCGCCGCACGAGGTGCGCCTGCGGCCGGCGCCGCACTGCCGCACCCCGATCGTCGGCTACTCGCTGCGGGTCGACCCGGCGCGGCATTTTCTCAACTGGCAGCAGGATCCGTACGGCAACTGGGTGGCGCGGCTGGTCTTTCCCGAGCGCGCGAACCGGCTGGAGGTCGTCGTCGACCTCACTGCCGACATGACGGTGATCAATCCGTTCGATTTCTTCGTCGAGCCGTATGCCGAGCACTTTCCATTTGCGTACGCGGGAATGCTCGCCAAGGAGTTGATTCCGTTCCTGGAGAAGGACCCGCCCGAACCGCGGCTGGAAGCCTGGATCGCGGCGTTTCGCGCAAGCGTCAAGCCGGACGAGGCGACGGTGCCGATGCTGGTTCGGCTCAATCAGCAGATCAAGAGCGAGATCCGTTACCTGGTGCGAATGGAGCCGGGCGTGCAGACGCCCGAGCAGACGCTGGCGCAGGCCAGCGGATCGTGTCGCGACAGCGGATGGTTGCTGGTGCAGATCCTGCGTCGGCTGGGGCTCGCTGCGCGCTTCACGTCCGGGTATCTGATCCAACTCGTCGCCGACGTGAAGGCGCTCGATGGACCGGCCGGTCCCGAGCGCGACTTCACCGACCTGCACGCGTGGGCGGAGGTCTATCTGCCGGGCGCCGGCTGGATCGGCCTCGATCCAACCTCGGGACTTTTGACCGGCGAAGGACACATCCCGCTGGCGTCCACCGCGGACCCGGGCAGCGCGGCGCCCGTGGTCGGCTACACCGACCCGTGCCGCAGCGAACTCCACGTGGTGATGACAGTGACGCGCACGCACGAGGATCCGCGCGTGACAATGCCGTACAGCGAACAGCAGTGGATGGCGATCGACGCGCTGGGAGAAGAGGTCGACCGCGATCTCGCCGCGCACGATGTGCGCCTGACGCAAGGCGGCGAGCCCACGTTCGTCTCGATCGACGACATGGAAGGCAAGGAGTGGACGATTGCCGCGCTGGGGACCAAAAAGCGCGAGCTGGCCGAAATACTGCTGCGGCGCCTGAAGGCGCGCTTCGCCCCCGGCGGCTTTGTGCATACGGGCCTCGGCAAATGGTATCCGGGCGAGCCGCTGCCGCGCTGGGCGCTGGCGGCGTACTGGCGCAGCGACGGCGTTCCCCTCTGGAATGATGAGTCCTTGCTTGCCGATACGCGCGGCGCGGGCCGCGCCGATCTTTCCGCCGCGCGAGACTTCACCGGTGCGCTCGCGGTCGCGCTGGGGCTGCCGCCGGAGATGGTATTGACCGCGTACGAGGACGTGCCGCGTCTGCTCGGCGAGGAGGCGGCGCTGCCGATCAACGCCGATCCTCTTCAGTCGGACTTGTCGAATCCGGCCGAGCGATCGCGCCTCGCGCGACTGCTGCTCTCGGGACTCGATCGTCCGGCTGGGTTCGTCCTCCCGCTCAAGGCCACGCCACCGCACAAGAGCCGCGGCGAAGGCGCAGACTGGGAAACGAGCCCCTGGCCGCTGCGGCGCGAGCGCCTGTACGCGGTCGCGGGCGATTCGCCCCTGGGCCTGCGCCTGCCGTTGGCGTCGCTGCCGAAGCTGTTGCCCGAGGAGGAGGAGGAGGTCGAGCACGCGGTCGACCCGTTCGCGCCTCGCGGCGTACTGCCAGCGCGACCGTTGCGCGCGGCGGGACGGGGCAGGACGCGCGGCGCCAAGCCGCGCGAAGTCATCAAGACCGCGCTGACCGTCCAGGTCCGCGACGGTCATCTGTATGTGTTCATGCCGCCGCAGAAGCGCGTCGAGGACTATATCGAGCTGCTATCCGCCGTCGAGAACACCGCGCGTGCGATTCGCGTCCCGGTCGCCATCGAAGGTTACGCGCCGCCGCGCGATCCGCGCCTGCGCGTGCTCGGAGTCACGCCCGACCCCGGCGTGATCGAGGTCAACGTCCATCCGGCGGCGTCGTGGCATGAATTGGTCGCGACGACCGAAGCGCTCTATGAGGAGGCGCGACAGGCGCGCCTGGCGACCGAGAAATTCATGCTCGACGGCCGCCATATGGGGACCGGCGGCGGCAACCACATCACCCTGGGCGGTGCGACGCCGGCCGACAGCCCGCTGCTGCGGCGCCCGGACCTGCTGCAAAGCCTGCTCACGTACTGGCAGAACCATCCGGCGCTTTCGTATCTTTTTTCGGGCATGTTCGTCGGGCCGACCAGTCAGGCGCCGCGGGTCGACGAAGCCCGCGACGACCGTCTCTACGAGCTGGAGATCGCGTTTCAGCAGCTCGCGCGCAAACACGAGTTCAAGAAGGACGAATCGCTGCCCTGGCTGATCGACCGCTCGCTGCGGCATCTCTTGACCGACCTGACCGGCAACACGCATCGTGCCGAGTTCTCGATCGACAAGCTGTATTCGCCCGACACGCCGACCGGACGCCTGGGACTGCTCGAATTCCGCGCATTCGAGATGCCGCCGCACGCGCGCATGAGCGCCGTGCAGATGCTGTTGCTGCGGGCTCTGGTCGCGCGATTCTGGCGGGAGCCGTATCGCGGCAAGCTGGTACGCTGGGGCACCGCGCTGCACGATCGATGGCTGCTGCCGCACTACGTGATGGCCGACATGCGCGACGTCGTCGGCGAGCTGAACGCCTTCGGCTACGGCTTCGCCGAGTCGTGGCTGGCGCCGTTCGTCGAGTTTCGCTTTCCCCGTTTCGGCGTCGTCGCCTACGACGGCGTGTCGATCGAATTGCGCCAAGCGATCGAGCCCTGGCACGTGCTCGGCGAAGAGATCAGCGGCACCGGCACGGCGCGCTACGTCGATTCGTCGGTCGAGCGCCTGCAGGTCAAGGCCAGCGGAATGACCGCGGGGCGGCACGCGCTGACCTGCAACGGCCGCGTGCTGCCGCTGACCGCGACGGACATCCCGCGGGAATTCGTTGCCGGTGTGCGCTTCAAGGCGTGGAGCCCGCCGTCGGCGCTGCATCCGACCATCGGCGTGCAAGCGCCGCTGATCTTCGATCTGGTCGATACCTGGTCGGGGCGCGCGATCGGCGGCTGCACCTATCATGTCACCCACCCGGGTGGACGCAACTACGACACCTTTCCGATCAATGCCAACGAGGCAGAAGCGCGCCGCGTCGCGCGCTTCTGGCCGCACGGCCACACGCCGGGGCCGCTGGACATCGCGCCGGAGACGCCGAATCCGGCGACGCCGACGACACTCGATCTGCGCTGGCAGCCCACGACCGGCTAGGACGCCGACATGCATCCCGTCCGCACCCGCTTTGCGCCGAGCCCGACCGGGTATCTGCATCTGGGCAACATCCGCTCCGCGCTCTACCCGTGGGCTTATGCGCGAAAGCACGCAGGCGCATTCATACTGCGCATCGAGGATACCGATGCTGAGCGCTCGACGCAGGAAGCGGTGCAGGCGATTCTCGACAGCATGGCCTGGCTGGGTCTCGATTACGACGAGGGTCCGATCTATCAGACGCAGAGGATGGATCGTTATCGCGCCGTCGTCGCCGCGATGCTCGCTACCGGCACCGCCTATCACTGCTACGCAACCCCGGACGAGCTCGACGCCTTACGCGCCGCGCAGCTCGCCCGCGGTGAAAAACCGCGCTACGACCGACGCTGGCGCCCAGAGCCCGGCAAGACGCTGCCCGCGCCCCCGGCCGGCATCCCGCCGGTCGTACGCTTCCGCAATCCGCTTGGCGGCATCGTCTTCCTGGCAGGATGCGGTCAAGGGCCGAATCGAAATCGCCAACGACGAGCTGGACGATCTGATCATCGCGCGCTCCGACGGCGCGCCGACCTACAATTTCTGCGTCGTCGTCGACGATCTGGACATGCGGATCACGCACGTCATCCGCGGTGACGATCACGTGAACAACACGCCGCGCCAGATCAACATGATCCGTGCGCTCGGCGGCACCGAGCCGGTGTTCGCGCACCTGCCGACGGTGCTCACGCCGGAGGGCGACAAGCTGTCGAAGCGGCACGGCGCGCGCGGGGTGCTGCAGTACCGCGACGACGGCTATCTGCCCGAGGCGATGGTCAATTACCTGGCGCGGCTGGGCTGGGCGCACGGCGACGCCGAAATCTTCTCGCGCGAGGAGTTCGTCGCCTGGTTCGACCTCGCGCATCTTTCGTCGGCGCCGGGGCGCTTCGACCCCGACAAGCTGCGATGGCTGAACCACGAGCACATCAAGCGGCTCCCCGAGGACGAGCTTGGCGACCGACTGCGGCCGTTTCTGGATCGCGCCGGACTCGACGTCGCGGCAGGTCCTGGGCCCGCGAGCGTCGCCGCGCTGCTGCGTGAGCGGACTGCGACGCTCACGGAAATGGCCGACGCCGCCCACTACTTCTATGCGGCACCGACACACGCGAGCAATGTCCCGACCCAATTCGCCGAACTGATGACCGATGCAGTCAAGGCCGCGCTGCCGGACTTGGTCGCCGTATTCGAGTCGCTCGACTGGACCCGTGAGGCGATCGGTGGCGCAATCAAGTCGGTTGCGGCGAAGAGCGGACTGAAGACCTCGCAACTGATGATGGCGGTGCGGGCTCTCGTCACGGGCGAGCCGCAAACCCCGCCGATCGACGCGGTCCTCGCGCTCGTCGGCCGCGAGCGCACGATCGACCGGTTGCGCCGCGGGCTTGTCGGGTGAGGGCACGTTGTTTGTACGCGACGACCGATTCGGGTAAAATGGGAATTTCCTGAACTTGTCGTCTATGACCAAGTTCGTTTTCGTGACCGGTGGCGTCGTTTCCTCTTTGGGGAAGGGCATCGCCGCCGCGTCGCTGGCCGCGATTCTCACCTCCCGCGGCATCCGCGTCACCAATCTCAAGCTCGATCCCTACATCAACGTCGATCCGGGCACGATGAGTCCGTTCCAGCACGGCGAGGTCTTCGTCACCGAGGACGGCGCCGAGACCGACCTGGACCTCGGGCACTACGAGCGCTTCACCGACGTCAGGATGGGCAAGCGCAACAATTTCACGACCGGCCAGATCTACGAGAGCGTCATCCGAAAGGAGCGCCGCGGCGATTACCTGGGTGGAACCGTGCAGGTGATCCCGCACATCACCGACGAAATCCAGAGCTGGATCGCCAATGGCGCAGGGGACGCGGAGGTCGCGGTCGTCGAGGTAGGCGGCACCGTCGGCGACATCGAGTCTCTGCCTTTTCTCGAGGCGATCCGCCAGCTCGGCATCAACCTGGGCCGCGAAAACGTCTGCTATATCCACCTGACGCTGGTGCCGTTCATCGCGACCGCCGGTGAAATGAAGACCAAGCCGACGCAGCATTCGGTCAAGGAGCTGCGCGAGATCGGCATCCAGCCCGACGTCGTCCTATGTCGTGCCGACCGGCCGCTGCCCGAGGGCGATCGGCGCAAGATTGCGTTGTTCACCAACGTGCCGCCCGAGGCCGTAATTCCGGCGCTCGACACCGATTCGATCTACAAGATTCCGGCGGCGCTGCACGCCGAAGGCCTGGACGAGATCGTCTGCCGCAAGCTTCACCTCAGCCCGAAGCCGGCCGACCTGTCGGTCTGGACCAAGCTCGTCGACGCTCTGGTGAACCCCGAGCACCGCGTCAACATCGCGATGGTCGGCAAATACGTCGATCTGACCGAATCGTACAAGTCGCTGTCCGAGGCGCTGACGCATGCCGGCATCCACGCGCGGAGCAGGGTCGACATCCACTATGTCGATTCGGAAGCGGTCGAGCGCGACGGCATCGATTGCCTGAAGGGCATGGACGCGATACTCGTTCCCGGAGGCTTCGGCAAGCGCGGCGTCGAAGGCAAGATCCGCGCGATTCGCTACGCGCGCGAAAACAAGATTCCTTATCTCGGTATCTGCCTGGGCATGCAGCTCGCGGTCATCGAGCACGCTCGCCACCGCGCAGGGCTCGCCGACGCCAACAGCACCGAGTTCGACCCCGATACGCCGCACCCGGTCGTCGCACTGGTGACCGAATGGCAGAATCGTGACGGCACGATCGAGCAACGCAGCGCGCAGTCCGATCTCGGCGGTACGATGCGGCTCGGCGCGCAGCCCTGCGAGGTGGTGCCGGGCTCGCTCGCACATCGAATTTACGGTGCGACGACGGTCTCCGAACGTCATCGCCACCGTTACGAAGTCAACAATCATTACCTGCCGCGACTGGAGGCGACCGGCCTCGTTGTCGGGGCGCGCGCCAAAAGCCCGATCGCAGGCGACTTGTGCGAAATGATCGAGCTCGATGACCATCCGTGGTTTTTCGGCTGTCAGTACCATCCGGAATTCACGTCGAATCCGCGACGCGGCCACCCGCTGTTCATCGCCTTCGTCAAGGCGGCGCTCGAACGGCAGCGCTTGGCGCAAAGCGAAACGCCGCGCACGCGCGCGCAGCTCGTCGCCTAGGACTTCTGCGGTGAATCTGTGCGGATTCGAGGTCGGGCTGACCCGGCCTCTGTTCCTCATTGCCGGCCCATGTGTCGTCGAGTCGCAACAACTGCAGATCGACGTCGCGGGACAGCTGAAGGAAATCTGCGCGAGCCTCGGTGTTCCATTCATTTTCAAATCGTCATACGACAAGGCGAATCGCAGCTCGTCGCAGTCGTTTCGAGGCGTAGGCATGCACGAAGGCTTGCGCATCCTGAGCGAGGTCAGGCGGCAGATCGGCGTGCCGGTCCTGACCGACGTGCACGCCGAAGACGAAATTGCCGAAGCCGCCGCGGTCGTCGATGTGCTGCAGACGCCGGCGTTCCTTTGTCGTCAGACCGATTTCATCCACGCCGTGGCGGCGGCGGGCAAGCCGGTCAATATCAAGAAGGGCCAGTTTCTCGCCCCCGAGGACATGAAGAACGTCGTCGCCAAGGCGCGCGAGGCCAGCGGGCGCGACAACATCCTCGTTTGCGAGCGCGGCGCGAGCTTCGGTTATCACAACCTGGTCTCGGATATGCGGGCGCTGGCGATCATGCGTGCGACCGGCTGCCCGGTCGTGTTCGACGCGACCCATTCGGTGCAGTTGCCCGGAGAGCAGGGGGCAAGCTCGGGCGGACAGCGCGAGTTCGTGCCGGTGCTGGCGCGTGCCGCGGTTGCCGCGGGCGTCGCCGGCGTATTCATGGAAACGCATCCGGACCCGGCGCACGCGCCGTCGGACGGCCCGAACGCGTGGCCGCTCGAGCGCATGCGCGAATTGCTGACGACCCTGGCCGAACTCGATGCGACCGTCAAGCGCAGCGGCTTCGCCGAAGCGTCGCTGCTGGCGCAATGACCCATAGAAATTCAACGACAAACATCGGAAACAGAGCATGAGCGCAATCGTCGACGTCATCGCCCGTGAAATCCTGGATTCGCGCGGCAATCCAACGATCGAGGCCGACGTGGTTCTCGAATCGGGCATCAGCGGTAGGGCCGCGGTCCCTTCCGGCGCATCGACCGGATCGAAGGAAGCGATCGAGCTGCGCGACGGTGACTCGGCCCGCTACGGCGGCAAGGGCGTGCAGAAGGCGGTCGAGAACGTCAACACCGAAATCTGCGAGGCGATCATCGGACTCGACGCCTCCGAGCAGGCGTTCATCGACCGGACCATGATCGACCTCGACGGCACCGACAACAAGGCGAGGCTCGGCGCCAACGCGATACTCGCCGTCTCCTGCGCGGTTGCCAAGGCGGCGGCCGAGGAGTCGACGCTGCCCTTGTATCGCTATCTCGGGGGCGCCGGCGAAATGGCGCTGCCCGTGCCATTGATGAACGTGATCAACGGCGGTGCGCACGCGAACAACAGCATCGACATGCAGGAATTCATGCTGGTGCCGCTCGGTGCGCCGACATTTCGCGAAGCGCTGCGTTACGGCGCCGAGGTGTTCCACGTGCTCAAGAAGCTGATCGACGCCAAGGGCATGGCGACGACGGTCGGCGACGAGGGCGGCTTCGCGCCCAACCTTGCATCGAACGAGGCGGCGCTGCAGCTGCTGCTCGAGGCGATCGACCAGGCCGGCTACACGCCTGGCACCGACATCGCGCTGGCGCTCGACTGCGCCGCGTCCGAATACTACAAGGACGGGATGTACGAGCTCGAATCGGAAGGCGCGAAACTCACGCGGTCGCAAATGGTCGACTATCTTGCGGCGTGGGTCGACAAGTACCCGATCATTTCGATCGAGGACGGCATGTCCGAGCACGACTGGGACGGCTGGAAGCTGTTGACCGATCGACTGGGCAAAAAAGTGCAGATCGTCGGAGACGACATATTCGTCACGAGCACGAAGATCCTGAAGCAGGGCATTGCCCGCGGGGTGGCCAACTCTATCCTGGTCAAGATCAATCAGATCGGCACGCTGACCGAGACCTTCGCCGCGATCAGCATGGCGATGCGCGCCGGCTATACCGCGATCATCTCGCATCGCTCCGGCGAGACCGAGGACAGCCTGATCGCCGACATCGCCGTCGGCAGCAACGCCGGCCAGATCAAGACCGGGTCGCTCTCGCGCTCCGATCGCATCGCCAAGTACAACCAATTGCTGCGGATCGAGGAGGACTTGGGCGACGTCGCAAGTTATCCCGGTCGCGGTGCGTTCTATCAGCTCAGGTAACAATCCGCTTGCGCCTGCTTGGACTCGTCTTCGCGCTGCTGATCCTGGCCCTCCAGTACCCGCTGTGGCTCGGCAAAGGCGGGTGGCTGCGCGTGCGCGAACTCAACGCGCAAGTCGAGGCGCAGAAGGACGTCAACGCCGGATTGAAGGCCCGCAATGCAGCACTCGATGCGGAAGTGCGCGATCTGAAGCAAGGCACCGAGGCGATCGAAGAGCGCGCGCGCTCCGAGCTCGGCATGATCCGCCAGGATGAAATCTTCTTCCAGATTCCGGCCGCAAAGACGTCGGGACCTGCGCCCGCATTCGGGCCGCCGTCGCGTTAGTGCTGACCGTTCTTCGCCCAGCCGGCCAGGTGATGGCCCGCGCAGCCCGTGCCCGGCCCGTGCGCCGATGATTCGCCCTCATTGCCTTCGCCCGCCATGCCCCGTATCAGTTCCTCCGACAATCCCCGCCTGAAGGAAGCGGCGCGCCTGATCGCGTCGTCGCGCGAGCGCCGTAAATCGGGCCGCTGCGTGCTCGAAGGCGAGCATCTGGTCGATGTCTATTGCCGCCGCTACGGCCCGCCCGAGACGATGCTGGTCGCCGAATCCGCGGTCGAGGGGCCGACCGTGCGCGCGTTGCTGGCGCGCGTTCCGCCGGCACGCACCTTGATCGTCGCCGAGTCGGCCTGGGCGGACCTGGCGCAGCTGCCGGCCGCGGTCGGCTTGCTGGCGGTCGTCGCCGCGCCGGTCCCGGGCGTGGAGCGTGCCGCGGATTTCTGCCTGCTGCTCGACGGCGTCCAGGACCCGGGCAACGTGGGGTCGATGCTGCGCAGCGCCGCGGCGGCCGGTGTCGCGCAGGTATTTATGTCGCCGCATTGCGCCTTCGCCTGGTCGCCCAAGGTCCTGCGCGCCGGGCAGGGCGCGCATTTCCACCTCGCGATATTCGAAGGGATCGATCTCGGCGGATGGGCCCGGGCGTATCGGGGCAAGGTCGTGGCGATGGTCGCCGCAGCAGGGAGAGCCGCTATTCGAGGCCGACTTGAGCGGACCGGTGGCCGTGGCGATCGGCAACGAAGGGGCAGGGCTATCGGACGAGCTCATCGCGGCCGCGCGCCTGCGCGTCACGATTCCGATGCCCGGCGGATTCGAATCGCTCAACGCCGCGGCGGCCGCCGCGATCTCGCTCTACGAATGCGTCAGGCAGCGGTCGCGCCGCGCATGAGCGGACCGCCAGTGCAGAGGCGGCCGTCGGCGCGCTGGCTAGATCGGCGGCAGAAAAACCGCCGAGAAGGTCGCATCCTCGCGGCAGCCCGCGTTGTTCGGCGCGCTGAAGCTCGCCTCGATCCCGAACGCGGTCGCCTTGATCTCGTCGACCGTCGCGGTCGTCGATAAGCCATCCGAACACACGTAGCTCGCAGTCGGAATTCGGTAGAGCTGGCCGCGCTGTTCGAATGGGCCCGACAAGGTGCAGCTCAAGCCGCTGTCGGTGTAGTTAAAGCTCAAGGTCAGGGTGCTGCCGGTCAGCTGCGTGACGCCGAGGCCGAACCGGTCGGTGTAGGCAAAGCTGTTCGTGCAGTTCGAATAGCTGCCGGCCTGGGTGCCGCTATACGATCCGCCGAGCGCGATCGACGTCAACGCCTGCCGCTGGATCGCCTTGGCCACCGTCGGGCCGCTGGTGAATGCATAGCTGAGGTTGGCCGTGTAGGCACTGGTCGGCTGGAACGATGCCGTGCCGACCTGCGCGCCGCCGGCGGCGTCGGCGGGATTCCAAGGCGCGGCGAAATAGGTTCCGGTCGTCGCGTACAGCGGGCCGTTGAAATTCCCGCTCGCGTCGCGCGTCAAGCCGGCGACGTACCAGGTAGGCTTGTTGTCGGGCCCATAGATGAAGAACGTCACAAACAGGAATGCATCACTCTGGACGACATTGACGCCCCAGCCTCCACCCGCCGGGGATTGCTCCAATGGGTTGTACCAGATGTCGGTGTAGTCGGTGGCGCGGGCGCCGAACGCCGCTGCCATCAGCAAAACTGCCAAGATCAATCGTCGCACTTGGTTCTCCTGAGACAAATACATGCCATAAGTCTAAACGCGTCGAAACCGCTGCGATGTGACCGAAGGCAGCAGTGCATCGATCGCGGCGCGCGCCGGTAGGGCAGGTTGCGCCCCCCGCATCGTGCACGCCAGCGATCCCGCTGCCACGGCGATGCGCAGCGAACTCACCCGATCGTTGCCCGCGTCGCGCGCGGTGGCGTACGCGCCGGCGAACGCATCCCCGGCGCCGGTGGTGTCAACGACCACGACCGGCGGCGGCGCGACATGGATCTCATCGCGGCCGCATACGCTCACGGCACCGGCCGCGCCCTGCGTTACGACAACTTCGAGCCCTTCGATCGCCGCTGCCGCCGAGGTGGCGAAGGCGGCGGCTTCCGTCGGCCAGCCGAGCATCGTCGCCAGCGCCGCCGCTTCGGACTCGTTGACGATCAGCGTATTGACCGTCTCCAGCACCCGTCGTTCCAAAGGGCGCGCGGGCGCCGCGTTGAGCACGATGCGCGTGCCGCCCCTCGCCGCACGCGCAATCAGAGCGGCGTTGGCCGACGGCGGGACTTCGTGTTGCAGCAGCAACACGGTGCCCGGCGTCAATGCGGCATCGGGGATGACGCCCGGATCGACCTGATCATTGGCGCCGGGGACGACGACGATGGCGTTTTCGCCCGCGTCGTCCACCAGTATGGTCGCGCACCCGGTGGGAGCATCGACGACCTGCACTCCGGCCAGATCGACGCCTCCGCCGCGCAGCAGGGCCAGCGCGCTGTCGGCCGCGGCGTCCCGCCCCACCGCACCGTACATCCGCACGACCGCGCCGGCCCGGGCCGCGGCCAGCGCCTGGTTGGCACCTTTGCCGCCCGGATAGCTTGCGAAGCCGCGGCCGGTCAGCGTTTCGCCGGGCGACGGGAACCGCGCGACGCGCGTGACCAGGTCGAGGTTGATCGAGCCGAAGACGACGACCATGCGGGTCAGACTGGCGGATACGCGTTGACCACGCCCTTGACCAGCAGGATGTTGCCGTAGGCTCGCAACTCGCCGGTGCGCACGACGGCGAACGCGGCGCGGGCGCGGTCGTAGAACGCCTCGCGCTCGAGGCTACCCAATATCGATCGCCCCGCGCGCATGACGGGCGAGAACATCGGTGAAGTCCCGCACGGGCTCGGGTACCGCGCCGGCGTTCGCCGACCACCTGCATCGTCAGCGCGGCCGGCCGCAGGAACGTGTCGAGGGGAAACACGGTGAGAATGGCGTCGAGCGCCTCGGGGGCCGACGCGCCGCTGGCGTGGATCAGCCGCCTGGCGACGCTCGCCGCGGGAAAGTTGGCGTCGACGATCGCGAGCTCGTCGCCGTGTCCCATCGCCGCCAGCGCATGCAGGAGATCGGCGTGCAGCAGCGGATGGATGCCCTTGAGCATCCTAGCCCTTGACGCCGCCGTGCGTGAGGCCGACGACGATTTCCTTCTGGATGACGATCGTGAGCAGCAGCACCGGCAGCGTGACCACGATCGCCGCCGCAGCCAGCGGTCCCCAGGCCAGCTGCTCGAAGGTCAGCACGTTGTAGACGGCGACCGGCAGCGTGCGCGTCGCGCGCCCGGCCAGCACGGCGCCGAAGACGAAGTTGTTCCAGGAGAAGATGAACGCGAGAATCGTCGCGACGACGATGCCCGGGCGCGCGAGCGGCAGCGCGACGTAGCGGAACGTCGTCCAGACGCTGCCGCCGTCGATCAGCGCGGCTTCCTCGAGCTCGCGCGGCAGCGTCTCGAAATGCCCGGCCATGACGTAGACGATGATCGGCACGGTGATCACCAGATGCGTGATGACCAGCGCCGTGCAGCGTGTTGTTGAGGCCGAGGAACTGGAACACGGTGAACAGCGGGATCAGGTAAGACAGCGCCGGCGTCATGCGGGCGATCAGGATCAGCACGGTCAGCTTGTGCGCCTGCGTGCGCGCAATGCCGTAGCCGGCCGGCACGCCGACCGCGAGCGCGACCAGCGTCGCCAACCCGGACACGACGATGCTGTTCCAGAAATACAGGCCCATCGAGTTCTCCGAAAAGACCTGGACGAAATTGCGAAGTGTCGAGCGGGCTCGGGATGAACACCGGCGGGTAGGCGAGGTTGTCGATCTCGTTCTTGAGCGACAGCGACAGCATCCACAGGAAGACGAGAACGGCCGGCGACACGATGACCAGCACCGACAGCGCGAAGCCGATCCGGCGCAGCCGCCGCCGCCAGCGGGCGCGGCTTGCGCCGGGTGCGGGAGCGAGACGCCCGGCGGCTAGGTCCATTTGGCCTTCTCCCGGACGTGCAGCAGCAGCAGCGCGAGCGCCAGGATGATGACGAAGAACACGACGACGACCGCCGAGGCGTTGCCGATGTTGTAGAACGCGAACGCCTGCAGGTACAGGTAGAGGTTGATCGTCTCGGACGCCGTGCCGGGGCCGCCCTGGCTGATCACGTAGATCGTGTCGAACGCCTTCAGCGCGTCGATCGTGCGGATCACGGCGGCGACGATCAGGAACGGCGCGACCAGCGGCAGCGTGATGTAGCGGAACAGCTGCCATTCGCTGGCGCCGTCGAGGCGCGCGCGTTCGTACGGCTCGGTCGGCAGCGCCGCCAGCCCGCCGAGCACGATCAGCATGACCAGCGGCGTCCAGTGCCAGATCTCGACCAGGACCAGGCTCGGAATCACCAGCGTCGGCGAGTACACCCAGAGCGACGGCGGCAGGCCGACCAGCGACAGCAGGTAGTTGAGCACGCCCTGCTGCGGGTGGAACATCATCGTCCACACCAGCGCGACCGCGACCGGCGTGGCCATCATCGGCATGGTGAAGACCGCAGCGCAGCATGCCGCGCAACGGGAACTCGCGATGGAAGATCAGCGCGGCGACGGTGCCCAGGATCAGCGGGAAGACGACCGCCAGCAGCGTGAAGTAGAACGTGTGGAGGATCGACTCGAGAAAGCGCTTGTTGGTCGCAAGCTGCGTGTAGTTGTCGAATCCGACGAAATGCGCGACCGACCCGATCTTCCAGTCGAACGCGCTCATCCAGACCGTGAACAGCCACGGAAAGATGATGACGGCGCCGACGACGAGGAGCGCCGGCACGATGAACAGCAGATAGCTCTTCCGGCGCCGGGCGAGAAAGCCGCGCCGGGTGGCGAGCGTTGACGCCGCTGCGTTCATCGCCTAAAGCGGGGCGGCCGCCCGCGCCATCGTGCGGACGGCGCGGGCCGTGTGGTCAGGCTTTCTCGCTCTTGTCGAGGACCGGCTGGAACTCGGCGGTGGCCTTCTTGAGCTCCGCTCGCAGGATCGGCGCCGTTGATCATGTTGGTCAGCGCGATGCCGAACATGTCGCGGAACTCGGTCACCGGCAGCGATGACCGGCAGTCCCGGCTGCGCGATCTGCGCCGACGTCAGCATGCATTCGACCCACTCCTTCGGCGCCTTGAAGTCGCTCGACGCCTGCGCCGCCGCATACGCCGACGTTGCGCACCGGCGCGCCCGCGGCGGCCTGCAGCATGCGCGTCTGGTTCGCCTTGTTCGACGCCCACTGCAGATAGAACCACGCCGGGCCCTTCTTCTTGCTGTAGGCCGAAATGCCCTCGCCGTCGCCGAACAGCGCCGAGACCTGCTGCTTCGGGCCCGCCGGCATCACGCCGTAGCCGACCTTGCCGACGATGCGCGACTTGGTCGGGTCCTCGAGCGGCTGCGCGAAGCCGATGCCGTCGAGCCACATCGCCGCCTTGCCCTGCAGGAACAGGCTCTGCGCCTCGTTCCAGTTGAAGCCGGCGACGCCCTGCGGCCCGTACTTGCCGAGCAGCGTCTGGTACATCTTCGCCGACTCGATCGCTTCGGCGCTGTCGGTCATGAGCTTGCCGCTCTGGCGTCGATGAAGCCGCCGCCGTAGCCGAGCAGGAAGCTCGTCCACACCGGCACGTTGGCGTTCTTCAGCCCGCGGCCGACGAAGCCCGACACGCCCTTGGCCGGGATCGTTGAGCTTGGCCGCGGCGTCGATCATCTCGCGCGAACGTCTTCGGATACGCGACGCCCTTCGCGTGCGAAGAGCTCCTTGTTGTAATAGACGACCCAGGGATCGAGGTTGAACGGCAGGCTGATCGACGCGGCCGTCCGCCTCGACCGCGTAGTTCAGCCCGCCCTTGCGCGAAATCGGCGAAATCGAGATTCGGGTCGGCCAGCGACTTGTCGGTCGATCATCGGCCGCAGGTCGCTCAGCCAGTTGTTCTTGGCGAACTGGCGCTTCTGCACGTGATACGACAGCGCGATCACGTCGAAGCTCGGGATTGCCCGGAATTGAACTCGATGACGGCCTTCTGCCGCTGCTGCTGCTCGGGAATCATCTCCGAGCCGACCGTGATGCCGGTCATGTCCTCGAATTCCTTGTGATACTTGGTCAGCAGATCGCCGCGCGGGCTCTTGACCAGCAACACCTCGATCTTCTCGCCCTTGAATCGCTTCCAGTCGAACGCGCCCTGCGCCTGTGCGCCGAGCAGCGACGCGCCGGGTATCGCGCCCAGCGTCGCCGCGCCGGCTCCGGCTTGCAACAGGCGACGACGCAAGGCGTCGGTACGATCATCGCGGGTATGGTCGGTCATCGTAGTCCTCCTCCGGTAGCGTAGTGGCGAAGATGATCGGAGCAGCGGGGCGCCACCACCTTAGCGCTGCGAGCGCAGGCTCAGATCATACCCGACGGCATGGTGCCTAGTGGATGGCATCGAGCCGGGAAAATACTTCGATCAATCGTTCGGCGGTGCTGCCCGGTGCGCGGGCCACGTCCAGAATTCGCGCCTCGCGCTCTGCGACCTGCTTTGCAGCCGCGGGCAATCCGAGCACCGCCTCGGCGGGCACGACGACGGCACCGTGCCGGTCGGCGTGGACGATATCGCCCGACCGAACCCGCATGCCGAGCACGTCGATCTCCCCGCCAAACTCGACGACATGCGCATAGGCGTGTGACGGGCCGATGCTGCCGGCCAGGAATTGGAAGCCCGGTGCCCACTGATCGATGTCGCGCACCGAGCCGTTGGTCACCAGTCCCAGCGCGCCGAGCCCGCGGTGGATTGCCGACTGCACCTCGCCCCAGAACGCGCCGTAGCCCGCGTCCGCACCGTCCAGATCCTCGATCAGCACCACCGATGGCTTGCGGCCCGCATCGATGTAGCGATAGTAGTCGTGGCGCAACGCACGTAGTTTCTCCGCGGGTTCGGGCGACGCGTGTCTCGCCCGGATGCGGGCCGTGCGCGCGAACCCGACGATGGGCCGCATCGCCGGAAACCCGCAATGCGCCGGCCGTGTCGTGTAGCCCTGCGCGCGTCTCGCCGGCAATAGCACCTCGAGCGCGTTGCAGATGGTCGGCGTGTCGAATGCGGCCAGCGCAGCGAGCGCGCCCGGGTCGGGGTCGACAGTACTCATTGGCAACGCTCCTTCACCTTGGCCCGGCGCCGTCGCGCTCGGGAACGATGCCGGCCGCGGCGACAGCCTGATGCAGCGCGCGCGCGTCGGCGGTGGACAGGGGTAGCAACGGAGCGCGCAATGCGCGCCAGCTTGCATCGTCGGTCAGTTCGGCCTGCAAGGACTTGAGCGCGCCGAAAATCGGGAACCGCATGATTGCCGCGAGGAAGCGTTCGATCAGCGCGAGGTCCTCTCCTGGATTCGGGTCGAGCGAATGATCGTACAGTCGCCGCATCAGCCGCGGATAGAGGTTGGCGACACCGCAGACCGTTCCCGCGCCGCCCAGCTTGCGCAGCGCCGGCAGATGCGCCTCGTGCCCGACGAAAATCGACAGGTGGGGCAGGGCAGCCACCAGAGCGCGCGAGTTGTCGAAGTTGCCCGAGCTGTCCTTGACTCCGGCGACGATGACTGGATACGCGGCGGCGAGGCGCGACAGCATCGCCACCGATACAGCGACGCCGCTGACCTGCGGAATATGGTAGAGGTACAGCCGCAGCCTGTCGTCGCCGACGCCATCGATCAGCCTCGCGTATGCCGCGTATATCCCTTCATCGGTGACGTCCTTGAAAAAAAACGGCGGCAGCACCAGCGCACCGACGCATCCGGCCGAAATCGCGTGGCGCGTGAGTTCGATCGCGTCCGGCACCGCGGCGCAGCCGGTGGCGGCCAGGATGCGCTGCGGCGGGATTCCGGCCGCGAGCAGCGGCATCGAGCCCAGCGCGCCGCTCACCGACCGAGAACGACTGGCCCTCGCCGGTCGTGCCGAACGGTGCGATGCCGTCGACACCGGCCGCGAAAAGCCGCTGCGCATGGGTCGCGAGCCGAAGGGTGTCGAGCGCGCCGTGTCCATCGAGGGGGCTCAATGTGGCGCACCAGAGGCCACGCAGCGGCGGGTTCGGGTTCATTCGTTCCGACGTGTTCCTGTGCTTTGCGCTTCGGCCCTGATGCGGGCAACATGTCAGCCGCGCCCCGTTGAGCAGCGGATTCTAACGCGGGTAGGCGACCGACAGGGACTTGCCAAGACATCCAGCCAATGAGGACGCCGGCGTGCTCGATGCGCGGCTGAAGTCTCGACTCATTAGCGGGCCGTTGGGCTTCGGCGGTGCGCCGCTGGGCAATCTCTTTCACGAGCTCGCGGAAGACCAAGCGATCGCGCTGGTCCGTCATGCGCATGCGGCCGGCGTCCGGTACTTCGACACTGCGCCGCATTACGGCAACGGCCTTTCCGAAACGCGGATCGGCAAGGCGCTCGGCGGCATCGAACGCGACGAGTACGTACTCTCAACGAAGGTCGGAAGGATCCTGGTGCCCGACCGGGCCGCGCCGCGGGAGCAGAACGGCTATGTCGGCGTGCTGCCGTACCGGCAGCGCTGGGATTACTCGCACAAGGGCACGCTGCGCTCGATCGAGGATAGCCTGCAACGGCTCGGTGTCTCGCGGCTCGACATCGTCTACATCCACGACATCGATCGCGATACGCACGGTGCGGAATACGCGCAGCGCTTCGAAGAGGTACTGACCGGAGCGGTTCCCGCACTGACGCAGTTGCGCGAGCGCGGCCTGATCGGCGGCTTCGGGCTCGGCGTCAACGACTGGCGGGTCTGCGTCGAGGTGCTCGCGCGCGTCGACCTGGACATCCTGTTACTCGCCGGACGCTATACGCTGCTCGATCAGAGCGCGCTCTCCGAACTGTTGCCGATCTGCGAGCGGCGCGGGGTGGCGGTCGTCATCGGCGGTCCATACAACTCCGGCATTCTCGCGACCGGCGCGCATCCGGCCGACGGCACGGTGCCGTATTTCAACTACGCGCCGGCACGGCCCGAGCTGGTCGCTCGCGTTGCCGCGATCGAAGCGCTCTGTGCCGAGTTCGACGTACCGCTGCGCGCAGCCGCGCTGCAGTTCCCGCGCGCGCATCCGGCCGTCGTCAGCGTCATTCCCGGTGCGCGCACGATTCCCGAACTCGACCAGAATCTCGAGCTCGCCGCCCGCTCCGTGCCGCCGGCGTTCTGGCAGGCGCTTTCCGATCGCGGCCTGATCGCGCCAAACGCGCCGCTTCCGCAGGCGAGATCGTGATTCGGGTCGACGCGCATCATCATGTCTGGCGCCTCGCTCGCGGCGATTACGGCTGGCTCCAGCCCACGCCGGCGCTGCTGCCGATCTATCGTGACTTCGATCTCGACGAGCTCGAGCCGGCGCTGCGCGCCGCGAGCGTCGTCGCGACCGTGCTCGTGCAGGCGGCGCCGACGCTCGCCGAGACGCGTTTTTTGCTGGATGTCGCGCGAAGCGAGCGGCGGTTTGGTGCGCGGCGTCGTCGGCTGGGTGGATCTAGTGGGCACCGACGCGATCGCGGCGTTGAGCTCCCTCGCGGCCGAGCCGATGCTCAAGGGCGTGCGGCCCATGCTGCAGGACCTGCCCGATGCATCCTGGATCGCCCGGCCCGACGTGCAGCCTGCACTGGCCGCGTTGCCCGCGCTGGGGCTGCGCCTGGACGCGCTGGTGACGCAGCGCGAGCTCAAACCGCTGCTCGCCACCCTCGAGCGCCATCCGGACCTGGCGGTCGTCATCGATCATTGCGCCAAGCCCGACATCGCCCACGCGGCGTGGCAGCCCTGGGCCGACGATCTCGCCGCGATCGCTCGGCATACGGGGGCTTGCTGCAAGCTCTCCGGGCTGGTTACCGAAGCCGGACGCGGCTGGACCGTCGACGCATTGCGCCGCTATGTCGGGCACGTGCTCGACTCTTTCGGCAGCGAGAGGGTGATCTGGGGCAGCGACTGGCCGGTGCTGACGCTTGCGGCAAGCTACGCCGAATGGGTCGAGGCGGGAGATGCGCTGCTCGCCGGTTTGACGCAAGGCGAGCGTGACGCGATCTACGCCGGAAATGCGCGGCGCTTCTACGATCTTGGGTGACGAGGTACGGCGCCAGCGCGCTGTTGGCGCAGCACGCTTTCAGAAAATGTGGCGCTGCAGCCCGGCCCGGTGCAGGATCGTCGTCGCGATCTCCTCGATCGAGCGCGCGGTCGTATCGAGCAGCGCCACCCGCTCGCGCTGCATCAGCACTTCCGCCTGGCGAACTTCGTAGCGGCAATTTTCCAGCGAAGCGTACTTGCTTGCCGGGCGACGCGCTTCGCGGATCTGCTGCAGCCGCTCGGGGTCGATCGTGAGCCCAAACAGCTTCTCGCGGTACGGCAGGATCGACGCCGGGAGCTTCTTGTCGACGAAGTCGTCCGGCGTCAGCGGGAAGTTCGCCGTGAGAATGCCGAACTGCAAAGCGAGATAAAGCGCGGTGGGCGTCTTGCCGCAGCGCGAGACGCCGATCAGGACCAGCTGCGCCTTGGCTAGATCGCGCGTCGTCGCGCCGTCGTCGTGCGTCTGCGCGAAATTGATCGCCTCCATGCGCGCAAAATACTCGAGCCTGTTGGCAATGCCGTGCGTACGTCCGGCCGCGTGCGAAGACTTCACGCCCAGCTCGGACTCCAGCGGCGCGATGAAGACCTGGAACAGATCGAGGACCAGCGCGTTGGCCCGGCCCAATTGCGCGCTCATCGCATCGTCGACGATCGAACTGAACACCAGCGGACGGCGGCCTTCCGTCACGGCGTTCTCGTCGAGCCGGCGCAGGATTTCGTCGATTTTTTCCGGCGTGTCGACGAACGGGATCGTTTGCCGGAGGAAGGTCACGCCTTCGAATTGCGACAACAGGCTGTTGCCGAGCATTTCGGCGGTGATGCCGGTCCGGTCGGAGACAAAAAATACCGTACGCCGATCCGGCATTCCTACCAGTCTTTCCAAACCGGGGCCAATCCGGCGGGCAGCGACGGCATGTCGCCGAGATCGGCCCAGCCTTCGCCGGGGCCGTGGTAGTCCGAGCCGCTCGACGCGAGCAGGCCGAACGTTCGAGCGTGGCGCGCGTATCGGGCGGTTTGCTCGAGCGTATGGCTGGGCGACACGACTTCGATCGCGTCGCCGCCGGTGTCCCGGAACTCGCCGAGCAGCTCGCGCATCGCGGGCGCATCGACCTTGTAACGCGCCGGATGGGCGAGCACCGCTTGGCCTCCGGCCGCATGGATCCAACCGATCGCCTCGGTCATCGTCGCCCACTCGTGCTCGACGTGACCGGGCATGCCGCTGACCAGATAGCGTTTGAAGACTTCCTTGGTTTCGCGCGCATGGCCGGCCTCGACCAGAAAACGCGCGAAATGCGTACGGCTGATCAACCGCTCGCTGGTCACGTAGGTCATCGCACCTTCGTAGGCGCCGGGTATGCCGGCGGCTGCCAGCGAATCGGCGATGCGGCGAGCGCGATGCGAGCGGCCGTCGCGAATCGATGCCAGTCCCGCGAGGAGCGACGCGCATCCGGGGTCGATGCCCAGCGCTACCACGTGCAGCGTGACGTCACGCCAACTGACAGAAAGCTCGGCCCCTGCGACAAAGCGCATGCCGGCCGCCTCCGCGGCGTCGCGGGCCTCGGCCAGTCCGCTGACCTCATCGTGGTCGGTCAAGGCCCATACGTCGACGCCGCGCTCCGCCGCCCGTTGCGCGACTGCCGCAGGCGTCAGCAGTCCGTCGGAGTGCGTCGAATGGCAGTGCAGATCGTAGCGGAGCATCGGTAAAGATCGCGAGGCGCGCCGGCAAACGCATGCGCGCCTTGATTACAAACGCATATTGTAGCAAAATAGCAGGCTTTGCCCGCGCGGCACGCGAGCTTCGCGGCGCGCGTTATCACCTCACGGAAACTTCATTGCTCACTGCGTCCAACATCACGATGCAATTCGGCGCCAAGCCCCTGTTCGAGAACGTCTCGGTCAAGTTCGGCGACGGCAATCGCTACGGCCTGATCGGCGCCAACGGCTGCGGCAAGTCGACGTTCATGAAAATCCTCGGCGGCGATCTCGAGCCGACGGCCGGCAACGTCGCGCTCGACAGCGGCGAGCGGCTGGGCAAGCTGCGCCAGGACCAGTTCGCGTTTCGAGGACATGCGCGTGCTCGACGTCGTGCTGATGGGGCACGAGCAACTGTGGAGCGCGATGCGGGAGCGCGACGCGATCTACGCCGACCCGGAGGCGACCGAGGACGACTACATGCACGCCGCCGAATCTGGAAGCGCAGGTTCGCCGAATTCGACGGCTACACGGCCGAGGCGCGCGCGGGCGAACTGCTGCTCGGCGTCGGCGTCGCCGCGCGATCTGCACCAGGGTCCGATGGCGCGACGTAGCGCCGGGCTGGAAGCTGCGCGTGCTGCTGGCGCAGGCGCTGTTCGCCG
The DNA here is from genome assembly GCA_963776175.1 of uncultured beta proteobacterium. Lineage (GTDB taxonomy): Bacteria > Pseudomonadota > Gammaproteobacteria > Burkholderiales > Casimicrobiaceae > PALSA-1003. The sequence goes on along the minus strand of CAVZLP010000012.1, from coordinate 16,939 downwards.
ATCCCGGACATCCTGCTGCTGGACGAGCCGACCAACAACCTCGACATCAACACCATCCGCTGGCTGGAAGGCGTGCTCAACGCGCGCTACGTCGACGATGGTCATCATCTCGCACGACCGCCACTTCCTGAACAGCGTCTGCACGCACATGGCGGACCTGGACTACGGCACGCTGCGGGTCTATCCCGGCAACTACGACGACTACATGATCGCCTCGACGCAGGCGCGCGAGCGGCTGCTGTCGCAGAACGCCAAGGCGAAGGACCGCAGTCGCCGAGCTGCAGGAATTCGTGCGCCGCTTCTCGCGCCAACAAGTCCAAGGCGCGCCAGGCGACCTCGCGCGCCCGGGCGATCGAGAAGATCAAGATCGAGGACATCAAGCCCTCGAGCCGGCAGAACCCGTACATCCGCTTCGATCTCGACGGCAAAACACGCCTGCATCGACAGGCGGTCGAGATGGACAGCGTGGCCAAGGCGTTCGACAAGCCCTTGTTCGAGGACATGAGCATGCTGCTCGAAGCCGGTGAGCGCCTGGCGATCATCGGGCCCAACGGCGTCGGCAAGACCACGCTGCTGCGCACGCTGGCGGGCGAGCTCGCGCCCGACGACGGGACCGTGAAATGGGCGGAAAAGGCCGCGCTCGGCTATTACCCGCAGGATCAGACCGACGAATTCGACTCCGACATGACCGTCCTGGACTGGATGCAGCAATGGGCGCGGACCGGACGACGACGATCAGACGGTGCGCAGCGTCCTCGGGCAAGCTGCTGTTCTCCGGCGACGACGCGGCAGAAGCCGGTGCGTGTGCTGTCCGGCGGCGAGCGGGGCCGGATGCTGTTCGGCAAGCTGATGCTGCAGCGGCCCAACGTGCTGCTGATGGACGAGCCGACCAACCACATGGACATGGAGTCGATCGAGTCGCTGAACCTGGGACTCGAGCGCTATGCCGGGACGCTGATTTTCGTCAGCCACGACCGGCAGTTCGTCTCCTCGCTAGCCACCCAGATCATCGAATTCGCCCCCGGCGGAGTCGTCCACTACCCGGGCAACTACGACGACTACCTGGCCGCCCGGGGCATCGTCTAGTACAAGCCCGTTCCGCCCTGCGGCCGGGCCGGGCCGCCGATTGCACTTGCATTGGCGAGCGGTTTGGTCAACAATTCATAAAAATATGCCAATGGTATTGGCGCGGCCGTGTTGCCGAGTTCGCGCCCAGCGATTCCTTTGCGACAACGTGAATGGGGTCTTCGTGAAACTGTTCGACCGAGTGCTGAATCCGCGCGAAATCCGGCGCCGCCTTGGCCTTAATCAAGAGCAGTTCTGGACGCAGATCGGCGTAACGCAAAGCGGCGGATCCCGCTATGAAAGCGGCCGCGACATGCCGAAGCCGGTCCGCGAGCTGCTGCGCCTGGTCCATGTCGAGCAGATCGACTTGTCACAGGTCAAGCGTGTCGATTTCGAGATCATCAGCTATTTGAAGGAATCGCACGCCGATCTCTATCGCAGCCTTCGCCGCGCGGTGCGCAGCAAGCACCGGCATCCGGAAGGCGAGCCGGCGGTGGTCGACGGCGACAGCGTGCTCCGCACGTTCCCCGAAACAGCCGACGAGCCTACGGGCGCCAACTAGCTGCGCTACGGCGCGGCTTCTTCTTCCCACGCAGTGCCTGCGACCCTTGTTTTCGGGCGGCTCGGTCTCGCCCGTTTCATGGTTTTTTCGTCGATGCGGCGGCGCACGCTAGAATTGAGCAGTCTTGCGCCGGCACCTGCTCGCGCGAACGATCACGGAGACCGCGAGCATGGCAGAGCAAAAACGGGTGATCTGGTTCGATCGCCTGCGCATGAGCGACATCGAGCAGGTCGGGGGCAAGAACGCATCGCTCGGCGAGATGATCGCGCAGCTCGACGCCGAGGGCGTCCGGGTGCCCGGCGGGTTCGCGACGACCGCCTCGGCGTTTCGCGAGTTTCTGGCGGAGACCCGATTAAGTGAGCGCATTGCGGGCGCACTGGCCGGGCTCGACGTCGACGACGTGGCGAAGCTCGCCCGCATCGGCGCCGAGATTCGCGGCTGGATCGTCGCGGCTCCGCTGCCTGCAGCGCTGAATGCCGAGATCGACGAGGCCTACCGACGGCTCAACGCCGAAAATCCAGGAGTCTCGGTGGCCGTCCGATCTTCGGCCACCGCCGAGGACATGCCCGACGCCTCGTTTGCGGGTCAGCAAGAAACATTCCTTAATATCAGTGGCCTAGATAATCTTCTTCACGCGATTCGCGAAGTTTTCGCGTCGCTCTACACCGACCGAGCGATTGCCTACCGGGCGCATCAGGGATACGCGGAGACCGACGTTGCCTTGTCGGTAGGTGTCCAGCGGATGGTGCGCAGCGACAAGGGCGCCGCCGGCGTCATGTTCACGCTCGATACGGAATCCGGCTTCGACAAGGCGGTGTTCATCACCGCCTCGTACGGCCTCGGCGAAACCATCGTGCAGGGCGTGGTGAATCCCGACGAGTTCTATGTCTACAAGCCGAACCTCGCGGCGGGGCGGCCGGCGATCCTGCGCAAAAGCGTCGGCGAAAAAGCGATCAAGATGGTGTTCGCGAACAAGGCAGGGGCCGGCGAGTCGGTGACGACGGTCGACGTACCGGCGGCCGAGCGTCGGCGCTTTTCGATCACCGACGCCGAAGTCGAGGAGCTCGGCCGGCACGCCATGACGATCGAGCGGCATTACGGCAGGCCGATGGACATCGAGTGGGGGCGTGACGGCCTCGACGGGAAGCTCTATATCCTGCAGGCGCGGCCGGAGACCGTGCAGTCGCAACAACCGAACGCGGACAACCTGCGACGTTACAGGCTCGAGTCGCGATCCAAGGTGCTGGCGAGCGGACGCGCGATCGGCCAGAAGATCGGGCAGGGGGCGGTGCGGTTGGTCAAGTCGTCGGCGGAAATGGACCGTGTCGCCGCGGGCGACGTGCTGGTCACGGCCATGACCGACCCGGACTGGGAGCCGGTGATGAAGCGCGCCGCGGCGATCGTCACCAACCGGGGCGGACGCACCTGCCACGCGGCGATCATCGCGCGGGAGCTCGGCATCCCGGCGGTCGTCGGCTGCGGCGATGCGACGGCGGTGCTGTCCGAGGGACAGGAAGTCACCGTGTCGCTGCGCCGAGGGCGACACCGGGAACGTCTATGAGGGGCTCCTCAAGATCGACGTGGTCGAAGTCGCGCTCGACCGCATGCCGCCGGCGCCGACCAAGATCATGATGAACGTCGGCAATCCGGAGCTCGCGTTCGAATTCAGCCGGCTTCCGAACGAAGGCGTGGGGCTGGCGCGGCTCGAGTTCATCATCAACAAGAACGTCGGCGTGCATCCGAAAGCGCTGATCGAGTTCGACGCGCAGACTCCGGAGCTCAAGGCGCAGATCGCCGAGCGGACCGACGCCTACGCGAGTCCCACCGAGTTCTATGTCGCCAAGATCGTCGAAGGCGTCGCCACGATTGCGGCCGCGTTCGCGCCCAAGAAGGTCATCGTCCGACTATCCGATTTCAAGTCCAACGAGTACTCGAACCTCATCGGCGGCGCGCGCTACGAACCGCACGAGGAAAACCCGATGCTCGGCTTCCGCGGGGCCTCGCGCTACATCGCGCCGGAGTTCTACGATTGTTTCCAGCTCGAATGCCGCGCGATAAAGCGCGTGCGCGACGACATGGGATTGACCAACGTCGAGGTCATGATTCCGTTCGTGCGCACGGTCGGCGAAGCGGAGCAAGTGATCGAGCTCCTTGCGAAGAACGGGCTCGCGCGCGGCAAGAATGGGCTGCGCGTCATCATGATGTGCGAGATACCGTCGAACGCGGTTCTCGCCGACCGGTTTCTCGAGCACTTCGACGGCTTTTCGATCGGCTCGAACGACATGACTCAGTTGACGCTGGCCGTCGACCGCGACGCAGGCGGCGCGATCGCTTCGACCTTCGACGAGCGCGACGACGCGGTCAAGGCGATGCTCGCGATGGCGATCGCCGCGTGCCGCAAGGCCGGAAAGTACGCCGGAATCTGCGGGCAGGGGCCGTCCGATCATCCCGAGCTCGCGCAATGGCTGGTCGAGCAAAAGATCGAAAGCATGTCGCTCAATCCGGACACGGTGGTCGAGACCTGGCTCGCGCTGGCGAAGCAGGCGCGCTGAGGCGCGTTCGTATCGAGGTAGAACGATTCGGGCGCGATGCATTGGGGCGGATATCGGCCGTTTGGCCGATTGACCACATCGCGCGTTCACGCGTCCAATCGGTCGGTGAAATCGACGCCGATCCTGCACATTACGTTGCAACCCTCCCGGATTGCCGCGGCCTTGATCGGCGTGGCGACGGTCGCCACGGCGGTGTTGCTGGCGTTTCTGCCCGGGGAGCCTTGGCTGCGCGCCGCCGCTGTCGTGATGACGGGTGCTTGCGGCATCCATGCGCTCCGACGCGCAGCGGGGACTGGTACGTGCCGCTCGATTGCAGCCGTCGAGCTTGCTGCGGACCGCCGTGCGATCACGACCGATCGATCGGGCCTTCGCATCGAAGGGGCCGTTCAGCCGGAAAGCTACGTCGGCGCGACGTTGACGACGCTGGTGCTGCGTCCCGATGGCGCGCGGCGCTCGCGCGCTATGGCGATTTGGCCGGACACGATGTCGACCGAAGAATTCAGACGCTTGCGCGTGCTGCTGCGGCACGGCCAGTCCGGAAGCGACCGGGCGCAACTTTGATGCGACTAGGCCGGCTCTCCTCGCAGCCACGCCTGCCCGTCGATGACCTTGCCGCTTTCGGCCTTGGGCTGACCGGCCAGCAAATACAGATACAGCGGCACGAACACGTCGGGCAGCGGCAGGCGCGTGATGTCGTCGCCCGGATGCGTCTGCGCGCGCAGCGGCGATTGCATCGGCCCGGGCACGATGCCGTTGACGCGCAGGTTGGGCGTGTTTTCCCATTCGTCGGCGAGGATCGCGAGCAGCGCCGACAAGCCGGCCTTGGCGACGGCGTAAGCGCCCCAGAACGCTTTGGGATCCTCGCCGCGTGTGTCCAGCGTGAATACGACGCTCGCGTCCGGCGCGGCGCGCAGCAGAGGCAGCAGCGCGCGCGTCAGGCCGAAGGGCGCGAGCAGATCGACGCGCAAGGTGGCGTGCCAGGCGTCGAACGCCTGGTGCTCGATCGGTCCGAGCGAGCCCAGTTGCACGGCGGTATGCACGATCGCGTCGATCCGCCCGTGCTGCGCCTGCAGTGCGCTCGCGACATTGGCGAAGTCCTCGGCCCGGGCCGTGGCGAAATCGAGCGGCAGGATCGTCGGCTCGGGATGTCCGGCGGCGACGATCTCGTCGTAGAGCGCTCTCGAGCTTGCGCACGACGCGTCCGTGCAGCACGACGGTCGCGCCTTGCGCCGCGCACGCGAGCGCAAGTACCCGCCCGAGCCCGCCGCTCGCCCCGGTGACGAGCGTCACACGGCCGGCGAGCAGTCGGCTGGGCGCGTAATCGCGGGAAGGTAGCGGCATCGGAGCGGTGCGTTTCGGGGCGCGCCGATAATAACGGAAAATAGCGCGCCGACCGCCGAGTGAGAACGCCTGCGCGATGTACCGGAGTGCCCGCGCGTTTGCCAAAGGCGGTACCGGCCCTTATAATTCGCGGTTCGCTGTGGGGCTATAGCTCAGCTGGGAGAGCGCTTGCATGGCATGCAAGAGGTCAGCGGTTCGATCCCGCTTAGCTCCACCACCAGCCCTGCGCAGTATCCGCCTCGTCCCCATCGTCTAGAGGCCTAGGACATCGCCCTTTCACGGCGGTAACCGGGGTTCGAATCCCCGTGGGGACGCCAGTTAAATCGTTGTCCGAAAGTGCAACAATCAGTGCAACAATCGGGCCGCCATTGCGCGCACCGTCCGCGGACGTGCAACACGCCTATCCGCGAGGCTTTGCGTGACGCCTGCGTCGACCTGTGCGGCCCTATGCGATGGCTCGACAATCATCGGCAAGCGTTGCCGGTGATTCCGCCAAAGAAAAACCCCGCCGAAGCGGGGTCTGTTTGGTTACTGTAGCGGTCACGCTTTCCTGCGGCGGCTGAATCCGAGTCCTGCCAGCCCAAAGCCGAGAAGGGCGAGGGTCGCTGGTTCTGGTACGGACGACGGCCCATCCACAACGTTCCGCAGTTCCAAAACTATATCGTTGAAGTCACCGTCGCTACCGGGAAACTTGAGATCTTCAAAGGCGACGAAGTAATGCAGCGGATTCTTCGCGTCGACCCATGTCACCATGTGGTCATTGAAATCGATGTTATCGATTGCGCGCGAACTCCAAAGTTGACCTTGCGGTGTAAGAATCGCCAAGCGGAAGTCCCCAAGCAATTCCGGCAAAAACGTTTCACTGCCGCCATTATTGGCAATGCCATTACTGCTCAGCGACGAAACCAACCTCTGAAAACCATCGAGACCGCTACCGGTTCCCGGAATAACGCCAAAAATATTGTCGTATCCAGCAAATCGCGCCCTTGTGAGCACTGTCCCCTCACCAGCCAACGCCCACAATTCGTCTTTATCATCGTACACACGCTCCAGTGTGATCCCATCGCTTGCCTCTATTTCGTTCACAATGTCGGTGAGAGACATTTCGTTCCCCGCGTTGATCGGAGTCAGAATCGGCGTCGCCACAGCCGAATGTGAAAACGCCGCCAATGCTAAAAGTAGCGTGGCGAACGACAACGATCGATTATGGGGGCTAGACACTTATGTACGACTGCAGTGGCAAAGCTTCGCAATCCAGATATTACGCAATTATCGCGCCATCAATGCTAAATAACTGATCTTATTGCTAATATTCAGTTCGAACCATTGCGGCACACCGAGTTTCGTAAAAAATCCCGACGCGAGAACCGCTGCCCGAGCATCCACGGGCGCGGCGAATTGTTCGCACATGAGGTCGAGGAGCTCGCGAGCATGGCGTAGCACGTCCTCGAATTCGGCGCCCACCTGGCCGGTCGCGACCATCGCCTGCGCTTCGCGTAGCGCCTCGATGAGTGGGGCAGACAATCGCTCCATTTTTGCGCGGTCAAGCACGGTTGCGTCCTTTTAACACTTTGGTGAGGCGGGCAGGGCGCTACCACGTCCTGTTCCGCCGCTTCCCGGAACCGCCGGGACGGTCTAATCGGAGTGGATCGAAATCCTGCCGCGGCTTGTGGACCGGCGCTCCGCCAAGCGCAACCGGTCGTACTGGCGACGGCGCTTCGCGCCCCCACAATCGGCGTATGGCTGAGAACATCTTGCGGGCGATACCAATGAGGTACACAAGCGACGCGCGCCCGCGATCAACGGGCTGCTACGTCTGGCGCTTCCACGGCGGCGAGCTAGACAACGGCCACATTGTCTGTGCAAGGCCAGATGGCCGGACGATGGGATACGCAGCCCGCGGTTGCGCATACTGGCAACGTGAGCCCGGCGCTGATGATGAGTAGGAGCTTCCGGCGCAGCTTGCCTCGAACCTCCTTAGACACGCTAGGATCGAAGGATGGCGCGCGCAGCGCCGGCTAGGCCCACAATTGATCCCGTCGACAAGGAGTTCCGCTGATGCTCACCCTTCGCAAATCCCAGGACCGCGGCTACGCGGATCACGGGTGGCTCAAGAGCTTCCACTCGTTCTCGTTCGCGGACTATTACGACCCGACCCACATGGGCTGGGGCAACCTGCGCGTGATCAACGAAGACCGTGTGGCGCCGGGCACTGGCTTCGGCAAGCACAGTCACCGCGACATGGAAATCATCAGCTACGTGCTGTCAGGCGAACTGGCCCATCAGGACAGCATGGGCAACGTCAAGGGCATTCCGCCGGGCGACGTGCAGCGCATGAGCGCCGGTACCGGCGTGACGCACAGCGAGTTCAACCACGCCAAAGGCCAGACTACGCACTTCCTCCAGATTTGGATCGAGCCGAACGTCATTCGGCATCCCGCCGAGCTATGAGCAGAAAACCATCCCGGCCGAACAGAAGCGGGGCATTCTGCGCCTCGTGGCGTCGGCCGACGGGCGGCGGGGTTCGGTCACCATCCATGCCGACGCGGCGGTCTACGCTGGCCTGTTCGATGGTAACGAGACCGCGGATCTTGCACTGGACCCAGCCCGCAAAGGCTATGTGCATCTGGTACGCGGCGCACTGGAGGTCAATGGCCAGCGGATCAGCTCCGGGGATGCGGTATTGGTGCAAGGCGAAAGCCGGATCGTGCTAGCCAATGGCGCCGAGGCCGAGGTGCTGGTGTTCGATCTGACGGCCTGATTTTTCTTCTTCGAGTTGGTGGGTCATTCGATCACGGGCGCGCAATGTCATGCGATGGTACTCGCAACGAGGTCTCGTTTCAGCCTGGAGCGGCGCGGCCTAAGGGACCAAGTTGAGCGGCGGGACGCCGCCACGGGTGAGCAACGCAGCCGCTCTGCCGCCGGCGGCACGGCCGCTCGAACGGGTGGTTAGGCCAATGTGTTTGTGCCGAGCAAATCGTTGTAGTCCCGCGGTGTCGGTCAACACGACCGCCGATCGCGATGCAGGCATAACTATTGCAGGTATTCAGGCCGGGTTCGCCACTTTGAGGGAGGCGCTCTGTCTATTTATCGCAATTTTGATGCACTGCGTTTGCCATCAAACGATGTCTACTCACGCAGCGAACCTTCATCGAAGCAGCTCGAGAATTCGGTCAAGTCGCCCGAAGATTCATCCCTTGGCGAGGACCATAAACGTCGTCGTAAGGCGGAACCGGCAAACGTGCCACTCCCTCGTACCGTGAATTGGGTCGAAGGCCTTCCATCCGGCGTCAAACCGACTGCCCTTCTACGTCAGTATGCCCGGATTGCCAACGTTCTTGCGGCGACTTGGGACGACCCGAAGGCGTTGAGTTCATACATGGACTGTCTATTCAGAGCCGACCGCCCAAACCGCAAAGGCTTGCCACCTGACATCCTTTGCGAGTTGCTGGCGTTGCAGGAATACCACGCCACGCTCGACGCAGAAACCTCGTCAACCTGGGCAGTCGTCGGCAAACGCGGGTAGTCAGCCACGAGTTATGCCCCCTTAGAAGGCCGCGGTTCTCGGATATGCGAACGGCTCAAATCGACCTATTGTGTTGAAAAACTCTTCCTGAGGGTTTTCCAAGGACACTTCCGGCAGCGTCAAATGGTCAGCCGAGTGCGTAGTGTTCAAAATAGCGGCCGTTCTACGGGGTCGCGGTTTTCGAACTCCGGTTCTCGCGCGACGCAAATCGAGTTTTTCAACAGAATAGACCCGAAGCAGCCCCTTGCGCTTTTGGAAAGCGGACGCTTGACGCGCCAGACGCCCAAGGGCGCGGACCTGCTCGAAGATCGCTGATCGCGACGCGACGGGCGTCAGCGGCGGATCGTTGGCAGCCGCTCCCGGTGACGTTTGTCGCGGATGTGAACGTAGACTTGTCCTAGCGCCACCACCGACAGGAAAGCCAGCAGCGGGTAGACGAAATAAAGTGGCGTTCGCTTCATGCAGGCGTCGCCGCTGCAGAACACACCGGTATACATGCCAAGTTCGTAAACAAGGTACACGACCCAGGCGGCCGTTGCCACCCACGCGGTGCGCGAGCGGCTCCATAGCGCGAGCACTGCGAAAAAAATGATCGGGGCCGCGATCAAGGCCGGGTAGTTGATCAGCAGGTAGAAGAACTCGGGCATGTTCTCCACCGGACTCGTTTGTTGTTCGTTTGATCGCGTACGTGGTCCACAATCGTAAGTCCTAACGACCGTGCGTGGCAACGGTGGCGCAGCACGCCCGCTGAAACTAGCCGCTCCAGGGCTGCGGCCGGTCAGACCGTTGGAGGTCTGCTCATGGCCGATCTCAGATATTGACCAACGGGTGAATTTGACCCGATGCGGACGGTTGAGTCTCTCGGAAGCAGACGTTCAACGGTCCACACGAGGGCAGCCGAGGCGCGGCGTGCCGAGGGGTATCGCAACCGCAACGGGGCTACTGCGCCTGCGAGGGGGCGCCCCAGCCTGTCCGCTCACCGCCAACTTGTCGTCGGTGCCCGCTCGGAAGTCCCACGACGACTGCGCGAATCAGCCCGACGCCGTTGAAAATCGACAGTTGACCCCCACGCTCGAACCCCCAATACTCAGACTCGCGTGATCGAAATGCCTATCCGTAGGCGATTCCGGCCCAAGGATTGCGCTGCAGTGGCAAGATTCCGTCGGGGTTCTCCGGGGTTTGTACCTCAGACCACACGCGCATTGGAGCGGTAACCTGGGCACGTTTCTGAATCTGCTGGCACAGCACGCGCAGGTGCGGGGATCTGCGCCCGCGATTCTTGCGCCCGGCAGACATCCGCTGACGTACGACGCGCTTACCAGCCAAGTTGAGCGCACGCGCACGAAGCTCGTAAGCATGGGCCTTGGGCGCGAAAACCGCCTCGCCCTCGTGCTGCCTGACGGGCCGGAGATGGCGGTTGCGTCATTGGCCGTCGCCGCCTCCGCCGTATGCGCCCCCTTAAATCCCAATAACGACCTGGACTCGTACCGACGCGTGCTCAAAAGCCTTCGCGCCGATGCGGTGCTCGTCCTCGAAGGCGAGGAGTCACCGGCAACGCGTTCGGCGAACGAACTCGGGCTGCAGATCGTGCGCCTCACTTGCTCTGGACGGGATTCACCGATTGGTTTCAGCCTGGCATCGGATGCGCCGCGCTCGGCGGCATCCGGGAGGTTGCCCGAAGATGACGATGTCGCGGCGCTGATGCAAACCTCAGGCACGACCTCGGCACCAAAGATCGTGCCTTTTACACAAGGCCAGTTGCTCCACCGGTGCCTCCAGATGCCCATCGACAGCAGCGACCGCTGCCTCTGCGTTGCTCCACTTTTCACAGGCAGCGCGTTCGGGATGAATCTCCTTGCGCCGCTCGTCGTCGGAGCGAGCGTCGTCGTCGCCTCGGGGGCCAGTGTCGAGCTGTGCGTGAAATGCCTCGATGAGTTCAAGCCGACGTATTTCTCCGCAAGCCCGACCGTTCTTGCCGCAATTCTGGAGACCCTTAGACTCCGTAGGTTGACGGCGCCGAGTTCTTTGCGATTTGTTCGATCGACCAGCATTGCATTGCCGGCGTCGCTGCAGACCCAGCTGGAGGATGCCCTCGGCGTGCCGGTGATCGCGGCCTACTCGATGACCGAGACCGGCAGAATCTCGGAAAACCCGCTTCCCCCGGGTTGTCGACGGGCGGATTCTGTGGGTTTCCCGGTGACGCAGGTGGCAATCATGAGCGACGCGGGCAGGCACCTCCCACCAGGCGAGATCGGCGAGATCCTGGTCAAAGGGCCGGGGGTCATGAATGGCTACGAGAGCAACTCCGAGGCCAGCGGACCGGCTTTCCACGACGGCTGGTTCAAGACCGGGGATTTAGGGTATTTCGACGACGACGGGTACCTATTTCTTTCGGGACGCATCAAGGAAACCATCAATCGCGGTGGGGAAAAGGTCGCGCCCGCGGAAGTGGACGCACTGCTTCTGCGCCACCCCGCGGTACTGGATGCCGCAACCTTTCCGGTGCCCCATCCCACGCTCGGCGAGGACGTCGTTGCGGCGGTCGTGCTGCGACAGCCCGTGACGGTCACCGACCAGCAGCTCCGACAATTTATCGCTCAAACACTTGCGCGTCACAAGGTCCCCAGCCGGATAGCGATTGTGACCGAGCTTCCGAAAAACGCGCTGGGGAAGGTCAAGCGCAGCGAGCTGACGAGGCTCTTGGCAGACTCGCCGAAGCCGAATGCGAGGGTCGAGACCCGCGATCAGATCGAGCTCCATCTCGTCAAGCTTTGGGAGGGGCTGCTCAAGGTGTCCCCGATCGGCGTCGAGGAAAACTTCTTTAGTCTCGGCGGTGACTCGCTCTTGGCAGCCCAACTTGTCGACGCGGTCGAGCGTAACTTCGGTCGTCGACTGCCGTTGGACGTGCTCTGGTTTGGGAGTCCGACCATTGCCTATATGGCCAGCCTTCTACGCCAGGACGAGCAGAATCGCAACTGGCCAATACTGGTACCGATCAAGGGATCGGGAAACAAGGTTCCTCTGTTCTGCGTTCATTCCCAAGGAGGAAACCTCTTCCACTATTACGAACTCGCGCAAACGCTCGACAACGAGCAACCGGTGTTTGGACTCCAGGCGCGCGGCGTGTACGGGCGTGCAGCGCCGCGACACACCGTCGAGCAGATCGCGACCGATTGCATTTCCGCCATGCGGGAGGAGCAGCCCCATGGACCTTTTCGTATTGCCGGGTACTCGAGCGGCGGAATCATCGCGCTCGATATGGCAAGGCAGCTCGAAGCAAGCGGTGAGCAGATCAGTCTTCTCGCCCTTATCGACGTCGGCGTACCCGGCACGCGCGGACTAAGGAAGTGGTTCAAGCAGTTGCGCGAGGCGGGATTAAGGTTGGGACAGGAGCGCGCATACCACTGGCTGCTGCACGCCATCCATCGCCCCGATCTGCGTCGGTTCCAATCGATCGGGGAGGCCCAACGCTGGGCCTACTGGAGCTACAAACCCTCACCCTACCCCGGCCGCGCGCTCCTGTTGGTGGCGAATGATTCGGTCCGGGAGGCGTCTGGAGACGACGCCCTCGGCTGGCGCAGATTGATCGCTGGCCGCTTGAGCGTACATCGGTTCCAGGGAGACCACGAGTCGCTTATGAAGGCTCCAGCTGTCCGGGAATTGGCCGCCACCCTGCAGCGATGCCTGGATGCAGGCAAACCTGTGGACGCATAGGAGAGAACAAGAGTGGCACGCATGCGTTCGATCGTTACGAGGTTAGTCGCCGCGACGATTGCGGTATCCGGGAGCTTTCCGGAGGCTACGCTCGCCCAAACCTACCCGACGAAACCCGTCAAGATCGTAGTTGGAGGAACGCCAGGGGGCGGAGCAGATGGAGTTGCACGGCTCGTCGGACAGAAGCTTGCCGAGCTGTGGGGCCAGGCCGTCGTGATCGAAGATCGTCCCGGTGCTGGAGGTACGATTGGCGCGGAATTCGTTGCAAGAGCGCCGGCGGATGGGTACACGCTGCTTCTGGCCAATCAAGGCACTCTGACGCTCGCCGCATCGCTTCAAAAAGATCTCCCATATGACCCAATACGCGACTTCGCGCCCGTCGGCCGGATAGTTCACGCACCGTACTTCGTCGTGGTCAACCCCGCGATGCCTACGAGAACATTCCGGGAACTGGTTGACTACGCATTGGCTCATCCTGGCAAAGCTACTTTCGCGGTAACCGGGGAGGGAACGGTTGGCCGCCTTGTCCTAGAGCTGATCAAGTCGTCCGAGGGCGTGGACATCCTCGCCGTTCCCTACAAAGGCATGTCGACGGCCATCAGCGATCTCCTGGCCGGACGCATCGACATCATGTTCCTGGACTCGATGCAGGCACAGGCGCACGTTCAGGCCGGCACCATGCGCTTCATCGCTGCGGCAGGCAGGAATCGAGCCCGTGTCGCACCCGAGGTGCCGACTATCGCCGAACAGACAACCCCTGGCCTTGCGGTGGAACCATGGTTCGCACTCGTCGCGCCCGCGAGAACTCCCCCGGATATTCTCGCGAAGCTAAGCTCGGGGTTAAGTCAAATCGTGCAAATGCCTGACGTGCGGCAGCACTTCGAGCAACAAGGCTACGAAGTGATCGAAGACACGCCCGCGCAGTTCGGGGCCGTCATCCGCGCGGAGATAGAAAGCTATTCGGCTACAGCCAAGCGCGCGGGGATAAGGGGCAGGCCATAGGTGCAGGCCCGAGCCGGTCGCAAAGGCGCCGACGTGCCTCAGCTGTACCTGACTGGGGCGCCCGGCGAGAAGCGAATGCGATTGCTTGGGTTCGAGCAAGTGCAACTTCGTCCGGGAGAATCGCGCCGCGTTACGCTCACTGCCGATCGGCGCTTGCTGGCGCGGTTCGACGCACGCGCGAATCAGTGGCGCATCGCGAATGGAAGCTACACGGTCGCGCTCGGGAAGTCTGCCGACGATCTCGTGCGCACGGGCCGCGTGCCATTGGCCGCGGTGCTCTTCGCAACCTGAGCGGGAACCGCTTGCACACGCGCTACCAACGGCGTATCGTTTTTCATGGGGGTTAACAGGACCCCCGGGATCATTCCCTCCAAGACGGTGCCCCGTCCAAATCCTGTAAGCGTTTCGCGCCATGCGTGGGCACTGTCGAATCCAATTGCCGGATCAGTGCATAGCGCCTGGAAAACGTAGGGCGTGCGACGCCTCTCGATTTGTCTTGGAGGCTATGACATGCGCTACCAGCTCACTCCCATCTTCTGTCGTCCCTGGCTATTGAACGGTTTGTCGCAGCGGCTTATCGAAAGTCACTACGAGAACAATTACGGCGGCGCGCTCCGGCGCCTCAACGCGATCGCCGAGAAGCTGGAGTCTCTCGACTTCGCCGCGACGCCCGGCTACGTGCTCAACAGCCTGAAGCGCGAGGAGCTGATCGCGCTCAATTCCACGCTCCTGCACGAACTCTACTTCGCGAGTCTGGGCGGCGACGGCAAGCCCACCGCGCCGATGGCGGAAATCCTGGCGCGCGACTTCGGCTCGGTCGACCGGTGGCGCGACGAGTTCGTCGCGATGGCGAACGGGCTCGCCGGCGGGTCGGGCTGGGTGCTGCTCGTCTACGTTCCGCGCGATCGCAGGCTCGTCAATCAGTACGCCGGCGACCATGGCCAGACACTGGCCGGCGGCATCCCGATCCTGGCTCTGGACATGTACGAGCATGCCTACCACATCGACTTCGGCGCCAATGCGCTTGCCTACGTCGACGCGTTCATGCGCAATATCGACTGGAGCGCCGTGCAGACGCGTTGCGAGGATGCATCGAAGGTCGAGCCACCGCGACGCCTGGTGCAGAAAGAGTTCGACAATGTGCCGGGAATCGCGCCCGAGGAAGTGAAGGCCATGCTCGACGCCGGCAAGCCGGTTCAGGTCATCGATGCTCGGCCGAAGCACTATTTTTCCCGAATGCCGGATATCGTGGCGGGCGCCGCTTGGCGCGATCCGGACCGCATGCAGGATTGGGTCGGCGAACTCTCCCCGTCGGAGCCGGTCGTCGTCTTCTGCGTCTATGGTTTCCACGTCGGATGCCGGACCGCGGGTGCGCTACGAGACGCCGGATTCGACGCGAAGTACATGAAAGGGGGCCATTCCGCGTGGAAGGCGATTGGAGGGGAGACAAAGTTGCATGCCTGAACAGTTGCCGTACTCGCTTTCCCAGATTGCGCTCTACTTCCTGAAGCTGGGAAGCATCGGCTTTGGCGGTCCCGTCGCGCTCGTCGGATACATGTATCGCGATCTCGTCGAGAACCGGCGTTGGATCAGCGACGAGGACTACAAAGAGGGGCTGACGCTGGCGCAGCTGATGCCGGGGCCGCTGGCCGCGCAGCTCGCGATGTACCTGGGGTACGTGCACTACCGCATCCTGGGGGCCACGGTGGCGGGCATAGCATTTGTGCTGCCGTCTTTCTTGATGGTGGTGGTCATCGGCTGGGCTTACACCCGCTACGGCGGTCTGCCCTGGATCCAGGCGGCCTTCTACGGCGTCGGCGCGGCGGTCATCGGCATCATTGCCATCAGCGCCTACAAGCTCACGACGAAAAATGTCCGAAAGGACAAGCTGCTCTGGGCGATCTATCTGCTGATCGCCGGGGTCACGGTCTGGACCGAATCGGAAAGCGTATGGCTGTTTCTGGGCGCCGGCGTGTTGGTGTGGTTGCTGCGAGCGCCTCCGAAA
The DNA here is from genome assembly GCA_963776175.1 of uncultured beta proteobacterium. GTDB lineage: Bacteria > Pseudomonadota > Gammaproteobacteria > Burkholderiales > Casimicrobiaceae > PALSA-1003. The sequence continues at coordinate 1,172 of CAVZLP010000012.1, read as the reverse complement.
CGCTGGTTGGGCAAGAGTCCCGTTCTTGGGCTCGTGCACCTGCCTCCGGACTGGCCGGCAACTTGCGCCGCCCTGACGGGGCTCGATTGGCCTTGCTCGCCCAGCTCGGCGCATTCTTTGCCGAGGCCGGTGCTTTTGTGTTCGGCAGTGGCCTCGCCATCGTTCCCTTTCTTTATGGCGGCGTCGTGCACGACCACCATTGGCTGAACGAGCGTCAGTTCGTCGATGCGGTGGCGGTCGCCATGATCACGCCCGGACCGGTAGTCATCACCGTCGGCTTCATCGGTTACCTGATCGCCGGTCTGCCTGGCGCGGTGGTGGCCGCGCTCGGCACCTTCCTGCCGTGCTATCTCTTCACTGTCCTGCCGGCTCCTTACTTCAAAAAGTACGGCAAGCGGCCGGCGTTGCTGGCGTTCGTAGACGGCGTCACCGCGGCAGCGATCGGAGCCATCACCGGCGCGGTCGTTGTCCTGGCCGAGCGATCTATCGTCGATGTCATTACCGCGCTGATGGCGCTGGTCACCATAGGATTGATCTGGAAAGTGAAGAACTTGCCCGAACCCGTGCTGGTCGCCGTGGCGGCAATCATCGGGCTCGTGGCCTTTCCGGGCGCGCACTCATAAACGAAAGCTCTTCCTTCGATCGGCTGTTCAACCTTGCATAGGACCTGACATGAAGTGGATTACGCGCGAAAGAGTAAAGGTGGACAGGGTCGCCTGCCCTTGGTTGATCAAGAGATTCATCGACCCGCACGCCGAGTTTCTATTCGTCCCAACCGAAGAGGTAACGAATGTCGCTCAGCGCGAAAACGCAACCCCGTACGACGTGAAAGATGCCGAACTGGGACATCATGGAAAGGAATGCTCGTTCGACGCCATCGTCAAGAAATACGACCTCGGACGCGATCCCGCGATGGTGTTGCTCGCCAAGATCGTCAATGGCGCCGACACGGACAACTCCCTGTGGAGTCAACCCGAGGCGGCCGGGCTGAACGCGGTCGCCGAGGGCTTTCGGCACCTCGGTTTCAAGGACGATCACGAAATAAATGCCGCCGAATGGATTGTCTACGAGGCGTTGTATGCCTACTGCCAGGAAATGATCCGTCGCGGCAACCCGGAAGGCGCATTCCGATAGCGATCACTCTTCGACGTTCCCATTGTTGTTCCCTTATT
>CAVZLP010000011.1:0-21306 GCA_963776175.1 uncultured beta proteobacterium | reverse complement strand
CGAGCCACCGCGACGCCTGGTGCAGAAAGAGTTCGACAATGTGCCGGGAATCGCGCCCGAGGAAGTGAAGGCCATGCTCGACGCCGGCAAGCCGGTTCAGGTCATCGATGCTCGGCCGAAGCACTATTTTTCCCGAATGCCGGATATCGTGGCGGGCGCCGCTTGGCGCGATCCGGACCGCATGCAGGATTGGGTCGGCGAACTCTCCCCGTCGGAGCCGGTCGTCGTCTTCTGCGTCTATGGTTTCCACGTCGGATGCCGGACCGCGGGTGCGCTACGAGACGCCGGATTCGACGCGAAGTACATGAAAGGGGGCCATTCCGCGTGGAAGGCGATTGGAGGGGAGACAAAGTTGCATGCCTGAACAGTTGCCGTACTCGCTTTCCCAGATTGCGCTCTACTTCCTGAAGCTGGGAAGCATCGGCTTTGGCGGTCCCGTCGCGCTCGTCGGATACATGTATCGCGATCTCGTCGAGAACCGGCATTGGATCAGCGACGAGGACTACAAGGAGGGGCTGACGCTGGCGCAGCTGATGCCGGGGCCGCTGGCCGCGCAGCTCGCGATGTACCTGGGGTACGTGCACTACCGCATCCTGGGGGCCACGGTGGCGGGCATAGCATTTGTGCTGCCGTCTTTCTTGATGGTGGTGGTCATCGGCTGGGCTTACACCCGCTACGGCGGTCTGCCCTGGATCCAGGCGGCCTTCTACGGCGTCGGCGCGGCGGTCATCGGCATCATTGCCATCAGCGCCTACAAGCTCACGACGAAAAATGTCCGAAAGGACAAGCTGCTCTGGGCGATCTATCTGCTGATCGCCGGGGTCACGGTCTGGACCGAATCGGAAAGCGTATGGCTGTTTCTGGGCGCCGGCGTGTTGGTGTGGTTGCTGCGAGCGCCTCCGAAACGCTGGTTGGGCAAGAGTCCCGTTCTTGGGCTCGTGCACCTGCCTCCGGACTGGCCGGCAACTTGCGCCGCCCTGACGGGGCTCGATTGGACCTTGCTCGCCCAGCTCGGCGCATTCTTTGCCGAGGCCGGTGCTTTTGTGTTCGGCAGTGGCCTCGCCATCGTTCCCTTTCTTTATGGCGGCGTCGTGCACGACCACCATTGGCTGAACGAGCGTCAGTTCGTCGATGCGGTGGCGGTCGCCATGATCACGCCCGGACCGGTAGTCATCACCGTCGGCTTCATCGGTTACCTGATCGCGGGTCTGCCCGGCGCGGTGGTGGCCGCGCTCGGCACCTTCCTGCCGTGCTATCTCTTCACTGTCCTGCCGGCTCCTTACTTCAAAAAGTACGGCAAGCGGCCGGCGTTGCTGGCGTTCGTAGACGGCGTCACCGCGGCAGCGATCGGAGCCATCACCGGCGCGGTCGTTGTCCTGGCCGAGCGATCTATCGTCGATGTCATTACCGCGCTGATGGCGCTGGTCACCATAGGATTGATCTGGAAAGTGAAGAACTTGCCCGAACCCGTGCTGGTCGCCGTGGCGGCAATCATCGGGCTCGTGGCCTTTCCGGGCGCGCACTCATAAACGAAATCTCTTCCTTCGATCGGCTGTTCAACCTTGCATAGGACCTGACATGAAGTGGATTACGCGCGAAAGAGTAAAGGTGGACAGGGTCGCCTGCCCTTGGTTGATCAAGAGATTCATCGACCCGCACGCCGAGTTTCTATTCGTCCCAACCGAAGAGGTAACGAATGTCGCTCAGCGCGAAAACGCAACCCCGTACGACGTGAAAGATGCCGAACTGGGACATCATGGAAAGGAATGCTCGTTCGACGCCATCGTCAAGAAATACGACCTCGGACGCGATCCCGCGATGGTGTTGCTCGCCAAGATCGTCAATGGCGCCGACACTGACAACTCCCTGTGGAGTCAACCCGAGGCGGCCGGGCTGAACGCGGTCGCCGAGGGCTTTCGGCACCTCGGTTTCAAGGACGATCACGAAATAAATGCCGCCGAATGGATTGTCTACGAGGCGTTGTATGCCTACTGCAAGGAAATGATCCGTCGCGGCAAGCCGGAAGGCGCATTCCGATAGCGATCACTCTTCGACGTTCCCATTGTTGTTCCCTTATTCCATCGACTGTAGTCTGCAACGCGCGTTCGCGGAACGAGTGTCGATATGCTGTTGATGACGACGGTGAAGTGCACTACCGTATCGATGTTACGTGTCCCGATAGCACTTAGTGCTGACTATGTCCAAAGCGACCACGGGGGGAGACAAACGAAGCCCTCGATCAAAGAAGAGCGGCAACGGATTTCGATCGCTCGCGGCGATAGCGGTAGTCACGACCCTGGGCGCATGGCTCTTCCTGTTTCGGTTGTACGAGGAGAATTTCGGATCGGCGCTGTCCGGGAATCAAGCGGTGTGGGGCGCGTTCGGCGAGTACATCGGAGGCCTTCTAACGCCGGTTCTGGGGACCTTTACGCTGGTGGGCGTGCTGTACATCGCCCACCTCCAAAGAGACGTGGTCGCGGAGACTCGACGAGCCCAGAGAAACCAAAAGCGGCACTATCGGCGACGGAATTTCGAGCGCGTCTTTTTTCGCATGCTGGATGCGATCGACGCGCGCGTCCGTGAGACCTCGATCGCCGTCAGGACTGGAGAGCTGCAGCAACCGGTGACAGCCCACGGGATTGCAGCGCGGTACCCGGAGCAAGTCGGTGAGGACGAGATAAAGGGCCCCAAAGCCTTCGCGCAGTTCATAAAGATATTCGGCGCCAGAGCGCTGCTGCCGGTTCGCCGCGGCGACTATCCCGGCCGTGACGGCAATGTGGTCCTTCGGGCAAGAGCTCGCGAGCTCATCGCGGAATACGATCACGTCGTCGGCCCGGTTCTGCGGCTAATGTGTGACCTGCTGATTTTTCTCGACGACTTCGACGCCCGTTTTTGCCGACCCAGACGAATTGGGTAGCACGTTGTCGAAGTTCGCCGAAGCCAAGCCGCAACGTCCTCAGTTCTACGCCAGGGTCGCCATGAACGCGCGCACGCGTTACGAAATGAAGGTCTTTGCGATGTATGTGGGCAGCGATCTCGCGCCCGCCGAGGTCGTGCGGATTGCGCGCGCCTACGGTGTCTTCGAAGTCATCGAACCGAAGTGGTGGGGCCGCGAGGCATTCCTGAGCGACTGACACGCAAGCCCTCGACCGACCAAGCTCAGCAGCAGAACGAGGAGGTTTTTCGTGTCAACGCCGAAGGGCTACGTCGATGCCGAGTACCTGGACGCCGCCGCAAAGCTGATGGCGCCGTCCAAGCGCCGCAGCTATGCCTTGATGCACCTGCAGCCCGGTCAAAAGATACTGGATCTCGGGTGTGGCCCGGGTATCGACACCCTGGCGCTCAGCCACTTCGTCGGTCCTGCAGGCGAGGTCCATGGCGCCGATCACGACGCCGCGATGGTGGCACAGGCCAATCAGCGGGCCGAAACCGCAGGCGTCGGTGCTCGCGTGCTGCACAGGCAAGCCGATGCCACGGACTTGCCGTGGTCATCCAACTTCTTCGATGCGAGCCGGAGTGAACGGGTGTTCCAGCACCTGCTCGATCCCGAAAAGGCATTCGCCGAGATGGTCCGTGTCACCCGTCCGGGCGGGTGGGTCGTTGTGCTCGACGGGGACTGGGCAACATTCTCGATCTACAGCGACGAAGTCGAGCTCGAACGACGGCTGGTACGATTCCATGCCGAGCGAATGATCAACAACCCCTATTCGGGCCGCGCGCTGCACCACCTGTTCCGGAGCCAGCGCCTGCAGGACATCAGCATCGAGGCCTGGCCCGTAACCCTGACCGACTATGCCTTGGCGCGAAGAATGGGGCGGCTCGATCAGATCGAGCAGGAGGCGCTGGCCGCCGGCGTGATTGACGAAGGAGAATCCAGTCGCTGGCAGGCAAGTCTGCGGCGGGCTGCCGCGAACGGCTTCTTTTCGAGCACCAACGGGATTACGGTAGCGGGGCGCAAGTCGTGAATGCGCGAAATTTGTATGATTGCAGGCGCAAATGTATCCTCATGCGAGTCGGCTCCGGCGTCGGGCTTGCGGTTGGGAACGAGACGCCAGTTGCGCTTGCTGCCAGTTGAACGGGCAGCCTCACTTCCCGATCAAAGATAGGAGGCCCTGATGCTATACCCCACCCGTATTGCCGTGGCGGTTGCCCTGCTTGCCGCCGGAGTCGCGACCGCCGCACCGCCGAAGGTCGTGTCGCTGCCCAACTCGGATCCACAGTGCTTCGCTCCGTGGGCCGCGAATACCAAGCTGTTCCAATACCCGGCAAAGAAGGGGCCGTATCGCATCGCGCTCGCCAACGGCTACATCGCCAACACCTGGCGCATCCAGATGATCAAGACCGCCAAGGCGTATGCGGCGCAGCCCGAAGTGGCCGCCAAGCTGAAGGAGTTCAAGGTCGTCTCGACGGGCGAAGACGTCGCCGCGCAGATCGCGGCGATCAACAACTTCATCGACTCGGGCTACGACGCGATCGTCGTGAACGCCCAGAATCCTGCCGCCTTCAAGCCCGTGATCAAGCGTGCCAATGATGCGGGCGTCGTGCTTGTTGCCTTCGACAACATCCTCGACACGGAAGAAGCGATCAACGTCAACGTCGACCAGAAGGGGCTCGGCAAGTACTGGGCCGAATGGCTGGTGAAGAACGTGCCGAACGGCGGCAAGGTGCTCGAGGTGCGAGGCGTGTCCGGCACCTCGGTCGATCGCGACCGGCACGAGGGCATCCAGGAAGTGTTCAAGGCGTCGGGCAAGAAGTGGGACACGGTCGAAGTGATCGGCAAGTGGGACGATCCGACGGCGCAGAAGGTGACGGCGGACGCGATCGCCGTGCACAAGAAGTTCGACGCGATCACCGCCCAAGGCGGCGACACGGGCGTCGTGCAGGCGATGATCGACGCGAAGCATCCGTTCGTGCCGTTCGGCGGCGAGACCGAGAACGGCTTCCGCAAGTTCTGCGGCAAGTACGGGGCGCAGGGCCTCAAGTGCTCCTCGGCAGGGACAGGGCCGGCCCAAGTGGCGGTGGCGATCAAGACGGCGATCGCGGCGCTCGAGGGAAAGGTCGTGCCGCAGTCGGTGAAGCTTCCTCTGGCGCGCGCCGAGTACCCGAACATGAAGGAAGGGACCGACTACTACCCCGCGCAGAGCGACAACTTCTTCGTCGGCAACTCCTTCCCTACCTGCGGCATCAACTTCACCGCGCAGGAAATCATGGGGCAGACCGAAGCGAACAAGTAAGCCGGTGCGGGGATTCCGGTCCCCGCATTTACTCATGAGCGCCGCAGGGCCGCCCCAAGGCGCGAATTGCGCCCCCTGGGGGCAGCGCAGCGGCCGCTTTGGCCAACCCGGCCGCAAGCGTGGGGGATCATGTGAGCCTGTTCGTCATGCAAGGCGTCTCCAAGCGCTACGGCGGTGTGCGCGCGCTTCAGGACGCCCAATTGCTGATCGAAGCCGGACGCATCCATGCGGTGCTCGGCGAAAACGGCGCCGGGAAGTCGACCTTGATCAAGATCATGGCGGGCGTCGTCGCGCCCGACGAGGGCCGGATGCTGCTCGACGGGGAGCCGGTCTCGTTCGCATCGCCGGCCGAGGCAAATGCGGCCGGCATCGCGTGCATCTTTCAGGAGTTGTCGCTGATCCCCGATCTTTCGGTGGCCGACAATATCGCGATCAGCAATCCGCCGCGCCGTTTCGGTCTGATCGACCGCAAGGCGCAGCGCCGGCTGGCCGAGGAGGCATTGGCGCGCGCCGGAGCCGACAACATCCATCCGTTGGCGCTGGTCAAGGATTTGCCGCTGTCGCGCCGGCAAATGGTCGAGATCGCCAAGGCGCTCGCCCGCAAGCCCCGCATCCTGATCCTGGACGAAGCCACCTCGGCGCTAACCGCTGCCGACGTGACCAAGATCTATCGCGTCCTGAAGCGGTTACGCGCGGATGGGCTGGCCCTGGTCTACATTTCGCATCGGATGCACGAGATCGCGGAACTGGCGGACGAGTGCACGGTGTTCTGCAACGGGCGCAACGTGGCGACCTATGCCGCGGGCACGAAGACCGACAACGAGATCGTCGAGCTGATGATCGGCCGCGAGTACAACGCCGCGTTTCCGGCGCGTACCCCGCGCGCGCCGAGCGATGCGGCGCCGCTGCTCGAGGTGCGGCACCTGTGCTGGACCGACCGGCTGAACGACATCTCGCTGCAACTGCGCGCCGGCGAGGTGATCGGCCTTGGGGGACTCGACGGCCAGGGCCAGCGCGAGCTGCTGCTGGCGCTTTTCGGAGTGCTGAAAGGGACGGCGGGCGAAGTGCGGATCGATGGCCGGCCCGTCACCATTGCCGGGCCGCATATCGCGAAGCGAAAAGATATCGGCGTGGCGCTGATCCCGGAAGACCGCAAGACCGAGGGCCTGATGCTGCCGATGTCGGTGCGCGACAATCTTTCCTTCGCCGCGCTCGGCGCATTGTCGCACTGGGGCGTAATCGATACCGCAGCCGAACGCGATGCGGTGGCGCGGATCGTGCGGTTGCTAGCGGTGCGCAGCGACGGCACCGACCTGCCGGCAGGGTCGCTTTCCGGGGGAAACCAGCAGAAGCTCGTCATCGGCAAGTGGTTGATGATGGCGCCGCGCATCCTCCTGCTGAACGATCCGACGCGCGGCATCGACGTCGGTACCAAGCAGGAAATGTATCAGCTGCTGCGCAAACTTGCCGATGCCGGAGCGGCGATCCTTTTCTACTCGACCGACTACGATGAACTGATCGGCTGCTGCGACCGGGTGCTCGTCATGTACGACGGCGCGATCAAGCGCGAATTGATCGGCGCCGAGATTACGGAACACGCACTGGTCAGCAGCGCCTTGAACATCGCCGAAGCGCGCAACGCTTCCGCGCCGCAGGCGGCGTTGACGTGAGCGGTGACTGGTCGTACTGGCTGCGTGAGCACAAGGGCACGCTGCTCGCCTTTGCGGCCTTCGTCGCGATGTTCACGATCTACGCCGCCAACCATCCGGTGGGTCTCAACGCCAACGTCGCGACGACCGCGGCCAACAAGGGCGTGCTGCTCGCAATCGTTGCCATGGCGCAGACGCTGGTCGTGCTGACGTCGGGCATCGACCTGTCGGTCGGCATGGTGATGGTGCTCGGCAATTGCCTTGCGTCGAGCATCGTCGTCGGCTCGCCATTGATGACGGCGCTGGGCGTGCTGGGCGTGCTGCTTGTTGGCTGCGTGTGCGGCGCGATCAACGCAGCTCATCGTCATCTACGGCCGGCTGCAGCCGATCGTCACGACCATCGCCACCGGAGCGGTGTATTACGGGATCGCGCTCGCGCTGCGACCTGTTCCCGGTGGCGACGTCAACGCCTCGCTGGCCGATGCGCTGACCGGCCAGTTGCCCGGAGGCGTGCCGGCCAGCCTGGTGCTGCTGCTTGCGCTGGTTGCGATCGTGTGGTTGCCCTTCCGCCGGTCGGCGACCGGCCGCGCCGCCTATGCAGTCGGATCGTCGGAGGTCGCTGCCTACATGTCGGGCGTGCCGATCCGCCGCGCCAAGTTCGTCGCCTACACGCTTTCGGGACTGCTCGCGTCGATGGCTGGATTGTTCCTTACATTCATCACCTACACGGGCGAAGCGTCCGCCGCCAACGGCAGCACGTACACGCTCTACTCGATTGCCGCCGTCGTGCTCGGCGGAGTGTCGCTGTTTGGCGGCTCGGGCAGCGCGATCGGCGCGATCTTCGGGGCGCTGATGTTCCGCACCATCGGCGACTTGCTGTTCGTGTTCAACGTCGAACCCCTGTGGCAGCCGCTGTTCCAGGGCATGGTGTTGCTCGCGGCCGTCTGCTTGGGCTCGGTCCGGCTGCTGCGCATCCGCAACCGGCTCGACCTGTATGGCTGAGGCGCCGACTCCCGCCGGCCGTTCCGGCAGCGTGTTCGGGAACCTGGTCGGCGGCATGCGTCGGCGCATCGACCCGGCCATCGCGTGGGCATTCGGCTGCATCGTGGTGGTGCTGCTTGTCGGCAGCCTCTATTCGAGCAGCTTTCTCTCGCCGGAGTACCTGCTGCAGCAGCTGAAGGTCGCGTCCTTCCTCGGCGTCATCGCGACCGGCATGATGATCGTCATCCTGCTCGGCCAGATCGACCTGTCGGTACCATGGGTCGTCGCCGTCGGCGGAATGATGGCGACCGCGGCCACCGGGTGGGGTCCGCTCGGCCAGCTACTGGCTATCCCGGTGGGCATCGGCTGCGGCATGGCACTGGGGCTGGTCAGCGGTTTCGGCGTGGCGTTCCTCCGCATCCCGTCGATGGTCGTCACCCTGGCGGTGAACGCGGTTGCGCAAGGGCTGATGGTCGTGCACACCGGGGGTTTCTCGCCGCAGGATTCGTCGTCGCCGGCGATGCGCTTCCTCGCTACCGGCCACAGTCTGTTCGGCATACCGAATGCGCTGCTGGTGTGGGCGGCGGTCGGCGTCGCCGCCGTTTTCCTGCTGACACGCACGACTTTCGGCCGCACGGTCTATGCGATCGGCAACCGCGAGCGCGCGGCTTATCTTTCCGGTGCGCGCACGCGAATGGTCGTGACGGCGGCGTTCGCACTGTCCGGCGGCCTGTCGGCTTTCGGCGGCGTGCTGCTCGCCGGGTATGCCAGCAAGGCGGCCCAGGCGATGGGCGATCCCTACCTGTTGCCGGCGATCGCGGCGGTGGTGCTCGGCGGCACCTCGATCCTCGGCGGCCGCGGCAGCTACCTCGGCACCGTGGCCGGCGTCATTCTGATCACGCTGCTGCAGTCGATCCTGTCGGTGATGCAGATGGAGGAATTCGGCCGCCACGTCACCTACGGCGTCGTGATTATCGCGATGCTGTTGATCTACGGCCGCGGCCGGCGACATTCGGATTAGAGCCTCGATGCCAATTCGACCGGAGCACGACGCATGAGCCTCGAACTCACGCCCAGTTTCGAAGTCATCGACCCGCGCTTTCGCAAGCTGGCGCACCCCTACGTGCATGTCGAGAAGCTCTACACCGGTTGCCGCTGGGCGGAGGGGCCGGCGTGGTTCGCGGCCGGTCGCTACCTCGTCTGGTCCGACATTCCGAACGACCGGGTGCTGCGTTGGGACGAAACCGACGGCTCGGTCTCGGTGTTCCGCCAGCCGGCGATGTACAGCAATGGCCACACGGTCGACCTGCAGGGTCGTCTGGTGTCGTGCGAACACGGCACCCGTTGCGTGTCACGCACCGGGTTCGACGGCAAGCGGGAAGTTCTGGCCGACCGCTATGACGGCCGGCGCTTGAACTCGCCCAACGACGTGGTCGTCAAGAGCGACGGCAGCATCTGGTTCACCGACCCGAGCTACGGCATCGACTCGGACTACGAAGGCCACGCTTCTCCCGGCGAGATCGGTGCCAACAACGTCTACCGCATCGACCCGGCGAGCGGCCGCGTCGCCATCGTGGCCTCCGATTTCGTGCAGCCGAACGGGCTGGCGTTCTCGCCGGACGAATCGCTGTTGTACATCGCCGACACCGGCCTCACGCACAGCAAAGACGGGCCGCATCATGTGCGTCGCTTCAAGGTGTCTGCCGACGGGTCCTCGGTCTCGGGCGGCGAAGTGTTCGCGACCTGCCCGGTGGGACTCCACGACGGCTTTCGCGTCGATGTGCATAGCAACCTGTGGCTGTCGGCCGGCGACGGCGTGCACTGCATCGCCGGCGACGGTTCACTCCTCGGCAAGATCCTGATTCCTGAACCCGTGGCCAATGTGTGCTTCGGCGGGCCGAAGCTCAATCGCCTGTTCATCTGCGGCACGACGTCGCTGTACTCGGTGTTCCTGAACACGCGCGCGGCGCCGCGCCCCTGATACCCGGCCCAGCATGATCGCGGATCGGCAGGCTGCCACGCGGAGGGTCCGAACCCCATGGCGATGAGCGACGTCTATGCGTCCGTCGAGCCGTCCCGTGCGTCGATCGACATACTGGAGGGACCATCGGTGATTGAATTCGGAACGCCGTGGTGCGGATACTGTCGCGCGGCCCAGCCCCGGCTCGCCGCCGCGTTCGCCGATCATCCCGACGTGCGGCACATCAAGATCGCAGATGGCAGCGGCCGGGCGCTGGGGCGCTCTTTCAATGTGAAGCTCTGGCCAACCCTGGTGTTCTTGCGCGAAGGGAAGGAGATCGCGCGACTGGTCCGGCCCGCTACCGCGGACGAGATTGAGCGGGCTCTGCAGCAGATCGACGTTCGGTACGGGGCGTAGGTTTCATGCGGCATCGTCGTCGTGCAATGGGCCACTCATTGGCTTATCATCGCGCTGGCTCCGGCAGGAGCGCGTCCGGTACCCCGCTCGATACGTGGCGACCGGGGAGAGCATGTCGGATCGTCCACGGCTACACTGAGGCTTCGAATGTCGATCGCACGCAATGCATGGGCCCGCCTGGCAGTCGGCGTGTTCGCCTGCGCGGCGTTTGCCGCTCCAGCGCTCGCGCAGGGCACCGGCGGCGCGCATACCTTCATCATTCCAACCGACATCAAGTGGGGCGACGCACCGCCGACGCTGCCGAAGGGCGCCAAGATCGCCGTGCTCCAGGGCGATCCGGGCAAGGCCGGGCCATTCGTGATCAGGCTGCTGGCGCCCACGGGTTACACGATCGCCCCGCACTGGCATACGCAGGATGAGCAACTGACGGTGATTGCCGGGATGCTCTATATCGGTCTGGGCGACAAGCTCAACAAGCGAGCTGCGCGCGCGCTGCCGCGCGGCGGCTTCCACTTCCTGCCCGGCAAAGAGCATCACTACGCGTTCGCGAACGGCCGCACTATCGTCCAGATCAACGGCAACGGGCCATTCGACATCAACTACGTCAATCCTGCCGACGATCCGCAAAAGGCAAAGATGTAGTGCTGCGTTTCGATCAGCGCGCGCCGCGCGCCTGGGTGCGTCGAAGCCGCAAGGCCACGACGCGCCCGATCGCCATCAGCAGATCGCAGGCCTGCCGCGGATGTGCGTCTGCATACCGCCGGAAGTCGTCATAATCCAGACGGTAGAGTTCGCTGTCCTCGACCGCCCAGACTTTCGCCGAACGGGGTTTGCCGTCAAAAAATGAAAGCTCGCCGACGACGGATCCCGGATGCACCTTCGCAATGGTTGCCAGGCTTTGGCTGCTGAGGACCGAAGTGACTTCGAGCAGGCCTGCCGCTACGAAGTAGATCACGCGCTCGGAGGCGTCTTTCTGGATCAGGACCTTGCCTCGCGCGACGTTCAGACGATGCGCATGCGAAAAAAAAGCTTCCCAGTCGACTCGTTGCCATTGCGGCACGACCAATAGCTCGCGCTGCGGATGTACGTCGGCGGCGGCGCGATGAAAAGCTGCGATTCCAGCCGCAGGCTCCGTCATGTTATTGTCCTCCGTCGGCGAATTTGGATCGCGTCAATTGCGTTGGCCAAAATGATCGAGGGCGCTACAAGATACCCCCGCATTCGAGACAGAACAAGCTCAAGCCGCGCGCATCGATCGACGCGCGCGGTCCCCGTGCGACATTCGCCGACCTCGGTGTCCATCGCGCGATTGCCCGCCCCAGTCAGCCCGTGCGAGACAAGTTCGCATGGATAATTTCATTCTGCTCGTTGCGTGCTTCGTCATTGGGATGCTCCTCCGCCGAAGCGGCCGACTCCCCGACAACGCGCATGCCGCGCTGAACGGGTTCGTGATCCATGTATCGCTGCCGGCACTCACGCTGCTGTACGTGCACGACCTGCGGCTCGATATGTCGTTGTTGTTCCCGGTGGCCATGGCGTGGGTCATGTTCGGCGTAGGGTTCGTCTTCTTCAAGCTCGTGGGACGGATATGGGCGCTGCCGGCGGGAACGATCGGCGCACTGACGCTGACCGGATCGCTTGCCAATACTTCGTTCATCGGCCTGCCGATGATCGAAACATTTTATGGGCCACAAGGGCTCGGCCTTGGCATCCTGATCGACCAGATGGGCACGTATATGGTGCTCTCGACTCTGGGCATACTCGTGGCCGCTCTATACGGACAGGGCGCCGGGCTGAGTGCGGGAGCGGTCGCGAAGAAGGTCCTGACTTTTGCGCCGTTCATCGCCTTCCTGGTCGCCCTTGTATTGATCCCCGTGCATTATCCGGCATGGTTCGAAGGGCTTTTGCGTCGGCTGGGAACCACGCTCGTGCCTCTCGCCCTCGTGTCCGTCGGATACCAGATTCAATGGAGCGCGGTTCGGGGCAAGCTGGGCGAGCTCAGCATGGGGCTCGGGTTCAAGCTCGTCGTGGCGCCTGCGATCATCGCATTGCTGTTTGCGGGCCTGCTCGGAGCCCGCGGCGAAACGATCCAGATCACGATCTTCGAGGCGGCGATGGCGCCGCAGATCGGCGCCGCGATTGTCGCGGTTGACCACGAGCTGGATCCGCCGCTGGTCACGCTGATGGTCGGCATCGGCATCCCGCTCTCGTTCCTGACGCTCCCGCTCTGGTGGCAATTCCTGAAAATCATCGGTGCCTGATGTCGAGGCGGCCGACGACGATCTGGCTGCGCGCAGGGTAAAACAAAGCGGCCCGCAGGCCGCTCTGGCAAAGGGCAACGTCCGCCGCGTCAGCCGCGCGGGTCGCCGTTATCGTCGACGGTCAGCGTCGGGCCGGGAGGCCCACTCATCTGGACGCGATGCTCGACGCCACGGAAGTTGTAAGTGACGTCCCAATAATCGGGCGTCATCTGGCCCTGCACGTTCTCGCAGCGCTGGACGTCCTGACCGTAGCTCTGGTCGCCCCGCCCCACGTTGGCGCCGATCGCCGCGCCGGCGACCGCACCGCCTGCAGTGGCTACATCCCTTCCGCGTCCGCCACCGACCTGATGGCCGAGTATGCCGCCGATGATTGCGCCGGCGATCGCTCCGGGCACATTCGCCCCGCGGCGATCGTCGTATACCTGTTGGCGTTCCACCCAGCAGCGCTGCTCGGGCGGGCCGACCACGGCGTGCACCGAAGTGACAGGCACCTGATACAGTCGCTCGTCAGGGCCCGGTTGATAGCCGTACGCCGGGGCGGCGGCCAACGCTGGCGGACGACCGTAGTCGGGCGGACGACCGTAATCGGGCGGGGGGCCGTAGTCGGGCGGGGCGCGGTAGTCGGGCGGCGCGCGGTAGTCGGGCGGAGCACCGTAATCGTAGCGCGCGACCCGGTCGGCAGGCCGCACCGACGAGATGCGCTCGCTCATGCCCATCGACCGGAGCGAATCATAGTTGCCTGCCTGCAGAACGACGCAACGACCCTGGAACCCCGCATCCTCGCAGACTTGCCAGGTGCCACCATTGACGACCACCGACCGGGCACGGTCGTTGAAGCCGTAGGGGTCGAAGTCCCAGATCGGCTTGTCCGCGGTGAAAGCGGGGCCGCGAAAGCCTTCGCCTTCGTAAAGGGTGATCTGTGCCATGGCCTGGGTCGCCACGGCCATGCCCGCAACCGCGAGCGCCATTTTCAAAGTTTGCATGAATACCTCCTGTGCCATGACCCGCATCGCGATGCGGGACCGCGTTACCCACAGATATTAGCCTCCCTGCCATATTCCCGTTGTCAGGAGTTGTCCGAAACTACTGTAGGACTATTGGCCGGTGCGCACTGGCTGTCCAGCGCCCCATGGGCGCGAACGCAGCGGCGCCGGGCCGCGTTCCTCTGGCGGTGGGCCGGCCCCCCGTTCAGAATCGGGCGTGGCTGGAAAAATCATCGGAGAGATGCCTAGAATCCTAATCGGGACTGCCTCCTGGACCGACAAGACTCTGATCGCGTCCGGTCGCTTTTATCCGCACGGCTGCCATTCGCCGGAAGATCGCCTGCGCTACTACGCCTCGCAGTTTCCGATCGTCGAGGTCGACAGCAGCTATTACGCGATGCCCGATCCTCGCGTCGCGCAGCTCTGGTCCGATCGCACGCCGGCCGACTTCACATTCAACATCAAAGCCTTTCGCCTGTTCACCGGACATCAGACGGCGCCGTCGGTCTTGCCCAAGAACATCGTCGAAGCGATGGGACCGATCGGGAAGAGAAATATCTACTACAAGGATATGCCCGTCGAGTTGCTGACCGAAATGTGGCGCCTGTACCGCGCCGGCATCGAGCCACTCAAACATGCCGGCAAGCTCGGGGCCGTCCACTTCCAGTTCGCGCCCTGGGTGGCCTACCACCCCAAGAATCTCGAGCACATCGAGGAATGTCAGCGCCAGCTCGAAGGCTTCCGGCTGTCGATCGAGTTTCGGAACCGGACCTGGTTCGAAGGCGAACACCAACGGGCGACGCTCGACTTCGAGCGCGCGCGCGGCTTGGTCAACGTCGTCGTCGACGAGCCGCAGGGTGTGACGAACTGCATTCCCTTGGTATGGGAAGTAACCAACCCCGAATTGGCGATCGTTCGGCTGCACGGCCGCAATCGCGCGACCTGGAATCAGAAGGGTCTGTCGTCATCGGCGCAGCGATTCAACTACGACTACACCGATGAGGAGCTGGGCGACTTGGCCAAGCAGATCGGAGCCATCGCGGCATCGAGCGTGCACGTGATCTTCAACAACAACTACGAAGATCAGGGGCAGCGCAACGCCAGGACTCTGGCGCGGATCACCGAGACGCTATGACCGACGGCGCACCTGGTGGATCTCACTCGCTGATGCTCGCTCCCGATCCACCCATCTCCTTCGGAACGTCCTTCAATTTGGTCACGCCATCCTTGATCGGCAGCACGCTTTCCTGATAGTGCACGTGGACGCCAGCCTTGAACGGCAGGTCCGGAATGACGGCGGCGTAAACATCTGTCAGTTTCATTCCCGGATGCTCGGTGAGGAGGTGTCCGCCGCAGGTCTTGCACCACTTGCGGAAGCTGTGCGGCGATTTGTTGTACGTCCCGATGTTGTCCGCCCCCCGCGTGATGCGCACCGCGTCGGGAGACCAAAGGGTGAAGGCATTCACCGGGCCCGCCGACCAGCTCCGGCACGACTCGCAATGGCAGTAGCCCATGGCGACCGGCTCGCCCGTGACGGTCAATTGCACTGCGCCGCAAAAACAGGATCCGCTATGAGTTTTCGGCTTGTCCATCTTGCAATCTCCTTACATTGTTCGGATCGATGTGGACGGATCATGACGTCGTCCCTCAGACGCGAGTCTACGCCACGCCCAGCCAGTCAGCAGGCGGCGCACCGTCTTGCGAGCCCCTCACGGCACGACGCATGCGCCGCAATCCCCCGCTGGAGCAGGTCGTCGGCGATGGGAATCGGCACGTAGTAACGGTGCCTTTCGTCGTCGTTCCTGACGACGGTCCCGGCCAGTATCGCGGGCGAAGGATCCCCGTAACCTGGGGCGCCTGTAAAACGAAACGTGCGGTAATCGGCCTTCAGCCGCTCGTGCAGGTCGAGCCAGCGCGACAACTCGATTAACACCCGGTCGGTGTCGCTGATCACCCTCTCGGACTCGAGGAACATTGCATTGCCGCCCAGCTGTGTGCAATAGCCTTCCAGTTGCAGTAGGCGCTTTACGTAGTATTCGAGGACACGCGTCGGGTCGCTGAATTTGGTCTTGTTGCCTCGGATATGGCTCAGGTTGAGGAGACTGCGAAACGTGTCCTCGGCATTGCGCAGCAGGAAGAGAACTTTCACCTCGGGTCTGTCGAGGATGCCGGGAGCGATTTCCCGGTGATTGTGCAGGATCTTGTCCAGCACGTACCTGCCGAGCTCCGGGTCGCCGGTAACCTGTTGAACTTTCCGTGCGAGGCGGTGCAGATCCAGCCGGCCGAAATACGACAGATGTGCTTCGGCATAGCCGGAGATGTCGGGGTGACTTCCGAGAATGTGGCAGAGCAGGCTGGAAAAGCTCCGCATGTGGCTCACGACGAATAGAAAGCGACCCGTGTGCCGGGCCTGTACCTGTGCGCCGTACTCGTACCGGACGTTGGACAACATGCCGTTCCCTCCCGATCGCGACATGGTGGCTGCCCGGCGGTCGAACCGCCGTTTGTAGTGGGCGACGCATTGTTGCAGATTCCGCCCCAGACGATAAGCGGCGACCAAGCGGTGGGCAGGGGCGATCCCAGCCCGCGGGACCGCCTTCCCGGGGAGCCTGGAAGCAAACGCGTAAGGCTGGCGGTGGTCCAAGCGACTGATCGGCACCTAGCTCCCGACCCGGCCTGTGCAGGCATAATCCGGCACGACAGCCCGGCGCGGGTACCGGCAAAGCCCTACTCACGGAGGTTCCTATGTTCTCGGTCCTGCAAAAACGCCTTGCCCTGGCGGCACTAGCCGCCTTTTGCGTCAGCGGCTGCGGCGGCAGCTCGGCCGCCGCGACGCTGCCGGACCCGGTGGTCGACGCGGCCAGGACACCCGACAAGCGGACCGCTACCGCAGTATTTGCCGGAGGGTGCTTCTGGGGCGTCGAGGCGGTGTTCAAGCACGTCAAGGGCGTCACTTCGGCCGTGTCGGGCTATGCCGGCGGCAGCGCCAAGACCGCGCACTACGAGCTTGTCGGCAGCGGACTGACCGGTCATGCCGAATCGGTGCAGGTCAGCTACGATCCGTCGCAGATTTCGTACGGCCAGCTATTGCGGGTGTTCTTCTCCGTGGCGCACGATCCGACGCAGCTGAACCGTCAGGGGCCGGACGCAGGAACGCAATATCGCTCGGCGATCTTTTATGCCGATCCCGAGCAGCAGCGCATCGCGCAGGCCTACATCGGAGCAGCTGCTCGAGCGCGAAAGTGTATGGACGGCCGATCGTGACCCAGCTGGCGCCGCTCAGTGCGTTTTATCCGGCGGAAGACTATCACCAGGACTATCTGGCCAAGCATCCGGAGAGCATGTACATCGTCATCAACGACCTGCCGAAGCTAAACCATCTGCGCCAGGAGTTTCCGCAGATCTACGTCAGCCGCTGACCGGCGACGGCGACCGGGCTCAAATCAGACCGCCGATGATGTTGATGCTCATCGCCAGGATCGTGATGTTGAAAACGAAGGACAGCACGCCGTGGATCAGCGTGATCCGCCGCATGTGCCGCGCCATCACCGCGACGTCCGAGACCTGCGAGGTCATGCCGATGACGCAGGCGTAGTAGGCAAAATCCAGATAATCCGGCTCGCCTTCATCGGGGAACTTCAGACCGCGCTGGTGCTCCTTGCCGTCGGCGGGTCGCGCGTAGTAGAGCCGCGCATAGTGGAACGCGAACAGCGTCTGGATCAGCAGCCATGACAGAAGCAGGGCGGCGGCGGTGAGCGTCAGGTAGCCTGCTCGTGGCCAGAACGCCAGGTCCTTGAGGTTGCCCGCGAGAAACCCGATCGCGACGAAGCTCGCACTGGCCGCCGTGAGGACCAGCAGAAAGATTACATAGCCGCTCTGGTCGTACTGCTGCGCCCGCACGCGCGTCATGTCGTCGTCGGAGCGCGCAACAACTATCCACGCCAGAAACAGATAGGCCAGCGCGCCCGCGTCCCACCCGAGCAGCAGGCGCGTGCCTGGCCCCAGCCAGCCCCGCGTCAGCAGGTCGGTCGCCACCGCGATCGCGACAACGACTACCAGGCGTACCGTCGGCGAAAGGCGAAGGATCCACGGCAGCTTCACTTTGGGCAAGGTGGTCTCCCGTGAGCATGGCCGCCGCCGCAGGCCGGCGCCGGCGATGCGGAGCTTAGCCGATTTCGGGGCCGCCGGCTCGCGCCTCGATGGCGACGGGTCGCGCGGGGAGCAGGCTTCAGCTGCTGGCCACGGCGACTTCGCGAGCATTGTCCGGAACGCTCACTACCGCTGCTCGCGGCAGGCGCTTGACCAGCACCCGGTAGATGTCGAGGTCGAACGCGCCGCGCGGCGGACGCTGCACCATCTCGTCCAGCGAAGCGTCGTCGTGGGCGGTGCCCAGCCAGCACCAGTCGCGGAACAGGTGCACGTCGGTTCGGTCGCGTGCCATGTTCGCTTCGCGCACTGCGATCGTGCCGGGATAAGGCCATGGCTTGAGTGCGTAGGGCGCCAATGCCTCGCGCAGCCGCGCATGATGCGCGACGACTCGTCTCGGCGCCGACGCAGGCGCCTGCGCATTTCTTCACCTGTCGCGCGAAGCACGGACCGCTGCGGCGCTCCAGTCCGAGCGCGGTCCAGCACAACGCGGCATCGGAGGCGAGCATCGCGCAGCGTGTCGCGCGCTGCCCTTCGCGTGGAGAATGGACCGTACAAATCCTCGAGCGCCGTCGGATCGATCGCATCGGATCGCACGTAGTCCGGCGGGGCCGGCTCCGCGGTGACGCACAACGCCAGCATTTCCGCGCGCCGCCGCAGCCGCTGGTTGTAGACGGGAAGCAATGCCTTGATCAGCTGCGATTCGCGCAGCAAGGCCCCGAGCTCGCCGGCGGTTTCCTCGATTTCGATCCGCGTGATCTCGGCCGACAGCCGCAAGTCGTTGGCACTGCGATAGTCGGACGAGAAATGCGAACCGACGCGCTCGCGAAGATTGACGCTCTTGCCGATGTACAGCGGCAGCGGGTTCAATCCATAGAAGCGGTAGACGCCCGGCGCTTCGGGAATGCCGTCCAGGGCGTCGGCGGCAAGCTGCGGCGGAAGGCTCGGCGCTTTGAGCATGCGCGCGATCGTTGCGTCGACCAAATCGGCTACCTGCTCGCGATAGATCGTCTGGATGAACGCCAAGAGGACGCGCGCGTCGCCGAGCGCGCGATGGCGATCGCTGACGGGCAGACGGTGGCGCTCGATCAGTGCGTCGAGGTTGTGCCGGCCTGCATCGGGATACAAGCGACGCGAAAGCTTGACGGTGCAAACGACCTTGGCATGGAAGGCCCGGCCGAGGCGACCGAATTCCTGCTTCAGGAAGCCGTAGTCGAAGCGCGCGTTATGCGCCACGAACACGCAGCCGGCCAGCCGCTCGGCGACCTCGTTGGCGATCTGCCCGAAGGTCGGCGCACCGGCGACCATCGCATTGGTGATTCCTGTCAGCGCCTGGACGCCGGCTGGAATGCTGCGCTCGGGGTCGACGAGGCTGGACCACTCGCTGACTTGCGCGCCATCGTCGACACGCACGATCCCCACCTCGGTCACGCGGTCGTCGCCGGCCGACGTGCCGGTAGTTTCGAGGTCGACAAAGGCGATGGACGGGGCGAACAAGAGCAAAAAGACGCTTGACGAACGATCGTTCTATAGTCTACACCCGATCTGCGCCGTCGAATCGCGGAGCATCGGTCCTTGGTGTGCGCCGCGGGCACTGTGGGAAAATTCGAGGCCACCGCATCGCCAATCTCGCGCAGGCAGGCATTGCAATGACGCTTTCCGACCTCGCCGACGCAGCAGAATCGCCTCCGGAGCCGCCGACGCCCGGGCCGGGGTCCGCGACCGCGCGCGCCAATCTGTACGTGGCGCGCATGCTGCAACAGCATCTCGTCGACGACCCTTCGGCAAAAAGTTGGGATAGCGACGGTAGCGCCGTGCTGGTGGATATTTCGGGGTTCACCAAGTTGTCGGAAGCGCTGGCGCGAAAGGGCCGTGAAGGCGCCGAGCAGATAACCGAGCTGATCGGAAATATTTTCGAGTTGATGCTCTCGGTCGCATACGATGCCGGCGGTAGCCTGCTCAAGTTCGGCGGCGACTCGCTCCTTCTTTGGTTCGAAGGCGAAGGACACGCACCGCGAGCGTGTCGCGCCACGATACTGATGCGCGAAGTGCTGCGCGAGGCCGGTGCGGTTGAGCTTCCCGCTGCCAGCGTCACGCTGCGGATGTCGCAAGGCGTGCATTCGGGACGCTTTCACTTTTTCGCGGTCGGCAGCTCGCATCTGGAGCTTCTGCCGGTCGGTCCGGCGTGGAGTCGACTGGTCGCGATACAGCACGGCGCCGACGCCGACGAAGTCCTGGTCAGCGCCGAGACGGCCGCGTTGCTTCCAGGAGAATGCGTCGACGGGCCCAAGGGCCCCGGTTTGCTGCTGCGGCAAGAGCCTCCCGGCTACACGGAGACTATGCCGCGCAAAGCTCGCCCGCACATGTCGCCGGAAACGGTGGCGCATTGCCTCCCTCCGGCGATCCGGACCCACGTGATGGCCGGCGGAGGCATCCCGGAGCATCGCCCCGTTACCATCGCGTTCATCCGCTTCGAGGGCACTGACGCGCTGATCGAGCAGCACGGGGCGCCGGCGGCCGCCGACGCGCTGCATCGCCTGATCGTCGCGGTCGAGGCGATCGCCGAGGAGCAGGGCGTTTCGTTTCTCGCCTCCGACGTCGACGCCGACGGCGGCAAGCTGATACTGACAGGCGGCGCGCCGAAAGCGACGGGCAACGACGAGGAACGGATGCTGCTCGCGCTGCGCAAGATCATCTCCAGCGAGTTGCCCATTCCGGTGCGCATCGGCGTCCATCGCGGCGCCGTGTTCGCCGGTGACATCGGGCCGTTCTACCGCCGCACGTATACGGTGATGGGAGATGCGGTCAACCTCGCGGCGCGGTTGATGGCCAGGGCCGAGCCAGGGCACATCTACGCGACGGCGGATGTGCTCGATCGGTCGAACACTCTGTTCGAATCGAGTCGACTCGAGCCGTTCGCGGTAAAGGGGAAGGCCGCGCCGGTTCAGGCTTGGTCGGTCGGTCGCGCGCAAAGCTCGAAGGCACGGCAGGTATCGTCACAACGCCTGCCACTCACTGGTCGTAACGCCGAGTTGGGCGTCATCCGCAAAGCGTTCGCCAGTGCACGCTCGGGAGCGGGTCGGCTGATCGAAGTCGTGGGCGACTCCGGAATCGGCAAGACCCGCTTGCTCGAGGCGCTGCGCGACGCGGCGGTCGGACTCAACAAGCAACACGCCACCTGCGAAGCGTATACCGCGTCCGCGCCGTACGCAGTGTGGAGCGAGCTGCTGCGCGAATACATGAAATTCCGGCGTGAAGATCCCGAGATCGTCATCGTCGAGCGCCTTCGCGAAGAAGTCGTGAAGAGCGCTCCCGATCTGGCGCCATGGCTGCCGCTGATTGCCGTCGCCTTTGGGCTCGAGGTCGCTGCCACGCCCGAGGTCGAAATGCTGGCGCAGGCCAACCGGCGCGCGAAGGTGCACGAATCGGTCGCACGCTTCCTGGCGGCGATGATGCCCGAGCCGCAATTGATCGAGATCGAAAACGCGCACCACATGGACGAAGCTTCCGCCGACCTGCTGTCGTACCTGACCAGCGAGATCGGGGTCCGTCCGTGGCTCTTCGCAGTGGCGCGCCAGGGCTCCAGCGGGTTCGTGGCGCCGGAGGCGCAGACCGTGGTTCGCCTGGAGCTGAAGCCGCTCGCTCCGCAGGATGCGCTGCGGCTCGCTCAGCTGG
>CAVZLP010000010.1:0-345234 GCA_963776175.1 uncultured beta proteobacterium | reverse complement strand
CCGCATTCCGGCGAAACGTTTCTTTCGGCCAGCGGTCGGCGATGCGCTTGTCCTTTCGGTCTTGGCACCGGCGATGCGTGCGGGAACGTCACTGCGACTGCCGGATGATGTTCCCGTATCGTCCCGCTTGGCCGCGAGCCTCGACGGCATTCAGCGTGTCTGGATGAGCTGGAATGCAGGCTTGAAGAAGGTGCAGCTGGACGCCTCGCTGTACGAGCCGACGCCCTCGAACGGGCCCGGTCGGGCTCTTCTATGCAGGGGGCGTGGACTCGTCTTTCAGTTTGTTGTCCCACCTCGATGAACTGGATGTGCTGATCATCGTTTTCGGTTTCGACCACACGATGTCCGAAGGAGAGATAGCAACGAGCCTCGAAAGAAACGGTCGCTTCGCGCCGGCGTCTCGGCAAGGAAGTCGTTGCGGTCGAGACGAACCACAGCCGCTTCGTAAGCGAGCTGGGCGTGAGTCGCACATTCATCTTCGGAGCAACACTGGCCGTCCATAGCTCTCTTACTCGGCCTGCGCCGCTGCTACATTGCATCGAGTCATTCGGCCGGCTAACGTAAGCCTGACGGCTCGAACCCGGTGCTGGACCATCGCTTTTCCAATGGGGTGACCGAGATCATCCACGACGATGTCTCGGTGACTCGCTCTCGAAAAAACGCTGGGCTGTAGCGAAGCGCAAGCCGACTTCCTGGACAACCTCCGCGTCTGTTGGGAGCTTCCCCAACGAGAACTGCGGCGCTTGTCCAAAGTGCCTTCGCACGATGACGGCACTACGTTTGTGCGGCGTTGATGGGCCTTTCCGCCGTTGCGCGACCTGCGGTGCCTACGAGACATGGCCGCGCATTCCGAGGTCGAATACGTCGTGAGCATGCTAATGGCCGCGCACGCGAAGGGCGACATGGAAGTCGAGCGGGAGCTCAGGAAGGGTCTACGCAGGCAAGACTGGAACGAGGCGCTGCGCTACCTCGATCGGGCGTTGCTGGGCGGCCGTTTACGACGGCTTCGCCGCCGGCAGCGCGATGGCGAGAGGGGGCTCGTGAAGGTTGAGCTTCGGCCCGATCTCGATATGCACTGAGACAGAGCTATCGCCGGCGTGCAGGTCCGACTCGTCGCCAAAATCTGTCGCCAGTGCTGCGTCGGACATCAGGAACGGCGCATACAGAGGCGGATCCCACCGGGAATTTGCCTCGATGATGACGGGGCCGTTTTCCGTGAGCGCGACGTCCCACCCGAGCGTGCGCAAGTTTGGAAAACAGCGCTGACCGGTCTTCACGAGTTCCATGGCTTCGGACCAAAAGGGCAACCTGAATCCATCGAACACAACGCCGGTGTCGGGATGCGCAATGACATCCTTCATGCCGGACCCACACTCGTGGATATTCACCGCTCCCCGGAGGATTCCCTCGTTGGAATCGCCATAGGCGATCAAATTGCCGGTGGTTCCCATCGAAAAATTGTCGGTAATCGTCGTGCCGGCGAGAATCTTGATCATGTAGAACAGTATCGATACGTGACCGGCTTGATCCAATAGAGTATTGATGCGCATCGTCTGGAGGCCTCGCCGTCCGCTAAGCGTGGCCAGCCGGGGATCGTCGAACAGGCGCTTCTGAATGATGATGTCGGAGACTTCTTGAAGCGACGAAAGGGCTGAGAGCAAGCCGTCGATGTCGTATGCATCACCGCCAAGCGCCGGACGGAACGCGTCCCCGGTTCGATGAAATGCGCGGAATCCCGATCCGTAGGCACCATCCTTGTCCTTGATGATGAAGTCTTCCGGTCAGGCGGTCGGAAAGGTATGCTCCCCAGGCTCGATCCCCGTCGATCAGATTGCCATCCGCGTCGTACCGCCGTCCGTCGCGGGTCCAGCCGTATGTTTCCGGGATCGGCAGACGCTTTTGGCGGCACATCGTGTAGAACTCGTCCTTGCTTTCAGTCAAATACTGGTAATCGGGCGGGTTGAACCTCGCAAGCTTCGCCAATGATCGCTCTTTGCTGATGAGGATCGGTATCCTGGCGGCTATCGATGGCACGAACAGACCGTAGCCGATGATCTCCTTGCGTGAAAACTGCCGTACGGCATATAGGTACGTCGATCGCAACAGCGCCATCGGATAAGGCACATGATAGAAACTCGATGCACGGTGCAGGGCAGCAATGAAACACCGTGATCTTGTTCAAAGCGCCCATTGCTTATGACCTCGGATGGATCGTCTATCGCCGTCGCGAGGCGAAGCTCGATCGGAGCCAGCAGGGGAACCTCATGACCGGTACGAGAACTCGGCGCTGCGCGATGCGTGCGCCCCGAACCAGAGCTCCAGCATCATCAGCACCCACACCAGCGTGCCGTAATACCCTGGGTGATCGTGAAGCCGATGCGTGATCAGGGTGTCGAGAAGCTCACCGCGGAAGATCCCGCGCCGACGCAGGCTGGCGAGTGAATCGCCGGCAAGCTGGTAAAGCGGGGCGTGATCGCGCAACCACAATCCCGCGGGCAATCCGAAGCCGTGTTTTTTCTTGGTAATGGTTTCGCTCGGCAGGAAATCACGGAGCGCTTCCTTGAAGAAATAACGCAGCTGTGTGCCGCGTAGCTTGAAGTCGGGCGGCAGCGTCGCCGAGAACTCCACGATGGACTCATGCAGAAGCGGAAACGCAACGTCGACGCCGGCAACGTCGCAGGTGCGCGTCACTTTCGGCAAGTCGTTGTCGGCAAGAGCGAACTTCAAATCGAGTCCCAGCATGCGATTGATAAGGCTCGCAGCCTGAACCGAATCGTACGTGGCAGCGAGGCGCGCGAGCGGTGCGTTCCGATCGACTGACGCGAGGAAATCCGCACAGAACACGTTCTCCGGGCCCAGACGCTCGAGCAGGTTGTAACTCTCGAGGCGGGCCGGCATAGGCAGGCGCGCCTGCGCGACATAGCTGCGCGCCTTTCCAAGAATCGGTATTCCAGCCAGTCCGGGCAGGTTGTGGAGGACAGGTTCGAGCACCCGATGCCGGAACGCGGCCGGAATGCGATCGTACATCGCGAATTGATACTGTTTCGCGTAACGGGCGTTGCCACCGAACAACTCGTCGCCGCCGTCGCCTCCAAGCAATCTCCGGACGCCGTCAGCCTGGGCCAGACGGGCGCAATAGTAGGTGGGAATAGCTGACGCGTTTCCGAACGGCTGGTCGTACGCGGCGGCGATCAACGGCACCGCTTGGACCACATCCTCTGGCGTGACGTAGTACTCATGATGGTCGGTGCCGAAGAAGCGAGCGGTCGTGCGCGCATATTCCATCTCGTCGTACCCTGCCGCCGCGAATCCGATCGAATAGGTGCGGGCCGGCGCACGCGTGACGCGTCCAAGCATGCCGGCGACGGTGGAGCTGTCGGTTCCGCCGCTTAAGAATGCGCCGCATTGGCTGTCGCCCACAAACGCCGCAACGCTCGTATCAAGCGCGGCACGAAATTCCGCCTTGAGATCAGCGACGCGGCCGCGTTTCGGCTCGGTGAATTGAATCTGCCAATAGGGTCGTACCTTCAGGAGTGCATTTTCGAAAGTCAGGCTATGTCCCGGTCGAAGACGCATTTGCTCCCGGTATGCCGTCGTCGGTCCCGGGACCATGTGAAAATACACATAGTCATAGAGCGCCTGTGGGTCGACTGACCCGCGGGCGAGAGGGTGCGCGAGCACGACATCCGAAGTTGCACCGAAAATCAGCGCGTCGTGCGCGTATTCGTAGACGACGTTGCGCACGCCGATGCGATCGATTGCCAGAACAATGCCGCCGGATCGATTGTCGATGAGCGCCAGGGCGAAATCGCCCCCGATATCAGGCAGAAATCCAATGCCATGGTCAAGGTATGCGTCGATGGCGCGACGACAGAAGGAGTGGAGCTTGCTTGCAGCGGTGACAGAATTGGGAGCGCCGCGCTGCCAGAATGGGTGGCCCTGAACGGCAATACATATCGGCCCAACCTCCAGCACCGTCGCTGTGCTTGGGGGACCGACTGCCGCAAGGCCGAATCGCGGTCCAACGACGCTCGCCCGATCCTCGGCATCGCGCCATGTGAAGCGGCGTTTCATGGCGTCAATGACGATCTGCGGATCTTCATCCACGCCGCCGTACCACCCGCAGATGCCGCTCACATTACCTACTTGCCGACTTGCTCACATGCGGCAGCAGCTTGCGAAACATTCTTGCCATGGTCGATACATTTGGCCGATTTGCGTTTCTGTGGCGCGCCTCGCGGCAGACCGTCTCGACATGCTGCGGTCAAGCACACTCGACGCTTGGCAGGCGCCAGCGCCCGCTCGTCGCCCAGACGTGGCCTACGCCACACGCCGATGTAGGATAAAAATTCACCGGCAGGCGTGTAAAAATTGCAATGCATCGGTAGATCAGGGGCCAATGATAGCAGATGGCGCCGGCATCGATGCATCCGGTTCGATGGCGAATGCGAGGCGAGGCACCGTTTTGCGATCGGACGGTGCGGCAAGCGCAATGCGCAGGCTCTAAGTCTGTTGTTGACAGCAAGCGCTGTACAACAATCTGCACAATCGGCGTGGACCTTTGCGCCTTTAGTTGGTACATTCGTTGGTGCACGCGCGAACGTTTTTGTGGTCGCGATCGTGAATTTTCCGCAATTCGTGCGCGGAGTGTTCCCGAGACGGACCGTTGCGGTACGTTGATGCTGATCAAAGCCGCGTTCTACTGCGAGCGTAGGGTTGTCAACACCATCCACGCTGCGCGAGGTCGAGGCTGTCACATCGGTGTCGCGAGAGTGCGGTACAAGGATCGATCAGCGGATCCGGATCGGCTTCTCCCCGTTGCATGCGGACGGAGTGGAGGTCGGTGCCCAGTAGTGCCTCAGGGAGGAAGGCAACGCGTTTAGCGGCGAGAGTGGCGTCCTGTTTGAACGCACGGAGCGTGCGGTTCGGCTGTGAGGGGCGTGTCGTCATACGAGGGGATTCGGTTGATCAGTTTTCTTCGTCAGAACGTAGCAGCCGCGACCTTGCTGCTGCTCGCTGCGGAACTCTCGTGGCTTGTGATCGCGGCGATCGGGGCGATCGTCTTCCTGCAGCGGATACCCATCCCCGAAGCGCGGTACGCCGCGCCAGCGTTCGTGTACGCGTTTCTGATCGTCATCTTCAACATCGGTTTCGGCGTCTATCGTCGCAAGGAAAAGCTTGCGCGCAGTTCATATTTCACGCGCGTATGCATCGCCTCAGCCGTTGGCACGTTGCTGGCGTACGTGATTGCGGATTGGCTGCCCGGCGGCGAGCTTTTTCGGCAGAACGTCGGCGCCGCAGCACTGCTCGCGGTAGCCGGACAGATGATGCTGCGACATACGGTGATGCTGCCGCTGGTCGATGCGCTGCTGCCACACCGCCTGCTGGTGCTCGGCACCGGCCAGCAGGCGAAGCAGGTCGAAACGTCGCTCGAGGAGGGAAATATCGGCGTGAAGCTGATCGGCTTCTACGCGATCGACAACGGCGAAGAAACTGCCGTTGCCCCGAACCGCATCATCGGCAGGGGCGAGTCGCTTGCGCACGCGGTAAGGCATCATGGCGTCGACGAAATCGTGGTTGCGGTGCGGCAGCAGCGAGGCGGCGTGCTGCCGCTGCGGGAATTGCTCGCTTGTCGCCTTAACGGCGTCAAGGTTACCGACCTTGCCCGGTTCTTCGAACGGGTCCACGGCCACGTGCCGCTGGACATGAGCCGGGCCAGCTGGTTCATCTATGGCGACGGCTACCGGCAGAACTGGCTGCGCCGATTCGTCAAGCGATCCTTCGATCTGGTCGTGGTTGCGACCCTCGTAATTGCCGCGTTGCCCGTAATCATAGTCACCGCGCTGCTTATCGCGCTCGAAGGTACGGGGACAGTCATCTATCGGCAGAAGCGGGTCGGTCGGGGTGGCAAGATATTCACGCTGCTCAAGTTCCGCAGCATGGCGATGGACGCGGAAAAGGACGGCAAGCCCGCATGGGCCTCCGTCAACGACGCGCGGATTACCCGCGTCGGGCGATTCATCCGACGCACGCGCATCGACGAATTACCACAATTGATCAACGTGCTTCGCGGCGAAATGAGCCTGGTCGGGCCACGGCCGGAGCGGCCCGAATTCGTGACGATGCTGTCGGAGCAGATTCCGTTCTACGCGGTCCGTCACAGCGTCAAACCAGGCATCACGGGCTGGGCGCAGGTGAGGCACTGCTACGTCGCCACGGTCGATGACACCGTGAAGAAGCTCGAATACGATATTTACTACGTAAAGAACAACTCGCTCCTTCTGGATCTGCTGATCCTGCTTGAAACGGTTCGCGTCGTTCTGCTGGGCGAAGGCGCGCGTTAGGGCCGCATCCTCAGCCACGCGGCTTCGATCGCTTCCTTTCCTCGACGTGTTTGTTCGACCGCATCGTCGCCGGACGCCGATGCGATGGAGCGTGCCGGATGCCTGCAGGCTGAGCGCACCGCCGGGGATACTCTTCGCCGGCAACCCGCGCTAGAGTTGACTTCTTTTCCCGACGCGAAGCGCACGCCGTGACCCCAAGTACCCTATCGACAGTGGCCGCCTGGAGCTACGGGCTGGCGCTCGTCGGCTACCTCGGGTTTGCCCTGCTGATGGCGCTGCGCTGGCGCCCGAGCATTCGCGCGGCCTTGCTGCTGGCGGCCACCTTGGTGACCGCCGTCTGGGCCGCGGCCGGGCTGGCGGTCGCGCTGTCGGATCGTCCCGGCCTGTGGTTGCTGTCGGGCGTTGTCGACGTCCTCAGATACGGCATCTGGTTTCTGTTCGTTGGCGACCTCATCGCAGGAGCAGGAAGCGATAAAGCGCCGCCGGCGTTGCCGCGGTGGGTCGTCACCGTCGTCGTGGCGGCGATACTGGCAAGTCTGGCGTTGCTGGACGGCCTGCCGCTGTCGGGCTGGCTCGGCGTGCAGGGCCCGAGGACTTCGTTCGGGCTGCATCTCGGACTCGCGGTATTCGGGCTGATGCTGGTCGAGCAATTGTTCCGGCGGGCGCACCCTCAGGCGCGGTGGGCGATCAAGCCGCTGTGTATTGCGCTGGCGGGCATCTTCGGCTTCGAGCTTTTCTTCTATGCCGATGCCATGCTGTTCACCAGGCTCGACCTCGACATCTGGGTGGCGCGCGGCGCGATCAACGCACTGGTCGTGCCCTTGATCGCGATCGCAATGGCGCGTAATCCGCGCTGGGCGGTCGAGATGCACGTCTCGCGCGACATCGTGTTGCGGTCGACGGCGCTGCTCGTTTCGGCGGCATTCCTCCTTGCAGTCGCGGCAGCCGGCTACGTCGTCCGCTATCTCGGTGGCGATTGGGGCCGCACGCTGCAGATTGAGCTGTTGTTCGCCGCTCTGGTGGGCGGTGCGCTGGTTGTGTCGTCAGGGCGATTTCGTTCGCGGCTGAAAGTCTTCGTCAGCAAGCATTTTTATTCGTATCGCTACGACTACCGCCAAGCGTGGCTGCGGTTCACCAGCACGCTGTCGACCGACAGCGTCGGTCAAGGACTGCCGGAGCGGGTCACGATGGCGCTCGCTGATCTGGTCGAAAGCCCGGCCGGGATGCTTTGGCTGAACGACGGCAGCGGCAGTCTCCGGCAGGAGGCCCGGTGGAACGCGCCCGCGCTGGGGGCGATCGAACCGGCGGGCGGATCGCTCGCTGCCTTCCTGGCGCGTACCGACTGGGTCGTCAGCGTCGACGATGCGCTGCAGGATTCGGGCAAATACGCGGGCCTGCAGCTGCCGGGGTGGCTGACCGCGATCCGTGACGCATGGCTGATCGTTCCACTGCCGTCCGGTGCAGGCCTGCTCGGTTTTGTGGTTCTGATGACGCCCCGAGCCAAGATCGACGTCGATTGGGAAGTTCGCGATCTGCTCAAGACCGCGAGCAGGCAGGCGGCGAGCTATCTAGGCCAGCTCCGGGCGACCGAGGCGCTGCTGGAGGCGCGCAAGTTCGAAGCCTTCAACCGGATGTCGGCCTTTGTAGTACACGATCTGAAGAATCTGGTTGCGCAACTATCGCTGATGCTGCGCAATGCCGAGCGGCACAGCGAGAACCCCGAATTCCAGCGCGACATGCTGACGACGGTCGAGCATGTCGTCGAACGCATGAACAAACTGATGCTACAGTTGCGTACCGGGGCAACCCCGGTGGAAAATGCACGTTCTGTCGATCTGGAAACCGTCGTGCGGCGCGTTTGTGCCGCCAAAGCGACGCTCGATCCGCCGATCGAGCTGGAACTCTCCACCGGTGTCACGGCTGCGGGGCACGAGGATCGCCTCGAGCACGTGATCGGCCACCTGGTGCAAAACGCGATCGACGCGACGAGCAAAGGCGGCAGCGTGTCGGTCAAGCTGCACGACGACGGCGCTTTCGTGCTGATCGATGTAAGGGACACGGGAACAGGCATGAGTTCGGAGTTCATCCGCGAGCGATTGTTCAGGCCATTCGAGACGACCAAGCCGGCGGGCATGGGCATCGGAGTCTACGAAAGCTCGCAATATATTGCAGCGCTCGGCGGCCAGATACTGGTCGACAGCGAGCCCGGACAAGGCACGCGTGTGCGCGTGCGGCTGCCGCGCGGTGAAAGCAGAGTGCCGGCGACGGCCACTGCCGGGGGAACCGCATGACCGAAACGCGCCGGCCGCTGCTGATCGTCGAGGACGATCCAGAGCTGCAGAAACAGATGCGCTGGGCGTTCGACCGGTATGAAACCGTCGTCGCGAGTGATCGCGAGTCGGCGGTAGCGCAGATGCGTCGGTGCGAACCCGCGGTCGTCACGATGGACCTGGGCTTGCCGCCGCATCCGGACGATCCGAGCGAAGGGCTGTTGCTCCTCGAGGAAATCAATGCCATCGCGCCCGACACCAAGGTCATCGTGCTCACCGGCCAGAACGATCGCGTCAATGCGCTGAAGACGATCGCTCTGGGGGCGCACGATTTCTGTACCAAACCGTTCGAACCCGAAATTCTGGCGTGGACGATAGACCGGGCCTTTCGTGTGCACGAGCTTCAGGAAGAGAATCGCCGTCTGCAGACGGCGAACGCGGCCGGCGGCATGTCGGGCTTCATGACGCGCGATCCGGAGGCGTTGCGCGTATGTCGGACGATCGAAAAGGTCGCGCCGGCGTCAGCGACGGTGCTGATCCAGGGGGAATCGGGCACCGGCAAGGAATTGCTGGCGCGCGCGCTGCACGATCTGTCGCCTCGCCGCGATCAGCGCTTTGTGGCGATCAATTGCGCGGCGATTCCCGAGACGCTCCTCGAAACGGAGTTGTTCGGCTACGAGAAGGGTGCCTACACGGGCGCGGCCAAGCGAACGTTCGGCAAGTTCGAGATAGCCAGCGGTGGCACACTGTTTCTCGACGAGGTCGGTGATCTTCCGCTTTCGTTGCAGTCCAAGCTGCTGCGTTTCCTGCAGGAGCGCGTCATCGAGCGCATCGGCGGCAGGGAGGAGATCGCTATCGACGTGCGCATCGTCTGCGCAACCCATCAGAGCCTGAAGGACCATATCGCCTCCGGTCGATTTCGCGAAGACCTCTATTACCGGATTGCCGAAATCGTCGTCGAGATCCCGCCGCTTCGCGCCCGCAAGGGCGACGCCGCGCTGCTGGCCCACAGCTTCGTACATCGTTTCGCCGCGGAGCAGCGGCGGGGTGCGATGACGCTGCTGCCCGATGCGGTCGCCGCCATCGAGGCGCATGCGTGGCCGGGCAATGTTCGCGAGCTGGAAAACGTCATCAAACGAGCCGTTATCATGGCCGATGGCTTGACGATAAGCGCAGCCGACTTGGGTCTGGCACCCGCCGATGCGGAGCCCGCCATTCTCAACCTGCGCCGCGTGCGCGAGGAGGCCGAGAAAGACGCGGTACTGCGCGTGCTAGGGCGAGTCAACGGCAATTACAGCAAGGCAGCCGAGTTGCTCGGCGTGAGCCGTCCCACACTTTACGATCTGATGCACCGCTGCGGCCTGAAATAGGCGGACGCGCCGATGATCGATTCCGCGAAGGAAGCGACAACAATGAACCCCCGCTACCACCTCTGTACCGTTCTTGCGCTGATCGCCGCCTGCACGCTTGCGGGATGTGGCAAGCAAAATCCCGACGCGCTGATCGCATCGGCGAAGTCGTATCTGGCGAAGAACGAATACGACGCAGGCATCATCCAGCTCAAGAGTGCGCTGCAGATTACCCCCGACAACGCCGAAGCGCGATTCCTGTACGCAAAATCGTTGCTCGACACCGGCCGTCCCGCGGCGGCCGAGACCGAGATCCGCAAGGCGATCGACCTGAAATACCCGGCAGACGAAACGTACCCGCTGCTTGCGCGTGCGCTGATTGGACAGGGCGCGTTCGCCAAGGCGGTTGCGGAGCTCGCCGACCGCAAGCTCGGCGACCCGAAAGCGCAGGCGGGCCTGCAGACCGAATTGGCCATGGCGTATCTGGCGCTCGGCGACGTTCCGAAGGCGAACGAAACCATCGCGGCGGCGCTTGCCGCTGTACCTGGCGACCCGCGCGCGCTGACCGTGCAGGCGCGCGTGGCGGCGCTCGGCAATGACCTGCCGCAGGCGCTGAAGCTGATCGACGCGGCGCTGGCCGCGGCGCCGAACAATACCGAAACGCTGATCGTCAAGGCCGGGTTCGAAAACGCGCAGGGTCGCCGCGACGACGCCATCAAGACGCTCGAGCATGCGGTCGACGTCAGCGGCGGCGCACTCGGTGCGCGCTATGCGCTCACATCGTTGCTGACCGAGAGCGGACAGCTAGATAAGGCGGCGGCCGCAGGTCGACGCGATGAAAAAGATTTCGCCGCTCGAATTCCGCACGCTCTACTCTGATGCGCTGGTTTCGTTCTCGCGCGGCAACGTGACGCACGCTCGCGACATGATCCAGCAGGTGCTTTCGGTCAATCCAGACAACCTGCAAAGCATTTATCTTTCAGGACTCATCGACCTGAGGCTCGGATCATATGCGTCTGCCGAGGAGTCGCTACGCAAGGTCGTCACCCAGGTACCGGGCGAGGTCAGCCCGACGCGGGTACTGGCGGCACTGTACCTGCGTACCGGCCGTGCGACGCAAGCCGTCGAGACGCTCGAAGGCGCACTGCGCCGCGCGCCGGACAACCCAGTGTTGCTGCGGTCTACCGGCGAGGCACAGCTCGCCGCCGGCAACGCCGCGAAAGCCGCGAAGTACTACGAGCGGGCGAATGCGCTGGACAAGGGCAATATGGCGAGCGAGGTCCGCCTGGCGCAAGTCAAATACGCCGCCGGCGATACCGGGGCAGGCATTCAAGGAACTCGAATCGCTGTCCAGCACCGACCAGTCGCAATATCAGGCGGACCTCGCGCTGATCACCGCGTATCTGCGCCGAGGGGAATTCACCAAGGCCCTTGCAGCGGTCGCCGCACTGGAAAAAAAGCAACCGAACAACCCGCTCACCTACAATATCAAGGGCGCTACCTACGCGGGCATGCGCGACAACAAAAACGCGCGGGCGAGTTTCGAAAAGGCGTTGGAAGTGCAACCTGGGTATTTCGCCGCAGCGCGCAACCTCGCATTGCTCGACGTTCAGGAACAGAAGGCCGAAGACGCGCGCAAGCGTTACGAGGCCATGCTCGCCAAGGACCCGAAGAACGAGCAGCTGCTGCTGGGACTAGCCGAACTGCTTGTCTTGTCCGGGCCACAGTCCGGACGAAGTCAAGGCGACGATCGATCGCGCAATCGCTGCGGTGCCGAAGTCGACCCGGCCGAGGTTGGCGTTGATCAACTACTACGAGAATCGCGGCGACGCGAAGTCCGCACTCGACGCCGCCAAAGCGGCGCAGGTGGCTTTCCCGGACGATACCCAGGTTCTGGACGCGCTGGGGATCGCGCAGCGCGCAGCTGGGCAGACAGCCGATGCGCTGGCGACCTTCAAGCGGCTGGTGCAGCTGCAACCGCACAATGCCACGGCATTGATGCGGCTCGCCGAGACTGAAGTGGCGCAGAAGGATTACGAAGCCGCGATCGCCACGCTGCGTCAGGCGATTGCCAATGATCCTGAGCAGAGCCGGGGCTTGGTCGCGCTGGCCAAGACCTTCGTCATGTCCGGCCATCCGGAAGACGCGATTGCCGAGGCGCGCAAGCTGCAGAAGGAACACCCGGAACGTGCGCTGGGCTATGCGCTCGAAGGCGAAGTACTGGCGACCCAGGCAAAATGGCCGGAGGCGGCGGCGGCGTATCGCGATGCAATCACGCGCGAACCGATCCCAACGCTCGCGGTCCGGCGCTACGAGGCACTGCAGAAGATCGGTTCCGCCGACGCCAAAGCGTTCGCCGCACAATGGGCGAAGGATCACCCGAAGGACGTCACTCTCATTGCGTACCTCGCACAACAGAGCCTTGCCCGAAAAGACTATCGCAGTGCGATCACCCAACTATGAGACTGCGGTGAAGCTCGATCCCGACAATGCGCTGCTACTGAACAACCTCGCATGGGTGCTGGCCGAGACCGGCGATCCGAAGGCGCGCGAATATGCCGCGACTGCGTACCGGCAAGCGCCGTTCAATCCCAATGTGATGGATACGCTGGGCTGGGCCGAAG
Organism: uncultured beta proteobacterium; assembly: GCA_963776175.1. Lineage (GTDB taxonomy): Bacteria > Pseudomonadota > Gammaproteobacteria > Burkholderiales > Casimicrobiaceae > PALSA-1003. The sequence goes on along the minus strand of CAVZLP010000010.1, from coordinate 332,647 downwards.
TCCAAGTCGGTGACGCACAAAAGGGCGTGGAGCTCCTGCGGGCGGCGTCCAATCTCGCGCCGGGCAACGCCGATATCCGGCTGCATCTTGCGAAGGGCTTGATCAAGACGGGCGACAAGGTCGGCGCAAAAAAGGCGCTCGAGCCGCTTTCCCAGCTCGACCAGGCATCTCCGGCGCGCGCTGAAGCCGACAAGCTGCTGAGCGGGCTCTAGGGCCTGCCCACGCTAAATGCGCACCCACGTGACTCGGCAAATGCCCGCCATCAAGGCGCGAAGCGCAGCCGTAGCTTGGGCTACGGCGAGCATGAGCAACGCCGAGGGCGGGCATTTGCCGGGATCACCCTCCGGGCTTGGCTTTGGCGGGGCGCAGGGCTTCGTTGCCGGCTCGTTGCGTGCAGGCAAGGCACGCGACCTCACCGGATGCCTTGCCCAGCGCCCCGCCGAAGCCAAGCGTGGGCGCGCATTTAGCGTGGACAGGCCCTAGCATGGCCGGAGCCACCACCGTCGGCGTCGTCGGCTTGGGCTACGTCGGACTTCCGCTCGCCGTCGAGTTCGGCAAGAAATATCCGACGGTGGGCTTCGATCTTTCCGAAACCAAGGTCGCGGCGTACGGCAAGGGCGTCGATCCAACGGGTGAAGTGAGTCCCGCCGAGCTGGCCGCGGCCACCGGGCTGCGCTGCACGACCGATGCGGCGGCGCTGCGTGGCGCAGACTTCATCGTCGTCGCCGTGCCTACGCCGGTCGACGATGCGCACCAGCCGGACTTCGGGCCGCTGCTCTCTGCCAGCGAAGCCGTCGGCCGGAATCTCAAGCGCGGAGCCACCGTCGTCTTCGAATCGACCGTCTATCCGGGCGCGACCGAGGAGATTTGCGTCCCCGTGATCGAGAAAGCGTCCGGCATGACGTGGAAGCGCGATTTTTTCGTTGGCTATTCGCCCGAGCGCATCAATCCGGGCGACAAGGAACACACGCTGCCGCGCATCGTGAAGCTCGTGTCCGGAGACACGCCCGCCACGCTGGAACGGGTCGCCGCCGTGTACGGAAGCATCATCCCGGCGGGCGTCCACCGTGCGAGCTCGATCAAGGTCGCGGAAGCGGCCAAGGTGATCGAGAACACTCAGCGAGATCTCAACATCGCTCTGATGAATGAGCTGGCGCTGATCTTCCACAAGATCGGAATCGATACGCTCGAAGTGCTCGAAGCCGCAGGAACCAAATGGAATTTCCTGGCCTTTCGGCCGGGGTTGGTCGGCGGCCATTGCATCGGCGTCGATCCATACTATCTGACGCATATGGCGGACAAGCTCGGCTACCATCCGCAGGTCATTCTCGCGGGCCGCCGCATCAACGACGGCATGGGCAAGTTCATCGCCGAGCAGACGGTCAAGCAGCTGATCCAGTCGGGCTCCGCGGTCAAGGGCGCCGACATCAACGTGCTCGGACTCACTTTCAAGGAAAATTGCCCCGACATTCGCAACTCGCGCGTCATCGACGTCGTACACGAGCTCGCCTCGTATGGCGCCAACGTGCACGTGCACGATCCGGTGGCCGACCCCGCCGAGGCGCGTCGCGAGTACGGCATCGATCTGAAGTCGTGGGACGCGCTGCCGCGAGCGCGCGCCATCGTGGCCGCGGTCGCGCACAGCGATTTCAAGCGCCGCCCGACCGACGATTACGTGACCAAGCTCGAGCAGGGCGGGTTGTACGTCGACGTCAAGTGTCAGGCCGACGCTGCGCTGTTCCGGGCGCGAGGCCTCAACGTCTGGAGGTTATGAACGTGGACACGCGCGGCACGCCCGAGGCCTTTGCCGCATGCTGTGCAGCGCTGCGGGCGCGGCCCAAGCGGTGGCTGGTGACCGGAAGCGCGGGCTTCATCGGTTCGCACCTGCTCGAGACGCTGCTGGGCCTTGGCCAGGACGTCGTGAGTCTGGACAACTTTGCCACCGGCTATCGCCACAACCTCGACGAGGTTCACCGATCCGTCGGCGAGCTGGCATGGCGCAGGCACAGCTTTCGGGAGATCGACATTGTCGATGCCGATGCCTGCCGCAGCGCCTGCCAAGGGGTCGACATCGTTCTTCACGAGGCCGCGCTCGGATCGGTGCCGCGTTCGATCGAGGACCCGTTGCGCACGCACGCCGCCAACGCCACCGGGTTCCTCAATATGCTGATCGCCGCGCGCGACGCTGGCGCCGAACGCTTCGTCTACGCCGCGTCGAGCTCGACCTATGGCGATCATCCGGGTCTGCCCAAGGTCGAAGACGCGATCGGCCGGCCGCTGTCGCCGTACGCGGTGACCAAGTACCTGGACGAGCTCTATGCCCAGGTCTTCGCGCGCTGCTACGGCGTGCCCGCGACGGGACTTCGCTATTTCAACGTTTTCGGACCGCGCCAGGACGCCGAAGGCGCCTACGCGGCAGTGATCCCGCGCTGGGCCGCAGCGATGCTGGCAGGAACGCCGATCGTGATCTACGGCGATGGCGAGACGACGCGCGACTTCTGCTATGTGGCCAACGTGGTGCAGGCGAACCTGCTGGCCGCGACGGCCCCCGCGCCCACCGTCTCCGGCCAGGTCTACAACGTCGCCGTAGGCGGCCGCATATCGCTCAACGATCTCTATACCGCATTGCGCGACCTGGTGGCCGAGCGCCATCCGGGCCTGTCGCATCCCGGCGCCGGTCCACGAGGATTTTCGCGCCGGAGATGTGCGGCACTCGCAGGCCGATATCACCAAAGCGATCGACGCGTTCCACTACGCTCCGACGCATGAGTTGCGTGCCGGTCTACGCGAAGCGCTGCCCTGGTACGAATCGCACCGAGCGGCGCCGCCGATCGCCCGTGCTGGAAAGCATTCCGGTGTACGCGGCATCGCCTGATCGCGCGCGCGTATGGCGTGTCGGCGACGGGCATCCGCCGGTCGTTCGCGTTCGTTACGCTGCTGCTCGCCTCGGCGGCCGGGGCTGCCGACCCGCCGTTGCCGCCGAATACGCTGGCCGCACAGGCACTGGCGTACGAGCACGGCGAAGGCGTACCGAAGGATCAGCGCAAAGCAGCTGCCCTGTACTGCGAGGCAGCGCGTGGTGGCGACGTGGGCGCCATGTTCAACCTGGGGTGGATGTATGCCAACGGTCGCGGCGTCCCGCGCGACGACGCGCTGGCGGCGTTCTTCTTCTCCCGCGCCGCGCGAGAAGGAAACGTCCAGGCGCGCGAAATGCTGAAATTCGTCGACGCCGGTCAACTCGTTTATCCGGAGTGCATGTTGCCGCCGGCGCCGGACCCCGCCTCCGACGGCGCCGTGCAGACGGCGCGGGCGAGCGATGCCGAAGCGTACGCCGATCTGCCGCCCGACAAGCGCAGGATTGCGGAGATGGTGGTCGAGGCCGCCCCGCAATTCGCGATCGACCCGAGGCTGGCGCTGGCGATCGTCGCAGCCGAGTCGAACTTCCGGCCCGACGCGCGCTCGGACAAAGACGCCCGCGGCGTGATGCAGTTGATCGCGGCAACCGCGACGCGATTCAACGTCAGGAATCGTTTCAACGTCGAAGACAATTTGCAGGGCGGCCTCTCATATCTTCGCTGGCTGCTCTCCTACTATCAGGGACATGTCGCGCTTGCGGTCGCCGCCTACAACGCCGGCGAGGCCGCGGTCGATCGCTACAGGGGCATTCCTCCCTACGCGGAGACGCGCGCCTACGTGCAGCGCGTGCAGCGCCTGTTCGCCGACGAGTGGCACCCCTACGATCCGAGCGTCGCCGAGTCGTCGACGATTCTGGTTCGCAGCGCCGCCGACTTCGATTAGGTCGCGATGAAAGATCCGGTGCGAACGTCCGGTGGGCGGTTCGGGTTTCCTGCCTTGTTTCTGCTCGCGTTCGCGCTGCTTGCCGCGACGCTCGCGCGGGCGGGCGCGATCGAGACGATCCAGCGGGTCAAGGGCTCGATCGTCGCCGTCGGCACGTACGAACGGACGCGCTCGCCGGCGTTCCAGTTTCTCGGCACCGGATTCGCGGTCGAGGACGGCTTGCTGATCGTCACCAATGCGCATGTGCTGCCGCGACTGCTCGATCCCGCGAAGGGCGAGGCGATCGCGATCATGATTCCGCTGCCCGACAGGGACGATCCCAACCAGGCACAGGTGCGGGAAGCGAAGGAGGTGGCGACCGATGCCGACTCCGATCTCGCGCTGCTCCGGATCCCCGGGCCGGCGCTGCCGCCTCTGAAGCTGGGTCAATCCGCCGATGTGAGGGAAGGTCAGGAAGTTTTGTTCACCGGCTATCCGATCGGCGCGATCCTCGGTCCGCATCCGGCCACGCACCGCGCCATCATCGCCTCGGTGACTCCGATTGCGATCCCGTTGTCGCGTGCCGGCGAGCTCCGCCCGCAGACTATCCGCCGGCTATCCGCCGGCCAGTATCCGGTGTTCCAGCTCGACGCGACCGCGTATCCGGGAAACAGCGGCAGTCCGCTGTACGATGCGACGACGGGGGAAGTCATCGGCATCGTCAATAAAGTATTCGTGCAGGGAACCAAGGAGGCCGCGCTGACGCAGCCCTCCGGCATCACGTATGCCATCCCGGCCAGCCATCTGCGAGCCCTGTTGCAGCGCGCACGCTGAAGGCGCGAGAAGCTCACTTGTCAGCGCGAAAGCATCGCAGGTGATCGATCCGATCTGGGTCAAGGCCGTGCTCAAGGCGCTGGTCCTTCCCCCGACCGGACCGCTGCTATTGGCAATCCTCGGTCTTGCGCTCTGCCGCCGCACGCCTCGGCTCGGCGCGGGCCTGGCCTGGACGGGCGTATTGTCCTTGCTTGCGCTTTCGGTACCCGCCGTTGCCGCGTTGCTGATGTACGGCCTCAATTTGCCCGCGCCATTCGACCGCGAGCTCGCTGCGGGAGCGCAGGCTATCGTCATTCTGGGCGGTGGCACGCGCCGCGACGCACCGGAATACGGCGGCGATACGCTCGCTACGCTGACCCTCGAGCGGGTGCGCTATGGAGCGCGCGTTGCCAAAGAGACCGAGCTGCCAGTGCTCGTCACCGGTGGATCGACATACGGCGGAACGCCCGAGGCCGAACTGATGCGCGAGGCGCTACAGCACGAATACGGCGTCGCAGTGCGCTGGGCGGAGAATCGTTCGCGTACGACGCACGAGAACGCCCAATACTCGGCGGCTATGTTGCATGCCGCGGGAATTGGCCGCGTGATCCTGGTCGCACACGCCTTCGACATGCGACGCGCGAGGGCCGAGTTCGCGGCCGCAGGCATCGCGATCGTGCCCGCGGCTACGGGCCTCCCTTCGCACGGGCCGGCGCGAGCGCTCGACTTCATGCCCGGGATAGGCGGATTGCAGGGAAGTTACTACGCGTTGTACGAAATCCTGGCCAACGCCGTACGGATCATCACGCCGTAGTCGAAGCGGACGCAGGACGGCCTTGGTGCGGCAAAGGCGCCCCGGTGAATTCGCCTTCTACGGAGTGGGCGCGACAAAACCCCGACGCTCGCGGCCGTGACGCCACGACAGGGCCCGATGCGCCATCAGCGCTTCGTGCGCGCCTTCGTCACGGTCATCGCCCATGCGCAGCAACGCGAGCAGAAGGAATCCGGCGTAACCGCCCGCCAGAAACACCCAGACCAGCCACCACACCGAGACCATCATAGGGACCCCCAAATTGGTGTCATCGCCGCGGTCCAGGACTGTCGTCGACGCCGGGCCGCGGCCTCGCAGATAGCCAAGCAAGCGATATACCATCGCCGTAAGACTTTGATTTTTTTTAATTATACCGGCGTAGAGTCCGCGCCTAGTCACCGACCCGGGGCGCCAAGTGCCGCCCGGCGCCGCGCGTGGCTGCGCCGTTGGCATCCGGGCGCCGCAAGGCGCGCCCGGTGCATTCAGGCGGTCGGGGGTGGCGGTCGGCTGGTGCTCGCCATCACGCTCAGCAGGTCGATCGGCAGCGGGAAGACGATGGTCGAGCTCTTGTCGCCGGCGATATTGGCCAATGTCTGCAAATAGCGAAGCTGCATCGCCTGCGGCTGCTTCGCCAACATCTGCGCCGCCTGCAACAGTTTTTCTGACGCCTGCAATTCGCCTTCGGCGTGGATGATCTTGGCGCGCCGCTCGCGCTCGGCCTCGGCCTGGCGCGCGATCGCACGGATCATCGTCTCGTTCAGGTCGACGTCCTTCATTTCGACCGTCGATACCTTGATGCCCCACGCCTCGGTCTGGCTGTCGAGCACCTGCTGGATGTCGAGATTGAGTTTCTCGCGGGCCGACAGGAGCTCGTCGAGTTCGTGCTTGCCGAGCACCGCGCGCAAGGTCGTCTGCGCGAGCTGGCTGGTCGCCTGGTAATAGTTCTCGACCTGGATCACCGCCTTGGCCGGGTCGAGGATGCGGAAATACACGACCGCATTGACCTTGACCGAGACATTATCGCGCGTGATCACGTCCTGCGGCGGTACGTCCATCACCACGGTGCGCAGGTCGATGCGGACCATCTGCTGGATCGCGGGAATCAAGAGGAAGAAGCCGGGCCCCTTGACCTTCCAGAAACGGCCGAGCATGAACACGACCGCGCGCTGGTATTCGCGCAGCACGCGAAACGCCATCAGGATCACGAGGATAACGATGATGACGATCGTGCCGAATCCCACTCCGATGGCCATGTTCAGGCTCCTTGATCGGCTTCCGTGACGGGCAGTACCGACAATAGCAGATCGCTGCGCGCCGTCACGCGCACACGCTGGCCGCGCTTGATCGGCACCGGGCTTTTCACGCGCCACTGCTCGCTGTGGATGCGCGCCCACCCCTCGGTGTCCAGGTCGTCCAGTGCGACGCCGATGCTGCCGATCAGTTGCTCGTGGCCAGTCACGATCGGGCGGCGCCGCGCTTTGAGTGCCGCGCCGGCGACGAAGAAGACGAACAGCGCAGTGACGGCTGCCAGCGTCGCGATCAGCCAGTAGGGCACGCCGAACCCTGGCACGTCGGTGTCGATCAGCATGACCGCGCCGATGGCGAATGCCACGATGCCGCCGACGCCGAGCGAGCCATAGGCAGGCAGGAACGTCTCGGCAATAATGAATGTGATGCCGAGCAGCACCAGGGCGAGCCCGGCATAGTTGACCGGCAGCATCTGCAGCGCGAACAGGCCGAGCAGCAGGCAGATCGCGCCAAGCACGCCCGGGAGCGCCAGGCCGGGATTCCAGAATTCGAAGAACAAGCCATAGACGCCGGCCATCAGCAGCATCAGCGCGACGCTGGGATCGGTGATGATCGCCAGGAATCGCGTTCGCCAATCGGGGGCCAGCGTCGCCGTCGCCGCACCCGAGGTTGCGAGGATGCGCTCGCCGCCGGCGGTGACGATCTTGCGCCCGTCGAGCTTGGTCAAGAGTTCCGGCACGTCGCGCGCCGTGAGCTCGATCACGTGCTCGGAGAGGGCTTCGTCCGCCGACAGGCTGACCGACTCGCGCACGGCGCGCTCGGCCCATTCGACATTGCGACCGCGCATCTGCGCGAGCGAGCGGATGTACGCCGCCGCGTCGTGGACGGCCTTCTTGGTCATCGTGCCTTCATCGCCGCCCTGGCTGCCTTCCGATTTTTCCGGCTTGCTCGCATCCGAGGGCTTGGACGCGGGCGTTGCCGGTGCGGGCGCCGGCATCCCGATGCTGACTGGTGTCGCTGCACCCAGGTTGGTGCCCGGTGCCATCGCGGCGATGTGGCTGGCATAGAGGATGTAGGTCCCGGCGCTTGCCGCGCGCGCACCGCTGGGCGCAACGAATGCGGCGACGGGCACGGGCGAGGCCAGGATGTCCTGGATGATCTGCCGCATCGACCGGTCGAGTCCGCCCGGCGTGTCGATCTGCAACACCACCAGCTGCGCGTTCTCTTCCGCAGCATGGGTCAAGCTTCGACCGACGAAATCCGCGCTGGCAGGGCCGATCGCGCCTGCAAGCGGAACGATGAGGACGGAACCGGGCACAGCATCGGCCCGGCCCGGCGCGAAGGCGAGGATCGCGGCGACGATCGCTGGCAGCAGCTTGGTCATTTCGCCCTCCCGGGTCTGCGGCACGGGCGAATGATGATTATTGCAGAAATCGTCACGCCGCGGGATTCGGATACCGCGCCTGGATCGCGGCAATCTCGGCCAGCATCTCCGGGTCGAGCCCGAACTGCGCACCGTCGATGTCCTCGGCAAGCTGGGCGATCGTCGTGGCCCCCACGATGGCCGCACCCAGATACCAGCGGCTCCTCACGTAACCGAGGGCGAGCTGGACCAGCGAAATGCCGTGTCGGGCCGCCAGTGCGGCGTACGCGGCGACCGCCTCCGCTACCAGCGGCTTGCGAAAGCGCAGGCTGAAATTGTCGAACAGCGTAAAGCGCGCGCCCGACGGTTTGGCGCCGTCCAGATACTTTCCCGAAAGCATGCCGCCGGCCAGCGGGCTGTAGGCGAGCAGCGACATCTGCTCGCGAAACAGCACTTCGGCGAGGTCGTTGTCGACGTTGCGCGAAAGCAGGCTGTAGCTGTTCTGGATCGTCACAGGGCCCGGGACGCCGATCTCGCGCGCGACGCGCTGGAATTCGCACACGCCCCACGCGGTTTCATTGGACAAACCGTAGTGGCGGATCTTGCCCGCGGCGATCATCGCCGCCATGCCCTCGACCTGTTCGCGCACCGCCGGCCCTTCCGTCTCCTTGCCCGGATCGAAGGCCGTTGCGCCGAACATAGGCACGTTGCGCTGCGGCCAATGGATCTGGTAGAGGTCGATGCAGTCGATCTGCAGTCGCGCGAGGCTCGTGTGGACCGCCTCGGCGATGATCTCGCGGGTCAGATCGGTGCGGCCGTTGCGGATCCAGTCGCGGCGGCCGGGCCCCGCCACCTTGCTGGCGATGACAGGGCGCTCTCCCCGCCGGCGGGCGAGCCAGTTGCCGATGTAGGTCTCGGTGCGGCCCTGCGTGGCGGCGTTCGGCGGGGCAGGATACATCTCCGCCGTATCGATGAAATTGATTCCGCGTGCGACCGCATAGTCGAGTTGCTCGTGCGCCTCGGCTTCGCTGTTCTGTTCGCCCCAGGTCATCGATCCGAGGCAGACCTCGGAGACTCGCAGCGCGGTGCCGGGCAAGGTTCGATATTTCATCGGGATCTCACTTCGGTGTTGTCGGCGACCTCGCGTGCGCTGCTGCGTCCGGATCGCGACGATCCGGTCAGATTTGGGGGCCCAGCAGTGCGGCCGCGTGCTCCCAGAGTTTTTCGGTCAGTGGCCGATTGCGCCAATCATCGACGCTGATGCGCCGACGCCAGCGGCGATGATAGCCGAGAGTTTGCGGCTTCCCAATGTCTTCACCACTGGCAGGCGCCGTCGATCATCACGATCGATACGAGCTGCGGGCGCGTGCCTTCGGTGCGCTAGCGCACGGACTGAGGCCGGCCGGCGACGTATGGTCGCCTACTGCCACCTCGGCATCGATATGAGGGCGGCGGCTGGGCCGCCAGGCCCCGACAGGTCGCTGCGTCCTCAGTGGAACAATCCTTGCATTTTTCTCGGATGACCCGATGAAAATTGAACGAATTACAAAGCCGTTCCTGCTTATATGGAGCTCGTCATGAAAATCGTACGTTCTCTCCTTGTCATATTGTCGCTCGCCGCGTCGGCGCTTTTGACGCCGGCATCGGCGACCTCGTACTCGACCGATCAATCCGACCTCTGGTGGAATCCGGCGGAATCGGGCTGGGGCATTCAGTTCGTTCAGCGCGGTGACCTGATCTTTGCCACTATGTTCGTCTACGATCCGTCGCATGTCCCGATCTGGTATGGCGGCACGCTGTCTCCGACCGGCTCTTTTACCTGGTCGGGCGCCAATTACGTGACCTCGGGGCCGTGGTTCGGCAACGTGCCGTTCAACACGGCGCAATTCAGCTTCCGGATCGTCGGCACGATGACCTGGGCGGCGACGTCGACTTCGACTGGAACCTTGACCTATACCGTCGACGGCGTATCGGTCACCAAGCTGCTTACCCGCCAGACGATCGTCAACGATGATTTTTCCGGCACCTTCCAGGGCGCGATCCACCGCGCAGCCAGCAGCTGCTCGAGCCCCGGCAACAACGGGACCAGCGAACTGGGCGCGGGCTTTTTCATCGACCAGGTCAATACGTCGATGAGCATCACGACCTCGGACGCACTGGGCGCCGTTTGCACCTATTCGGGCACGCTCTCGCAAGCCGGCCAGATGGGTACGATCACCGGTGCCTACAGCTGCAACAACGGCGACAGCGGCAACTTCAACATCTTCGAGCTGCAGGTCAACATTTCCGGGATCACCGGCCGCTTTGCGCAAAACAGCGACTTTACCGGCTGCATCAGCAACGGATGGTTCGGCGCGATGCGAAACGCGCCCTGAAGCGGCGCGGCTAGCGATCGCGCCGGATCAGCGCGAGGCTCGCCGCTATCATCGCGATGAAGAACACCAGCGTCCAGCCCGCGATCGAAAGGTGCAGGAACTCCCAGCCCTTTTCCGCGCATTCGCCGCTGCCTTCGAAAACCTTGCGCAGCACCTCGGTCAAGGGAAGCGTGTCGAGCATGTAGTTGAGCCCCATGCCGCACGCAGGCACCTGATCCTTGGGCAGCGACTGCAGCCAGACCTGTCGCGCGGCGAAGCCCGCACCGGCGCCGCCGATGAACAACTGCAGCAGCGCGTAGCCGCCCGCACCGGTGCGACCGGGGTTGTGAAACGCCGCGATCAGGAATACGACGCCCATGCCGATCACGCAGATGCGCTGGAAAATGCACAGCGGGCAGGGATCGAGGCCGACAACGTACTGCAGATAAAGCGCGTAGGCGATCAATCCCGCGCAAACGGCAAAACCGAGCAGATAGGCGCTCCGGCGCGCCGGCAGCACGAGCAGCGCAAGCGAAGTCACGCCGACCGCCATGATCACGATGTTGTACACGGTCAGCGGGGCGTCGGGGCCTGCTGCCTGCCGCACGTACTCCTGCCCGACCAGTGCACAGCAGAGCAGCAGTCCGACCCAGGGCCAGGGCACATGCAGCGTAATTCGCGGTCTTCATCCTCGCAATTTCCTCGCTGATGTGGATCGCAACGACGTCGGTCAGGCTTGCGCCTGCGATAACGCCTGGTCGATGTCCCAGAGAATATCATCGAGCGTTTCCAGCCCGACCGACAGCCGGATCATTTCGGGCAGGACGCCGGCGGCGCGCTGCTCGGCGTCGTCGAGCTGGCGATGCGTCGTCGACGCCGGGTGGATGACCAGCGTCTTGGCGTCGCCGACATTGGCGAGGTGCGACATCATCCTGGCGGCCTCGATGAACCGTTCGCCGGCAGCGGCGCCGCCGCGCTTCCCGGCTTTCAATCCGAACGTAAGGATGCCGCCGGCGCCGCGCGGCAGATAACGCTCCACGAGCTGCCGAGCCGCACTCTGCGGCAGGCCGGGGTAGTTGACCCAATCGACTGCCGGATGCTGCGCCAAGTGCCGCGCGACCGCCAAGGCGGACTCGCAATGGCGCGGCATGCGCAAATGCAGGGTCTCGATGCCCTGCAGCAGCAGGAACGCGCTGAACGGCGACAGCGTAGGCCCCAGCGTGCGCATCGTTTCCATCCGCGCCTTCATCGTGAATCCGAAGTCGCCGAAAGTTTCGTGGAAGATCACGCCGTGGTAGCCACGCGAGGGAGTCGTCATCTGTGGAAACTTGCCGTTGCCCCAATCGAACTTGCCGGATTCGACCAGGACGCCGCCCATCGTCGTCCCGTGGCCGCCCAGATACTTGGTGGCCGAGTGAATGACGATGTCAGCGCCGTGCTCGATCGGCCGGCACAGGTAAGGCGAGGCCAGCGTGTTGTCGATCACCAGCGGAACGCCGGCCTCGTGCGCGATGGCGGCGACGGCGGCGATGTCGAGGACGTTGAGCTGCGGATTGCCGATCGTCTCGGCGTAGATGCATTTGGTGTTCGGCCGGATCGCGCGGCGGATCGTCTGCGGATCGTCGGCGTCAACGAAGGTCGTGTCGATGCCGAATTGTGCGAAGGTCACTGCGAACTGCGAATAGGTGCCGCCGTAGAGCGTGCGCGCGGCGACGATGTGATCGCCGTTCTGCGCCAGGGTCAGCAGCGCGAGCATCTGCGCGGCCATGCCGGTGGCCGCGGCGAGGCCCGCACGGCCGCCTTCGAGCGCAGCGACGCGCTCCTCGAGCGCCGCGACCGTCGGATTGGAGATCCGTGAATAGACGTTGCCGAAAGTCTGCAGGTTGAACAGGCTTGCCGCGTGATCGGCACTATCGAAAACGAACGAGGTCGTCTGGTAGATCGGCAGCGCCCGTGCGCCGGTCGCCGCGTCCGGAATATGTCCGGCGTGCAGACAGAGCGTTTCGAAGCCGAATTGGTGGTCAGCCATCGAAACCGATCATGGCGTTGTTCTCCGGGCGCGATCCGCGTTGGCGCGGATCGATGCACATGGTGGTCATACCGCGTCGCCGTGGCTTCTCATCCCGACCGCCTGGCCGAGACGATGCCGGTGTTGACGCCGGCCCAATTGAGGCCACCCAGAATGCGCGCATGCTCGATCTTCACGCAGCGGTCCATCACCACATCGAGCCCGGCGTCGAGCGCGATTTTCGCTGCCTGCTCGTTGCGGATGCCAAGCTGCATCCACAGCACCTTGGCGCCGATGGCGACCGCGTCGCGCGCGATCGGCGGAATCTCGCCGGGTTTGCGAAAGCAGTCGACCATATCGACCCTGTCGGGAATGGCGCGCAGTGTCGGATAGCATTTCTCTCCGAGCACTTCTGCGAAGTTCGGATTGACCGGAATGATGCGGTAGCCGTGATCCTGCATGTATTTGGCGGCGAAAAAGCTCGGGCGGTACCAGCTGCTGGACAGGCCGACCACCGCGATCGTGCGCGATTGCAGCAGGACGTGACGCAGCCCGGCGAGGTCGTCGACCAGCGTCATCGAGAGCTTGGCTTTCGCGCCCCGGGCCCGGCGCTCACCTGTGTGGGTGGTCGCGCGCTGGAGTTGCCGACGATCGGCCGGTAGAATCCGGGCGGCATGGCCATGGCTTTCGGGTTGGGAGCCGCGGTGGGCACCGCAGATTCGGAACGGGTGGCGGAAAGAGGGTCCCATTTTAATGCATATCCGCGCCGGACCGCGCCGGCCGATCGCGTTGTAAGTTCCGCACCGCGGGCGTCGACCAAGGAGCGCGCTGGAAACCTTTGGCGCGTCCAAGTCGTCCAAAGGGGGCGCAACCGAATGGAGATTCTGACCATGAAACGAAGGCAGCTCCTGGCATCGTTGGCGGCATGGCCGCTCGCCGCCGGCATCAGTCGGGTAACGGCGGCCGCCGGATCCCCGGAAACGACCGGGCGACGCTCGGTGGCGCAGATGCAACAGGATTGGCGGCAATTCTTGGCCAAGGGCGCCGACGTCGCGCAATCGACCGCGCCGCTCCAGAAGAGCGAAGCGGAATGGAAGAGCTCGCTGCAGGAGCAGCAGTTCTATGTGCTGCGCAAGGAAGGCACCGAGCGCCCGTTCACGAGCCCGCTGAACGATGAAAAGCGCCGCGGCATTTTCGTCTGCGCTGGTTGCGCCTTGCCGCATTTCACGTCGGAAATGAAGTTCGACAGCGGTACCGGCTGGCCGAGCTTTTTCACCAGCATCCCCGGGCATCTGGCGACCAGGCAGGACTATCTGCTGATCGTGCCGCGCACCGAATACCACTGCGTGCGCTGCGGGGGCCACCAGGGCCACCTTTTCGACGACGGCCCGCCGCCGACCGGTCAGCGTTGGTGCAACAACGGCGTGGCGCAGCGCTTTATTCCGGCGACCGGCAAGGCGTAACGGGCGCGCAGGCCAGCGCGCCGACCCTGGCGAATCCCGGCCGCGAGTTCGCCCCGGTTTTTTTCTGTTCCTCGAATTCTTTGCGCAACTGGCGCAGGCGACTCTCGACGACCGACGATTGAAAGAAGTCGGCATCGCGCGACTTGGTCGCCAGCTCGAACTGGGTGATCGCGCCCTGCAGGTTACCCTGCCACGCATAGTATTCGGCCTGATGCTGATGCTCCAGCATCTGCTTGCCCAGCGCGGCGTAAATGCGCGCGGCGATCTGGTGCAGCAGCCCGTCGGATGGGTAACGCACGAGCTGCTGCGACACGAACGTCGCGGCCTTGGCGGCCTGATCGTTCTTGAGAAGCGCCTCCGGGTAGTCGTAGATCAGCTGCTTTTTCTGCGGATACCGGGCAAGCGCGATCTCGTAGCGGCTGATGGCCTGCGCCAGCTGCCCCGATTGCATCAAGACCTGTCCGGCGATCGCGTCGATCATCGGGTGCGGCGGCGAGATCTTCTCCAGCGTCGCGAGTTCGGCCTGCGCGCGCTTGAAGTTCTGCGCGCGCAGCAGCGACGCGACCAGGCCGTAGTGCGCCGCGATCTCGTTGTTGTACTTCTTCTCGGCGAGCGCATCGTCGAAGAAATACACGGCGTCGCGGGGCGTGCCCTCGTAGCTCTTGAGCAGCGCGCGCACCATCTGGAAGTCGAGCGAGTCGGGAACCTGCCGGAAGGGCTTGGTGAACGACCGTGCCTGCGCTTCGGAGATGCGCTGGTAGGTCTCGGGGTGATCGTGCAGGTACGACGGTGAGTCGCCTTCGAACCACGTCGCCGCGCGCTGCAGTCGTCCGAAGAAGGTCGCCATTGCGCTTGGATCGAAGCCCGCCGCATAGGTCCGTTCGAAGCCCAGGCGGTCGGCTTCCTCCTCGTTCTGGCGCGTGAAATTGATCTGGCTCTGGATCGCGAGGCCCTGCGCGCCGGCAATCGCGGCGTGTGTCATGTCGCCGCTGGATGAGGAGTGGGACTGAGAGGCGAGGACGGCGGCGGCGAGCGCGGCAATCGACAGCAGCATCGCGTCGCGTTGGTTGCTGATGCTGCGTGCAATGTGATGCTGCGTAACGTGCGTGATTTCGTGGGCGAGAACCGATGCCAGCTCGGATTCGTTCTGCGCCAGCAGGATGAGTCCCGTGTGAACGCCGATGAAGCCGCCCGGCAACGCGAAGGCATTGATCGCGGGGTCTGCGATCGCGAAGAACTCGAAGTCGAATGGCGCCCCGGGAATCGCGGTAACCAGCCGATTGCCCAGCTCGTTCAGATACCCGTTGACCTCGGGGTCGTTCAGGTACGCGCCCGAATTGCGGACGTTGCGCATCACGGTCTCGCCGAGCTTGCGCTCCTGGGGGCCGGAAAGCGCCACCTGCGAAGGGTCGCCGAGGTCGGGCAGATTCTGTTGAGCCACGGCCAGCGGCGAGACGGTCAGAATCGCAGCCATCAGCAGCGCGGCGCCGCGCTGCGAGGCGGAAACGGTGGGTTTGGCCATGGTGCTATGATTGCCGCGGATCGCGCAAAGTTTCAGGAGCGGGCCGATGGCGGGGACCAGAGCGCAGTTTACCCATTTTGACGCCGCGGGTCAGGCGCAGATGGTCGACGTGGCGGGCAAAGATGTAAGCAAGCGTGTCGCTCGAGCCGCCGGCCGGATCGTGATGCGGCCCGAAACACTGGCGCTGATTCGCGATGGAAAGGCCAGCAAAGGCGACGTTCTGGGCGTGGCGAGAATCGCCGCCATCCAAGCTGCCAAGCGCACCGCCGAGCTGATCCCGCTCGCGCACCCGCTGCCGCTGACGCACGTCGCCGTCGAATTCGCACTCGACCAGGACGCGCTGACGATCGAAGTAACCACGGAAACCCTCGATCGCACCGGCGTCGAGATGGAAGCGCTGACCGGGGCCAGCGTCGGGCTGCTCACTGTCTACGACATGTGCAAGGCAGTCGACCGCGGCATGCGCATCGAAGGCATACGTCTCCTGGAGAAATCGGGCGGCAAGTCAGGTCATTTCAAGGCCACCTAGCCAAGTTCGTTCGGCCGACTCACCAGTTCCACATCGAGCCGTCTTCCAGCCGGTTAACCGGCAGAGAGCTCGGCTTGTACGGGTATTTCGCGGCGAGGGTCTCGTCGATGTCGACGCCGTGCCCCGGCGCGTCGCCCGGATGGAGATACCCGTCGCGGAACGAGTAGCCGTGCGGGAATACCGCGTCGGTCTCCGGCGTGTGCCGCATGTATTCCTGGATGCCGAAGTTATGCACCCAAAGGTCGAAGTTCAGCGCCGCGCCCATACATACCGGCGACAAATCGGTCGCACCATGCGAACCGGTGCGGACGTGATAGAGCTCGGCCAGCTGGGCGATGCGCCGCAGGTGCGTAATGCCGCCCGCGTGCACGACCGTCGTGCGGATGAAATCGATCAGTTGCTCGGTGATCAGTGTCTGACAATCGTAGATGGTGTTGAAGATTTCGCCGACGGCGATGGGCGTCACCGTGTGCTGCCGGATCAGCCGGAATCCTTCCTGGTTCTCCGCCGGCGTCGGATCCTCCATCCAGAACAGCCGGTAGGGCTCGAGCGATTTGCCGAGCCGCGCCGCCTCGATCGGCGTCAAGCGGTGATGGACATCGTGCAGGATGTGATGGTCGAAGCCGAAACGCGCGCGGATGGCCTCGAACAGGCGCGGCGCATGGTCCAGATATCTCGCTGTCGACCAGATATTCTCCGATGGCAGCGCGGCGTCCGCTGGTTCGTAGTACATCCGGTCTTTCGACACGCCATAGGTGGAGGCGAGGCCCGGGATGCCGGATTGCGCGCGGATCGCCTTGTACCCAAGATCGATGTAGCGCGCGACTTCGTCGAGGGTTTCGGCGACGTCCCTGCCGTTGGCATGCCCATAGACCATGACGCCGTCGCGACTCCTGCCGCCCAGCAGCTGATAGAGAGGCAGTCCCGCGACTTTGCCCTTGATGTCCCAGAGCGCGGTGTCGACGGCGGCGATCGCGCTCATCGTCACCGGCCCGCGCCGCCAGTACGCCCCTCGATACAGGTATTGCCAGATGTCCTCGATTTGCGCTGGGTCACGGCCGAGCAGGGCCGGGATTACGTGATCGTTGAGGTACGAAGCGACCGCCAGCTCGCGACCGTTCAAGGTCGCATCGCCGACGCCGTGCACGCCCTCGTCGGTTGCTATCTTCAGCGTCACGAAGTTGCGGCCCGGCGAGCAGACGATGACGCGGCAATCGGTTATTTTCATTCGGGACGATCGGCGAAAAGTGATATCGAGCCGCCGGCGCCATTTGCGCTGGTAGGCGGACTTTCGCAGCATCGCGCCAGACCGGCGCGTCCATTTTGTGGTCTGGTGGTTCGACCACTTGACCACAGTATAGCCGCGGCTTAAGATGCCGTCGAGCGCCGCGCTGGATTATCGCGCGGCTCGCTCGGCAGCGGACGACAGATTCGCGCTGGCCCGTGTGTGACCAGAGGAGTAGCTTTTGCCTTTACAGGCCGTCGAGCCCCGTCGTCTGTACCGACAGATCGCCGAGCAAATCGCACAGCTGATCGCCAGCGGCGAATTTCTGCCTGGATCGAGGCTGCCTGCGGAACGCGAACTCGCCGCGTCGCTCGGCGTGAGCCGCGCGTCGGTGCGCGAAGCAATCATCTCGCTGGAGATCGGCGGCCTGGTCGAGGTGCGCGTCGGCACGGGCATCTTTGTGGCAGCGGCGGCCACCCCGCGCGAGACCGCTGCCGACGAAGGCCCCGGCCCGTTCGAGCTGCTCGACGCGCGCAAGCTGGTCGAAGGCGAAATCGCGGCACTGGCCGCGGTCCGCAGCGACGCAGCGGACATCGACGCGTTGCGGCAAAGCGTGCGCGAGATGGAAGCGGGCATCCGCGATTTCGCGCTCCGCGAAGCCATCGACCGCGAGTTTCATCTGCGCATTGCTAAAGCGACCGGAAACGGTTCGCTGGAGCTCGTCGTCGCCGGGCTCTGGGACCAGCGTGCCGAGCTCTGGGGACGCATGCAGCAGCATTTCCACACCTCCGAGCTCGCGCTCAAGACGATCGAGGATCATGATGCGATCGTCGGTGCGATTGCTGATCACGATGCGGACGGCGCGCGCGCGGCGATGCATCGGCACCTGTCGCGCGTGGCGCGGGAATTCCAACGCGGCGTCGACGGCAGTCGGCGCGGCGCGTCGCCGCGAAAGACCGCGCGGCCGCGAGCTGCAGCCAAGCCCCGTCAGCCGAGAGCGCGCCCATGAGGCCCGCGAGCCCGCTAACCGCAGGATTTTCCGTAAGCAGTCCGCCACCCCTGGCTTAGGTTGTCATCAACGCAACGGAGGAGTCTCATGAGTAACGGTCTTTCCCACTTCAAGCCGGCACGTCGCAGTGCCCTGCAAGCCGCCCTCGCCGGGCTTTGCGCCGCTGCTGCATTCGCCGTTGGCGTGCCGCACGCCGGCGCGCAGGTACCCGCCCTGCCCAAGAGTCCGGTGACGATCAATATCGTCGATGTGGCCGGCGATCTTGCGCTGACACAGGACGCCATCGAGCTCTACCGGCAGAAGCATCCGAACCTTGTCAGCAAGATCAATTTCACCAAGGCGCCGGCGCCCGAGCTGCCGGGCAAGCTGAAGGCGATGCAGGGCGGCGGTCGTAGCGACATCGACATGGTGCTGACCGGCACCGACTTTCTGGCCGCCGGTATCGAGCAGGGCGTATTGATGAAGGTGTTGCCCGTGTACGCCGGCAAGTTTCCGAACCTGACGGCGAACTATCAGCCGGCGGCAGCAAAAATGCAGGAGCTCGCGCAGGATTACGGCGTCACCGTCGTGTTCATGCCCGCGGGCCCGTTGGTCGAATACAACCCCGACAAGGTCAAACAGCCGCCGACGACGCCGGCCGAATTGCTCACCTGGTGCAAAGCGAATCCGAATCGGGTGATCTACGCGCGTCCGGCCAACTCCGGTCCTGGCCGTACGTTCATCATGGGACTGCCGTATATCCTCGGCGACAAGGACCCGAAGGACCCGGTCAAGGGATGGGACAAGACCTGGGCATACCTGAAGGATCTCAATTCCTGCATCGAGTACTATCCGACCGGCACCGGCGCGGTGATGAAGGAGCTCGGCGAAGGCTCTCGCGACATCACGCTGACGATGACCGGCTGGGACTTGAATCCCCGCATCCTCGGCATCGTGCCCAAGACGTACAAGGTCGTGCCGTTCAAGGGTATGACGTGGATCAACGACGCGCACTACATGGTGATACCGAAGGGCGTCGCGCCGGACAAGGTCGCGGTCGTGCTCGATCTGATGGCATTCCTTCTGACGCCCGAGGCGCAGGCCTACACCTACGACAAGGGCTACTTCTATCCGGGTCCTGCGGTAAAGAACGTGCCGTTGTCGATGGCGCCCAAGGAGAGCCAGGACCTGATCAAGGAGTACGGCCGTCCCGAGTACGAAGGATGGCTGGCGCAGTTTCCGCACACCCAATCGCTGCCGCCGCAGGCGCAGGTCGAGGCGTTCCGTATCTGGGATCAGCAGGTAGGCGCGCAAAAGACCAAGTGATGCACCCCTCCGGGAGCGGTCCGTCGCAGGACGGGCCGCTCCCGGAGGACGAACACGTCCGGTCCGGAGCCGGGCCGCGCACCGTAGCGGCGATGGGAGAGCGATGAATCGCGATTTCTCCGAGCTGAGGCTCGATCATGTCACGCGTCGCTTCGCCGGCGCGGGAGGAAGGGCGTTCAACGCGCTGGACGAGCTGACTCTGACGGTCAGGCGCGGCGAATTCATTGCGCTTCTGGGGCCGTCCGGCTGTGGCAAGTCGACCGCGCTCAATTGCATCGCTGGCCTGCTGACTCTTTCCGGCGGCAGCATCTGGCTCGATCAGACGCGCATCGATACGCTGCCCCCGGAAAAGCGCGGATTCGGGATGGTGTTCCAGAATTACGCGCTGTTCCCGCACATGAGCGTCGCGAAGAATGTCGGTTTCGGCTTGCGCATGCGCGGCGTCACCGGCGCCGATGCCGATGCGAAGGTCGCGCACGCGATGAAGCTGGTCCAGCTGGTCGGCCAGGAGCACAAGCTCCCGGGCCAGCTCTCCGGTGGACAGCAGCAGCGCGTGGCGATCGCGCGTGCGATCGTCATCGAGCCGCCGCTTATCCTGATGGACGAGCCGCTGTCGAACCTCGACGCGAAGCTCCGCATCGAGACGCGCGCCGAAATCCGCCGCATCCACCGCGAGCTCGACCGGGCGACGATCTACGTCACGCACGACCAGGACGAGGCCTTGTCCCTGGCCGACCGCATCGTCGTGATGAAGGACGGCGTCGTGCAGCAGATCGCCGCGCCGAAGGAAGTCTATGCGCAACCGTCCAATCTGCACGTTGCGCGATTCATGGGCTACCGCAACGTGCTCGAGCTTGACGTCGCGCGTGAGGACGGCGACCGGGTCGCGCTCACCGGTCCTGACATCGCGCTGACCGGAGTGCGCAAGCAGCCGCTGAAGGGTGCGCGTGCCGCGGTCGCGATCCGCCCGGACGACATCGTCGTAGGAGCGGAGGCCGGCTCGGTCAACGTCGTCGTCGCCAGGGTCGAGAATGTCGAGTACGGCGGCCGTGATTCGCTGCTCGACGTCGTCACGCCATCGGGCACGCTGTTACACGTCCGCGGCCCGGTCACGACCGCGCGCGGCGACAGCGTCCGCGTGCACGTGCCGGTCGAGCGCGCGCTCGTCTATCCGCTCGATTGACCTCCAGCTGGCGATGACGACCGCGACCCAAGCTGCAGCGCGAGCGCCGTTCGACCGGGCGCTGCTGCTGGTGATGCCCGCAGCGGCATTCATGCTGCTGCTGTTCATCTATCCGTTCATCTACGGTCTGCTGCTGTCGTTCAATCCGAAGACCGGCGGGGCGCTGGCCAACTACGTACACTTCTTCACGACCGACAACCTCTGGCCGACAATCTGGACGACGCTTAAGCTCGCGCTGCCGGCGACGCTGATCAATGTCGGCCTGGCGCTACCGATCGCCTACAAGATGCGCAGCAAGTCGCGCTACCAGCGCTGGGTGACCACCATACTGGTGGTGCCGATCACGCTCGGTACCGTACTGATCGCCGAAGGCATGCTGATCTATTTCGGCCCGAAAGGCTGGCTGTCGCAATTCCTGCAGCTCCTCCATCTGTACACCGGGCCGATCCGTCTGACGCACAACTTCTGGGGCGTGCTGATCTCGCTGGTGATCTCCGGCTTTCCGTTCGCCTTCCTGTTGATCCTGTCGTACATCACCGGCATCGACCCGGTGCTGGCGCGCGCAGCGTCGACGCTGGGCGCCGATCCGAAGGCGCAGTTCCGCCACATCTACCTGCCGCTGCTCGCGCCGGGGCTCGCGATGTGCTTCTGTCTCGCCTTCGTCCAGGCTTATTCGGTATTCCCTTCCGCCGTCCTGCTGGGCTCGCCGGCGGGCCCGACACGGGTGATTTCGATCGCCGCGTACGAAGCCGCGTTCGAGCAATACGACTATTCGCTGGCGTCGGCGATCGCGATGATCATGGGCTTCGTGCAGCTGATCATCGTTGCGGCAGTCCTGGGGCTGCGCAACCTCTGGTACCGCGGTCCGGTGACCGGAGGCAAGGGCTGATGAAAGCGGGCGGCTCGTGGTTCGATCGCGCCTGGCGCGGGCTGCTGCTGGGCACGATGACGCTGTTCGTCGTCAACATCGGGCTGATCATCGCGGCGGTGGCCACCAGCTCGTTCGCGCGGCGTTGGCTCGGGACCTGGTTGCCCGACGGCTGGACGACCAGCTGGTATACCGAGGCGTGGCGGGAGTTTCAGCTCGGCGACGTGCTGTGGGTGACGGTCGAAGTCGTCTTCGCCGTGGTGTTGCTGGCGCTGCTGATCGGCGTGCCCGCCGCCTATACGCTGGCCCGGCGCAATTTTCCGGGCAAACGGCTGCTGATGCTCCTCTTCCTGTTGCCGCTGATGGTGCCTCCGATCACCTATGGCATACCGATGGCGACCGTTCTCTACAAGGTGCAACTCGCCGGCACGATCTACGGGGTGGTCCTCGCCAATCTCGTTCCTGCCGCACCCTTCGTCATCCTGGTCATGACGCCGTTCATCGAGCAGATCGACCCCAACCTCGAGTCGGCGGCGCGCGTTTTCGGCGCCAGCACCGCCCGGATGTTCTGGCACGTGCTGGTGCCGCTGCTTGCACCGGGCATACTTGCCGCGTCGCTGCTGGTGCTGGTGCGCACGATCGCGTTGTTCGAACTCACGTTCCTGACGGCGGGACCGGACTCCCAGACGCTCGTCGTCGCGCTTTACTACGCGGTGTTCGCGGCCGGCGTGCGTGCGCCGCAATCGGTCGATGCGATGGCCATGGTCTACATGATGGTGACGCTGGCCTGGCTGTTGATCGCGCTGCGCTTTGTCAACCCGACGCAACTCGTATCGCGGGTCAAAGAGCATCCGCAACCGGCATGATCCGGCTCGACCTGTCCACGCTCGACCGTTTGCCCGCGGCGGTCGACACGCCAAAGTACGATCCGCGCCTGGTCGGCATCGGCATCGTCCATCTGGGCATCGGCGCGTTTCACCGCGCGCAGACCGCGGTTTTCAGCGACGATGCGCTGGCGCTCGAGCGCGCGGACTGGGGCATCTGCGGGGTGAGCCTGCGTTCGGCCGACGTGCGCGACCGGCTGGTGCCGCAGGATGGTCTGTACACGGCGGTCGAAAAAAGCCCCGCCGGTACGCGGCGCCGCGTCATCGGAAGCGTGCGCGAGGTCCTGTTCCTTGGAGATCAACGCGACGCGATCCGCACCCGCCTGATCGAGCCGGAGACCAGGATCGTGTCTCTGACCATCACCGAAAAAGGCTATTGTCACGATCCGGCGACCGGCGCGCTCAACGCCGCACATCCGGACATCGCGCACGATCTTGCGCACCCGCACCAGCCGAAGAGCGCGATCGGATTGCTCGCCGTGGCACTGGATGCGCGGAGGTTGGCGCACGGTCGGGCCTTCACCATCCTGTGCTGCGATAACCTGCCGCACAACGGCGTGCTGGTGCGCGGCCTGGTTCTCGCTTTCGCCGAGATGCGCGACCCGTCGCTGGCGGCCTGGATCGCCGAGCACGCCCGTTTTCCATCGACCATGGTCGATCGCATCGTGCCGGCGACGACCGAATCGGACATCGCCGACAACGACGCGGCGCTGGGATTGCACGACGCGGCGCCGGTGATCCACGAGCCATTCAGGCAATGGGCGATCGAGGACCGCTTCGTCGACGGCAGGCCGGCCTGGGATCAGGTGGGCGCGCAGCTCGTCGCCGACGTTGCGCCGTTCGAGGCGATGAAGCTTCGTCTGCTCAACGGCAGCCACTCTGCGCTGGCGTACCTGGGCTTTCTCGCCGGCCGCGAATTCATCTACCAGGTTGCGGCGGACCCGGTGTTCGTCGCCTACATGCGCCGGATGATGGAGCGCGAGATAGCCCCGACCCTCCGGGTACCGCAGGGCGTCGACCTTCGTTCGTATCAGGATGCGCTCGTACAGCGTTTCATGAATCCTGCGCTGCCCCACCGCACGCAGCAGATCGCGATGGACGGTTCGCAGAAGCTGCCGCAGCGGCTGTTGGGCACCGTGCGCGACAATCTCGCGGCGGGGCGCCCGATCGATTTGCTGGCGTTGGCGGTCGCCGGCTGGATGCGCTACGTCGGCGGCGTCGACGAGCGCGGGCGTGAAATCGCCGTCGCCGATCCGCTGGCGAGCGAATTTCGCCGCCTCGCGGCAACGCATCGTGGCGATCCCGCGACTTGGGTGCAGGCGTTACTGGGGATTCGCGCGGTATTCGGCGATGACCTGCCGGCAGACGAGCGTCTGGTCACCAAACTCTGTGCGTGGCTCGCCGCGCTCATGACCGACGGTGCGCAGCGCACCGTCGCGAGCGCCGTCGGCGCTCCTGATTGACGAGCACGGCGAACGAATCGCATTCTTGCGCTGGGCAAGACGATGATTCCTCTCACGCTTCACCCCGATCGCCTGTTCTCGCCCGAGCCGCGGCAGCGCGATCTCGCCCGCGCCATCTATGCGACGGTCAAGGATCTGCCGATCATCAGCCCGCACGGTCACACCGACCCGCAGTGGTACGCGGACAACGAGCCATTCGGCAATGCGTCCGCGCTGTTCATCACGCCCGACCACTACGTCTTCCGCATGCTTTACAGCCAGGGCGTCGCGCTCGAAGACTTGGCTATCCCGCGGCGCGACGGCGCCCCGGTCGAATCCGATGCGCGCCGCATCTGGCGGACATTCGCCGCCAACTATCATCTGTTCCGGGGCACGCCGACCCGCATCTGGCTGGACCACGCGTTCCATCAGGTGTTCGGCATTCGCGAGCGGTTATCGTCCGAATCCGCCGATCGCGTGTTCGACTCGATCAACGCGAGTCTGGCCAAGCCCGAATTCCGGCCTCGGGCGCTGTTCGAGCGATTCAACATCGAGGTGATCGCGACGACCGAGTCGCCGCTCGATCCTCTGGCGCACCATGCCAAGATTCGGGCCAGCGGATGGAAAGGCCGCGTCGTCACGGCGTATCGCCCCGACCCGGTCGTCGATCCCGAGTTCGAGGGATTCGCCGCCAACGTCGCGCGCTTGGGCGAGCTCGCCGGCGAAGACACAGGACGCTGGAATGGCTACCTCGCGGCGCACCAGAAGCGGCGCGCGTTCTTCAAGACGATGGGAGCGACGTCGACCGACCACGGACATCCGACCGCGCAGACATCGGATCTGTCGGCGGGCGATTGCGAACGGCTGTACGCTAAGGCGCTCGACGGCACGATCACCCCCGCCGAAGCCGAGTCTTTTCGCGGGCAGATGCTGACCGAGATGGCGCAGATGAGCCTCGATGACGGCCTGGTGATGCAGATCCATCCGGGATCGATGCGCAACCACAATCCTTATGTGTTCGCGCGCTTCGGCCGCGACAAGGGCGCCGACATCCCGACCCGTACCGACTATGTGCGGGCGCTCAAGCCGCTGCTCGATCGTTTCGGCAACGAGCGCAAGCTGACGGTGATACTCTTCACGCTGGACGAGACGGTGTATGCGCGCGAACTGGCGCCCTTGGCCGGGCACTACCCGATCTTGCGCCTCGGCCCGCCCTGGTGGTTCCACGACAGTCCGGAAGGCATGCTGCGCTTTCGCGAACAGACGACCGAGACCGCGGGCTTCTACAATACCGTCGGCTTCAACGACGATACCCGCGCGTTCCTGTCGATTCCGGCACGGCACGACGTCGCGCGCCGGATCGACTGTCGTTTTCTCGCGCGGCTGGTCGCCGAGCACAGGATGGAGGAGGACGAGGCTTTTCAGCTTGCGCCGGAGCTGGCCTACGCGCTGGCCAAACGGGCCTACAAGCTCTAAAGGCGCCTGGCGCTGTCCGGGATCCGGGCAGCATTTCCAACACGATCTACCCGATCAAGGGAGGTGAGCATGAATCACGGGTCAGCCATATTGGCGCTGCTGGGCCGCGTGCTGCTGGCGTCGATTTTCGTTTATTCGGGCTTTGGCAAGATCACCGGCTTTCAGGGGAACGTCGCCTACATTGCGAGCGCCGGCCTGCCGATGCCGCAAGTCCTGGCGGTTGGGTCGATCATCGTCGAATTCATCGGAGGGCTCGCGCTGCTGATCGGATTTCGCGCGCGCTGGGCGGCGCTCGCGTTCGTCGTCTTCCTGATCATCATCACGCCGGTCTTCCACAACTTCTGGTCCGCGCCGCCGGCCGAGGCGATGTCGCAGCAGATCAACTTCATCAAGAATATCGCGATCATCGGCGGGATGCTGATGGTGATGGCCTTCGGTCCGGGGCGCTACAGCGTCGACAAGGACTGAAGCGCGGGCGCCGCACGGGCGGCGTTTCGCCAGTGTCAGCGCACCAGCTTGCGCTCGACGTCGACGACGCTGCCGCCCTGCAGGGTCAAAGTCGTCATCGTGTCGGGATCGCCCGACCGAGGCAGATACGCCCAGCGCCTGCCGCTTTTGCGGCTTCCGCCGGAAGTGACGTCGGGCCGGCCGAGGCGCTGCAGCACTTCGGCCTCGCTCATGCCGCTGCGCACGAATTTCCGCTCGGTGGCCCTGCGGTCATCGGCTTGCTGCCGCGCGCTGTCGCGGTCGGACTTGTCGGCCCGCTCGGATCCGCCTCTGGCTGCAGCGGGCGCAGAGGCGACAGGCGTTGAAGGGAGCACAGTAAGCGGCGGCGGGTCGCTGTCGAAATTGCGCAGCTCCCGCCCGGTACCGCAGGGCACGTCTTGATAGACGACGGCACCTTTGTCGGCCGCGCATTTGAACACCGACGCAGCGGCGGGCACCGCGACCCACGATAGCGACAAGACGATGGCACAGACAAGCGCGCGCATCACACGGTTCCCGTTGGGGGAATCCGGCTACCATAGCACTTTTCCGCGTTTCGTCTCTCATCCCTCCGATGGATGTTCGCCGCCGAACCGCCACGCGCGTGCAGGAAATCGCGCCCTTCCACGTCATGGAGGTCCAGACCGCGGCGCGTGCGCTCGAGGCGGCGGGACGCGACGTCGTCCATCTGGAAATCGGAGAACCCGACTTCCCGACGCCCGAGCCGGTCCTCGATGCCGCGCGAGCCGCGCTCGAGGGTGGCCGCATCTACTACACGTCCGCGCTGGGGCTGCCAGAGCTGCGTGCTGCGATCGCGCACCATTACCAGGAACGCTACGAGGTACCCGTCGCGCCGGAGCGCATCGTGGTCACCGCCGGCTCATCGGCCGCGCTGTTGCTGACCCTGGCGTTGCTGGTGGATCGCGACGACCAGATCCTGATGTCCGATCCCGGTTATCCGTGCAATCGCCACTTCATCCGTACGCTGGAAGGCGAGCCGGTCGGCGTCGCCGTAGGGCCCGAAGCGAACTATCAGCTCGATTCCGCTGTCATTGCCGAAGCCTGGACGCCACGCACGCGTGGCGCGTTGATTGCAACGCCGTCGAACCCGACCGGCACGACGGTCGCGCCCGCCGAAATGGAGCGCATCGCAGCCACGGTTGCCAACCGTGGCGGCGCGCTGATCGTCGATGAGATCTACCTGGGACTTTCGTACGCCGGCAGGCCGCGCACCGCGCTGGCCTTGACCGACGATATTTTCGTGATCAGCAGCTTTTCCAAATATTTCAACATGACCGGCTGGCGGCTGGGTTGGCTGGTCGCCCCCGAGCGGAACATACGCGACTTGGAGAAGCTGGCGCAAAACCTTTATATCTCGCCCCCGACCCTGTCGCAGCGCGCCGCGCTCGCCTGCTTTGAGCCGGGAACGCTGGCGATACTCGAGGGGCGACGGCAGGAGTTCCAGGCGCGCCGCGACTTCCTGGTGCCGGCCCTGCGTGAGCTGGGGTTCGCGATCCCCCTGCTGCCGACCGGCGGGTTTTTCGTCTATGCCGACTGCTCGCCTTTCGGCCTCGATAGCCAGCGCTTCTGCCGCGAGGCGCTAGCCGCCACCGGCGTCGCGTTCACGCCGGGCATCGATTTCGGGTCGTATCGCGCGGGCGACCACGTGCGCTTCGCCTACACGGTCGCCATCGACCGCTTGCGCGAAGGCGTGAGGAGGCTGGCCGCGTGGCTGCCCGGACTGCGCCGTCGATGATACGGTGGTTGGCCGCCACGGGCACGCTGGCGCTGCTCGCGGGCTGCACGACCGCGGAGTATTACTGGCAGGGCATAAGCGGCCAGTTTGACCTGCTCGGCCGCGCGCAACCGATCGCGAGCGTCCTCGACGGGGCCGGCGATCCGGTGCTCAAGCGCAAGCTCGAGCGCGTCGTCGCCATTCGCAACTACGCGAGCCGCGAACTCGCGCTGCCCGACAACTTGAGCTACCGCCGCTACGCCGACCTCGGCCGCCGCTTTGCGCTGTGGAACGTCTTCGCGGCGCCGGAACTCTCGCTCAAGCCGCGTCAGTGGTGCTTCCCCGTCGCCGGCTGCGTCAATTACCGCGGATACTTCAGCGAGACCGCGGCGCGCGCGGAAGCCTCCGAGCTCGCCGCCACAGGCGACGACGTTCACATCGGCGGCGTCCCGGCCTATTCGACGCTCGGGTATTTCGCCGATCCGATGCTGTCGACGTTCATCCGTTATCCCGATGTCGAGATCGCGCGGCTGATCTTCCACGAGCTCGCGCACCAGGTCGCCTACGCAAAGGGCGACACGGTGTTCAACGAGTCGTTCGCCGTCTCGGTCGAGCGGGAGGGACTCGCCCGCTGGCTCGCCGCGCAAAACGACCCGGCATTGACGGCGCAATACGAGGCGGCGCAGCGCTACCGGGACGGTTTCCGCGCGCTGATCGACCGCACGCAGCGCTCGCTCGAGGCGCTGTACGCGAGCGGTGCGAGCATCGTTGCCAAACGCGCCGGCAAATCCGCGGCATTCGCGCAGATGCGCGCCGACTACGACGCGCTCAAGCGCGAATGGGGCGGCTACCCGGCGTACGACAACTGGTTCGCGCAAGGCCCGAACAATGCGAGCCTCGCCGCCGTTGGCCTGTACACGCGCAAGGTTCCCGAGTTCGCGGCGCTGCTGGCCGCCGAAGGCGGCGACCTGCCGCGATTCTATGCGCGCGTGCAAGCGCTGGCGGGAATGCCGAAGGGTGAGCGCGATGCGGTATTGGCGAAGTTCGTGCCGACCGTCGCCGCGGGCGTGCCGCCGCCCTGAGCGCGCCGACGCAAATGAAGCCGCACGACCCATTCCGCGCCATCAGTCCGCCTCCCCGGCATCGATCGCGGGGTAAGTGACCGAGGTACCGTCGACCCGGGCAAAGGGCGTGAGCTTGTGCGGCGATCGGCGCGTCTCGCTGACGATTTCCTCGACGGCGACACCGCGCACCAGCAGCGCATCGGCGATCAACGAGCGATGGCAGCGCCAGGGGACGGCTTCCGCGCACATCAGCGCGACGCGTTCAGCGGCGGCCAGATCGACGACGTTGGCCAGGTTTTGCGCGAACGCCGGCGTCTGCATGTAATCGGCGTAGCCGCGGAACGAGGCGTTGCGCCAGGCCGCATTGACCGAATCGGGACTTGCCCGGCGCAAACCGCCCAGACCGGGGGCGTGGGTGTAGGCAATGCCCGCGTCGCGAAGCGAGCCGGCCAACGCGTCGCTGTTGAACTGGGGATTGTGGCGCGACCGGGGAACCGTGCGCACGTCGAGGAGGTGCGTCACGCCGTTCGCTCTGAGCAGTCCCACGAAAACATCGATCGGCCGCGTCGAATGCCCGACCGTGAGGACCAGCCGTTGCGGCGTCTTATTCAACCGGGTGCGCCACCGTGATTACTCGCGGCGTACCAGCAATGTGACAAGCAGCGACGAGTCCTCGACGGCCCTGAGCTCATGCGGTGTGCCGCCCGAAAGGTACACCATGCTGCCGGCGTGCATCGGCAGCGACTTGCCGTCGGCAATCAGCTCGATCCTGCCTTCGATGCACTGGATCGTTATGACGCGCGGATGGTCGTGGCCCGGCAGCGACCTGCCTGCGAGCAGGACCAGTCGGAACACTTCGAGGTGGTCGGCCCGCACCAGGGTCTCCGAAGCGACGTGCGGCAAGGCGGGGCCGAACGGCCGGATATCGATCAATTCGCCCGAGGCGGCGTGGGCAGTGGCCATCTCAATCCTCCAGCGTGGTCGGCAGGTGGAAAGCATATCCGACAGCCGGATCGGGCGATCGGCTCACCCTGGGCGCAGTGTCCATGCTAACCCCTTGTCCGGACGAGTGAATTCCGCTACAATTTCAGGTTCCTTGCCTCACCCGCCGCAGACGGGGAGGCCGCCGGCGATTCAGTCGCCCAACCATGTCCACAAGGAGCAAGTCTGCATGCGTCACTACGAAATCGTATTTATCGTCCATCCCGACCAGAGCGAGCAAGTGCCCGCGATGGTCGAGCGCTACCGCGCCATGGTCACGGCCGGCAACGGCAGGATTCACCGCCTCGAGGATTGGGGCCGCCGCCAGCTCGCCTATCCGATCGCCAAGATGCACAAAGCCCACTACGTCCTGATGAACATCGAGTGCGATGCGGCGACGCTGACCGAGCTCGAGCATGCGTTCAAGTTCAACGACGCGGTGCTGCGCCATTTGATCGTCGCGATGCGCGAAGCGGCTGTCACGCCTTCGCCGATGATGAAGGAAGAGAAATCGCGCTCGCTGTCGCCGGCCGGACCAGGCGCACCTGCTGCGGCACCCGCGGCAGGTGCGGCGACCGCAGAGACCCCGGCGGCGCCGCCGCCGCGGGCCGAGACGTCGCGCGCGCCGGCGTAATGCGGCGGCGGTCGCAGCAAGCATAACGTGCAGGCGAACCGGGTGACGTTGGACGCGCGCATGCAGTCGCGTGACGCGCTGCGGTTTACGCCGACCGGCGTCCCGGCGCTCGACTTTCATCTGGTGCACGAGTCGATGCAGATCGAGGCAGGCGGCGAACGGCGGGTGGCGTGCGAGCTGTCGGCCGTCGCGCTGGGTCCGGTGGCCAAGGCCCTGGCGGGAGTCGCCCCGGGTGCGCGAGCTTCGCTGCCATGGCTTCCTCGCGCGGCGCTACCGCACCGGAATCACCGTCGCGCTGCACGTCAACGAATTCGAACTCACCGCTTGAGCGTTCAGCCAAGGCTGGCCGAGCGAAACCAAAGGAAAACCAAATGCCCCGTCCCATGGGAAGAAACGCCAAAGGCAAAGGTAAAGGCAAGGATGGCAAGAAGCGCGAGCGCGGGAATAACCTGTTCAAGCGCAAGAAGTTCTGCCGCTTCACCGCCGAGAGGCGTCAAGCAGATCGACTACAAGGACATCGACGTCCTGAAGGACTTCGTGCAGGAGAACGGCAAGATCATGCCGGCGCGAATCACCGGCACCAAGGCGCGCTACCAGCGCCAGCTGTCGACCGCGATCAAGCGCGCGCGCTTTCTCGCGCTGCTGCCTTACACCGACCTGCACTAAGCGGAGACTCGCATGCAAATCATATTGCTGGAAAAAGTGCACAACGTCGGCGATCTGGGCGAAGTGGTCAAGGTCAGGCAGGGCTACGCGCGTAATTTCCTGATCCCGCAAGGCAAGGCCAAGCGCGCGACGCCCGAGAATCTCAAGCTGCTCGAGGAAAAGCGCGCCGAGCTGGAGAGGGCGGCGGCGAGAAGCTCGTCGCAGGCGCAGGAGCGCGCCGCGAAGCTCGACGGCGTATCGGTGCAGATCACGCAGAAGGCGGGCGTCGACGGCCGGCTGTTCGGCTCGGTGACCAACGTCGACATCGTCGAAGCGCTGGCCGGCCTCGGCCACACGATCGAGAAGGCGATGGTGCGCATGCCGGACGGTCCGCTGAAGCACGTCGGCGAGTTTCCGCTGACGATCGCGCTGCACTCCGACGTTGTCGCGCACATCAACGTGCACGTCCTGGGCGATACCACCGGCGTCCAGGCCGGTTGACGCGACGGCTCGCGCCGGCGCGTGGCCGCTTCCGCATGCCCAACGATCGCGAGCTCGCAGCACTCAAGGTTCCGCCCCATTCGATAGAGGCCGAGCAGTCGGTCCTCGGGGGCCTGCTGCTGGACAACGGCGCGGCCGACCGCGTCGCCGACATCCTCGGCGCCGACGATTTCTACAGCGACGCGCATCGTCTGCTGTACAAGACGACGGTCGGGCTCATCGCCGACAACAAGCCGGCCGACGTCGTCACGCTCGCCGAGGCGCTGCAGTCGCTGACCAAGCTCGACTACATCGGCGGCATGTCCTATCTCGGCGCGCTGGTCGAGAACGTGCCCACTGCGGCCAATATCCGGCGCTACGCCGAGATCGTGCGCGAGCGCGCAATCCTGCGCCGGCTTGCCGCCGCGGGTGGCGAGATCGCCGATACCG
The DNA here is from genome assembly GCA_963776175.1 of uncultured beta proteobacterium. Lineage (GTDB taxonomy): Bacteria > Pseudomonadota > Gammaproteobacteria > Burkholderiales > Casimicrobiaceae > PALSA-1003. Next base: position 300,892 of record CAVZLP010000010.1, on the reverse strand, counting down.
CCTACAATCCTCTGGGCCGCAGCGTGCGCGAGATCCTCGATCACGCCGAGACCAAGGTGTTCGAAATCGCCGAGCATGGAGCGCGCGGGCAGCAGGGGTTCCAGGAGATCCGTCCGCTGCTGACGCAGGTCGTCGAGCGCATCGAGTTCCTTTACAACCGCGACAATCCGTCCGACGTCACCGGGGTCGCGACCGGATTCACCGACCTGGACCGCATGACGTCGGGATTGCAGGAGGGCGACCTGGTCGTCATCGCCGGCCGTCCGAGCATGGGCAAGACGGCGCTCGCGCTCAACATCGGCGAGCACATTGCGCTCGCGTCGAAAATGCCGGTGGCGATTTTCAGCATGGAAATGGGCGCGACCCAATTGGCGATGCGGCTGATGGGCTCGGTCGGCAGGCTCGACCAGCACAAGATCCGCACCGGACGCCTGTCGAACGACGACTGGGAACGGCTGTCGGGCGCGCTCGGCCGCCTGAACGATGCGCCGATCCACATCGACGAGACGCCGGCGCTGAACGCGCTCGAGCTCCGCGCGCGGGCGCGGCGCCTGTCGCGCCAGTACGGCGGCAAGCTCGGCGCGATCGTCGTCGACTATCTGCAGCTGATGCAGGCCGTCGGCGAAGGCGAAAACCGCGCGACCGAGATCTCCGAGATATCGCGCTCGCTCAAGGCGCTGGCCAAGGAGCTCAAGGTGCCGGTGATGGCGCTGTCGCAGCTGAACCGCAGTCTCGAGCAGCGTCCGAACAAGCGGCCGGTGATGTCGGACCTGCGCGAATCCGGGGCGATCGAGCAGGACGCCGACGTCATCCTGTTCATCTACCGCGACGAAGTCTACAACCCGGACACGCAGGACAAGGGCATCGCGGAGATCATCGTCGGCAAGCAGCGCAACGGTCCGATCGGTACGGTGCGCCTCGCCTTCCTGGGCGAATACACGCGATTCGAGAATCTCGCTCAACACGGCAGTCATTGACGAAGGACATCGTTCGCGGTGCAAAGCCGGGCTTCGCGTAACGCTCCGTGCCCTTGCGGCAGCGGCAGCGGCAAGCGACATAAGGACTGCTGCGGTAGGATTTCCAGCGCAACGGGCCGGGCGAGCACGCGCGGTGATCCGGTGGACGTTGCGGTGCTGATGCGCGAGGCGCTCGCTGCGCAGCAATTGCGGCGCTTCGACGAGTCGGAGCGTCTCTACCGCAGTGCCTTGTCGCTCGCGCCCGACCAGCCCAACGCGCTTCACATGCTGGGTGTCGTTCGCTACGAGTTGGGCGACGGCGACGAAGCGGCGCCGTTCATCCTACGCGCGCTCGACCTGACCGAGTGGAAATATCCCCCATACTGGCACAATCTCGGTCTCGCGCTAGCCCGGTGTCACCGTGAGAAGGCCGAGGCGGACCGCGTAGCGGGTCGCCAGCGGGCAGATCAGTGGTTGGCGACGCGCCTACCTCCTGGCCCCCGAGAGCAACCCCGGATCGCTGTCGTCGTGCCGTGCTACAACCACCAACGTTTCGTTCGACGCGCGTTGCAGTCGGTCTTTGAACAGACGTACCAGCAGATCGAGCTCGTCGTCATCGACGATGGCTGGACAGACGCAACCGCCGAATTGGCGCGGCAGGCCCTGGCCGGATCACCTTTTCCCTATCGATTCGTGACGCGCTCCAACCAGGGCGCGGCGGCGACGATCAACGAGGAAGTCGGATTGTCGACGGCGCCATACATCAATGTCCTGAACTCGGATGACTGGTTTCACGAGGACAGGCTCGCGTCAATGGTTCGCGACGTGGTTGGGAGTGGCGCGCAGTGGGGGTTCAGTGGCATCGTTTGCGTCGATGAGGTAGATCGGGTTATCGACGTGACCCGAAACGACCGCGCGCGGATGCTCTCGCGCCCTGCGGGCGTCGTGGTCGGTGAGCGAGAGACGACGGGTTTCGCCTTCCTCACCGACAACGTCGCGATTTCTAGTGGCAACCTTTTCTTCTCGGGATCGGTCTTCCAACGAATCGGCGGATTCCGCGATCTGCGCTACAATCACAATTGGGATTTCTGCTTGCGCGCACTCCGCTGCGCGGACCCCGCTTTCGGTCCGGCACCGACATACGCGTATCGCTTGCACGGTAGCGACACGATCGATGATGCCGTACACGGCGCGGGCCGCGAGAGAGGCGGATCGCATCCTCGAAGAGTACATCGTGTACTTCATATGCGCGCTGATCGGAGGCGGCATAGCGTCGCGGTTCGAGCCGGAATTTCTCCGGGCACTGGCGGGAAACGGCGTGACTGGACCAACGCCCGCCGGCGCACGCCCAGCTCATCCGCAGGTGGATTTGCCAGCAGCGTGGACGAGCCGGCATTTGCTGCCAAGCTTGTCATGAATGAGCGCGACGAAAGCCGCCCACCAGAACATGTGTCCCTTCAGAAGGACGGTTGACAGTGAGCTATCTCTGGCAAACGCATCTCGGCGCCGAAGTGTCGTTCAACGCCCAGTACCATCAAACTGAACGAAACGAAATCGCGAGCTTTTTCAGCGAATCGCCCGGTACCGTCGTGGATATCGGCTGCGGCGGTGGCGGCACGGGCAAGCTGATCAAGAAGAAGTTCCCCGGCACCCGCGTAATCGGCATCGAACTGAATCGGCACGCGGCGGAGCACGCTCGCCAGCATCTCGATTTGGTGATCTGCGAGGATATCGACACGCTCGACCTTGCCGCGCATATCGGATCGACGCGCATCGACACGGTTCTACTGCTCGACGTGCTGGAGCATTTGTACGATCCGTGGAAAGCCCTGGTGCGCGTGCGCGGTTGGCTGGACGAACGCGCACGGGTCTTGGCCAGTGTTCCCAACATCCGCAATCTAGCGAACCTTGATCAACTGGCAGCCGGGCATTGGACTTACGGCCCGGACGGTGTTCTCGACATTACGCACATCCGTTTCTTTACTCGGGAGTCTCTGCGCAAGCTCTTCGAGGAAACGGGCTACGTCGTGAACCACATGACCCCGCTGACGCAACCGCAATGGCTCGAACGCCACGTCGTCGATCGGCGGCCGGGCCAGATCGTCACTCAGCACATGGCCATTCGCTACCGTGATTTCAGCGAACTCGAAGAGCTCTACGCGCTGCAGTACGTAATCGACGCCGGGGTTGCACCAGCGTTGCAAGAGGACGGCTGGTCGACGTGACGAATCTGGCGATGACACCCGCGGGACGCAACAGTCCATGTCCGTGCGGGAGCGGAAAGCGTTACAAGGAATGCCACGGAGCCATCGACGCCGCCGACGGCGGGACACCGGGGCAGATTCCAGCCAAGCCATCGCTACGCCGTTCGCATTATCGCGCTCCCGGTACGGATTGGGCGCATCTGTCCGCCGAAGAGCAGGACGAGCTCGGGATGGCGATGGAAGCGGCGCTCGTCCATCAGAGGGCCGGCCAGCCACAAGAGGCTGGGAAGCTGTACCGGAAGACGCTGGCATTGGCGCCGAACACCCACGATGCGCTGCACATGCTCGGCGTGATTGAACTCGGCTTCGGAAATCTGCAGCTCGCCGAGGAGCTCATCCTCAGGGCGATGAAATTGCGGCCGCCATATGACGAGATCGAAACCAACCTCAAGCTGGTGGGCAAAAAGCTGATCGCACAGCCCAGGGCGACCGAGGAGCAGCTTTCGGAGCGTGCCTTGCCGATCCTCAACGACCTCATGCTCGCACCAGCCGCTTCGCGGCGGGCGAATGCGAACGACCCGGGGTCGGGTACGCTACATCTTGTCGGCCGGATCCACGGCGAAGATGAGGATGACGCGTGGATGTTGGGTCGGCTAGGAGACGTGCTTGCACCTTTTTCGCCGACGGTGTGGGCGGCAGACAGCGCAACGTCTGTGCCGCGGGGATTGGGAACGCTGTCTGTGCTCGACGCCCGGACCGGGCAGTACCCGCGCGGCGGGACGCAGGTTTTCGTGGGTGTGGACTACGAGGTTGACGGCTGGATCGAGCATTCGCACGCCGACCGCGTAATCGTGATCTGTGGGCACGGAAGACCATCGCGATACCTCACCCAATTGCGTGCGCTCGCGATGGACGGCGCCCGGCGCGTCGAGCTGGCATTTGTATCTCGCGCGCGCGCCGAGCGCTTCGGCCCCGGACACGCGTTGATCCCGCTGCCGCTCGAGTCCATCAGCGTACCCGTGGCGATAGGTTCGACCCGGCGTGAGCTGGGCGTCTGGTCGATTTCCGAGCCGCGTGCATGGACGATCGGAATGGTGGGCCAGGCGAGCGGTTGCGTCGATGAGCCCACAGACTCCGCGCTGGTCGCAGAGGTCGCAACGTGCGCGAACGTCATGGCGATCTACGATCCGGGGCGATATCGGTTTTTTCTGGGTGCGACGATATCCATGCGATTCGTGCCCAGGACGAGTGGCGGCCTCGAGGCGTTTATCGCGAGCGTGGACTGTCTGTACTGTCGTCCGCAGCTATGGTGGGAAGAAGGTGCCGGACGCGAGGTGCTCATCGCCATGGCGTTGGGAAAACCTGTCGTTTGTCCGCGCAATTCGATGCACGCCTGGCTTATCGAGGATCGGGTCGACGGCTTGCTTTACGAAACTCGGGTGGAATCGCTTGGGTTGCTCCACGATCTCCATCGCGCGCCCGGCTGGGCGGCCAAGCTCGGCGAAGCTGCAAGCGGCAAAGCCCAATGCCTGCTCGCTGCCGTCGCGGCCGAGGAATCCTATCGGTCGATCGTGCCGGCGACTCGCGTCTCTGCCGGCGAAGAACGCCATGCCCACTGAGAGCGCAGACGGAGCAGGTGTCGCGAGGGGCAAGCCGCTGGTGCGCTGCATCGCCTTCCATCTCTCACAGTTCCATCCCATCCCTGAGAACGATCGCTGGTGGGGCGCGGGGTTCACGGAGTGGACCAATGTAACGCGCTCGGCGCCGAATTTTATCGGGCATTACCAGCCGCAGTTGCCGGCAGAACTGGGGTTCTATGACCTCCGTTTGGCGGAGGTCCGCGAGCAACAGGCCACGCTTGCGCGCGACCACGGGCTGCACGGCTTCTGCTACTACTACTATTGGTTCGCCGGCAAGCGGCTTCTCGAGCGTCCCGTCGAGGAGATGCGCGCTTCCGGTCGCCCCGACTTTCCGTACTGTTTCTGCTGGGCGAACGAGAATTGGACGAGGCGCTGGGACGGGGCGGATCACGACGTCCTGATCGCACAGGATCCTCATCGCACCGATGACGAGCGCTTCATCCGCGATCTTCTTCCACATTTCCGGGATCCGCGCTACATCCGGGTTTGCGGCCGGCCATTGCTGATCGTCTACAGGATCGGACTGCTGCCCAGCCCACTGGAGAGCGCACGGATATGGCGCGAGATCGCATTGCGCGAGGGCGTCGGCGACCTTTACCTGTGCGCGGCAAAGACCTACGAAACCGGAAATCCGACGCGATATGGATTTGACGCGATCGTCGAGTTTCCGCCCCACGGCGTCATGATAGCCCCTAACAACCGGCCATACGACATCATCAACCCTGAATTCAGGGGCGCCATATACGACTATCGCCAGCTTGTCGTTTCGCATCTGCTGAACCCTGATCCGGGTTACCAGGTTCACCCGACGGTGATGCCCGGGTGGGACAACACCGCGCGCAGGCGTGACCTGGCGAATATTTTTGTGCATAGCACTCCGGAATTCTACGAAGTCTGGTTGCGCGAAATCGTCGCGCGTGTCGTTGAGCGGAATGTCCCGGAAGAACGACTAGTCTTCGTCAACGCCTGGAACGAATGGGCGGAAGGCGCCCATCTGGAACCCGATCTCCGCTATGGGCGCCAGTTTCTGCAGGCCACACGGCGCGCCATCCTGGGCGAGCCGGTCGGCGGCAGGCCGTTCGCGAGATTCTCGGGGCGCAAGGTAGAACCCGAGCACCAGCCAGCCAAATGATATCGGTCGTAATCTGTAGCGTCACCCCGGAGAAGTACAAGGCGGTATGTGCAAGCTACGCGCGCTGTCTTGCCGGGACGCCTCATGAGATCGTCGGCGTCCACGACGCTCGCTCGCTATGTGAGGGCTTCAACCGGGCCATAAGGCGAGCGAAGGGAGAAGTTCTCGTCTTTTCCCACGACGATGTGGAACACCTCGCTCCGGCACTCGGCCCCGTGCTCGATCGCCACTTGCGCCGGGCCGACGTCATCGGCGTTGCTGGAACGACGCAACTGGTCGGGATGAACTGGGCGCACTCCGGGATACAGCACGCGCACGGGATAGTGACACATCCCGCCGGAGCTCAATTCGAAGTGTCCCTGTATGGCGTCACGGCGCCGTTGATGCAAGGGATGCAAGCGCTCGATGGCGTGCTTTTCGCCGCGCGTCGGGAGGTCGCAGAAACCATCCGTTTCGACGAGGACACTTTCGATGGGTGGCACGGCTATGACACCGATTTCAGTTATCGCTGTCACCAGGCGGGATTGCGGGTTGCCGTTGCTTTCGACATCCCGCTCGTGCACTATTCCTCGGGTGGGGTCGACGAGGGGTGGCTCAAGTACGACGCGCGCTTTCGTGCCAAGCACGGACCAGCGGTCGTCGGTCCCTACGGCCGCTGGCTCGAGGTCACGATGCGCGTTCAGACCGTCGGTGACGTCGTGGGCGCATACAAGTTGCAAAAGCTTGTCGAACTCACCGAAACGGTAAGAGAGCGTGCAAGATCCTGAGCCCGCGCGATCGCGCTGGTCCATGAAGCCTGTCCCGGTGGCGCCGAGCCCCTCAATGAGCGCGTTTGTGACGTGGACGCGCCGCAAGCCCCACGTCGCCCGGGTGCGATTGTCGACATTCGCCGGGCGCAGTCGATTTATCACGTCGTCGGGACGCCCATCTTCCTCAACTTCCTTCTTCCGGCAACGGTCCCGGTAGCGATGTTTAAGGCAGATCGCCCTCAGTCCTGTACATCGACTCGCCGCGCCACGTCCTAGTCGATGGCGAGTACCTCCAGAAACGGTCCATGCCCTTGCGGCAGCGGCAAGCGTCACAAGGACTGCTGCGGTCGATTGTCGGATACGGCCGGATCCGACATGGACGTCTCCGCGAAAATAGCCGGACGCATGAGCGACGCGCTCGCGGCGCAGGTGTCGAAAGACCTGCAGAAAGCGGAAAGAATCTACCGCGAAGTCGTGTCGATGGCGCCGGACGTGCCCGACGCCTTGCATATGCTCGGCGTGTTGAGGTTCGAGCAAGGGGACTGCAAGGAAGCCGCGCGGCTGATATTGCAGGCACTCGACCTGACGGCATGGCGGTTTCCGACGTTTCGCTATAACCTGGGATTGGTCATCGCCAAGGCATATCGCGAACAAGCGGAACACGATCGCGACATGGTCCTTCGCCGTTTGTCCCCACCGTCCCGACGAGAGAACCCCGCCACGAATTCTGCACAACCGACCGTGGCCGTCGTCGTGCCGTGTTACAACCATGCGCGATTCATTGAGCGTGCGATCGAATCGGTATTTTCCCAGACGTATCGGCAGATCGAGCTGGTCGTCATCGATGATGGCTCGACGGATGGCTCGATGGAGATATCGCGCCGGGTGCTCGCGGACTCGCCGTTTCCCTGCCGGTTCGTGGCCCGGGACAATTACGGAGCGACCGCGACGATCAATGAGGGGATTGCGTTGTCGTCCGCTCCATTCATCAATCTCCTGAACTCGGACGACTGGTTCTCGGACGATCGCATTGCGCTGATGGTCGAGCATGTCGCCGCAATCGGTGCACACTGGGGATTTTCCGAAACCGCCTACGTTGACGAGCGTGACCGGCCGGTCGACCCCAGACTGGACAAGCGCGCCGGGGCGCTTTTTGCGATAGCCGACGCCGCTTCGAGGCGAGCGACCGTCGGGTTCTCATTTCTCGGCGGCAACGCCGCCATTTCCAGCGGCAACCTTTTCTTTTCCAGAGCGCTGTTCCAACGCGTCGGGGCGTTCGTCTCCTTGCGTTACAACCACGACTGGGAGTTCGGTCTCCGCGCCATCCGCGTCGCCGAACCGGAGTTCGTGCCAGCACCGACCTATTACTACCGCTTGCACGACAGCAACACGATCAGCGGTGCGATCAGAGATGGTGGAATGAGCGAGGCCAATCTCCTGCTGGCCGAGTTCTTCCGATGGGCCTCGAACGAAAAGGCCAGCGCGAACCCCCTGGCGCCAACCATGCAGACGTGGGGCATGTATTTCGTTTGTTCCTGCCTTAGCAACGGCTGGGCGGGGTTGTTCGAGCCGGAAACGCTCCGCCGGATGGCCCTGAACATCGATACGAGCGCCGCCGACGGCGATCAGTACGCCGTCGACCGCCAGACCTGACGATGCCGCACGAGCGAGGACGGAGGGCGCTCCTCATCGCGGATAGCGACATACCGACGACGCGTCTTGTCGCGCGGGAGCTGCGCGAGGTCTTTACGTCGCTCGAAGTCAGGATCGCGCCGGATATTTTCGGAGCCGTGGTCGCGGATAGGCCGGTCATCGTCTCGAGGTTGTGCTTTCCGCGCTATTCGTGGTTGCCCGGTCATCTCTCCCGCGAAGGTGTACGCTATGCATACTTCCTCGACGACAACTTCTGGGAGATCACGCCGGACATCGACGTTCGACTTGCGCGGTTTTTCCGGCACCCTGCGACGATCGACGCGCTCGACGCATTCGTCCGGCACGCAGCCGTGGTGTTGACCTGGTCACAGCCGCTTCGCGAGTATGTCAATTCGCGTTTTGGGGAAATCCCCGTCGAATTCGTGGCGCCGGGATTCGATGTCAGCAAGGCCACCGCACTCCTTCAGCGCCACGGGGCGTCGCGTGACGCCGAAGACGGCATCGTTCGCATCGGGTACCCGACGACGCCGCGACCACGGGTGTCGGCACTCATCGTTCCGGTGGTCGAGCACTTTCTGCGCACATACGGCCGGGCCGTAACGTTCGAATTCATAGGCTGGATGCCGGAGACTCTCGGCGCGCTTCCTAATGTCGTATTCCATCCATGGATCGGCGACTACGACGCGTATCTGGAATTCAAGGTGGCCCGGCATTGGCACATCGGCATCGCTCCGCTTGTCGGCGACGGCTTCGAACGGTACAAGACCAACAACAAGTATCGCGAATACGGCGGTTGCATGGTCCCCGGGGTGTACAGCGACGTCTCGCCGTTTCGGGAAACGGTCGATCATGGGAGGACGGGGATACTGGTCGAAAACAGACCGGATGAGTGGATCGCGGCACTCGATCGACTCGTGGTGTCTCCCGCACTACGGTCGGCAATCGCGCAGGCTGCGTTCGACGATGTGCGACGACACCATGATCTGCGAACAACCGGCCGTGAGTTCGCAAATGCCGTCCTGCGGCACGGTGCGGCATGAGCGACCGGCCTCGGCACCGCTGATGCGCCAGACATCGGTTCCAGCGCAGCCTTGATGCAAACACGACCCGATCGATGATCGAAGCCACGCGCAATCAGCCTTGTCCTTGCGGAAGCGGATTGCGTTTCAAGGAATGCCACGGACGGGTGGGCGCGGCAGCCGCGCCGCAGCCCCAGGGCGCCAATACGAGACACGCAGGCTTGATGGCGCAAGCGCTTGCGCACCGGCAACGTCGCCACTATGACGAGGCAATTCGCGACTATGAAGCCGCGCTCGAACACGATCCGCGCCGGCACGATGTGCGGTACATGCTGGCGGACTTGTACCGGGAGCGCGGCGACGCCGCCAGAGCGAAGGCCTACATCTTCCAGGCTCTGGATCTGATTGGCTGGAAATCCGCGCTCTACCGAAAGTTTCTTTCCGCGATTCTGGCCGAAGAGGCGACAGCAGCTGCATCGGACTCCGTACCCGAGCCCGGCTCCCGCTATTTCGCACAACGCGCTGCGCGACCGGCGCCGGTGAATGGCGATACCCCGCTGGTGACCGTCGTAGTACCCTGTCACCGACACGCGCGGTACGTGGAAGCCGCGTTGCGGTCCGTCTTCAAACAGAGCTATCGTCGGGTCGCACTAGTCGTTATCGACGACGGCTCCGACGATGGCGCTGCCGACGTGATCGGCCAATGTCTGGACGAGTCGCCGTTCGAGCATCGTTTCGTCGCACGCGAACATCGTGGTGCACCGGACACGGTCAACGAGGCCGCGGAGCTTGCGGCCGGGGAATTCATCTGCCTTTTGAACTCCGACGATTGCATGCATGAAGATCGTCTGAGCCACATGGTGGCAAAGATTACCCGTACGGGGGCGAGATGGGGCTTCTCGTCAGTGGAGTGCATCGATTCGGATGACAGTTACATCGATCCGCTGCATAACCGCTACGTCTACGATCTCTGTTGCGCGATTGGAGACGCGGTCGCCGGACCGACGATCGGATTTTCGCTGATGACACAAAACATCGCGGCCTCTTCGGGCAACCTGTTCGTGTCGCGCGAGCTGTTTCGCGCCCTTGGTGGATTCCACGATTACAGGCACGTCCATGCCTGGGATTTCTGCCTCCGCGCGCTGCAACTCGCCGAGCCCGTATTCGTCCGCCAGGCCGTCTACTACAAGCGTCTTCATCGAGGTAATCAACCAGCGGCGATGCTCGCTGCGTTGCGTGCGGAGGCTGCCGGGGTGTGTCGCCGCTACGTGCAGTGGGCCTCTACGGCGAAAGAAAGCATCTCTCCGTTAGCGCCGTGTGTCGCAAATTGGCCGACGGAATTCAGGAAAGCGGTTCTCGAAACCGGTCTGGCGGATCTCGTCGACGCGCCGACGCTGCGTGCCATGGCGCTGCGACCGAGCTGACCGATCGCCGGTCATCGCGCAGGCGGTGCCGTCATTTCCCACGGCAGGCTGCGGGTCAGCAGCACATTGAGCAAGTTGTCCTGGAAATTGATGTTGCCGGTCAGGCGGTTGTGGCGTTCGCACAGGAAAAACCAGTACGCGATCGGAATGAAGCTATCCTCGTTCTGCGGTGCGCTGGGATCGAGCGTTTCGCGCGCCAAGAGCGATGGCTTGGTAACGCTGCCGTCGCCCGGCTCCAGCATCAGCTCCTCGTAGCGTACGCCCGCAACGGGATGGCGGATGTCGGCAGGGAAAAGGCGCGCGACCGGCGTTTCGATTTCGTACTCCAGGGCAAGCCGCGCGGGCGTCGGCGTGCAATCGCCGCCGAACAGCACGTAGCGGATCGGCGTGGCGGACTCCGGCGTCGACAGCGCCCACATGAAGCGGCGAGCGCGCTCGAGGCGATAATCGAAGAAGCGGTGCAACGCAGCGATGTACGCGTCGGCGCCGGCGCCATGCGCGGCGCGGATCCGCGCCTCGACCGCGCGATCGAAGATCGACCAGCGATAGCGCCGCCATGTGGCCCCGTCGAACAGTTCGTCGTCCAACGCCTTGCCGTAGCTGTCGATCAGCCAGGTGACCAGCGGATGCGGGAACAACTGATAGCCCGAAGGCAGCGTCGCCAGCACTTCCTGCGGAATCCTCTTCAGGCCGATCGGCTCGCCGACGAGAAAGGCGTGCAGCGACGAGGCCGAGCCCATATTCGGCGTCCCGAGCAGTATCAGCTTGCGCACGCGGGTCGTGCCGTAGAGCGTTACCTGCTGCTCGCTGCCGTCCAGCACGTCGACGGTACCGTAGCGCAGGTAGTAGCGGGCGATCAGCCCGCCCATGCTGTGCGCGACGATGTCGACGCGAAGGGCAGGATCGGCGTAGTCGCGGCGGATCGCTTCGATCAGGCGATCGAGCCCGCGCGCCGCTTCGACATTGTCTTGCCGCCAATCGTACGGGTACATGTAGTAGCGGCGCTCGCCCCGTGGTGCCGGCGTGCCCGGCTTCCCGGGAACATAGCCGCCGAAGTGGCGCAAGGTGTCGATGATCTGGCCGTAGAAGTCCCGGCCCAGCGCGGTCTCGGCGATGCCGTAGGCCTCGAGCTTGTCGCTCTTGACCTGCAGCGTGACGGGATCGAAGTCGAGCGCGATGGCGCGATACTCGCCGAACAGAATGTCGTTCGACGTCCCCGGCCAGACTTCGACGCCGCTGACTCGGTCGCGCAATCGCGAGCCGAAAACGCCCGGGATGACGATGACCGGCGTTGTGTCGACGTTTCCGCTTCCGACTCGGTAGAGGCGGCTTAAGTCGGGTTGCGTCGGCTGCTCGCTGCAGGCAGCGACGAGTGCCCCGAGCCAGAGCATTGCCACGCATCGCGCCAACCGGCGCGATCCGGGCGTGGCGCAGCGGCCGCTCATTCGCGACGCGGCGGCGCGATTGTGACGACGTCGACGCGCTCCGGCGCCGACGAGGCGATCGAGATCCGCCAGGCGACTGCCGCGGCGCCGACGCACTCGCGACACACGTAGACTGCCGCGGCGACATCGCGCGCCACTGGCGCCCGCGCGACTCCATTGGCCGTGACGTCGATCTGCGGCGGTATCATCCATGGCACGTAGGGCATGGCGACGATCAGTGCCCGATCGCCTTGCACGGCGGCGTCGACCGCGACGGTACGCATCGGCGCGGGCGCGATCGCCGCGGGCGGATAAACGCTGCCGTCCGGCGGCGGCAAGCCTCGCGGGGGCCACAACACCTCTGCGGCATGCGTCACTCCGATCCCGCCGACGTAGATCGGCGGCGTCCAGCCCAGCGCACGCCATGCCGGTCGGGCGATGCCGACCAGGTGCACGCCGGTGACGGGCTCGATGCCCGCGAGATGGACATCGAGTATGCCGCAACGCAGGCGGTGATCCAAGCCGAGATAGACATGCTCGAGGTAGGCGTACGCGCCGTGCAGCACGATCGGACCGCGCTGGCCGCAAAGCAGCGCGCCGCTCGCATCGACCGCATGTGCGGACAGCCAGGGTTCGGCCGGCGCCGGCGCTGCATCTTCCTCTTTGACATCCAGGCGCGAAGCGACGTCGAGCGCAACGTCGCCCGAGGCTATCGTCGTAGCGATGCCGACGCCGAAGGCGGCATACAGCATCAGCATCATGCCGACGATGCCGGTCAGCAGCACCGACCCGCGCTCGCGCAGTCCGGCACAAAGTCCGTACAGTCCCAGCGCACCGAGCCCTGCGAGAAACGGCAGCAGGGCATAGGTCATGTAAAACGGTGTTGCTGGGCGCAGCCATGCGGTCAGCGCGGCGACGGCGAGGGTCGTCAGCACCGCCGCGGCGACGGGCAGGGGCTGCCGACGGCTGGCGAACGCGAGTCCCGCCAGCGTCGCCAGTTCCAGGGCCAGGACCACAACGACGGCGATCGCGGACGTCCACGGCGTCGCCGCGACAAAGGCGTCGGCGACGATTCGCGGGCCGCGCACCAGCGTTCCCCACAGCAACGGCCCGGTGTCGAAGAGATTGGACGCGTGCATCGTGCTGCCGACGTATTCGGCGACTTGCGCGGCAAGCGGCGCCGGCGCGGCGGCGCGGTCGGCGAGCAGCGGCGCGAACGGCAGCAGCGCGATCAGAACCGCCACCGTTCCCCAGCGCAGCAACGCGCCGAAGCCCGGCATGGCCGATAGCGCGACGATCGCGATGACGGGCGCGAGCGCGATGGTGGTCGGATGCGCGTGCAGTGCCAGCGAAAAAGCCAAGGCCGCGACCACGAGCCACCACGGCCGCCGTTCCTGCTCGAGGCGCACCAGCGCATAGAACACCAGCATGCTGCAGGTCGGAACCAAGTTGGTGTGCGAAAAACCGACCAGCTGAAAGCTTCCCCAGCCCGGCAGCGCCAGCAGTGCGCACCAGAGCAGGCCAAAGCGCCGATCGATCAGGCGACGTCCGGTCGCATACGCCAGCGGGAATTGCAGGCTGCCGATGAAAGCCACGAACATGGAGACGCTGAGCCACGAGCGGTGGATCACCATCGGCAAGGCCAATAGATAGAACCACACCGGTCCGAGGTGCGACGTGCCCGCGAGAAGGGGGCCGTGCAGCGGCAGCGCGCCGAGATCGCGTATCGCCAGTGCCGCGGCGACGTCGCGGGCCGTGTCGGGGCCGCCGGCGCCGAAGCCGCCGCTCGCGATTTGGATCGCCATGAACGCGATAACGATGGCGCCGTATGGCCACCCGATCCGGCGGGCGTCGGCGAACTGTCGCTCCGGTATGTCGATCGCGTAGCTCATGCGCTTTGGCGTCATCCCGGCCGGGCCGGCTCGCGAAAGACCCAGAAATGGTTCAGTGAGAAACTTACCGGCGGAACGATCACGATCGCCGCCGCCAGGCCGAGATAGGGCGACCAATGCAGCAGGTGCACGACGCAGTACATTATCCCTGCGTTGAGCGCGAGGCCCGCGAGCGCGGCGAATGCGTAGCGCCAGAGCCGTCGCGTCGGCGCGTCGCGCACCGCGAAGGTCCATCGCCGGTTCAGCGCGAACCCGGTCAGCATCGCAATCACGAAGGCCAGCGCGGTCGCAAGTACCGGCTCGATATGCGCCACCTCGATCGCCGCGACGAAAACGGCCGCGTGCATCGCGGTCGCGACTGCGCCGACGACCGCGAAGCGGCCAAACCTGTGCAGCAGCGTCGGCATCGGCGGCGCCGAATCAGTCGGGGCTCTGGTCGTCGCGATCGAACCCGATGCGCTGCCGCACGACGTACAGCGGCCGCGCCTTGACCTCGTCGTACACGCGGCCCAGGTATTCGCCGATGATGCCCAGCGAAAGCAACTGCAACCCGCCAAGGAACAGGATCATCACCATCAGCGATGCATAGCCGGGCACGTCGATGCCGTGCACGATCGTGCGCCCGACCAGGTAGGCGCCGTAGGCCAGCGCCGCGAGCGCGAACGTCAACCCGACGACACTCCACACCTTGAGGGGCAGCGAGCTGAACGACGTGATGCCGTCGAGAGCCAGCCGCCACAGCCGCCAGATGCTCCATTTGGACCGGCCCTCCAGCCGCGGCTCGATGTCGTAGGAAACCGTCGTCTCGCGAAAGCCGACCCAGGCGTAGAGTCCCTTCATGAAGCGCGTCCGCTCAGGCAGCCGCCGCAGCGCGGCGACGACGGCGCGGGACATCAGGCGGAAGTCGCCGGCGTCGCGGACCACCGCGACCGTCGTCATCCGGGCGAAGACGCGGTGAAAAAGCGACGACGCGGCGCGGCGCAGCAGGCCGTCGGTGGCGCGGTCACGGCGCAAGGCAATGACGATGTCGCTGCCGGAGCGCCAACGAGCGACCAACTCGGCAATGACTTCCGGCGGGTGCTGCAGATCGGCGTCGATCGGGATGACCGCGTCGCCATCGGCGTGATCGAGGCCGGCAGTCAGCGCGATTTCCTTGCCGAAGTTGCGCGACAGACTGACGATGCGCACGCGCGCATCGAGATGCCGCAGCGACAGGAGCTGCGCCAGCGTGCCGTCGCCGCTGCCATCATCGACGAAGATCACTTCGGCGCGGCAAGCGAGTGAGTCCAGCACCGGCGTGAGGCGCGCCCAGAATGCCGGCAGTCCCGCCTCTTCGTTGTAGACGGGAACGACGATACTGATCTCGGGTCGTTCTTCGTCTGGGGCGGTCGGCGGCAGAGGGCTCATCGCTAGTCTTCCGCCGATGCGCCGTCGCGCCCGATGCGGTTCGACGAACGCATCATCGCCGCGGATACGTTACAGGATTTCCGCCGCGTGGTCAGCAAGCCGCGAGCGCTCGCCGCGCGTCAGCGTCACATGACCGCTGTGCGACCAACCCTTGAAGCGGTCGACGACGTAGGTGAGCCCGGAGCTGCCCTCGGTGAGGTACGGCGTGTCGATTTGCGCGATATTGCCTAGGCACACGACCTTGGTGCCCGGTCCGGCACGCGTGATCAGCGTCTTCATCTGCTTCGGCGTCAGGTTCTGCGCCTCGTCGATGATCAAGTATTTGTTGATGAACGTGCGCCCCCGCATGAAGTTCAGCGACTTGACCTTGATCCGCGAGCGTATCAGGTCGCGCGTCGCTGCGCGGCCCCATTCGCCGGCTTCGTCGTCGGTCTTGTTGAGCACGTCGAGATTATCCTCCAGCGCGCCCATCCAGGGATTCATCTTTTCCTCTTCGGTCCCCGGCAGGAATCCGATGTCCTCGCCTACCGGCACCGTCACGCGGGTCATGATGATTTCCGAATAGACCTTGAATTCGAGAGTAGTCATCAATCCCGCGGCCAGGGTCAGCAGCGTCTTGCCGGTGCCGGCCTGGCCGAGCAGCGTGACGAAATCGATGTCGGGATTCATCAGCAGATTCAGCGCGAAATTCTGCTCGCGGTTGCGTGCCGTGATGCCCCAGACGTTGTTCTTCTGGTGCGTGTAGTCCTTCAGCGTCTGCAGCAGCGCCGTGCGACCGCTGACTTCCCTGACCATCGCGTACAGCGGCGTCTCCCCGGGGCTCGTGCCTTCCAGGTAGACGAATTCGTTGACCAGCAGGTTGTGGCACAGCGGGCCGGTGACGCGGTAATAGGTATTGCCGCCCTGTTGCCACGACTCCATCGCCTTGCCGTGGCGGTCCCAGAAATCGGCGGGCAGCTCGCGCATGCCGCTGTAGAGCAGATCGGTGTCTTCGAGGACTTTGTCGTTGAAATAGTCCTCGGCCGAGATGCCGAGCGCACGCGCCTTGATGCGCATGTTGATGTCTTTGGACACCAGGATGACATTGCGCTTCGGCTGCGCTTGTTGCAGATGCATGACCACGGCAATGATCTGGTTGTCCGCCTTGCCTCCGGCGAGTGAAGGCGGCAGGGTGGTCGAGATCTCTTCGGTCTGCAGGAACAGGCGCCCGGTCGCCGCGCCCCCGCTTTGGGGCTTCAGCGGTATTCCCGCGGCAAGGCTGCCGTTGCTGATCGCGATCGCCGCGGTGACCAGCTCATCGAGGTAGCGCGATGCCTGTCTCGCGTTGCGCGCGACTTCGGTGACGCCTTTCTTATTGTTGTCGAGTTCCTCGAGCGTGAGGATCGGCAGGAAGATGTCGTGCTCTTCGAAGCGGAACAGGCTGGTCGGATCGTGCATCAGCACATTGGTGTCGAGCACGAACAGCTTGGAGGATGGGGTCTTGCTGATCTTGGTGACTTGGGGCGCGAGACGAAGTTTGCGCTCGACCATGGGCCTCCTTCGGGCTTATCGGGGCGGTGGGTACCGCCCCCATCGTAGAACAGCTCGCGCGGGAAACACAAGCTATTGTACCCACCGGCGCTTTCGACCAGCAGCAATTGTGGTGAGAAGGGGACACGGGGACACTTGTGCTGCTCCGGCGCGCGCCGTATCCGCGGCGCTAGAGTGCCTTGACCGCCTCGAGCACCTCATCGGCATGCCCGGGTACCTTGACGCCGCGCCACTCGTGCGCCAGCGCTCCTTTGCCGTCGATCAGAAAGGTGCTCCGCTCGATGCCGCGCACCTTCCTGCCGTACATGTTCTTCATCTTGATCACGCCGAACTGCGCACAGAGCTTTTCGTCGGGATCGGAGATCAGATCGAAGGGAAACCCCATCTTCGCCTTGAAATTCTCGTGCGATTTCAGGCTGTCGCGCGACACGCCGGCGACGACGGCGCCGGCGCGAACAAAAGCTTTGTGCAGATCGCGGAAATTTGCGCCCTCGGTCGTGCATCCCGGCGTATTGTCCTTCGGATAGAAATACAGGACCACCGGATGACCGCGGTGCTCGGACAGGCGGAACGATCCTGAGGTGGATGGGGCGCTGAAGTCGGCGACTTTGGTGTTCGGCATGGCAAGCTCCGGCAATGGTTGGTGGAACTACGCTCGATCCAGGCGGTTGGCCTAGGCGGCTCGGGCGAGATCGACGTCGCTTAAGAACTCCCGTCGCTGGCAAAGCAAGGTGCCGCTGCGGCCGGGCACGGCGTCCAGGCCGACCTCGCAGCGCGGCAGCGCCATCGGCTCGAGCGTCTCGTACAGGCGCCGCAACGACGACAGCCGGTAGCCCTGCGCCTTCCAGCCGGAGAGCAGCTGTTCGAGGGCAGGCGCGAGGCGCAGCCCCTCGAGTTCCGCGTGCAGCGTGAAGACGTGGCTCGACGGCGGGCCGTCGCTGCCCGCTGGGAGAGTCAGCGCGAGCAGGCGTTTGGCGGCGTCGTCTGCGGTGGCGCCGTCGATGCCGATCAGCTCGTCGAGCGTCGGCAACGTCGTCGGAAGTTGCGGGCATCGGATCAGCTCCGCGTTCCACACCGGCAGGTGGGGATACGTGCCCCGGCCATCCGAGCAGTAGTCGAAGCCCAGGACCTGCGTCTGCCGCAGCGCATCGATGTTCATCTGCCAGCCTGCGGCCCCATGAACGCGAGGTGGCTCCTTGAACACGTCGGTGTAGCGCTCGCAGGCGCGCCGCATTTGCCGCGCCGTCCAGTCGGCGTCGGCGCCGGCGACGCCGTCCTGCCATTTGACGTGGTCCCAGCAATGCAGGCCGGTTTCGAAGCCTTCGTCGCGTACCGCGCGCATCGTGTCGGCGGCGCGGCGACCGATATCGGGCCCCGGCAGCGCGGTGCCGTACAACAGCGTCTTCACGCCGTAATGCGCGACGACGGAGGTCCGGCGCACCTTGCTGAAGAATCCCGGCCGGAAGATGCGCTTGATCGCGCGCCCGGTATGGTCGGGCCCGACACTGAAGAGGAAAGTCGCGCCGGCCTGGTGACGGCGCAGCACGTCGAGCAATGCCGGAACGCCTTCGCGCGTGCCGCGCAGCGTGTCGACGTCGATCTTCAACGCCAGGATGCTCATTGCGGTTCCGACGCGGGTGCTCCGCCGACGCGTCGCGGTCGCAGCCGCAGCCGATCGGTGTCCGTCGTCATTCGACGAGCTGCCGCGCCTCGGCGACCTGGCCCCGGTAGGCGTCGAAGATGCGCTTCAGTGCGTCCTCCATCGTCACCATCGGCTGCCATCGAAGCTCGGCGCAGGTATTGGCGATGTCGGGCACGCGGTTCTGCACATCCTGGTAACCCTTGCCGTAGTACGCCTCGGCCGTTGTGTCGACCAGTTCGACCCGGCTTGCGGTATCACGGTATTCGGGATAGGTCAGAGCGAGATTCAGCATCATCTGCGCAAGCTCCCTGACCGAATAGTTGTTGCGCGGGTTGCCGACGTTGTAGATCTTGCCGCTGGCGATGCCGTTCTCGTTGGCGATCATGCTCATCAGCGCCGACACGCCGTCGTCGATGTAGGTGAACGCGCGTTTCTGCGTGCCGCCGTCGACGAGCTTGATCGGCTCGCCGCGTACGATGTGACCGAGGAACTGCGTGATCACGCGCGAGCTGCCTTCCTTGGCCGTATTGATCGAGTCGAGGCCCGACCCGATCCAGTTGAACGGCCGGAACAGCGTGTAGTCGAGTCCCTCCTGCATGCCGTACGCATGGATCACCCGGTCCATAAGCTGCTTGGCACATGCGTAGATCCAGCGCGGCTTGTTGATCGGCCCCAGCACGAGATTCGAAGTCTCCGGATCGAACTCCGGGTCCGCGCACATCCCATAAACCTCCGAGGTCGACGGGAAGACGATGTGCTTCCGGTAGCGCACGCAGGCGCGGACGATCGGCAGATTGGCTTCGAAATCGAGTTCGAAAACCCGCAATGGCTCGCGCACGTAGGTGGCCGGGGTGGCGATAGCGACCAGCGGCAGCACGGTATTGCATTTCTTGATGTGATATTCGATCCACTCCTTGTTGATCGTGATGTCGCCTTCGAAGAAGTGGAAACGCTTTTCTGGCAGCAGGTCCGCGATGCGCTCGCTCTGCATGTCCATGCCGTAGACCTCCCAGTCGGTCGACGCGATGATGCGCTGGGACAGATGGTGGCCGATGAAGCCGTTGACGCCGAGTATCAGTATTCTTGGCATGGACTAGGTTGCCTGATCCGGCGCGGCCGCCGGTTCCTGCGCGCCGATTTTACCGGGAACCGCCGTCGCATGGTTCGCCCGCCATCGCGCGAATGCGGCGGGACCGACGATCGCGTCGTCGATCTCCAGTTCGAGCACGTGCAGGATTCCGCCGCCGCCGCAGCGCACGGTGATTCGTTCGTCGGCCACATCGAACGCCGGCGTCATGATCGCCGGCGCCGCGGCGTCCAGCACGCGCGTGCGCAAGAGCCGCGCTGGGTGGCCGTCGATGAGCGTGCGCGCTCCCGGGTAGGGGGGCGCGACGGCACGTACCAGATTGTGGATCGCGCGCGCGCTCTTCGACCAGTCGATGACGCCGTCTTCGGGCTTGCGGCCACCGAAGTAGGAGCTCCGGCGGGGATCCTGCGGGATCCGCGGTGCGGTGCCGGCCAGCAACGCGGGCAGCACGCGATGCAAGGTCAATTCGGCAGCGACCGTCACCTTGGCGAAAACGTCGACGGCGACATCGTCCGGCAGGATCGGGACCGGCGTCTGCGCGACGATGTCGCCGTTGTCCGGTTTGTCGCCCATGTAGTGCAGCGTCGCGCCAGTCTCGGTCTCACCGTGGATGATCGCCCAGTTCACCGGTGCCCGACCGCGATATTTCGGCAGCAGCGAGCCGTGCATGTTCAGCGCTCCGCGCGGCGCCAGCGCCAGCACGGCCGGCGCGAGCATTCGCCGGTAATAGAAGGAAAAGATGAAGTCCGGACGTGCCGCTGCGATCCCAGCGATGACGTCCGTCGCATTCGGGTCCTCGGGCGCGATGGCGCGAATCCCGTACTCGGCGGCCGTGCGGGCGACGCTGTCGAACCAGATCGTCTCGCCGGGGCTGTCCTCGTGCGTGATCACCAGCGGGACTTCCAGGCCGTGTGCCAACAGCACCTTCAGACAGCGCACGCCGACATTGTGGTAGCCGAATACGACGGCGCGGGTCATGACGGATGCAGCAGGGCGCCGTGGACGCAGGCTGCGCCTTAGCGCAGCGAATCGCCCGGCCGGGCGGCGGGTTGGGGTGCGGGCTCGGTTCTTTCCAGCGTGGCCTGCACGGTGAAGCGCGGCCGGTCGCGCACCTGCTGGTAGATCCTGCCGACATACTCGCCGATCAGGCCCACGCCGAACAGCATCATGCCGATCAGGAAGAAAGCGAGGATATCGCGATCCCAGAGCGTGGCCACACCCTCGCGCCAGCCGGAGAGCAGCAGCCGTTCGACGATGACGACGAGGTAGGTCACCAGGGCAACGACCGATACCAGCATGCCGAACATCGAGAACAACTGCAGCGGCACCAGCGAAAAGCCGGTGATCAAGTCGAAGTTGAGCCGTATGAGCTTGTAAAGCGAATACTTCGATTCGCCGGCGGCGCGCTCCGCGTGGGCGACCTCGACCTCGGTCGGATTGTGCGCGAACGTGTATCCGAGCGCCGGAATGAACGTGCTGACCTCGCGCGTCGCCGCGATCGTTTGCGCGATGTCTCGGCTGTAGGCGCGGAGCATGCAGCCCTGGTCGGTCATTCTGATGTGCGTGATGCGTTCGCGGATGCGGTTCATCGCCTTCGACGCCAACCGGCGCCACCATGAATCCTCGCGCGCGAGCCGGATGCTGCCGACGTAGTCGTGGCCGCGGTCCATCGCCGCCAGCAGCTTCGGGATTTCCTCCGGAGGATTTTGCAGATCGGCGTCCAGCGTGACGACTCGGCTGCCGCGGCTCTTCTCGAAGCCCGCGACGATAGCCATGTGCTGGCCGTAGTTCGCATTGAACAGGACGACGCGCGTGACGTCGGACCGCCGCATGAACTGGTCCTTGAGCAACGCCGCGGAAGCGTCGCGGCTGCCGTCATCGATGAATATCACTTCGTAAGGCACGGCGAGCTTGTCGAGTGCCGTGTACAGACGTTCGAACAATGCCGGCAGCCCGGCTTCCTCGTTGTAGACCGGAACCACGACCGAAACCTGCGGCAAGGCCATCGTCACTTTCCCGTCGCGGCGATGATCGCGGCGGCGGCCTCGCATACCCGGTCGACATCCGCTTCCAGAAGTCTGGTGTGCAAGGGCAAGGTCACCGTCTCGCGCGCGATGCGCTCCGCGTTCGGAAACTGGCCTTCGCGGCCGCCGAAGCGTCGGCCAAGCGTGCAAAGGTGCAGCGCTTCGTACGAGACGCCGGTGCCGATCCCGCGCGCCTCCATCGCATTCCGGAAGCCGCTGCGGTCGATCGACATGCGCGCAAGCGGCAGCAGGATGCAGAACATGTTCCAGGAATGACCATCGTCCGCGCTTGCCGGCCGCGGCGGCAATACGCAGGCCGGGTCGGCGGCGAAGCGCGCGAAGTAGCGGTCGACCAGCGCGCGACGCCGGGCCAGAAACTCCTGCAGGCGCTCGATCTGGGCGTAACCGACGCGGGCGTTGACGTCGGGCAGGTTGAACTTGCCCCCTGGAAACGCGACGTCGCGCGTGCGGTCGGCCAGGTAGCTTATGCCATGAAAGCGCAGCATCTCGACCTGCCGGGCGTCGGCCTGGTCGCTGACGACCAGCGCGCCGCCTTCGATCGACGTCGCATTCTTGTTCGGATGAAAACTGAAAGTGACGATGTCACCGACGGCACCGACGTTCTGTCCGCGCCAGCGCGAGCCGAGCACCAGCGCCGCGTCCTCGATTACGCGAAGGCCGCGTCTCTTCGCCAGCCCGTAGAGTGCGTCGAGGTCGACCAGCGCGCCCGGAAAATGGGTCGGGATGATTGCCTTCGTGCGTGGCGTGATCGCCGACTCGACCTGCCCGAGGTCGATGTTGCGCGTGACCAGATCGCAGTCGACGAATACCGGCGTCGCGCCCACTTTGACGATCATGTTGAGCACGGTAAAAAAGCTCTGCGCGCCGGTGATCACCTCGTCGCCGGCGCCGACACCGCAAAGCTGGAGCGCCACCTCGATCGCGGCGGTGGCCGAGGTCAGCACCCGCACCGGCCGGCCACCGCACAACGCTTCGAGCTGCCGTTCGAAGCGCGCCACCCAGGGTCCGCTGGTGATCTGGCCGGAGCGCAGCACGTCGGCCACGCCGGCGATCGTCTGTTCGTCCAGGTCGGGCCCGGCGAACTTGAGATAGGCGGCCTGCGCCGCTTGCTCACGCGCGCTCATTCCGCTAGCTCCTCGCGACCAACCACACGCCCAGCACGATGAAGCCGATGCCGAGCCAGCGCACCAAGGTCACGCCTTCGCCGAAAAGATAATAGGCTGCGACCGCGTTAATCACATAACCCAGCGAGAGCATCGGATACGCGATGGAGACGGGGACCCGCGACAGGCCGAGTATCCATACGATCAGGCTGAAGCCGTAGCAGATGACGCCGGCGATGAAATGCGGCTCGACCGCCATCCTGCCGAATTCCCCGGCCCAGTTGGCGCGAGTCAGCGTGATGACGCCCAGTGTATTGGTGCCTGCCTTGAGCAGCAGCTGCGCGATCGCGTTCAGCAGCACGCCGGTAATCAGGAAGGAAAACCCGGACAGGTTCATCGCCGGCCCGTGTCACTGGAATGCATCTGCACTGGTCCCGAAGTCGATTGCCGGTCGGTTCGTCAACGGCGGCTGACGATCACGCGGCGCGGATCACGGCCGAGCTCCCGCATCGGCACGCCCTCGCGCAGCAGCCTCTCGTACATGTCGACCTGCATGATCGCATACGCCTGCTCCGTCCGATCCCAGCGCTGCTTCCATTCGGCCAGCGTCGCCACCGCCTTGCCGGGTTCGCTGGCGAGCCCCATCGCCAGTTCATCCAGATGCTCGACCGGCGTCACCGTGCGGCCCAGATACCAGGGCAGCGTCTGATCGTACATCTTGACCGAGTAGAACGGCACGTCGTCGGCGAGCGGACCATGCTGGCTGACGACGCGGGACAGGATCGGCGCGGCCGAGCGCGAGTCGGCGAGCTCATCATGGCCGGTGAGCACGAGCAGCGCGCCCAGCTGCGCGGTCAACGCCACCGCCAGGACCGCCGCCGTGCGCTTGCCGGTCCTGAGCCACCAGAGTCCGGCGACGCCGCCGGCCAGCGCCACCCCGCACGCTGCATCGAGCCAGGGACCATAGGCGAGCAGCGGGGCGAGGGGCTGGCGTTCGTCGGCGAAGCGCTGCACCAGGGTCTCGAAGCCGAAGCCCAGCACCAGCATGCACGCACCGGTGACGACGACCAGCGGCAAGGTCAACCAGTACAGCGTTCGCTCCGGCAGGGCCGCGAGCTGGGCGCCTATCGCCAGCGCCAGCGCCGGGAAAATCGGCAGTATGTACGAAGGCAGCTTGGAGCTCGATGCGCTGAAAAACACAAAGATGAACACCGACCACACCAGAGCGTAGCGTTGCCAGCTGAACCCGTTGTCGTATGCGACCGCGCCGGACCACAGGCGGGGCGCGGTCCAGGCGAGCACGGTCAGCCAAGGCAGGATGCCGGCGGCGAAGATCGGAATGAAATACCACCACGCGCCCTCGCGATGGTGCTCGTTGGTGAGGAAGCGCTCGAAATGCTCGCGGATGAAAAAGAAATGGAAGAATTCCGGATTGGCGATCGACACCGCGATGAACCACGGCGCGGCGATCAGCGCAAACAGCAGCAGTCCCGCGACCAGATGCAGCCGTCGCCACACCGCCCAGTCTCGCGTCAGCAGCGAATAGACAAACAGCGACGCTCCGGGCAGTACGATGCCGATCAGTCCTTTGGACAGGACGGCCAACGCCAGCGCCGACCAGCCCGTCAGCATCCACATGCGCTGCTCGTCCGCGGTCGCCGTATCTCGCTGCGCCAGCAGCAGCGCCCCGAAGCCGACGCTCATCCACAAGGTGAGTCCCGAGTCCAGCGTCAGGATGTGCGCGTTCAGCACATACCATACGCAGCCGCCGAGCGCCGCCGCGCTGTACAGACCCAGGCGCGGGCCGTCGAGGCGAAAGCCGACATAGCCGATGAACAGCACGCCGGCGAACCCGGCGAGCGCGGGCCACAAACGCGCGGTCCATTGATGGATGCCGAACGCCTCGTACCCGGCGGCGGTCAGCCAGTATTGCAATGCCGGCTTTTCGAAATACTTGATGCCGTCCAGACGAGGCGTCAACCAGTCGCCGCTGGCGACCATTTCGCGAGGTATTTCCGCGTAGCGCCCTTCGTCCGGATGGATCAGTCGGCGATAGTCGAGATTGGCAAACCAGATCAGCGCGAACACCAGGACGAGTGCGATCGATGCGGCCCGCGAAAGCGGGGCATCGCGCGATTCCACGGCGGCGTCGGTGGGCGGGAGCATCGGGCTTGGCCGCGGCGGAGCCGCGTCGAGCGCGATTTTACCGTGTTCGGCGAGCGAACGCGGGCGCTCGGCTTGCACGATTGCGGTCCAGCGTCTTTGGCGTCGGCTTGCCGCTGCGCAGCCGATTCGCTACCATGCCGCCATGTCCGATCTCCGCCTTGCCGCCGCGTTCGGTGCGCGCTGCCGCACCGATGCTCACGCGGCCCGCCGCGCGCTTTAGCCCGGCCTGACGGACAGGCATCGGACACGACGAGCCGCCAGGAAGCCGCTGGCGGCTTTTTTATTGCGAAACGAAAGATGTCGACATCGCTTCGGCTGTACGACAACTACACTCGCAGCCTGCGGGCTTTCGAGCCGCTGCACGCTGGCACGGTCGGGCTGTACACGTGCGGACCGACTGTCTACGACTATCAGCATATCGGGAACTTTCGCACGTTCCTGTTCGAAGACATCCTCAAACGCGTGCTCGAATGGAACGGCTATCGCGTGCGGCATGTGATGAACATCACCGACGTCGGTCATCTGACTTCGGACGCCGACACCGGCGAAGACAAGATGGAAAAGGGCGCGCGGCGAACCGGCAAGAGCGCATGGGAAATCGCCGACCTCTACACGGAGGCCTTTCTCGACGACATGCAGCGGCTCAACATCGAGCCGCCGACGGTGCTCTGCCGCGCGACCGAGCACATCGGGGAGCAGATCGATTTCATCGCTGACATCGAGAAAAACGGCTACACGTACCGCACCCCGGACGGGATCTATTTCGACACCAGCATGCAGCCCGATTACGGCTATCTGGCGCGTCTGGACAAGGCCGGACTCGATGCGGGCCGGAGGGTCGACCTCGGCGACAAGAAGAGCGCGACCGATTTCGCGTTGTGGAAGTTTTCGCCGCCCGGAGAGAAGCGCCAGATGGAATGGCCGAGCCCGTGGGGCGTCGGTTTCCCCGGATGGCACATCGAATGCTCGGCGATGGCCCAGAAATATCTGGGTGACTTTTTCGACATCCACTGCGGTGGCGAAGACCACATCCCGGTCCACCATACCAATGAAATCGCGCAGACCGAAGCCCGCGTCGGCACGCGGCTCGCCAATTTCTGGATGCACGGCTATTTCCTGCTGGCCAACGACGCGAAAATGGCCAAGTCCGCGGGCGAGTTCCTGCGCCTCCAGGCACTGATCGACCGCGGCTACGACCCGCTGGCATACCGCTACCTGTGCCTGACCGCGCACTATCGCAGCCAGCTCAATTTCACCTGGGACGCGCTCGACGCTGCTGCTGTCGGCCTGGACAGGATGCGTCGCGCAGTGCACGCGCTGCCCGCAGGCGGCGAACCGGATGCGTCGTACCTCGAGCGCTTCACCGGCGTCGTAAACGACGACTTGAATCTTCCGAAGGCGATGGCTATCGCCTGGGAACTGCTGCGCGGTGACCTCGGCGATCGCGCGGTGACTCGAGCGACGCTGCTCGCGTTCGATCGAATCTTCGGGCTCGGCTTCGAGGCATGGCGGCCGCCGGTGGAGACCGTGCCAGAAGCGGTCAATGCGCTGGCCGCCGCGCGGGCAGCCGCGCGGGCAGCCAAGCAGTGGGCGGAAGCCGATCGTTTGCGGGCGGAACTCCATGCGGCGGGATGGGAAATGGAAGACCGCGGCGACGGCTACGTGCTCAGGCGCAGATAGCCAGGACGCGCGCGGGCGACCCCGACCGATCAACCACCATGAAACTCGCCACCCTCAAGGACGGCAGCCGCGATGGGAGACTGGTCGTCGTGTCGCGCGATCTGACGCGCGCGGTCGGCGTGCCAGCGATCGCGCGTACGCTGCAATCCGCGCTCGACGAATGGGACGCGGTACAGGCGCTTCTTGCCGACGCCTACCGGCGACTGAACGAGGGCGGGCTCGCCGACGCTACGCCGTTCGATCCCGCGCTCGCGCACTCACCGCTGCCTCGCGCCTACCAGTGGGCCGACGCCTCCGCGTACGTCAACCACGTCGAGCTGGTGCGCAGGGCGCGCGGAGCGACCATGCCCGCCGAGTTCTGGACCGATCCGCTGATGTACCAGGGCGGTTCCGACAGCTTCATCGGCCCGCGCGACGACATCGTCTGCGCCGACGAAGCCTTCGGCATCGATCTGGAAGCCGAGGTCGCGGTCATTACCGGAGACGTGCCGATGGGCGCGACGCCGCAAACAGCGGCGGCGGCGATCCGCTTGCTGATGCTGGTCAACGACGTGAGCCTGCGCAACCTGATCCCCGGAGAACTGGCCAAGGGGTTCGGTTTCTTCCAGAGCAAGCCGGCATCGGCATTCTCGCCGGTGGCAACAACGCCCGACGAACTCGGCGATGCCTGGCGCGACGGCAAGGTTCATCTGCCGCTGCTGACCTTCGTTAACGGCGCGCTTTTCGGCCGCCCGAACGCGGGCGTCGACATGACGTTCGATTTTCCGACCTTGGTCGCGCACGCCGCGCGAACGCGCGAGCTTGAAGCGGGCAGCATCGTCGGCTCGGGCACGGTATCGAACAAGGAAGAGGGCGGTCCCGGGCGCCCGATCGCGCAGGGTGGCGCAGGTTATGCCTGCATCGCCGAACAGCGCACGGTGGAAACGCTGCGCGATGGCAAGGCGAGTACGCCGTTTCTGCGCTTCGGCGATCGCGTACGCATCGACATGCAGGATGTATCGGGGCGGTCGATCTTCGGCGCGATCGACCAGCAGGTGCGGCGGGCCGATTGACCGACGGCGCCTTACTCGAGCGGAAATCGTCTCCTGCCTGTCAATACAGGCGCTGGACCGACCCGGAATAGAGTACGGGCCCGGTCGGCAGGCCGGTGGGCGAACCGCCGCGGGGCTCGAGGCTGACCGCGAGCGCAGGAATGTCCTGCAGCACCGTGCCTGCGGCCACCGGTAGCGCGATCTGCGCGACGCCGGACGCCGGCACGAGCCCGAGCGAGCGCGGATTGCCTGTCGCTGGCAACGCCCAGAGCTGCAGCGAACGGTCGGCGCCGGGCGAAAGCGGTGTCACCGCCTTGATGGTCAGCAGGCGTCCATTACGGTCGGCCGAGGCGATAAGCGCGGGCTTCGCGTCCTGCCCGGCAAGGACGACGACCATCGTCGCTTCCGGACGCTCGAGCGGCGGCGAAAGCAGCACCAGCGCCAAGGCGATCGCCGTGGCGAATCCGGTCAGAGCGAGGCCGCGCCACAGACTGACGCTGGCCCAGGCGGTGCGTCGGTGCGATGCGGATCCCGTGTCGGCGCGTCCGATGCGGGCGAGAATCGCCGTCCACACGCGTTCCGGCGGTTCGACCGGCGGCACGCTTTGCGCGAGCGGCGACAAACGATCCTCCCAGTCGCGTATCGCCGTGTTGAGCACGGCGTCGCTCCGTGCCAGCCGGGCGAAGCGGGCGCGCGCCAGCGCGGGCAGCGTGCCTAGAACGTAATGTGCGGCCAGCGCATCGGCGCGTTCGGGTGTCCGGTAATTCATCGCTGTCGGCCGATTTCTGCGTGCTCAGCGGGTGACGCCGGCGCCATCGAGGCAGGCCTTCAGACGTTCCAATCCGCGCCTGACCCAGGACTTGACCGTGCCCAGAGGCTGCTTCAGGTGGCGCGCGAGCTCCGAATGCGACAGGCCCTGGTAGAACGCCAGCGCGATCGCCTGCTTCTGGCCGGCGTCGAGCGCCTCGACACAGCGTCTGACCGCGCTCGCTTCGGCACCGCTCAACAGCAATTCCAGCGGCATCGGGCCACGATCGGCAATCGTCATCGCATGCTCCTCATCGTCGATGCTTACCGTTTCGACATCGCGCTTGCGCAGCCGGTCGAGGCAGCGGTTGCGTACGATGCTGGTCAGCCACGTCAGAGGCTGGCTCCTGGCCGCGACGTAGGAGCCGGCGTGGTGCCATACGTTGACGAAGCTCTCCTGCAGCACCTCCTCCGCAGCTGCCGATTCACGCAATATACGCATTGCAACGCCATACAGATGCGATGAGGTCAACCGGTACAGCTGTTCGAACGCCGCCTGATCGGCCAGCGCCGTGCGCGCAAGCAACTCCATCAGGCGCGCGCTGCGCTCGAGCTGCTGCGCAGGATCGCCGACCATCAGCGGTCCCGCGAGATGGCGCGATCAGCCCGCATGGCGGCGGTCCTTGCGCCACAGCACATCTTCGCGCCCTGCGCTACGGTTCAGCACTCGCGCCAGCACGAACAGCAGGTCGGACAGCCGGTTCAGATATTTTCGCGACGGTTCGGCGACGGCGTCGGTCTGCGCGAGTCGCACGAGCGCCCGTTCGGCGCGGCGGCAGACCGTGCGGGCGACGTGCGCGAGGGCGGCCGCGCGCGTGCCGGCGGGGAGGATGAACTCCTTCAACGGCTTCAAATTAGCATTGAAACTCTCGACCGCGGATTCGAGCCGTTCGACGTGCGCATCGCTCACCGCGTTGTACCCGGGAATCGACAGCTCGCCGCCGAGATCGAACAGATCGTGCTGTACGTCGATCAGGCAGGAGGCGACGGCGGGCGGCAGTTCTTCGGCGAGCAGCACGCCCAGGGTCGAATTGAGCTCGTCGACCGCGCCGATGGCGTCGATGCGCGGCGAATCCTTGGCCACGCGCGAACCGTCGCCGAGCCCCGTCGTTCCGGCGTCGCCGGTGCGAGTGACGATCTTCGACAAGCGGTGACCCATCGTGCTCGCGCCCATCGCGAATAAGAGCGGCCAGCATAGTGAATTCACTGCACCGGAGCAAGCTGGTATCCGTCGCCATCCCGCCGCGGACGCCGGACGCCGCCGGCGCAATTGTGTTTTCGGATGGATTGGTTACCATGTCGCTGCGGCCTTCGAAGAACAAGCCGCGCGCGGTCCGCGATGCCCAAGTCCAGCCCCTACGAGCACGGCCTCGACAAGAACGCCGCGAATTACGCGTCGTTGTCGCCGATCTCGCTGATCGCGCGAACGGCCTACACCTATCCGCGGCAGCTTGCGGTCGTGCACGGCAACCGGCGCCTGACCTGGGAGGAAACCTACGCGCGCTCACGGCGCCTGGCATCGGCCCTGATGCGGGCCGGTGTCGGCCGCGGCCAGACCGTCGCGGTAATTGCTGCGAACACGCCGGAAATGGTCGAGGCGCATTTCGGGGTGCCGATGAGCGGAGGCGTGCTCAATACGCTCAATACGCGTCTCGATGCCGATGCCATCGCGTTCATGCTGGGTCACGGCGAAGCGAAGGTGTTACTGACCGATACCGAATTCGCGCCGACCGTCGACGCGGCGCTGGAAAGACTGGACAAGAAGCCGCTGGTCATCGACATCGTCGATCCGTTGGGCCCGGGCGGTGCGAAGCTCGGCCGGCTCGACTATGAAGAGTTTCTGGCGGGCGGCGATCCTGAATTCGACTGGCACCTGCCCGCCGACGAATGGTCGGCGATCGCACTCAACTACACGTCGGGCACGACGGGCAATCCGAAGGGCGTCGTCTACCATCATCGCGGCGCCTACCTGAATGCGCTGTCCAACATCATCGACTGGGGCATGCCGCGGCATTCGGTCTACCTTTGGACCCTGCCGATGTTCCATTGCAACGGCTGGTGCTTTCCCTGGACGATGGCGGCCAACGCCGGCACCAACGTCTGCCTTCGCAAGGTCGAGGCCAAGCCTGTCCTGGATGCGATTCGCACGCACCAGGTGACGCACTACTGCGGCGCGCCGATCGTGCATGCGATGCTGATCAACGCGCCGGCGGAGTGGAAGCAAGGCATCACGCACCAGGTCAGCTGCCTGGTCGCTGCCGCCGCGCCGCCGGCGTCGGTGATCGAAGGCATGCAGCTGATGGGGTTCGACATTACACACGTCTACGGACTGACCGAGACCTACGGGCCGGCTTCGGTGTGCGCCAAGCATGCGGAGTGGAAGGCACTCGACGTAGGCGCGCAGGCCGAGCGCAATGGCCGCCAGGGCGTGCGCTATACCTGCGAGGAAGGCATGACCGTCATGGATCCCGCGACGATGACGGTCGTCCCGCGCGACGGCGTGACGATGGGCGAGATCATGTTCCGCGGCAACATCACGATGAAGGGCTACCTGAAGAACGCGGCGGCCACCGAAGAAGCGTTCGCCGGCGGCTGGTTCCACTCGGGCGATCTCGCGGTGCTGCAGCCGGACGGCTACGTCAAGATCAAGGACCGCTCGAAGGACGTCATCATTTCGGGCGGCGAGAACATCAGCTCGATCGAGGTCGAGGACACGCTGTATCGTCACCCCGCCGTGCTCGCCGCGGCGGTGGTCGCGCAGCCAGATCCGAAGTGGGGCGAGACGCCGTGCGCGTTCGTCGAGATCAAGGCCGGCGCGAGCGTCACCGAGGCAGAGTTGATCGAGCATTGCCGCAGCCACCTGGCGCGGTTCAAGGCGCCGAAGCGCGTGATCTTCGGCGAGCTGCCCAAGACGTCGACCGGCAAGATCCAGAAATTCCTGCTGCGCGAGCGTGTCCGCTCGACAAGCGCGATCGAGTAGGTGTCGCGATGAATCCTCCTCCCTTCGAATCCCCGGCCGAGCCCGTAGTGCTGCGTACCGACGCCGGCGGCGTGACCACGCTGACCTTGAACCGCCCGGCGCAGTTCAATGCGATCAACGGCGCGATGCTGCGCGAGCTGCAGGCTGCGCTCGAGTCGATCGGACGCGACGACTCGGTGCGTGTCGTCGTGCTCGCTGGGGCCGGACGCGCGTTCTGTCCCGGCCACGACTTGAAGGAAATGCTGGCGAACTCGACCGAGGAGTTCATCGGCGGCCTGTTCAGGAGCTGCTGCGAGGTGATGCTGGCGTTGCGGCGTCTGCCACAACCGGTGATCGCGAAGGTGCACGGCATCGCGACGGCCGCGGGGTGTCAGCTGGTAGCAGCCGCCGACATGGCAGTCGCCGCTGCCGACGCCCGGTTTGCGACCTCGGGCATCAACTTCGGACTGTTCTGTGCGACGCCGGGCGTGCCGGTGTCGCGCAACATCGCCACCAAGCGCGCCTTCGAAATGGTGATGACCGGCGAGTTCGTCGATGCGCCCACCGCGCTGGCATGGGGACTCGTCAACCGCGTCGTGCCGCCGGACAAGCTCGATGCCGAAGTCGCGACGCTGGCGCGGGTGCTTATGGCCAAGCCCCACCGCGTCCTTGCCGCGGGCAAGAAGTTCTTCTACGAGCAGCTCGAAGAGAACATCGTCGAGGCTTACGCGCACGCCAGCGAGGTCATCACACGCAATATGCTGGGCGAAGAGGCCCAGGAAGGCGTCGGCGCCTTTGTCGAAAAACGCAAACCGCGCTGGGAAGACTGATTCGGGCGATGCGCCTGGCCAAGGTCGGTCGCCGGCGCTTGGTTTCGATTGCCAAGCAGCAGCGCGGCCGGGATAATCGCCCGACACGACGACAAGGGGGAGTCCGGGCGGCGGGGCGCGTCCGGACAGCGCATGACCGACGACATCATTCTCGAGACGCGCGGACTGACCAAGGAGTTCAAGGGTTTCGTCGCCGTCAATGGCGTCGATCTGCAGGTGCGGCGCGGCACGATACATGCGCTGATCGGACCCAACGGCGCCGGCAAAACCACCTGTTTCAACCTGCTGACCCATTTCCTGACGCCGACGCGCGGACAGATCTTCTACAAGGGGGCCGAGATCACGGGGTCGCGGCCGGCGGCGATCGCGCGGATGGGGCTCGTCCGCTCGTTCCAGATCTCCGCCGTGTTTCCGCATTTGACGGTGCGCGAGAACGTCCGGATCGCGTTGCAGAGGAAGCGGGGCCATTCGCTGGATTTCTGGCGCTCGGAGCGCGTGCTGCGCGAGCACGACGCCCGTGCCCGCGAATTGATTCACGCGGTCGGCCTGGAAGAGTTCGAAAACCAGACCGCGGTCGAGCTGCCCTATGGCAGAAAGCGCGCGCTCGAGATCGCGACGACCTTGGCGCTCGATCCCGAGATGCTGCTGTTGGACGAGCCGACGGCCGGCATGACCCACGAGGACGTCGATCGGATCGCCGCGCTGATCCGCAAGGTCGCCGCCGACCGTACGGTGCTGATGGTCGAGCACAACCTGTCGGTCGTCTCGACACTGTCGGATCACATCACCGTGCTCGCCCGTGGCGAGGTGCTGGCCAAAGGCGACTACGCGTCGGTCTCGAAGAATCCGGCGGTCATCGAGGCTTATCTCGGGGGCGTTCATGCTTGAACCCTCGCCAAGGCCGAGCGGCGCTGCCGCACCTCTGCTGGCGGTACGCGACCTGCAGGCCTGGTACGGCGAGTCGCATATCCTCCACGGCGTCGCCTTCGACGTCGCGCAAGGCGAAGTCGTGACCTTGCTCGGGCGCAACGGCGCCGGCAAGACGACGACGCTCAAGGCCATCATGGGGGTCGTGCCCAGGCGCGAAGGGTCGGTCCTGTTCGAGAATCAGCAGACGGTAAACCTGGCGTCGAACCGCATCGCCCGGCTGGGCGTGGCCTGGTGTCCCGAAGAGCGAGGCATCTTCGCCAGCTTGAGCGTCGAGGAAAACCTGCTGCTTCCGCCGAAGGTGCGCGACGGTGGCCTCCCGGTCGAACAGATCTACGAGCTTTTTCCCAACCTCGCCGAGCGCCGCGCGAGCCAGGGCACCAAGCTTTCCGGCGGCGAGCAGCAGATGCTGGCGATCGGCCGTATTCTGCGCACCGGCGCGCGCCTGCTGCTGCTCGACGAGCCGACCGAGGGCTTGGCGCCCGTGATCGTGAAGCAGATCGGCCGCACGATCGGTCAGCTCAAGGCCAGAGGCTTTACTATCCTGCTGGTCGAACAGAACTTCCACTTTGCCGCGACCGTTGCCGACCGCCACTACGTGATGGAACATGGGCGTATTGTCGACATGATTGCCAATTCCGAGCTTGATGCGAAAATGCCGAAGCTGCACGAATACCTCGGCGTCTGAGGCACAAGCCTTTTGCTGTTGCTTGTATTTAGAGGAGAAGTTCGATGAACGCATTGAGACGCAGTCTGCTTGCGCTGGCGATGGCCGGTACCTTCGCCGCCGGCGCCGCGCAGGCGCAAATTTCCGACAACATGATCAAGATCGGCGTGCTGTCCGACATGTCGAGCCTGTACACCGATCTGGCCGGTGCGGGTTCGGTGGTGGCGGCGCGCATGGCCGTCGAGGACTCGGGCATCGAGAAGCGCGGCTACAAGGTCGAGATCATCTCCGCCGACCATCAGAACAAGCCGGACGTCGGCTCGGCGCTGGCGCGGCAGTGGTACGACGTCGACAAGGTCGATGTCATCGTCGACGTTCCCAATTCCGGCGTCGCGCTGGCGGTCAACCAGGTCACCCGCGACAAGGGCAAGGCCTTTCTCGTGTCCGGTGCCGCGAGTTCCGACCTGACCGGCAAGGCGTGCTCGCCCAACACCGTGCACTGGACCTACGACACCTGGATGCTCGCCAACGGTACCGGCGGCGCCATCGTCAAGTCGGGCGGCGATACCTGGTTCTTCCTGACCGCCGACTATGCGTTCGGGCTGGCGCTGGAACGCGACACCGAGGCCGTCGTGCTCAAGAATGGCGGCAAGGTGCTCGGCAAGGTGAGGCATCCATTGAATACCCAGGACTTTTCCTCGTTCCTGCTTCAGGCGCAGGCATCGAAGGCCAAGATCATCGGTCTTGCCAACGCCGGCGGCGACACGACCAACGCGATCAAGGGAGCGGCCGAGTTCGGCATCGTCAAGGGCGGACAGAACCTGGCCGGTCTGCTCGTCTTCCTCACGGATATCCACGCGCTTGGGCTGCCGACGGCGCAAGGGTTGATCGTCACCAACACCTTCTACTGGGATATGAACGACCAGACTCGAGCCTTCGCCAAGCGTTTCGCCGCGGCCGACAAGGGCATCCATCCGACGATGGTCCACGCCGGCGTCTATGCGTCGATGTTGCACTACCTGAAAGCGGTCGAGGCGCTGAAGAGCGACGACGGCACCAAGGTGATCGCCAAGATGAAGGAAATGCCGACCGATGATCCGCTGTTCGGCAAAGGCTCGATCCGCATCGACGGCCGCAAGATCCACCCGGCGTACCTGGTCGAGGTCAAGAAGCCCTCGGAATCGAAGTATCCGTGGGACTACTACAAGGTCCGCGCGACGATTCCCGCCGATCAGGCTTTCCGGCCGCTCGCCGATGGAGGTTGCTCGCTGGTCAAATGACCGCGTCCGAGGACTCGCCGCCAGGATTTGGAAGGATCTGAATGCAGGCACTTTTCGGCCAGCTGCTGATCGGGCTCATCAACGGATCGTTCTACGCGATGCTGTCGCTCGGCCTGGCGGTGATATTCGGACTGCTCAACATCATCAATTTCACGCATGGCGCGCAATACATGATGGGCGCGTTCTGCGCGTGGTTCCTGCTGAACAAGGCCGGCGTCGGCTACTGGTGGGCGCTGTTGCTCGCGCCCATCGTCGTCGGCGCGATCGGGATCCTGATCGAGCGCACGATGCTGGCACGCCTGTACAAGCTCGATCACCTGTACGGACTGCTGCTCACGTTCGGCCTGGCGCTGGTGATCCAGGGACTGTTCCGCAACGAGTTCGGATCGTCGGGGTTGCCGTATCAGATTCCGTCGGAGCTCGCGGGAGGCGTCAACCTCGGTTTCATGTTCCTGCCCATCTACCGGGCCTGGGTCATCGTCGCATCACTGGTCCTGTGCTTTTCGACCTGGTACGTCATCGAGCGCACCAAGCTCGGCAGCTATTTGCGCGCAGCGACCGAAAACCCGACCCTGGTGCAGGCGTTCGGCATCAACGTCCCGCGCATGATCACGCTGACGTTCGGCTTCGGCGTAGGACTGGCGGCACTGGCCGGCGTCATGGCCGCTCCGATCTACCAGGTCAACCCGCTGATGGGGGCGGACATGATCATCGTCGTGTTCGCCGTCGTGGTGATCGGAGGCATGGGCTCGATCATGGGGGCGATCCTCACCGGCTTCGGGCTCGGCGTCATCGAAGGCCTGACCAAGTACTTCTATCCGGAGGCATCGAACACGGTCATCTTCGTGGTGATGGTGATCGTGCTGTTGGTCCGGCCGGCGGGCCTGTTCGGGCGCGAGCGCTAGATGTCGACTGCGACCCCGGCCGCGTCACCATGGCGCGGCCCGCACGCCACGATGATGATGGGCACTGCGCTGATGGCAGCGGCGCTTGCGATCGCGCCTCTGGTCGGCGTTTATCCGGTGTTCCTGATGAAGGCCCTGTGCTTTGCGTTGTTCGCCTGCGCGTTCAACCTGCTGCTGGGCTTCGGAGGCCTGCTTTCGTTCGGCCACGCGATGTTCCTCGGCACCGCGGGCTACGTCTGCGCCCACGCTGCGAAGGTATGGGGACTCTCGCCCGAGCTTGCGATCGCGGCGGGAACCGCGGCCGCGGCAGCCCTCGGCGCGATCGTCGGCGCACTGGCGATCCGGCGGCAGGGCATCTACTTCGCGATGATCACCCTTGCCGTCGCCCAGATGATGTATTTCTTCTATCTGCAGACGCCATTCACCCATGGCGAAGACGGCATACAGTCGGTGCCGCGAGGCCGTCTGTTCGGCGTGCTCGACTTGTCGCAGCCGCTGGTGATCTATTACACGGTGCTGACCATATTCATCGCTGCATTCCTCCTGATCTACCGGATCATCCACTCGCCGTTCGGCCAGGTGCTCAAAGCCATTCGTGAGAACGAGCCGCGAGCGATCTCCCTGGGCTACGACGCCGACCGTTACAAGCTCCTCGCGTTCGTGCTGTCGGCGACGCTGGCGGGCCTGGCGGGAGCGACCAAGGCAATCGTCTTTCAGCTTGCCTCGCTGACCGACGTGCACTGGTCGATGTCCGGCGAAGTCGTGCTGATGACCCTGCTTGGCGGCATGGGCACGATCTTCGGGCCGGTGGTCGGCGCATTCGTTATCGCCGGCCTGGAAAACTATCTGGCGGGCTTCGGCGAATGGGTGACGATCATCACCGGCGCCATTTTCGTCATCTGCGTCCTCGCGTTCCGCCGCGGTATCGTCGGCGAGATCGCGGCCTGGTGGGCTCGGCGCGCCGGCTAGCAGGCTGGGGTTTGCCCGTCGTGCTCTCGGCGTTTGCCGCCGCCGGGCCGGCGCGCAGCAGCTCGAGCCGGTCGGCGCCTGCCGCGACGGCGCCCCGAACGGCGCCTACGAGCTCTATCAGGCGGACGGCCGGTTGCGCGCGGTCGGCGCGTTCGCCCAAGGCAGGAAGACGGGCACGTTCATCTTCTGGACCGCCGACGGGGCGCGGATCGGCGTCATACCCTACAGCGACGATGTGCGCAGCGGCACGATTGCGCTGTGGTATACGACCCGCGGCAGCGGGCGCGAGTTGCGGCCGAAATCGGAGGCGCCCTACGTAGACAGCAAACCGCACGGGGTCAAACGCTCGTGGTACCGGAGCGGCAAGCCGGAGCTCCAAGCGCGCTACGAGCGCGGCAGTCTGCAGGAGGTCAAGGCCTGGACCGAGGCCGGCCTGCCGCTGGGCGAGGCCGAAGCGCAGGCCCTGGCGGCGCGCGAGCTTTCAGGCGACGAGGCGCTCTACGGGGCGCTCGACGCGCTGGTCCGGGACCACCTGCCACGCTGCGACTGACCCGCCGGCCGGCGGCATCGCCAGTTGACCTGCGGCCGCCGCCGCCCCATTATGACGCTGGTATAAGCGTTGCTTCGGCCCGTCGGCCGCCCGGTCAAATGGGACCGGGTTGCACCGCAGGACAGCAGTCCTAGGGAGAAGAACATGCGCTCGATCGCCAGGATGGGACTCATCGCCGCCGTCGCAGCACTGGCCGGCTGTCAAACATTGCCGTACGGCGGAGACCGCTTTTCGGCCACCGTTTACGACGAGATACCGGTACGGCCGGTACGCTTTCCGACCAAGATTACTTTCCCCGACAACACCATGTTCGGTTTTGCCATGTATGACGATGACCCGCGTGCCGACCTGAGGCTCGACTCGATCAGCTGCCGCCGCGGCGACGACGGCAGGTTGGTGGTGCTGGCCAGCGTGCGCAACATGGGCGCCGACGACATCTACCGGGTCCCGTTCTTTACCGGCGATATGGCGGCCTTCCGTGTCGCCGCCACGGTGACGACCGCGGCCGGAGCGCAGGAGCGGTTCGAAGCGGTCCGTTACCTTCGGCTCAACGTGGCTTCCGGTGCGGTCCTCGCGCTCAACTCCGCGATGACGACCGCTGCAGACGTGACCCGGATCGACGTGGTCGCCGACCCCGATCGCGTTGTGCCTGATCCGATACGCGACAACAACGTGCTGAGCTGGCGCGGAGCGATCGACGGGGCCAACCCCCAGTGCGACGTCCGGCGCTGAGGACGTCCCGGGTCGGAGATCTTCGCAGGCGATCGCTCCCGACGGCGTCGGCGCGGCCATAAGCGCCCTGCCGGCTCGATCGCCGCGGCGGTACGCTGCGGCTAGCGCAACTTCCGGCATCGTCGTGTCGTGCGCCAGCGACGAAGCGGTGCGCGCGCATTCACGCTATAATCGCGTCACCTTGCGACACCGTCGCACGCGGCTTCATCGCGCACTCCCGACGCATCCATAAGCAATGAAAATCCTGGTCCCGGTCAAGCGGGTTGTCGATTTCAACGTCAAGGTGCGCGTCAAGCCTGACGGTAGCGGCGTCGACCTCGCCAACGTCAAGATGTCGATGAATCCGTTCGACGAGATCGCCGTCGAGGAAGCCGTTCGCCTGAAGGAAAAGGGCATTGCCAGCGAAATCGTCGCGGTGTCCTGCGGAATCGCCGCCTGTCAGGAGACCTTGCGCAACGCGCTGGCGCTGGGCGCCGACCGCGCGATCCTGGTCGAAACCGGCGTCGAGTTGCAGCCGCTGGCAGTCGCCAAGCTGTTGCGCGCGCTGGTGGCGAAGGAAGTGCCGCAGCTGGTGATACTGGGCAAGCAGGCGATCGACGACGACGCCAACCAGACCGGGCAGATGCTCGCGGCGCTTCTCGGCTGGGCGCAGGCAACGTTTGCCTCCAAGGTCGATGTCGCAGGCGACAGCGTCACCGTCAGGCGCGAAATCGACGGCGGCATGGAGACGGTTGCGATGAAGCTGCCGGCGGTCATCACGACCGACCTGCGTCTGAACGAGCCGCGTTATGCGACCCTGCCGAACATCATGAAGGCGAAGAAGAAGCCGCTCGAGACAACGACGCCGGACGCGCTCGGCGTCGACGTCGCGCCGCGCCTTTCCACGTTGAAGGTCGTCGAGCCCGTCAAGCGCAAGGGCGGGGGCAAGGTGGCCGACGTCAAGGAGCTCGTCGCGAAGCTCCGCAACGAGGCTAAGGTGATCTGATGAGCGTCCTCGTCGTCGCCGAGCACGACCACGCGGCGCTGAAAAGCGCGACGCTCAATACGATTGCCGCCGCGCACAAGATCGGCGGCGACGTTCATGTGCTGGTCGCCGGTCACCAGGCCGCGGGTGCGGCGAGTGCTGCGGCGCAGATCGCCGGCATCGCGAAGGTCTTGCACGCCGACGCTGCGCAGCTCGCCGCACAGACGGCGGAGAACCTGGCTGCGCTGGTCGTCGGGTTGGCCGCCCCCTATTCGCATATCCTGCTGCCGGCAACGGGCTTCGGCAAGAATGCAGCGCCGAGGATTGCCGCACTGCTCGATGTAGCGCAGATCTCCGACATCGTCGCCGTCGAAGCGACCGACACCTTCGTGCGTCCGATCTACGCCGGCAGCGCCTTTGCGACCGTCCAGTCGAAGGATCAAAAAAAAGTGATCACCGTCCGGACAACGGGATTCGATCCGGTCGCGGCGAACGGCGGCAACGCACCGGTCGAAAGCGTTGCCGCACCCGCGGATATGGGTCTTGTTCGGGTGATGGGTCAGGAACTCACCAAGTCCGATCGCCCGGAGCTGACCAGCGCGCGCATCGTCATCTCCGGCGGCCGCGGCATGCAGAACCGCGAGAACTTCAAGATGCTCGAAGCCCTGGCCGACAAGATGCATGCGGCCATCGGTGCATCGCGCGCCGCGGTCGACGCCGGATACGTGCCCAACGACTACCAGGTGGGCCAGACCGGAAAGATCGTTGCCCCCGATCTCTACATTGCCGTCGGCATCTCGGGCGCCATCCAGCACCTGGCCGGGATGAAGGACAGCAAGGTGATCGTCGCGATCAACAAGGATGCCGAAGCGCCGATATTCCAGATCGCCGACTACGGGCTGGTCGGCGACCTGTTCGAAATCGTTCCCGCGCTGACTGCCGAGCTCGGTTGATATGAGCGCCTATCACGCACCGCTTGCCGAAATCCGCTTCGTGCTGCACGAGCTCGCCGACCTCGATCAGGTGGGCAGGCTGCCCGGCTTCGAGGAAGCGACG
Organism: uncultured beta proteobacterium; assembly: GCA_963776175.1. GTDB lineage: Bacteria > Pseudomonadota > Gammaproteobacteria > Burkholderiales > Casimicrobiaceae > PALSA-1003. The sequence continues at coordinate 260,462 of CAVZLP010000010.1, read as the reverse complement.
CCCGATACGGTCGACGCGATACTCGACGAAGCGGCCAGGTTCGCGACCGACGTGCTCGATCCGCTGAACGCCACCGGCGACCGGGAAGGCGCGCAATGGCAAGAAGGTGGAAGCGTCAAAACGCCGACGGGATTCAAGGAAGCCTATCGGCGTTTTGCCGAAAACGGCTGGAACGGCCTGACCAAGAACCCAGATCACGGCGGGCAGGGCCTGCCGCAGCTCGTCGCCACGGCGGTCGAGGAAATGTGGCACGGCGCCAACATGGCGTTCGCGTTGTGCCCGCTGCTGACCCAGGGCGCGATCGAGGCGCTGGAGCTTTGCGGGTCGGACGCGCTGAAAGCGCTGTTCCTCGACAAGATGGTCGCCGGTATCTGGACCGGGACGATGAACCTGACCGAATCGCAGGCCGGCTCCGATCTGGCCGCCGTGCGCACGAGAGCGGTGCCGCAGACCGACGGCAGCTTCCGGCTGTACGGCCAGAAGATCTTCATCACCTACGGCGAGCAGGACTACACCGACAACATCGTGCATCTGGTGCTGGCGCGAACGCCGACAGCGCCCGAAGGCGTCAAAGGCATATCGCTTTTCGTCGTGCCGAAATTCCTGGTCAACGCCGACGGCAGCCTGGGCGAGCGCAACGACGTGCATTGCGTGTCGATCGAGCACAAGCTCGGCATTCACGCGAGCCCGACCGCGGTGCTCGCCTACGGCGACCACGGCGGCGCGGTCGGCTACATGGTCGGCGAGGAGAACCGCGGCCTCGAATACATGTTCATCATGATGAATCTCGCGCGCTTCTCGGTGGGCATAGAAGGCATCGGCATCGCCGAGCGAGCCTACCAACGGGCGCGGGCCTACGCCCGTGACCGCGTGCAGGGCAGGGCGCCGGGACTCGATCGGGCGACGCCGACAGCGACGATCCTGCAGCATCCGGACGTTCGCCGCATGCTGCTGACGATGAAGGCGCAAACCGAAGCGATGCGCGCCGTCGCCTACGTCACCGGCGCCGCGATCGACAACGCGCACCGGCATCCCGACGTCGAAGCCCGCAAGCAGCACCAGGCATTCGTCGACCTGATGATACCGATCGTTAAGGGTTGGGGCACCGAACTGGCGCAGGAGGTCACTTATCTCGGCATCCAGGTGCACGGCGGCATGGGATTCATCGAAGAGACGGGGGCCGCGCAGGATTATCGCGATGCCCGCATCACCACGATTTACGAAGGCACGACGGCGATCCAGGCCAACGATCTGATCGGGCGCAAGACCGCTCGCGACGGCGGCGCCGTGGCATACGCCGTATGCGCCGAGATCGGCGAGCTAGCCGCCGAGCTGGGGGTATCGGGCGACGGCGACCTCAAACGCATCGGCACGGAGCTCACGGCGGCCAACGCGGCGCTCCGACAGGCAATCGACTGGGTCGTCCCGGCGTTCTCCGGCGCGACGCGCGCGGCGCATGCCGCATCGGTGCCGTATCTGCGCCTCTGGGGACTGGTCGCCGGCGGATGGCAGCTGGCGCGCGGTGCGCACGCGGCTGCGAAGAAGCTGGCCGAAGGCAAGGGCGACGCGGATTTCTATCGAAGCAAAATCGGGACCGCACGCTTCTACGCCGATTGCCTGCTGCCGCAGGCTGCCGCCTGGTCCCAGGCGATCACGCAGGGCAGCGACGCCGTGCTGGCCCTCGCCGACGCCCAGTTCTAACGGGGAGCGAACCCGGCGCACAAGGCGGCGCGCGGTCCCACGTCGGTTCCGGCGAACCCGGCGCACAAGTGCGGCGGTCGCACCCGGGTCATCCCGCCGGACGCCGCGCCGGGAACCCAGCCCGGGGCGCGGGGTCGTACGACCCAGCCGTTTTGACTGGAATACGCCGTGATTGCGATCAGTCGCGCGCGCCCTTGGTCCCTGCTGCGCCTGCTGGAACCAGCTTCGGCGCGCGTCGACGCTCAGCCATTCGCTGACCGAAGCGCGAGGTCGTACGACCCAGCCGTTTTGACTGGAATACCCGATGATTCGATCATTCGCGCGCGCCCTTGTCCTGCTCGCCTTACTCAGCTTTGCCGCGGTCGCCATTCCCGGTCGCCGTTGTCACCGGTTTGCCGCGGTCGCCATTCCCGCTCGCGCCGATTCGCTCGCCGTCGTCGACCCGCTGCCGCCGGGGCCGTATGCGGTCGGTTGCAGCAATATCGCCCAGGACTTCAGCCGCGTGCAAGCGGGCGAAAGCGCGCAGAACTACTGGGAAGGCTACCCCGACGGCAGCCGCGAGCGCTACGTCACGCAGCTCCTTGCCGATCCCGCCGATGCGCTGGTCGTCGACGTCAGTGTTCCTGACGATCGCGAGCTCTACACCAATCGTGCGACCCAGCAGGTCGAATTCGCCCTGCTGGTCTGCTATCCGACGACCGCTGACAACCCTTATCCGGACTACCCGCTTCCCTCGGGGATGGCGGTGCCGCACATGCAGCAAGGCGCGCAGCCGCCGATTTTCGCCGACGCCAACGCGCGCTGGCCGGTGCTGCTGTTTTCGCACGGGCTGGTCGGCAGCCCGATTTCCAGCGACTACATCGCGGCGCTGACGGTGCTGGCGAGCTACGGCTATGTCGTCGTCGCGCCGTTTCACGGCGATCCGAGATTCACCGACGTCAAGATCGAGAATCTCTCCGACTTCCTCTACGCCCTGCTGCACTTCGGGACGTTTGTCGAAATGCAGGCGCTGCGACCGCTGTCGCTGTCCCGCGCCCTCGATTACCTGTTCGCGCATCCGCAGTATCGCGATCACCTCGACATCAACCGCGTCGGCGGGTTCGGCGCGAGCCAGGGCGGCGAGTCGCTGCTGCTGATGACCGGGGCCAAGCTGACGATCACCGTCGGCATGTCGTCGAAGCAGGTGCTTGCGGACCCGCGCCTCAAGGCGATCGTCGGCTACGTGCCGTATCTCGGGCAGCCGTTCTTTCCCGCGTTCGGCCGAGATCAGAGCGGCCTCGACGGCATCGCGACGCCTTTCCTCGCCATATCCGGCGGCGCCGACCTGACTGCGCCGCTGGAGACTACGCTAGAGGGCGTCGACCGTCTCGCCGGATCGCGCGACGTCGTCGTGCTTGCAGGAGTCGACCATGGTTTCGACTATCCGAGCACCAACGACATCTTCACCTGGTCGATGACCTTCCTCGCCGCGCACGTCAACGACGATCGGACGGCGCGGGTGCGGATCGCCAGGATGACGACGGTGCGCGGCGGTGGCGACGACTTCCTGGTACGCGACTACACGGCGCCGGCGGCGCTTCTCCCAGGCGAGCTCGACACGATCGAATATTTTGGCGCGGCGCTGGGCGACTATTTTCTGACCGCGGCGCTCGCGGAGGCCGCGGTGCTCGACGCTGGCATTCTGCCGGGCTGGACGCGCACCGGCTTTGCCTTCAAGTCGTGGTCGCCCGACGCGGGGCGCGGCGTTCTGGCGTGTCGATTCTTCGGCAAGCCGGGTCCAGGACCCTACGCGCATTTCTACACGATCGATGCTAACGAATGCGCGTTCGTGGCCGCCAGTCCGGGGTGGATTTTCGAAGGCCTACCGTTTGCCGAAGAGGCGCCGGCGGGTGGTGATTGCTCCGCCGACCGCATCCCCGTCGTGCGCCTGTACAACAATTTCATGGGCGGACAGGTCGCGCACCGGTACTTGACCAGCCACAGCGAGGTTGCGAGGATGGTCGATGCCGGGTGGGTCAATGAGGGCACCGTATTCTGTTCGCCACCTTGACCGGCCAGTCGGCTGCAGGCTCGCGAGGGAGCTCGGCGGCGATCAAGCACTGGCGATCGGCACGACGCCGTGATTGGCAAGCTTCAGCATCACCTCGGCACCGGCGGAAAGCGGTCGATCGACCGCCATGTTGACGACGAACAACTCGCCGAGCGCAGTGGCAATCGTGTATTCCATCACCCCGCCGATGTAAGCCGATTTGCGCACGGTGCCGGCGAGGCCGCGCTCGCCGGGCGGCGCGAATTCGACCGCCTCGGGTCGCACCGCGACGTCGACTTCGCCGGAGAGCCCGCGATGCGGCAGCCTGAGCTTGAGCGGCCCGAGCGAGAGCTCACCCAGCGTCGGGCCGAGATGCACCAGCGTGCCGCGCACGCGATTGGCGTCGCCCATGAAGCCGGCGACGAATACGTCGCGCGGTTGCTCGTAGAGCTCGCGCGGTGCGCCTTCCTGCGCGATAGCCGCCTTGTTCATCACGATGATGCGATCCGATACCGCCATCGCCTCGGATTGGTCGTGGGTGACGTAGACGACGGTGAGCGACAGTCGCTGCTGCAGGTCGCGAATCTCTTCGCGCATCTGCCGGCGCAGCCGGGCGTCGAGATTCGACAGCGGTTCGTCGAACAGCAGCACGGCGGGCTCGAGCACCAGCGCGCGGGCGACGGCGACGCGCTGTTGCTGACCGCCGGACAACTCGGAGGGCAGTCGAGCGTCGAATCCGGTGAGGCCGACCGTCGCCAGTGCGGCTTTTGCCTTGCTTTGCACTTCGTCCTTCGGCCGTCCGGCCACGGCGACCCCGTAACCGACGTTCTCGATGACGCTCATGTGCGGAAACAACGCGTAACTCTGGAATACCATCGACACGTCGCGGTCGGCCGCGGGAACGCGGGTGACGTCCTCGCCGCCGATCAGGATGCTGCCGGCCGTCGGCAGTTCGAGCCCGGCGATCATGCGCAAGGTCGTCGTCTTGCCGCAGCCCGAAGGTCCGAGCAGGGTGACCAGCGTGCTGGCAGCGATCGTGAACGAAATATCCCGCACGGCGGCGACCTGGCCGTACAGCTTGCTGACGCCGCGAAATTCGATCGCTGCTGCTTTCATCGTCTTCGGCCTCTCCCGATCACGCAGCGGACGCGCCCAATTGTGCCATGCCGGCGTCTCCGCCGACCGAACGACGGCCGAGCGTTCGCTCGCCGACCAAGCGCTGGATGATCCAGATCACGGCGAGCATCAGCACGATCAGCACCGAGCAGTAGGCGATGGCGACGCCGTAGTCGCCGTTGGTCACCCGGTTGATGATGTAGGTCGTCGCCCACTCGTACTCGGCCGACACCAAGAAGACGATGGCAGACAGCGTCGTCATCGAGCGCACGAAGCTATAGACCAGCGCCGCGACGACCGCCGGCTTGAGCAGCGGAAGCAGCACGCGCCTCAACGTCGTCGCGCCGCGCGCGCCCAGTGTCGTCGAGGCCTCGTCGAGGCTCCGGTCGATCTGCGCCATCGAAGCGATGCCGGCGCGTACGCCGACCGGCATGTTGCGGAAGACGTTGCACACGATCAGCACCAGCGCGGTTCCGGTGATTTCGATCGGGGGGACGTTGAAGGCGAGGATGTACGAGACTCCGATCACCGTGCCCGGAATCGCGAACGACAGCATCGTTCCGAACTCGAAGGCCGAGCGGCCGGCGAAGCGATGCCGGGTCAGGATGTACGCGGTCAGAATGCCGAGGACCGCGGTAATCGGCGCCGCGATTGCTGAGAGCTCGACGGTGGTCCAGAACGAGTTCCAGGCGGTGCCGGACCACAGAATGCCGTGGTTGACCCATTCGATCGAGAATGCCTTCGCGTAGTGTTTCAGCGTCGGCGTGTAGTTACGGCCCCACTGTTCGACGAAGCCGCCCAGCATCGCCATCGCGTAGATCGCCACCGTCAGCGCAGCCCAGGGCAGCGCCACGGCATAGCACGCGCGGCGCACTCCGTTCGGAAGTGGAGTCGGCAGGCCTGCATCGCCCTTGCCGGCGAGCGCGGTATAGACCTTGCGTCCGAGCAGTCGGCGTTGTGCGAAGAACGCGGCCAGAGCGAAAAGCAGCAGCAATATGCCGAGCGTCGCGGCGCGGCCCTGGTCGAGCTGCGCACCGACGACCGAAAAAAAGACCTCGGTCGCCAGCACGCCGAAGTCGCCGCCGAGGACGATCGGATTGCCGAAATCCGCGATCGACTCGATGAAGCTGATGAGGAACGCGTTGGCGAGTCCGGGCCGCATCAACGGCAGCGATACGTCGACAAAGGTTCGCCAGCGGTTGGCGCGCAAGGTCTGCGCAGCCTCCTCGATGCTTGGCGACACGCCTTCGACCACGCCGATCAGCACCAGGAAAGCGATAGGCGTGAACGAAAAAATCTGCGCGAGCAACAGGCCGGGAAGTCCGTAGATCCAGCGCGAGGGCTCGATCCCGAATGCCCATTCGAGCCATTGATTGACGAGGCCCGCGCGGCCGAACATCAGGATCAATCCGAGCCCGATCACAAAGGGAGGCGTGATGATGGGCAGTACCGACAACGCTCGCAGCATTCGCCTGTAGCGAAAGCTCGTCCGCGTGACGATCAGCGCAAATGCAAGCCCCAGCGCGGTGCAGCCAGCCGCGCAGAGCAGCGCGAGCAGCAGCGTGTTCCAGGCCACGCCGCAGCGTCCGCCACCGGAGAGGCAGCCGAGGTTCCATATCTTGGTGGTAAACAGCCGGTTGAGGAACGCCGTCGCGGAAATCGCGCCGTTGCCGTCCTCGAATGCGCTTGCCAGGATCGTGCCGACGGGAAAAAAAGTGAAGATCGCGACCGAAACGGCGATGGCGACGACGCTGCTTGCAATGAATGCATCGCCGTTGAAATGGCCACTTTCGGCGAGTCCCAACGCGAACAGCATCGCGAACGCCGTGGCCGCCAGCGTCGCTCCCCACCCCATGCCGTACTGCCCGGTCGAAAGCGCCCCGAATATCCGGCCGAGCAAATCGAATGCCCAACCTTGAGGACCGATGGCGAAGCCCTGGGCAGCAAGAATGACGAAGCCGCCGGCCCCGACGAAGAGCAGGGCCCGTGCGCGAAGCCTCCGCTCGAGACGCGGCGCGACGAGCGGCGCCGCAATCAGCAGCATCGCGCCGACCGCGAGCAGCCAGACACGCCCGTGGCTCAAAGCCTGCAACAGCGCCGGCGCATTATCCTTGGTCGAATAATTGCGTAGCCACGCGCTGGAGAGAATCGAGTCCTGCAGCGCGTACCAGGGAATCGCCACGAAGCCCACCGCACCGACGGCGAGCCAGAAAGCAATCGCCCTGCGTTGCGGACTCATGCTCCGGCCGGATGCGTCACTTCGCGGCCGAGTTGATCTCTCGTTCCCAGCGATCGAGCAGGCGTTTTCGCTCGCCCGCCGACCCGTATTTCACAGTGTCGTAGCTGATCAGTTTGACGTCGGTCAGATTCGGGACTTGCGGCGGCAGCGCAACCGATCGGTTGGTCGGAATCGCGTATTCCTTGATGTCGAGCCCGATCTGCTGCGCTTCGGGAGTCAGCGCCCAGTCGAAGAATTTCCTGGCATTGGCCAGATTGCGCGCGCCCTTGATGATGGCCATCGAGCCCACCTCGTAGCCCACACCCTCGCACGGTAGGATCGGCTTCACCGGATAGCCGCGGACGATTTCATTGATCACACCGTGCAGCACCGTGCTGCCTATGCCGCTTTCGCCGCGGATGACCGCGGCCATCGGGCCGATGCCCGAGCGCGCGTATTGATTGACGTTGGCATTGAGCGCTTTCATGTAGTGGAAGGCTTCGTCTTCGCCGAAGACCTGGACCAGCGTCGCGAGCATCATGTACGCCGTGCCCGAGGAATTCGGGTTCGACAGCATGACTTCGCCCTTGTAGACGGGATCGGTCAGGTCCTTCCAGCATTTGGGCACCGGCATTTTTTTCCGCGCGAATACCTCGGTGTTGTACCCGAGCGCGAGAATGCCTCCGTACACGCCGGCCACCCGGTATTGCGACAGTTCGGCTTCGCGCCGGGCCCAGTCCTGCAGCTGGTCGAGGTTGGGCGACTTGTAGGTTTGGAGCAGCCCTTCCTCGGCTGCCTGGAGGAATGCGTCGCCCGGACCCGCCCACCAGATATCCCCCTTCGGATTGGCGGCCTCCGCCTTGACTTGCGCGAATAATTCGCCGGTCGCCTTTTGCGTCACCGATACTTTCACGCCAGCGGCCTTTTCGAATCCGACCGCCATACCCTGGCACCATGCGGTATTCGGGGAGCTGCAGTACATCGCGAGCGACCCCTCTGCCGCCGCAACCGCGGGCAGCAGCGATGCGACGACGCTGCAGACGATGAGCGCCAGCGATCGCCGCAGTTTCGTTCCGCGCAGGACCAGCCTCATTTCGGCGTGCTACCGACTTCGCGCTCCCATCGCTCGAGCAGACGCTTCCTTTCGGCGGAGCTCCCGTACTTGGCAAAGTTGTAGTCGATCAGCTTGATTTCGGCGGGTTTGGGCGAAAGCGGTGAAACGGCCGAGCTCACGTTCGACGGCAGCTGGTACGACTTGGCCTGCGCGGCGAGGGCTTGCGCCGCCGGGGTCAGCGCCCAGTCGTAGAATTTCTTGGCGTTGTCCAGATTGCGCGCGCCCTTGATGATCGACATCGAGCCTATTTCGTAGCCGGTTCCTTCGCACGGCGCGACGCTCTTCACGGGGAAGCCGCCTTGCGCCTCGGTGACGACGTCGTGAATGAACGCGACAGCGACCATGTTTTCGCCCCGCGCGGTCGCCTTGATCGGTCCGACGCCCTGTCGAGAATACGAACTGATATTCTTGTGCCAATCCTTCAGAAGCTTGAACGCGTCCTCCTCGCCGAATAGCTGGACCAGCGTGGCGATCGCGGTGTAGGCCGTGCCGGAAGCATTGGGATTGGCCATCTGCACGTCGCCCGCATAGATGGGCTTGGCCAGATCTTTCCAGCACGCCGGCGGCGGCAGCTTCTTCTTCGCCACCAACTCGGTGTTGTAGCCGAGGCCAAGGACGCCGAGGTAAATGCCGACGGCCTTGTATCCGGACTGCTCGGCTTGCTTCCTCGCCCAAGGCTGCAGCTGATCGAGCATCGGCGATCTGTAAGGCATCGTCAGATCCTGCTCGGCAGCCTGCAGATGCGGATCGCCGGTGCCGCCGAACCAGATGTCGATTTTCGGATTCGCCTTTTCGGCGGCGACCTGGGCGAACGACTCGCCCGATCCCTTGAGCGTCATCGATGCCTTGATGCCGGTGCTCTTCTCGAATTCGGTCGCGGCGAGCGTGCACCATTCGGCGGCCATCGGGCACAGGACGTTGAGTTGCGCTGCGGCGGGCAGCGGGGCGAGCAGCAACGCAAGCGCGCCGACAAAGTACAATCTCGTCCGGATATCCATGCTTCCCTCCTGTCTCGACCAAGCCGAATAGTCCGGCAATCATCAGCGATCCGCCATGGCTCCGTCAACCGAATGCACGTGCCCGGCTATCGACGCCTGGGCATCGCTACGATGCCGCGGCGCGGCAATCGCGCGAGCGTGCAGCTTGCCTCGATGATTCGTCTCGGCATCGACTTAGGCGGCAGTAAGATCGAGATCGTGGCGCTCGCGGCCGATGGACAGCGAACGCTTCCGCCGCCGCGTGCCCACGCCGCGGGGCGGCTACGTCCCTGTGCTGGATGCGATTGCCGCCCTAGTCGCCGAGGCAGACGTGACGATCGGAGCTCAAGGCACTATCGGCATCGGGACGCCGGGATCGATTTCACGCGCGACCGGACTCCTGCGCGGCTCGAACTCGTTGTGCCTCAACGGCAAGCCGGTCGGCACCGATCTCGAGAAGCGCATCGGGCGCGACGTTCGCATCACTAACGACGCCAATTGCTTTGCGCTGTCGGAGGCCACCGACGGCGCGGGCGCCGGCGCCGAGACGGTATTCGGCGTCATTCTCGGCACCGGCGTTGGCGCCGGCATCGTCGTTCGCGGCCGGGTCCTGATCGGACCCAACGCGATCGCCGGCGAGTGGGGCCATAACCCGATGCCTTGGCCGGAGGAGGGCGAACGCCCGGGCCCGCCATGCTTTTGCGGCCAGTCGGGTTGCATCGAGACGTTCCTGTCCGGTCCCGGCCTCGAGCGCGAGCATCAGCGCAGCACCGGAAGGGCGCAGAGCTCGCGCGACATCGCGGCCGCGGCGGCGGCAGGCGATGGAGCGTGCGAGGCGAGCCTCATCCATTACGAACGGCGCCTGGCCCGCGCTCTGGCGCACATCATCAACATTCTCGATCCGGACGTCATCGTCCTCGGTGGCGGCTTGTCCAACATGTCGCGCCTGTACGATCGCGTACCGCGTCTATGGGGCGAGTGGATCTTTTCCGAGCGCGTCGATACGCGGCTGGTCGCGGCGAGGCATGGCGATTCCAGCGGCGTTCGCGGCGCTGCGTGGTTATGGAACGAGATCGGCGGCGGTGAACGCTAGCGCTGCCCGGACCCGGCGCGCTGCACCGCTGTCGTATAATCGCGCACGATTCAGCGCGCGTCGTCGACGCCCTCGCGAGGTCATTTCCCGATGAAAAAAGTCTACCCCGATGCAACGTCCGCACTGGCAGGGCTGCTGCACGACAACATGACGATCGCGGCCGGTGGCTTCGGCCTGTGCGGCATTCCGGAGAACCTGATCCAGGCACTGGTCGCAAGTGGGGCCCAGGGGCTGACGATCGTCGGCAACAATGCCGGCGTCGACGACTTCGGCATGGGACTCTTGCTCAAGTCGTATCAAGTGAAGAAGGTGATCGCCTCGTACGTCGGCGAAAACAAGGAGTTCGAGCGGCAGGTGCTTGCCGGCGAACTGGAGCTGCAGCTCACGCCGCAGGGCACGCTTGCCGAAAAACTGCGCGCCGGCGGTGCGGGGATCCCCGGCTTCTACACGCGCACGGCGTTCGGCACCAAACTTGCCGAAGGCAAGCCAACCATGGCCTTCGACGGCAGGGAGTACGTGCTCGAAGAATCGATCCGCGCCGATCTGGCCATCGTCAAGGCGTGGAAGGGCGACAAGGCCGGCAACCTCGTCTATCGGAAAACTTCGCGCAATTTCAATCCGATGATCGCGACTTGCGGCAAGATCACGGTCGCCGAAGTGGAAGAATTGCTGGAAACAGGCGAGCTCGATCCGGACCAGGTCCACACGCCGGGGATCTATGTGGACCGCATCATCCAGGGCCGTCACTATGAGAAGCGCATCGAATTCCGCACGGTGGCGGGCGGTGCGGCGTCGAAGAAGGATTCGCCGATCCGCGAGCTGATGGCCAGGCGCGCGGCACTCGAGCTGCGCGACGGCTATTACGTCAATCTAGGCATCGGCATTCCGACGCTGGTGGCGAACTTCATTCCGGCGAATATCAGCGTGACGCTCCAGTCGGAGAACGGTCTGCTCGGCATCGGACCTTTCCCCGTCGCTGACGAAGTCGATCCCGATCTGATCAACGCCGGCAAGCAGACGATCACCACGTTGCCGGGGTCGAGCTTTTTTTCCAGCGCCGATTCGTTCGCGATGATTCGCGGCGGCCACATCGACCTGTCGATTCTCGGCGCGCTGGAAGTTGCCGGCAATGGCGACCTCGCCAACTGGATGGTGCCGGGCAAGATGGTCAAGGGTCCGGGTGGCGCGATGGACCTGGTGTCGGGCGTGAGAAGGGTGATCGTGCTGATGGAGCACACGGCCAGGGACGGCTCGTCGAAGATACTCAAGGCCTGCACGCTGCCGATTACCGGCAAAGGCGTGGTCAACATGATCATCACCGACCTGTGCGTGTTCGATGTCGTCGCCGGCAAAGGTCTGGTCCTGACCGAGCTGCACCCGGGTGTCACCATCGACGAAGTCCGCGCCAAGACCGCGGCCGAATTCAACGTCGCGCTGCACTGACGCCTGGTTTCGCGCTGCGCGGGAGTGTTTCCGCCCCCTGCAGTAATTGTGAAGGCAGCAGCTTCATCGCTTGCCGATCGCAGATCCGATCTATCTAAGACACGCTTCAGGCACACCATATGTAGAGTCACGATGAAGCATCCATCGAGCCAAGACTAGGAATCTCAAATCGCGCAAGATCGGTAGTTGATTAGTGTCTTCGATGCCCTGAATGGCTGCATACGATTCAAAGGCGGACGGTCGCTTCTCTCGAAAGCAGACGTTCGACAGATCCACCTTTACGGGGACTGGGAGACGTCGGACGCCGGAGACCTTCGCTTGCCGGTTCGGTGGCAGATTCGCAGCGCCATGCCGGCTCCTGGGTAGCACGCCGGGTCAGAATGGGATAGCAGGAATCCGGAAACTTAATGCTACTTGATATACGTCAACACCCGATGTGGCACGATGTCCATACTGCGATATGTGGTAGTGGATTCCGAATGAAGCTACGCCGTCACCGTAGAGCGCTCGGCTCCCTTATTCTCGGGGCGTGGCTTTTTGCGCTCTTTGTCGCCTTCGCGAACGCCTGCGTGACCGGGCCGGTCAGCGCATCGCATGGTAGTGGGGTCGCCACGGAGCCAGGCCACGATGGCGACCAAGGCCCGTCTGTGAACTGCCTCCAGTTCTGCAACGACGAAACGCCCGTATTGAGCAAGCCCCAGCTTGTCCCGGACCAGCCGGTGGCACACCCGCTGCTCGTGGCGCCCCTCAGAATTCTCCAGTGGCTCACGTCCGCTTCGGCGGTGACCGTGGTGCACCTCGCACATCCTCCACCGGATGTGCCCCTTCTTCGCCGTTCACTTCGTCTCGCCTTGTAAGCCGCAATAGAAGCGGGCTTCTGTACCCGCTTGTATCGCGCGCAGCTGCTTCAACTTTCTCGATGCGGCCTGCGCGCACCCGTTGCGCACGCTCGTCCATCACTCATCTGCAAAGGAGAACCCTCAACGTGGGGATAGCGCCAATAGCTTGGCACCCACACGAGGAGTAAGCCATGAATCGTCTACACCCTTGGCAGTTGGCAGTTCGGGTCTGCGGCAGCAGTTACTTTCTCCGTGTCCTATACCGCCTGTGCGCTCGCCGTCGTGCTGTTTCCAGACGGCACCATAGGATTCTTCAATGCGTGGTTTCAGCCCACCGCGGGGCGGGTTCAGCCTGATTCCCGATATAGTCACGATCATCAATCAACCACGAAGGAGCAATGCATGAGACGCCGAACTTTTCTGGGAATCACCGTAGCGGCCACGCTGCTCGCAACCAAAGCAGCAACGGCCGCGGACACTGTGATCGACGTGTACAAGAGCCCGACGTGCGGCTGTTGCGGCAAATGGAGTGACCATTTGCGCGCCAGTGGCTTCAGGGTCACTATCAACGATATTCCAAACATCGACGCATTCCGCGCGAAGGCCGGCGTTCCAATGTCGCTTGCCGCATGTCATACCGCGCTTGTGGACGGCTACGTATTGGAAGGACACGTTCCCGCCGCGGATATCCGCAAGCTCCTCGCTGAGCGACCGAAGGCTCTGGGCTTGGCTGTTCCAGGGATGCCGATGGGCGCACCCGGTATGGACGCGCCGCACGCGAACAGTTACAGCGTGCTGCTGTTCCAGGCCGATGGCGCAACGCGCGTGTACCGCGCGTATCCTCAAACATGAGCCCTGCAGGAAAAGGAGTAGCGAGCGTCGCACCGACGGCGGCAAGCAAAGTACTGACGCTTCCCCTGCACGCCGAAGCGGCGTGCGACTTAAGCGCGTAGCCCACGTCCGTCTTCGAGTACGTCGACCAGCCGCAACGGCTTTCCGCACACATGGCGCGACGCACATGGCAACTCGGAGGCGCATCGATGGCTATCGAAACCGATGCCGACGGTGGTCGCGCGGTCGGCTCGGACATCCGCTTGACGGGCCGAATGCTCGGCATACCCCTTCACGTCGAGTGCAAAGTGATACGGGGCGAGCCGCCCAGCCTGAAGGCATGGGAGACTGTCGGCGAGCCCCGTCTGCTAGTGATCGGCCCGTATCGCATGACTGTCACCATGGATGTGCGCAATGATGGCTCGCGCGGCGTCATCGCGATTGACTACGCATTGCCGGCGAGCGCGGCCGGTCGGGGGCTCGGCATGCTGTTTGGGCCGATGTATGCACGTTGGTGTGTGAGACAAATGACCCAGGATCTTGTCAATCAGTTTGGCGCCCGCGCATGAATCACGTTCGCCTTGGATTGGAGTCGTCAATGAACAAGCAAGCCCATCGTCATGCCGTGGCAGGTGAGACTTCGACGGACCGCCAGTCCATCGATCCGGTGTGCGGCATGCGGGTCGATGCTAATACGCCGTATCGGCACAGCTTTGAGGGGCGCGAGGTCCACTTTTGCAGCGAACGTTGCCGCGAACGATTCATCGCAGCGCCAACACAGTACATCAACAAAGCTGACACACAGCCCTCGCAAGCCACGACTCCGGCCACGCACGATCACTCGCACGATGTAACGGGAAGCGAAGTGAGCGGGATACGCGAACGTGTAGGAGCACCACCGGCAGAAGCTCATAGCGACGCGGGAGGTGGCCCGGTGACCATGTACACCTGCCCGATGCACCCTCAGATCCGGCGGCCGGGGCCTGGCAACTGTCCAATCTGTGGGATGGCCCTCGAACCCGAGATGCCGACCCTGGAGAAGGAAAGAAATCCCGAGCTTGAGGACTTTACCCGACGGTTCTGGTGCACGCTGCCACTGAGCATTATCGGCGTCGTCATCGCCATGGGTGGACACCGCTTCTTGCCGCTCGCTCCGACTGCCATGTCGTGGCTCGAACTTGCTCTGGCGACGCCGGTCGTGCTATGGGCGGGCTGGCCATTCTTCATCCGCTGCGTCGATTCCATTCGCCATCGCAGTCCCAACATGTGGACGTTGATCGGAATCGGTGTCGCAGCGGCGTATTTCTATAGCGTTCTTGGAACCGTGGCGCCCGGGCTGTTCCCTCAGGCATTTCGCGAGATGGGTCGTGTTGCGGTCTACTTCGAGGCAGCGTCGGTTATCGTGTCGCTGACGCTGCTCGGTCAGGTGCTCGAGCTGCGAGCGCGTTCCCAAACGTCGGCTGCCATTCGGTCGCTGCTCGGATTGCAGGCGAAGACCGCACGGCGCATTCGAGCAGATGGGACGGAGGAGGACATTCCGCTCACCGACGTGCACATCGGCGATACCCTGCGCGTACGTCCGGGCGAAAAGGTGCCGGTCGACGGCGTCGTGACCGAGGGGCGATCGAGCGTCGATGAATCGATGCTGACCGGCGAGCCGATACCGACCGAAAAGGTCGCTGGCGCGCCCATGATTGGCGCGACGATCAATGGCACAGGTAGTCTAGTCATGCGCGCGGAGAAGATCGGCTCGCAGACCGTGCTTGCTCAGATCGTGCAGATGGTCGCGCAAGCGCAGCGAAGCCGCGCACCGATGCAGCGGTTGGCCGACCGCGTGGCGCGCTGGTTCGTGCTCGCGGTGCTCGGCATTGCAGTGCTCACGGCGACAGTGTGGTGGTTCCTCGGTCCTGAGCCCCGGGGAGCGTATGCCGTGCTCAATGCGGTGGCTGTGCTGATCATCGCTTGTCCGTGCGCACTTGGGCTCGCCACACCCATGTCGGTCATGGTGGCGAGTGGAAGAGCCGCGACCAGCGGCGTGCTGTTCCGCGACGCCGAGGCGCTCGAAACGTTGCGCCGGATTGATACGCTTATCGTCGACAAGACTGGCACGTTAACCCTCGGTCGCCCCGTGTTCGCCAAAGCGATCGGCGTTACGCCCTTTACCGAAGAAGAGGTCTTGCGCATCGCGGCGAGTATCGACCAGGGCAGCGAACATCCCCTCGCCAGCGCAATTGTCGAAGCGGCGCGCAGTCGCAGCCTGCAGCTGACAAAGCCGGAGTCCTTCGAGTCCGCCACGGGTATCGGTGTGCGCGGCGTTGTCGCCGGTCGCGCCATCGTTCTTGGTAATACGTCGCTCTTGCGCGAAGCTGGCGGCGATGCCGCGCCGCTCGCACCCGATGCCGAGCGGCTGCGCGCGGAGGGGGCGAGCGTTATCTACCTTGCTGTGGACGGCCACCTTGCCGGCCTGCTCGCCGTGCACGATCCGATCAAGGAGTCGACCCCCGGCGCGATCAACGCATTGCACGAAGCCGGCATTCGCATCGTTATGGCGACAGGCGATGGCCCGACGACGGCG
Organism: uncultured beta proteobacterium; assembly: GCA_963776175.1. Taxonomy (GTDB): domain Bacteria; phylum Pseudomonadota; class Gammaproteobacteria; order Burkholderiales; family Casimicrobiaceae; genus PALSA-1003. The sequence goes on along the minus strand of CAVZLP010000010.1, from coordinate 244,526 downwards.
AAGGCAGTTGCGAGTCAGCTCGGGATTGATGAGGTTTACGGAGAAGTGCGCCCGCAGGACAAGGCTGACCTGGTCGCGCGGTTGCAAGCGGAGGGTCGCCGCGTGGCGATGGCGGGCGACGGCATCAACGATGCGCCGGCACTGGCGCGCGCCAACGTCGGTATCGCGATGGGTACGGGCACCGACGTGGCGATGAATAGCGCGCAGGTAACGCTGGTGAAGGGCGACCTGCGCGGCATCGCGCGGGCGCGCCAGCTCTCGGAGGCGACGGTGCGCAACATGTATCAGAACCTGCTGTTTGCGCTGGTCTACAACGCTCTGGGTGTGCCCATCGCGGCCGGCGTCCTGTATCCGTTCTTTGGGCTTCTGCTCTCGCCACTTATTGCCGCCGCCGCGATGTCGTTGAGCTCGGTCTCGGTCGTGACGAATGCACTGCGTCTACGCTCAGCCTAGGATCAAGAGGCAACTCTCCTGGCTGGTCGTTGGCGGGGAGGTAGGGAACTACGGCGCCCGGAAATGCAGCGCATTGTGGCCCGGCGATCAACTGCGCCACCGAGATGAAGGAAGCTACGGGTACGGGAGACTTGGATCAAACTGTGTTGCTGTTTGGCGAGTGCATGATTCGGAGCTTTGCGTTTTGCCGGTGGCCATATCCGCATCCCTGCGGAAGGCGACTACCACCCATGAAGGAGCTATGACTATGTTGACGATCCGGAAGACCATCCTTGCTCAGGTTGCGTGTTGGCGCTCTCCACCGTGAGCTATGCCGCTTCGGATTGGCTGAAAGGCACGCCTGAAGAGCAAATCAGAACCCTTGCCGAGCTCCAACCCGGACTGGGGACGGTCATGATCGAATACGGCAACCGTTTCTCCACCATGTATTACGCGGCCAAGAGCGGCAACTGGGGCATGGCCGACTATCAGCTCAAGGAGATGCGCGAGATTCAGGGAGTGGGCGAGAACACCCGACCTGCGCGTGCCCCCATGCTGAAGGCCTTTGAGTCAGCACATCTGGATAAATTGGCCGATGCGATCAAAGCTAAGGACGGGAAGAAATTCGATGTCGCATTTAAGCAAGCCGTCGAGGGATGCAACGGCTGTCATGCCGCCAACGACTTCGGCTTCATCAAATATCAACTGCCGAAGTCTTCTCCATCGCCCACTTCCGTCAAGCCTTGACGCGGGATCGGAGCAGGCTGCCGGCTCGGGCAGCCTGTCGCCAACGTCGACTCTCGAGGGTTCCACCGCCGTTCCTGCGGTGCCAGAGACAATCGACGGCTGTGTTGGAGCGTGCCACGGAACGGCGACGCTGCGACCCGTGTTAGCGCTGCCGCACGAGCTACATACCCGAGTAGTTGGGCCCACCGCCGCCCTCGGGAGTCACCCAGTGGATGTTCTGCAAGGGATCCTTGATGTCGCAGGTCTTGCAGTGCACGCAGTTCGGCGCGTTGATCTGCAGGCGCATGCCGGACCCGTCCGCAGCCGTGACGAATTCGTAGACGCCGGCGGGGCAGTAGCGCTGCTCGGGGCCATCGTACCGCTTGAGGTTCACCGCGACCGGAATCGAGGCGTCGCGCAGCTTCAGATGCGGGGGTTGGTTCTCTTCGTGATTCGTATTCGAAATGAACACCGACGAAAGCTTGTCGAAGGTCAGCACTCCGTCGTATTTCGGATAGTCGATCTTCGGCATCTCGGCTGCCGGCGCGAGCGTCTCGTGATCGGGTTTCCCGTGGCGCAGCGTCCAGGGCACCGCCGCGCCGAGGCCCAGGTCGTTCAGCCACATGTGCATGCCGCCATGCGCCGTGCCGAGCCACAACCCCCATTTGAGGCCAGGCTTGACGTTGCGTACCTTGTACAGATCGTCGTAGACCCACGATTGCCGCATCGCTGCCGGATAGGCGGCAAGCTCGTCATGCGAGCGGTTGTCGGCCAATGCAGCGAACGCCGCTTCGGCGCCGAGCATGCCGGTCTTCATCGCGTTGTGCGCGCCCTTGATACGCGGCAGGTTGACGAAGCCCGCGGCACAACCGATCAGGGCGCCGCCCGGAAATGCCAGCCTGGGGATGGATTGCAGGCCGCCTTCGTTGATCGCACGCGCACCGTACGACAGGCGCTTGCCGCCGTCAAAAGTGCCGCGAATCGATGGATGCGTCTTGAATCGCTGGAATTCGTCGTATGGCGACAGGTGAGGATTGCGGTAATTGAGATGCACGACGAATCCGACGGCGACCTGCTGGTTCTCGAGGTGATATATGAACGAGCCGCCGCCGGTCGCCGTATCGAGCGGCCAACCTTGGGTGTGCACGACCAGTCCGGGCCGATGCCGGGCCGGGACGACCTGCCACAGCTCCTTGATACCGATGCCGTACTTTTGCGGATCGACTCCGTCGCGCAGGTTGAACCGCGCCATCAATTCCTGCGACAGCGAACCGCGGCAGCCTTCGGCGAACAGCGTGTAGCGCGCGTGGAGCTCCATTCCAGGCTGATAGTCGGGCTTGCGCGTCCCGTCCTTGGCGATGCCCATGTCGCCGGTCGCCACGCCGCGCACTGCGCCCGTGTCGGTGTACAGGACTTCGGCGGCAGCGAATCCAGGATAGATCTCGACGCCCAACGCCTCCGCCTGCTGCGCCAGCCAGCGACAGACGTTGCCCAAGCTCACGATGTAATTGCCGTGATTGCGCATCAGCGGAGGCAGCAGCCAGCCCGGAATCGGGTAGGCATGCGTAGCGGTCAGAACTTCGAAGCGATCCTCGCCAACCGCCGTATGCAGCGGCGCGCCGAGCGACTTCCAGTCGGGCAGGAGCTCGTTCAACGCCTTCGGGTCGATGACCGCGCCGGAAAGAATATGAGCGCCGACCTCGGAGCCTTTTTCCAGCACGCAGACGCTGACCTCGCGGGCTTGCTCGCGCGCGAGTTGCTTCAGGCGAATCGCGGCCGACAGGCCCGCAGGCCCGGCGCCGACGATTACCACATCGAATTGCATCGCTTCGCGCTGCATGCCGCTCCCGCCGACGTTTGGCTGTGCCAGCCATTATAATTGGCATTTCGCCGGCGACGCTCGATGACCGCAGAACGAAAGCTCGTTCACACCACGCGTGTGCCGATCCGGTGGGGCGACATGGACGCGCAGGGCCACGTCAACAATACCGTGTATTTCCGCTATATGGAGCAGGCCCGCATCGAATGGCTGGCGTGGCTCGACGAGCGCTGCGGCGGATTTCCGGGCCAGGGTTCCGTCATTGTCAACGCGAGCTGCACGTTTATCGCGCCGATGACCTACCCGGGGACTGTCGAAGTGCGCATGTATCTGGACCCGCCGGGGCGGTCCTCCATCGGTACGCACTACGAGCTCCGCATCGGCGAGACCAAATATGCCGAAGGCAGCGCCAAGCTCGTATGGATCGACCAGCGGTCGCTGCGCTCGGTGCCGCTGCCCGAGCGGGTGGCGGTATTGACCGCGCAGGGCGAGTCGGTCTCGGGGCAGCCGTGCTGATCGACGCCGAGCGATCGATGCTGCTGGCGATCGATCTGCAGACAAAGATGCTGCCGGCGATCGCCGATCACGTCGAGCTACTCGCCAATTGCGCGTGGCTGCTGCGCGCCGCCAGGCGCATCGGCGTTCCTGCTGCGGGCATCGAGCAGAATCCGGGAGGACTGGGACCCCTAGTGCCGGAAATCCGCGCGTTGATCCCGGAAGGATCGGTGGCGGCGAAGACCCATTTTTCGTCGGTTGCCGCGAAGTGCCTCGGCGATCTCCCAGGTGCCGACCGCGCACAGATCGTCATCATCGGCGTCGAGGCGCACGTCTGCGTGCTGCAGTCGGCATTGGATCTGTACCTCGAGGGCAAGGAAGTCTACTGCGTCGCCGACTGCGTTGGCTCGCGCCGCCACCTCGACCGCGATCTCGCTCTGGCCCGACTTCGTCAAGCCGGCGTTCGCATCGTATCGCGCGAAATGGTCGTGTTCGAATGGCTGGCCGACGCTGCCACGCCGCTGTTCAAGACGATCAGCAAAGAGTTCCTCAAATGAGCTCGCAATGAATCTCATCGCCATCGTCGTCGCGCTGGGTGTCGAGCAATGGCGGACATTCCGCTGGCGCGGTGCGCTGCAGCAGTCATTCATCCGCTACGCGCGATGGCTCGAGCACCGCTTCAATGGGGGCGCGGCGCAACAGGGCGCAATCGCGGCCGCGCTTGCCATCGCGCCGCCGGTGCTCGTCGGTGCGTGCGGATTCTGGGTGCTTGACCAGCTCAACCCGCTGCTGGGCCTCGGGTGGAACGTGCTTGTCCTCTATCTGCTGGTCGGTTTTCGCCATTTCAGCCACGCGTTCAGCGCGATCGTCGACGCGCTCAAAGCCGGAGACGCGATGGCTGCGCGCCGGCGCCTCGTCGCATGGCGCGGCAGCGACAGCAGCGCCGTCAGTGCCGAGGAAATTCCGAAGCTCGCCATCGAGCAGGGAGTCGAAGATAGCTACTGCCACGTCTTCGGTACGCTGTTCTGGTTTCTGGTGCTTCCAGGACCGGCGGGCGCGGTGCTCTACCGGGCAACGGTGTTGCTGGCTTCGCAGTGGCGCGGCGACGAGCTGACGCCGCTCGGACATCAGTTGAGTACGTTCGGTGCGCCGGTGCAGCGCCTCCTGCACTGGCTCGACTGGATCCCGGTGCGGTTGACTGCCGTGACCTTCGCTGTCGTCGGTGACTTCGAGGACGCCATCTATTGCTGGCGAACGCAGGCCGGGCAATGGCCCCGATTGCACGCCGGCATCCTGCTGGCAAGCGGTGCCGGTGCGCTCGGCGTGCTGATCGGCGGCGCGATCACCGGTCCGACCGGGGAGCCCGAGTTCCGGCCCGAGCTCGGCATCGGCGAACCTGCCGACAGCGACGTGCTGCCGAGCGCTGCCGGACTCGTATGGCGGGCGCTGCTGGTGTGGCTAGCGGTCCTGCTGGTGCTTACGCTCGCCTACTGGGCGCCGTAGGACGTCGTTCTCGCCTTACCACGTTTGCGCGCGCCGCCCGCTGTCTGCGAGCAGCTGCCGCAGCAACGCCAATCGCCAGGGCTTGACCTCGCCGCGCGCGATCGCATCGCGGATCGCGCAACCGGGCTCGCTGTCGTGCCGACAATTGCGAAAGCGGCAGGTGCCCAGCAACGGACGCAACTCGACAAAGCCGCGCTCGATGGCGTCGGACCCCAGATGGCCGAGGCCGAACTCCTTCATGCCGGGCGAGTCGACGATCCAGCTCGACGCATCGATCGGATAGAGCGTGGTCTCCGTCGTCGTATGACGGCCGGTGTGCAATGCCGCCGAGACTTCGCCGACCCGGGCCGCCGCGTCGGGAAGCATCCGGTTGATCAAGGTGGACTTGCCCATGCCCGATTGTCCGATCAGCACGCTGTGCTGGCCGACGAGCAGCGGCGCGAGGGCGCCCGCGCCTTCGCTGGCGCTGATTTCGACGACCGGGTAGCCGAGTGCCGCGAATTGCGCGAGCCGCGGCCGAATGGCCGCAAACGCGGGCAGGTCGCGCTTGTTGGCGACCAGGACGAAGCGACAGGCGGCGCTTTCCGCAGCGACCAGCCACCGGTGCACCAACTCGTCGTCGAACGGAGGATCGGGCGCGACCATGCCCAGCACCTGTGTGACGTTGGCTGCAATCAGCTTTTCGCGCCTGGCATCCGAGCGATAGAAAAGCGAGCTACGCGGTTCGACCGAATCGATGACGCCTTCGCCTGGGCCCGAAGCGACCCAGCACACCCGGTCGCCGCAGGCGATCGCCAGCGTCCGTCCGCGCAGAACGCACGAGATGGAGCTGCCGTCGTCCGAGCGGACCAGATAGTGTCTGCGGAAGGTGGCGGTGACGAGTCCCGCCGCGCCGATCACGCCTTGGGGCGGGGCGGCGTCTCTCTCGGTCGCCGGATCACGGGCTCCCGGCAAGCGACTCGACCTTGGCCGCGCAGATGCAGTCGTTGAGCGTCACGCCGCCGGCATCATGCGTCGAGTAAACGACATCGACGCGATTGTAGTGGACCGACAGGTCGGGATGATGATCCTGCTTGTGCGCGACGAAGGCGACGGCATTGACGAACGCCATCGTCCGGTAGTAGTCGGCGAAAGCGAAGCTCTTGTTGAGCGCCTTGTGCGCGTGCTTCCAGCCGGGCAGAGCGGCGACATGCTGCACCAGCTCGGGGCGCGGCAGCAGCGAGGCGCCCGGCCGGCAGTTCTGCGCGGCCAGCGCCATCAAGGCATCGGGGGCGCGGCCCGCGTCCGGTCGACGCTGTGTTCTACTCGCAGCATTCATTGGAAGTGATAGTACTGCTTGTTGAGGTACGCGGCGATATGTGCCTCTTCGTCCGGAAAGTAGCCGGTGCCGAGCTGGGCATTGCAATAGCGGACCTGCGCGAGCAATTGCTCGGGATTGTGCACACGCCGGTCGGCCCGGGTGTAGATCGTGCTTGCGTCGCCTTCGAACTGCCGGACATGACAGCGACGCAATCCTTGTCGTTGAGCGCCTTGCCCGCCGCCGCGTCGCCGTCGGCAAACGGCGTTGCGGCCGACGTGCTACCCGCGCCCAGCGCGAGGATGACGATCAGCAGGCGATTCGTCGGCATCGTCTTCAGGCACCGCTCGCTTCGAGCCGCGCGATGCGCGCGGCGGCGGGCGGATGCGAATCGTAAAAGACCGAGTGCAGCGGATCGGGCGTCAAGGTATTGGCGTTGTCCTCGTATAGCTTGACCAGGGCCGCGACCAGCGCCGGGCCGGACGCATGCGTCGCCGCGTACGCGTCGGCCTCGAATTCGTGGCGTCTCGAGTACAGCGACGCCAGCGGTGCGCCGAGGAAAGTGAATACCGGCAGCGCCAGCATGAACAGCACCAGCGCGACACCGTAGCGCGGGGGCGCCACCGGCACACCGAGTCCGGCATAGAACCAGGGCTCGCCGACCAGCCATCCGAGCAGGGCCAGTAGCACGAGGCTTGCGGCGGCAAACCAGGCGATGCGCTTCACCACGTGCTTGAGCTTGAAATGGCCGAGCTCATGCGCGAGCACGGCCTCGATTTCCTCGGGCTGCAGGCGGGAAAGCAGCGTGTCGAAAAACACGATCCGCCGCGCGGCGCCGAAACCGGTGAAATAGGCGTTGCCGTGACTGGACCGCCGCGAGCCGTCCATGACGAACAGGCCCTTGGCGGCGAATCCGCAGCGCGCGAGCAGTCGCTCGACGCGCGCGCGCAGCGGCTCGTCGGCAAGCGGCTGGAACTTGTTGAACAGCGGTGCGATGACCGTCGGGAAGAGCACCAGCATAAGCAGCTGGAAGGCGACCCAGGCTAGCCACGCGTAGAGCCACCAGAGCGGCCCGGCTCGCGCCATCAGCCACAGGACCAGGGTCAGCAGCGGAATGCCCAGCAGCGCGCCAAGGAGCGCAGCCTTGGCGAGATCACCTAGCCAGAGGCCGAGCGTCATCCGGTTGAACCCGAAGCGTTGCTCGATGACGAACGTGCGATACCACGAGATCGGAAGTCCGACCAGCGCTGCCAGCAGCGTGACCGCGGCGACCAGTCCGACGTCCTGCCATAGCGTGCCGACCGGCAGCGCGCCGGCGCGGGCCGCGAGCGCGGCGAGTCCGCCACCCAGCGTCAGCGCCAGCAGAACGACGGCATCGAGCACCGTGTCCAGCATGCCCAGGCGCGTGCGTGCGATCGTGTAGTCGGCGGCCTTCTGATGAGCCGCGAGCGTGATGCGCGTGGCGAAATGCGCGGGCGGTGCGGCGCGGTTGGCGGCGACGTGCTGCACCTGTCGACGCGCGAGCCACAGCTGCATCGCCAGTGAAATGCCCAGCGCGAAAAGGAAAATCAGGGTGAACCAGGGGGCGGATTGCGGCATGCCGACGCTCGAACAGACCAGCGATATGCGAGAATAAGCGCTTATTTTACGCCAAGTGAAAATAATGGCGCAGGACGCCAATCTGCTTGTCTGGATAGACATGGAAATGACGGGCTTGCGGCCTGAAACCGATCGCATCATCGAGGTCGCGCTGGTCGTGACCGATGCGGCGCTCACCACCGTCGCCCAGGCGCCGGTGCTGGTCGTCCACCAGGACGATGCGACCCTGGCCGGCATGGACTCGTGGAATCAGTCGACACATGCGCGATCGGGTCTGATCGACAAGGTCAAGGCGTCGACGCTGGACGAGGCGGCAGTCGAACGGCGGATGCTCGCGTTCCTGCGCGAACACGTGCCGCCGCGGGTCTCGCCGATGTGCGGCAACTCGATCTGCCAGGACCGGCGCTTCCTCGCGCGCTGGATGCCGGCGCTCGAAGACTATTTCCACTACCGCAACCTGGACGTATCGACGCTGAAAGAATTGTGCAAGCGCTGGCAGCCCGACGTGGCGAAAGCATGGGTCAAGCAGGGCAAGCACGAGGCGCTCGCAGACATCTACGAATCGATCGACGAGCTCAACTACTATCGCGAGCACTTCATCGGCCGGAGCGCGAACCGCGTCGAACCAGGCTAGAGCGCTTTGATGAAATTCTGCAGCCACTGTGGATCCGACGCGCTGCAACAGCGCATTCCTGAAGGCGACACGCTCGAACGGTGCGTTTGCGCGAACTGCGGCGCGATCCACTATCAGAATCCCAAGACCGTCGTAGGCTGTCTGCCCGAGTGGGATGGTCGAATACTGCTGTGCAAGCGTGCGATCGAGCCGCGGCGCGGCCTGTGGACGCTGCCGGCGGGATTCCTGGAAAACGGCGAGACGATCGAAGCCGGCGCGTTGCGCGAGACCGCCGAAGAGGCGCGCGCCACCGTCGATATCGGCGCGCTTTACACGGTGATCAGCCTGCCGGACATCAACCAGGTCTACATGATGTTCCGCGCACGCCTGCTGGATCTGGATTTCGGGCCGGGGCCGGAAAGCCTCGAAGTGGAGCTTTTCGCGGAGGACGACATTCCCTGGGGCGACATCGCGTTCCGCACGATCGCGCGGACACTGCGCAATTATTTCCTGGACCGGAAGCTCGGCGCATTTCCATTGCACGTCAGCGCGCTGCGTAAGCGCGCGCCGCGGGAGCCGGCACTGCTGGCCGCGGCCTGACCGGCGTCACGGCGCCGTAGCAGCGGGCGGTCGCTCGCACGCGACGACGTCGACCACAGTCCCTTCCGCCGCCGGCGGAACGAGCGTAGCCAGCGTGCGGCAGCGGTTTTTCCAGCAGAGCGTCCAGTCGGACGTGTAGGTCGATTGCGTCAGCGGCAACGCGGCGATGGAATGCGGCGCCGGCTTCCACGTCCACCAGCCGCCCCGCAACACGGCGCCGTCGGGCGGCTCCATCCCGGCACCGAGGCCCTGGATGCGGGCGCCGGTCAGGAGCAGCCGATCGCCGTCGATGCGATAGTTCTCCTGCCACAGTGTCTTCTCGACCGAATGCCGCCAGCCGAGCGTGAATTCATCAGTGGGCAGCACGGCACGAACGACCCCGGCGACCAGCAGGCAAACCGCGTTCACGCCCTTTGCGGCAATCCGCGCGTGCGTACTACGTGCCAGACAACGAACGCGGCGCACAGCGCGAACCCGACCTCGTCGGTCCAGGGGATGGCGACGACCAGCAGGAATGCAGCGATGGTGACGAAAATGCGCTCGCCCCAGTTGAGCGGTGCCCGCAGGTACCCGATCGACGCCGCGCCCCAGAGGAGAATAGCGATCACCGCCTTGAATACGACATAGGCGGTGTCGAGCAGTGTCCCGCTCTGCAGCATCAACGACGGATCGTAGACGGCCATATAGGGAATCACGAACCCGGCGATCGCGATATGCGTCGCCTTCCAGCCGATTTTCATCGGCGAGGCCTTGGCGATCGATGCCGCTGCAAATGCCGCCAGCGCCACCGGGGGCGTCAGGTCCGCCATGATGCCGAAATAGAACACGAACATGTGCGATACGATCAGCGGAACCCTGAGCGTCAGCAGCGCGGGCGCGGCGATCGCGCTGGTGATGATGTAATTCGGAATTGTCGGGATGCCCATGCCCAGGACCAGGCAAACCGCCATCGTCAGAAACAGCGACAGGAACAGGCTTGTCGACCCGATGTCGAGGACGAAGCCGGCGAAATTCGACGCCGCGCCGGTCAAGGTCAGCACACCGATGATGACCCCGACGATCGCGCAGGCGAGGCCGACAGCGATCGCCTGCCTGGCGCCGTCAATCATGCTCTGCCGCATGATTCTCAATGTCTCGCGGCCTCCGCGGATGACCAGGTTGACCGCGACCAGGATGGCGATGGCGACGATCAGCGGCCAGATGCCGTACTTGAAAAAGCTCGCCGTGGCCACGCCCAGAATCAGCCAGAACACGATGCGAAACAGCACCGACCCGAAGCCGGCGGCGATGCCGGTGCCGAGGATCAGCATCGCTGTCAGCGCGAGTCCGACGATGCCGGAGAACATCGGCGTGAAGCCATCGAACAGCATGAATACGAGCACTGCGAGCGGCAGCATCAGGTACCACTTGTCGCGGATCGCTATCCAAGGATTCGGGCAATCGGCCTTGGGCAAGCCGTGCAGGCCCTTGCGGCCGGCCTCGAGATGCACCATGAGGAACGCCGTCAGGTAATAGAGGAACGCCGGGATCACGGCTGCCTTGACGATGGTCACGTACGGCACGTTGAGCGTCTCGGCCATGATGAACGCGACCGCGCCCATCACCGGCGGCATGATCTGGCCACCCATCGACGACGTGGCCTCCACGGCGCCGGCGAAGATCGGCGAATAGCCGAAGCGCTTCATCAGCGGAATCGTGAACTGGCCGACCGTCAGCACGTTGGCTACCCCGGAGCCGCTGATCATTCCCATCATCCCGGAGGAGATCACGGCCACCTTCGCCGGGCCGCCCCGGGCATGGCCGACGAAGCCGAGCGCGATGTTGTTGAACAGGCTGATCATGCCGGCATGCTCGAGAAACGATCCGAATAATATGAAGAGAAAGATGTACGTCGCGGAGACCAGCGTCGGAATGCCGTAGATGCCCTCGCTGCCCAAGTAGAGCTGGCCGATGATCTGATCGAAGCCGTAGCCGCGGTGCGCGATCGCCGACGGCAGATACTGGCCCAGCACGCCGTAGGCCAGGAACGTCGCGCACACGATGGGCAGGGCGAGTCCGAGGACACGGCGCGCCGCCTCGAACAGCAGGACGATCACGATCGCGCCGACGGCGAGGTCACTAACGGTGGCGTCGCCCGAGCGCTGGATCAGGTCGGCCTCGAACACCCAGTGGTAGAACGCCAACGCGAAAGCCAGGATGGCGATCGCCGCGTCGTACCAGACGATGCGATGCCGGTCGGCGCTGCGGCCGATCGGGTAGATCAAGAAAGCGAGCAGCAAGAGGAAGCCGACATGCAGCGAGCGCGTCACCAGGCTCGACAAAGGACTGAAGGCCGCAATGAAGAGCTGGTAGGTCGAGAAAGCCAGCGCAACGCCGGCGACGATCTTGGCCGCGAGCCCGGTCAGTTCTCGCTTGACGCCGGTTTCGTCGAACGCGGCGTCGGACGCGGCGTGGATATCGGGTGCTGCTTCTGGCGCGGCCATGGGGGCGCTGCCGGTTTCGCCGGGCTGTTATTTCAGCAGGCCGACTTCCTTGTAGTATTTCTGCGCGCCCGGATGCAGCGGCACCGGCATGCCTTCCAGCGCGTGCTTGAGATCGATCGCCTTCGCCGCCGAATGCGCGGCGGTCAGCTGGTCGAGGCTGGTCCACAGCGCCTTGGTCATTCCGTAGACGACGTCGTCGCTGACGCCCTCGTGCGTGACCAGGAAGTTCTGAACCGCGGCGGCGGGAACATCTGCGGTCTGGCCGCGATAGGTGTTGGCCGGTATGACCGCCGGCAGATAGGCGGGATCGTTGGTTTTCTTGATGACGTCCGCCGGAATCGCCACGACGACGATGTCGAGCGACGACGCCAGATCGCGCAGCGCGGACACGCCCAGTCCTGCCGACTGCAGCGTGACGTCGATCTGCCGATTTTTCATCAGCTCGACGCTCTCGCCGAACGGCAGGTACTCGACCTTGGAAAAATCCTTGTACGACATGCCAGCAGCGGCGAAGATCGGCACGCGCGTTGAGCTCAGTGCCCGATTTCGGCGCGCCGACCGAAACGCTCTTGCCCTTCAGATCGGCGAGCGTCTTGATGCCCGCGTCGGCACGCGCGACGATCTGGATGTAGTTCGGGTAAATCGCGGCGATGCCGCGCAGTTTTTTAAGCGGCGTCTTGAATCCGGCGTCCTCGTTGCCTTTCCACGCGTCCGATAGCGCGTCGCCGAGCGTGAACGCAATCTCGCCTCGGCCGGCCTGCAGCAGATTGAGATTCTCCACGGAAGCCTTGGTCGCCTGGACCGAGGTCTTGACTTGCGGCATCGCCTTGCCTATGGCATTGGCCAGAGCGACTCCCAGCGGGTAGTAGACGCCGCTCGTTCCGCCGGTCAGCACGTTGATGAATTGGTCGGCGGCAACCACCGGACCGGTGACCAGCGCCAGTGCGAGGGCGCAACGGACGAGGAGCTTGCTCATGAATCCTCCGGGATCGAATGATGTGCAACCGCGTGCCGCAAGACGGTTTGCGCGCCATGGGCGTTGGCGGCGATTATAGCGCAGCGGACGGGTGGAGCTCGGACTGGACCCGGCCGCTTGCGCATGGGAGCATTTCGACCGTCCGGTGACCGAAAGGCGGAGCATGCGGCGCGTCGATCGCCTGTTCGAAAGCTACGGGCAATACCATCGAAACCCGGTCAACAAGGCAATGCACTGGGTATGCGTGCCGCTGATCGTGTGGAGCGTGCTGGGCATGCTATGGGCCGCTTCGCCGACGGCGGCCTTCATCGCGATTGCCGCCGCAACCTTGTTCTACGTGTTCTTGTCCGTGCCGTTGGCTGCCGGCATGCTCGCGATCGTCGCCGGCATGGCGTGGACGTTGACACTGCTCGGCGACCATGTGCTGGTCGTCTCGCTGGCCACGTTCGCGGCGGCGTGGATCGGCCAGTTCATCGGCCACGGCATCGAACGCAGGAAGCCGGCGTTCGTCGACGATCTGCGCTCGTTTCTGGTGGCGCCGGCGTGGCTGCTCGGCGACCTCTATCGGCGCCTGGGCATCGGCTATTGACGCGGTATCGCGGGCACCCGGCAAGCGCTTTAGCGCCTGCTATCGTTGTTCAGCCACTCACCGACGATGCGCTGCATCCCGATTGCCCGCGGGACGAACCCGCAGGCGGCATAGAAGTCCCGCCGATCGTCGGTGAACAGATACACATGCTGACCGGGCATCGACTGGCAGATCATCTCGACCACGGTCCGTCCGATGCCGCGGCGGCGATATGCCGACTGCGTCCAGACGTCGACGACGTAGGCATTGCACACGCCGTCGGACAGCGCACGTCCGGTGGCGACGATCGTTGCGTCGTCGCGGGCAATGACGCAACGGTAGCTGTTGCGAAACGAGGCCTCCATCTGTCGCGGCGTACGGCCGTTGTCGAAGCGGTCCGCGGCCAGCGAGGCTATCAGCGCCGCCCAGTCGACGCCGTCGACCGAAGTCGAATACTGGATCGCCATCAGAATGGCAGCGGCCGGCCCGGCATCGCCTGGCTCAGCACGCGTCGAAATTCGCCCTGGATGCGGGCGAGCGCGGGCGCGTCGTCCGCTTCGAACCGCAGCACGATCACCGGCGTCGTATTCGACGCGCGCGCGAGTCCGAAGCCGTCGGGGTATTCGACGCGGAGACCGTCGATGCGGATGACGTCGGCGGCGCCCGGAAAGCTCGCCGTTGCGGCGAGCTGGTCGATAAGCGCGTGCGGCGACGCGTCAGCGCAGGCGATGTTGAGCTCGGGTGTGCTCAGGCTGTCGGGTATCGCGTGGAGCGCCGCCGAGGCGTCGGCAGCGCGCGAGAGAATTTCGAGCAGACGCGCCCCGGCGTACAGCCCGTCGTCGAATCCGTACCAGCGTTCCTTGAAGAACGTATGCCCGCTCATTTCTCCGGCGAGCTCGGCGCCGGTCTCCTTCATCTTGGCTTTGATAAGCGAGTGTCCTGTCTTCCACAACAGCGGCTTGCCGCCGTGGCTCTCGATCCAGGGCTTGAGCTTGCGCGTCGACTTGACGTCGTAGATGACCGTCGCGCCGGGACGGCGCGTCAGCATGTCGGCGGCGAACAGCATCAGCTGCCGGTCGGCGTAGATCGTTTGTCCATCCTTCGCTACAACGCCCAAGCGGTCGCCGTCGCCGTCGAATGCGATGCCCAGCTCGTTGTCCGTGGCCGCGAGACAGGCGACCAGATCACGTAGGTTCGCCGGTTGCGACGGGTCCGGATGATGGTTGGGAAAGCGGCCGTCGACTTCGCAGAAGAGCTCGGTGACCGTACAGCCCAGCCGGCGAAAGAGCGCCGGCGCGTAAGCGCCTGCGACGCCGTTGCCGCAATCGATGGCGATTTTCATCGGTCGGGCTAGCCGGACGTCGCCGGCGATCCGGTCGAGATAGGCCGGGCCCACGTCGGCGTTTCGCATCGCGCCGGCGCCGTGCGCGAGCTGGCCGGCCTCGATGCGCGTGCGCAAGGCCTTGATTTCGTCGCCTGCCAGCGTGGTGCCGGCGATCACCATCTTGAGTCCGTTGTAGTCGGGCGGATTGTGGCTTCCGGTCACCATCACGCTGCACTGCGTGTCCAGATGATGCGCGGCGAAGTAGCTCATCGGCGTGGTGACCATGCCGATGTCGATGACGTTCGCGCCGCTCGCCCGGATGCCGGCAGCGAGGGCCCCCGCAAGCTCCGGGCCCGAGAGCCGGCCGTCGCGCCCGACGACCAGCGTATCGCGGCCGCGCTCCTGCGCCAGCGTGCCGAGTGCCTGTCCGATCGCTTGCACGATCGGCGCGGTGAGCGTCTTGCCGACGATGCCGCGAATGTCGTAGGCCTTGAAGATATCGGCGGGAAGGGGCATCGGGGACGTCGAAGCGTGGGTCGGCATGGGAAGGCGGAGCGCCGCGGTCGAGCGATGGGCGGTTACTGCGTTCGCGCGAAGAATTGTAGCAGGCGGCTCGGCAGCCAATCCAGGCTTCCACGAAACGGGGACGTCGCGAAGCCCGCGTGGCCACCATGCGCAGGCTGCTCGAGCGTCACGGCGCGACTGACCGACTCGGCGCCGGGCAGCGAGCTCGCGGGAATGAACGGATCGTTTTTTGCGTTGAGCACCAGTGTCGGCACCGCAATGCCGCCGAGCCAGGGCTTGCTGCTGGCTCGCCGCCAGTAGTCGTCGGCGCCGCCGAAGCCGTGCAGCGGCGCGGTCACGACGTCGTCGAACGCATGCATCGACGTGGCCCGCCGGATGGCGGCGGCGTCGAGCGTGCCGGGAAAACGCTGTGCCATGGCGAGCGCTTTCGGCACGAGCGTCGACAGGAAGTGGCGGGCGTAGATGCGGTTGAGCCCCTGGCCAATGGCGGTCCCGGCGGCCGCCAGGTCGAGCGGCGCGGAAACCGCCGCCGCGGCGACCAGCGTCGAGAACGCACGCTCTCGCTCGCGTCCGAGCCAGTTGAGCAGCGCGCTGCCACCCAACGATACGCCGACCGCGTACAGCGGCGCTCCGGCCAGGCGCGCTTTGACCGTCGAGAGCATCCAGCCGATCTCGGCGTAGTCGCCGGAATGATAGGCGCGCGGCAGGCGGTTCGGCTCGCCGCTGCAGCCGCGGAAGTGCGGTACGACGCCGCGCCAGCCCATCGCCTGCAAGCGGCGCATCAGCGCGCGCGCATAGTGCGACGACGAGTTCCCTTCGAGGCCATGGAACAGCACGACCGTAGGCGTGTCCGGTGCCGCGCCATTCGCGTCCTGCCAGTCGAAGTCGACGAAGTCGCTGTCGGGGGTATCGACGCGCTCGCGGCGGAAGGCGATCGCCGGCGGCCTCGCCAGCGCCGGATATATTGTTTGCGCATGCGCGCCGGCAAGCCAGCGCGGTGCGAGATACTCGCCGCTCATCGTTCGAGTGCGGACTCGATGCGGCGCACGATCGTTTTGAGGACCCTGATCCGTGCGTAGTACTTGTCCTCCGCTTCGACCAGCGTCCACGGCGCGAGTATCGTGCTGGTGCGATCGACCATATCGCATACCGCGATCTCGTAGTCGTTCCAGTGCTTGCGGTTACGCCAGTCATCGGGCGTGATCTTGAAGCGCTTGAACGGGGTGTGCTCGCGCGCCCGGAAGCGTCTTAGCTGTTCGGCCCGGCTGATCTGCAGCCAGAGCTTGACGACGATGACACCGCCTTGCGTAAGTTGCTCCTCGAACTGGTTGATTTCGGCATACGCCCGCATCCATTCGCCGGCCGGGCACAGGCGATCGACGCGCTCGACCAGCACGCGCCCGTACCATGACCGATCGAACAGCGTGATCCCGCCGCGCCGCGGAATCTTGCGCCAGAAGCGCCACAGGTAAGGATGCGCGAGTTCCTCGTCGGTCGGCGCCGCAACGGGGACGGTTACGTACTGGCGCGCATCGAGTGCGCCGGTGACGCGGCGTATCGCGCCCCCCTTGCCGGCGGCATCGACACCTTCGAATGCGACCACCAGCGAATACTCGCCGAATCGCTTGTGCCGCGACAGCCTGGCGAGCTCGCCCTGCCATTTCTCCAGCTGCGCGGGATAGGAGCGGGCGGAGAGCTTTTTTGACAGATCGAGATCGCGGATCAGCTTGACGTTGTCGATCGCCGACGGCGCAATCGGCGTGACCGGGTGCTTGGGTTCTCTGCCGCGAACCGGGCGCGCTGTCCGCGTCGTCGCCCGCATCGCGTCGAGCAGAATGCGCCCGACGGTCAGATTGCGATAGCGCTCGTCCGTGCCTTCGACCACATACCACGGCGCCGCCGTCGTGGAAGTCTCGCGCAGCAGCGTCTCCCACAACGGATAGGACTTGCGATAGACGCGGTAAGCCTCCCAGTCATCGCGGGTCGCGCGCCATGAAAGGCGGGGGTCGCGTTCGATCGCTTTGAGGCGCTTTTTCTGCTCGGCTTTGGACAGGTGGATCCAGAACTTGAGCAGCACGATCCCTTCGTCGCTCAACATCTGCTCGTGCTCGCGGATCGCCTGCAGATGCGCCTCGAGACGATCGTCCTCGATGCGGCCGTGCATTCGCGCGCGCATCGACTCGTTGTACCAGGCGTGCATGAATATGCCGAGCCGACCGCTTGGCGGCAGCGCCTGCCAGTAGCGCCATGGGCCGGGGTGAACCGCTTCCTCGGGCGTGCGTTCGCCAAACGCGATCACCTGGATGTGGCGCGGGTCCATCCACGCGGTCAGCGTGTTCGCCGTCTCGCCGCGCCCGGCGCCGTCGACGCCGGAAACGATGACCAGTACCGGACCGCGCCTGCCTCGCGACAGATCGAATTGCGCGAGCAGCAGCGCTTCGCGCAGCCTGGGCTCCTCGCGGGCGTATACGTCCTTGGCGACGCGATGGCCGATTTCCGCCGATTCGAGCATCGTCTCGCCGGATCAGTTCCAGAATGGTTTGGCTCTGGCGAATTGTCGCCAGGACTTGGGCAGACGCTCGAGCTCGCGCGCACTCATCGCTGCGGTCCAGCCGCGAACGACACCGGCGGCATGGGAGAGCTCGACGTCATTCCGGATCGGGGCGATGAGCTCATCGAGCAGGCGTGTCGCCGCCACCATATCGTTCAGGCGGCCGAGCGTGCCCTGAAGCTCGGCAAGCGCGTCGATATAGTCGCTGGCGCCGGCATGGCGAAACAGAGGAGCGAAAAACTCGGCGGCGTAACGCAGCCTTTTCGCCGCGACGCGCACGCGGTGCCGAGTCGGCGCATCCGCTTCGCGAAGTCGCTTGCCTCGTTTTCGAAGTCGCCGCTCGCTCTCTCCCAGCGCATCGTGGGCGAGGGCCGTCGCCGGCGGATCGGGCGCGGCAAGCTCGAGCCCGAGGCAGAATCTACCCAGCGCGAGCAGCAGGCAGGTGAAGCGTTGCGATCCGGCTTCGGACTGCGCTGCCACGCGATGTAAGCGCCGCTGGCGTGCGGCGCGCAGGCGCAGACGGCCGAAGCCGCGCCGCTGCTGGGCGCCCAGATGCGGCGCGATCGCCGCGAGTGTGCCGGCGGCGAACACGTCCCAATCGCGCGCCGGTCCGAACACGTCGCCCAATGCGCCGAGATCGTGGTCGAGCGGCGTGACATCGGGCGCGATTTCCGCGCTCGCGGCGAGCTTCAAGAGCGAACGCATGCGTCGGACGCCGACGCGAAGTTGGTGCAGGAATTCGCCGTCGCGCCCGGCGCGCATGAACTCGGCGTTGCCGCCGATCTGCGCGAGGCAATCGACCGCGATCGCCGCAAGCGCGCGCGGGGCCCCCACGTCGGGCGCCAGCGCTACCTTGCGCGCGTACACGGCCTGCGCCGGGCGCGATCGCGCCAATGCATAGCCCCGATCGGCCTTGCTGGCATGCGCCAAGGTCAGCGGAATGTCGGTGCATAGCGCGAGGGCAAAGTCGTACAGGCGCCGCGCATCGCCTTCGACCAGCTCGATTTCGATTTCGCACAGCGGGCAGCGCTTGCGCCCGGCCCGGACGGTGCCGTGGTCGAACGACAAGGTGGCGCGCGTCCCGTCTTCGAAACTTAGCGCTCGCTCGGTGCGCTTGACTTCGGTCGTGAACACCGGCGTGAGCCGTCCGGCGGCGTCGGCGAACAATTCGGACCAGGGAGTCGTGGCCAGCTTGGCCGGCTCGAGGCGTGCGCGCGACAGCGGCCACTCGTACTCGGCGCGGCGGTGCATGCCCGCCGCCGTGTCGCCGGCGCCCTTGACCGTCTGCAGCCAACGGGCGCCGTGTCGTCGCAGCCGCAGCGCGACGCCACGTCCGAAAAGCTCGTGGGTCGGCGTGTCGTAATAGCGGCTGATGATCGAGGTCGAATGGGCGCGACCGGGGTTCGCCTCGGTCAGCGCACGGTGGCGGCGCACCGCAGCGAATGCTGCCGGTGTTGCCGAGAGCTTGAGCTCGACTTCGGTGGACATGAACGCAATGCGCGAAGCTAGTGCGCGCGGTGACTCGCCGCCAGGGCTGCGCGCTTGACGTAGGTTTCGCGCGCGAGCGCGACGTCGTCCAGGAAATGCGGCAGCTCGGACAGCAACAGCGCCTGCGGCCCGTCGACCAGCGCCTTCGCGGGGTCTGGGTGAAAGTCGACCAGCACCATGTTGGCGCCGGCGACGACGCCCTGGGCGACGACGTGGAAGATATCGAGGATGCCGTCGGGAGCCATCGCGCGCGTTCCCACCGAGTGCGACGGGTCGATGCACACCGGCATGCGAGTCAGCCGCTTGACGACCGGAACGTGCGAAAAGTCGACGAAATTGCGGTGCGGGTCACCCATGTTGGTCTTCATGCCGCGCAAGCCGAACACGACCTTGCGATTACCTTCTGACGCCAGGTATTCGGCGGCGTTCAGCGATTCGTCGAGAGTGATGCCGAAGCCGCGCTTGATCAGCACCGGGAATTCCTGTTGCTTGCCGACCAGCTTCAGAAGCTCGAAATTCTGCGTGTTGCGCGTCCCGATCTGCAGCATGACGCCAGTCGGATTGCCGGTAGCCTTGAGTGCAGCCCGTATTTCGTCGACGTGCGATTCGTGCGTAACCTCCATCGCGATGACGCGAATGCCGTACTTGCCGGCGAGCTCGAAGACATACGGCAGGCACTTGGCGCCGAAGCCCTGGAACGCGTACGGGTTGGTCCGCGGCTTGTATGCGCCCATCCGCGTGCAAACCTGGCCGTGGCGCTGCAACGCCTGCATCATCGCTCCCGCCGACTCCGGTGAGTCGACGGCGCACAAGCCGGCGAATACGTTGAGACCGTCCTGGCCGAAATGGACGCCGTTGTATTCGAACGTTGCCGGTCGGTCGTCGCCTTGCTGGTGCCGGCCAAGTACGCGATAGGCTTCCGAGACGCGGACGACCTTTTGCACACAGGGCAGAACCTGCATCTGTTCGACGGTCAGCGCGGCGGTGTTGCCGATCAGATAGATCTCGGTCAGCGTCACCTCGGCCCCGACCTCGCGATGGACGCGATACCGGATGCCCGGCAAGCGGTCGAGCTGTCCGGCCAAGGTGCGGTAATCGGAGCTTTCGGCGCTGGTATTAGGCTCGAGGATCAGGATCATGGCGACGACCTAACAACACTTTTCCGTTGAAATTCATCCATTTGGCTATTCTAGCTCCAAATGGGCGCTTCGGATGCTGCGGTGCGGGAGAGAAATATGCCACACCTCGGGCGGACGGGTCGGCGAAATCGTTGCTTGCCGCGTTATGGATGCCGTAGACTGGCTGCGAAAGCTGCATCTACGCTCCCCCAAAACTGTTTCCCCAGGAGAACCACCCGATGAAAACCCTGATCGCTCTTGCTCTGGCGAGCCTGTTCGCTTGCGGTACCGCATTCGCCGCGGACACCAAAATGACTCCGCAGCAGGAAAAGATGAAAGCCTGCAACACCGAGGCCACCGGCAAGACCGGCGACGAGCGCAAGGCATTCATGAAGACCTGCCTGTCGGCCAAGCCGGCGAAAAAGGAGAGCAAGATTTCGATGTGCAACAAGAAGACTGCTGGACTCAAGGGCGAAGAGCGCAAGAAAGCGCAGAGCGAGTGCATGAAAGGCTAAAGTTTGCTGAACTCGGCCGGGTGACTCTCCTGTCCACCCGGCCGCACTGACGAGGCGGCGCCGGAGCGATCCGGTTGCCGCCTTGTTTTATCTGCCGCTCGGCCGACTGCATCGGCCATTCGTTCGACGTACGCGGCATCTACCGGAGCGTTAATGGAGACGTGGCCGATACCGGTCCACGCACCTTCCAACCACGCTTCGAGGAGATCGCCATGAAATCGCTTTGTCTCGCCGCCCTGATCGGGCTGTTCGCCTGCCAAGCTGCTTATGCCGCGGACGGCGCCGCCGCACCGAAGGCCAGGACGCAGTCCGCCGGGAAAAATTCCGACACCAGTGCTGCGGCAGCTCAGGCGACCAAGCCGATCCTGATGTCGCAGCAGGACCGGATGCGCATGTGCAGCAAGCAGGCGGCCGGCAAGAAAGGCCCGGAACGAAAGACGTTCATGAAATCCTGCCTGACCACCCGCAAATCCTAAAGATGCGGCGCAGGCAGGGCGGGGGGGTGGGGCTGCGCCATCCTGCCTGCAGCCGCTGGCACCGGACATCTTCACGCTTCATGCTTTCTTGCGGACCAGCAGGCCTTTCAGATAGTCGCCCTCCGGAAAGTTGAGCGCGACCGGATGGTCTGCGCCCGGCGCGAATCGACCGACGATCGCCGCATCCGCCGCTGCATCCAGCGCGGCGCCGGCGACGATCTTCTGGAACAAATCGGGCGAAATGCCGCCGGAGCAGGAAAACGTCGCAAGCAGACCGCCGGGACGCAAGAGCTTCAGCGCCAGCAGGTTGATATCCTTGTATGCTCGGGCCGCCTTGGCCATGTGCCGCGCCGTCGGGGCGAATTTCGGCGGATCGAGCACGATCATGTCGAAGCTCTTCGCGCCGTCACGAAGCTTGCGCAACTCGGCGAATATATCGGCGTCGCGCCACTCGCAGCGCGTGCCATCGAGGCCGTTCCGGGCGACATTTTCCCGCGCCCGGTTGAGCGCGTCCGCCGAGCTGTCGATCGACAGCACCGAGCGCGCACCGCCGGCCAGCGCCGCGACGGTGAAGCCTCCGGTATAGCAAAAGCAGTCCAGCACGTCGCGCCCGTCGGCGAGCGCGCGAATGCGATGGCGATTGTCGCGCTGGTCGAGAAAGAAGCCGGTCTTCTGGCCGGCGACGACATCGACGTCGAAGCGCAGGCCATCCTCCAGCAACGTCACGCGTGCGGGCAGCACACCGGCCGCGATGCCGGTGCGCGGCGGCAGGCCTTCGAGGGCCCTCACTTCCGCGTCGGAGCGCTCGTACACGGCCGCGCAGCCGGTCGCGTCGATCAGCGCGGCGATGATGTCCATGCGCCAAGCTTCGGCTCCGCTACTCTGCAGCTGGACGACCACGACTCCGTCGTAGCGGTCGGCGATCACGCCGGGCAGCCCGTCCGATTCGGCATGCACCAGCCGGCATCCGGTATTCGCGGCGTCGAGCATCGAGCTGCGAGCCGCGACGGCCGCGTGCACCCGGCCGGCGATGAATGCGTCGTCGATCGTCTCGCGCGCATCGAAGCTCCACACCCGCGCACGTATCGCCGAGGCGGGACTCCAGGCGGCCGTTGCCAGGAATGGGCCGTCGGCGCCGTACAGAGCGACGGTCTCGCCGCTGCCGGGCGCGCCGTCGACCGCGGCGATCGCGCCTGAGAACACCCACGGATGCTTGAGACGCAGCGACTTTTCTCGCCCGGCCTGCAGCGTAACGCGGTGCACGCGCACTCCCGGATCAGCCGGCGCTGACGCCGAACAGATGGCCGACGGCGAATGTCACGGCGGCCGCCAGTCCACCCAGCAGCAGCATCCGGGCGCCGGACGCCCAGGCGCCGCGGCCGGTGAATAGCGACAGCGTCGCACCGACCGCGAACAGCGAGAGTGCGGTGAGCAATCCGGTGATCGTCAGCGCGTGGTCGCGCGCGGCGAAGACGAACGGCAAAAGAGGAATGCCGGCGCCGACGGCGAACGAAAGGAACGACGACACCGCCGCCTGCCAGGGCGAGCCCAGTTCGTCGGGGTTGAGACCCAGCTCCTCGCGCGCCAGCGTGTCGAGCGCATGCTCGGGGTCGGCTACCAACCGGTTGGCGAGTCGGCGCGCCTCGTCGGGCGCCAGGCCTTTCGCCTCGTAGATCAGTGCGAGTTCCTGCGCCTCGGCGTCGGGATATTCCGCCAACTCCTCGCGCTCGAGGCCGATTTGGTATTCGAACAGTTCCCTTTGCGAACGCACCGAAACGAATTCGCCTGCGGCCATCGCGAATGCGCCAGCGGTCAAGCCCGCGACCCCGGTCAGGACGACCAGCCCCGGATCGGAGTTCGCCCCGGCGACGCCGAAAATGAGGCTCGCATTGGACACCAGCCCGTCGTTGACCCCGAACACGGCCGCGCGCAGGTAGCCGCCGCCACCCAGTCCTCGATGCCGACGCTCGATGTTGCCGGCCACCGGCGTCACGTGCCCTCCAGGTTCGCCCTTGGTGTAGATCGCCATCCCGCGCACTTTCATCGCCGCGAGAATGGCGCGCAGCGGCGCGGGCCCGAAGAGTTTGACTAGGCGCGCGACCAGGCGCGTGCGCAGATCGGGAACGAACGGCGGCGGCGCAGGCTTGCCGCTCGCGGTGAGCTGGGCGCGCCAGATCGCCGCCTGCGCTTCCGCCTCGCCGCCGAGGCGCATGAAGAGTTCGGCGCGCGGCGTGCCGGCTTCTGCGGCGGCGCAAGCTCGATACAGGAATGCCGAGCGCTGCTCCTCGGTCCAGCTTTCGAGCGGATTGCTCATCGTGAGCTACTCAGACAACGGCCCAGATTGCGCGATCATGCTCGAGCGAGACGATCAAGTCGGTGCGCCGACGATCGTGTCGATCCTGGCCATGATTTCAGCGTCGAGCTTGGGTATGAGCGCAAGTGAGCGCATATTCTCGACGACCTGCGACGGGCGACTGGCGCCGGTGATAACCGTCGTCACATGAGGATTCTTCAGGCACCACGCGAGCGCAAGCTGTGCCAATGTGCAGTCCAGATCTGCGGCAACCGGTGCCAGCGCCCGCACCTGGGCGAGCTTGACCGGATCGACGATCCGTTCGGCCAGCCACTCGTAGCCCTTGAGCGTAGCGCGCGAGCCGGGTGGAATGCCATCGTTGTACTTGCCGGACAACAATCCCGACGCCAGCGGGCTCCAGGTCGTTAAGCCGATGCCGGGATGGCGATAGAGCGGCGCGTATTCGCGCTCGACTCGCTCCCGATGGAACAGATTGTATTGCGGCTGCTCCATCACCGGCTTGGCCAGATGATGCTTGTCGGCGATATGCCAGGCCGCTGTGATCGCCGCGGCGTCCCACTCCGATGTACCCCAGTACAACGCCTTGCCGGCGCGGATCATGTCGTGCATCGCCCAGACGGTCTCCTCGAGCGATGTGTCGGGATCGGGCCGATGGCAGAAGACCAGGTCGACGTGATCGAGCTGCAGGCGCTGGAGCGACGCGTCGATCGCTTCCGTCAGGTACTTGCGGTTCAGCGTGTTCTTTTCGTTGGGACCGTCGTTGAGCCCCCAGTAGAACTTGGTCGATACGACATAGGACGAGCGCCGCCAGCCCAGCTTTTTCAGCGCGGCCCCCATGATGATTTCCGACTGGCCCCGGGCATAGACCTCGGCGTTGTCGAAGAAATTGACCCCGGCCTCGCGCGCTGCCGCCATGCATTCGCGCGCAGTGTCCTCGGCGAGCTGGTTGCCGTAGGTCACCCACGATCCGAACGAAAGCTCGCTGAGCTTGAGACCGGAGCTGCCGAGCCGGCGGTACTGCATTGCGATCCTCAGGAAAAAACGTTGCGCCGCGAACGCGGCGCCGGAGCGGCCATTCTACCCCAAGCGGCCGCTTCCGATGCTCGCCGTGCCGGGCAAGCGTACAATCCGCCGGGGCGCCACGAGCGCCTTGCTCCCGATCATCGTTGCCATGGAAATCCCATGCCCCTGAAAAAGCATCCTCTCACCGTCGCCGATCTGTGGTCGATCAAACGCGTAGGCTCGCCGACCCTGTCTCCCGATGGTCGCCACGCTTGCGCAACGGTCACCGCGTACGACATGGAAACCAACGAGGGCCGGACCGAACTCTGGCTCTTTCCCTGCGACGGTGGAAAGGCGCGCCGGCTTACCGCGGGCGACAAGGACTCGGGACCGCAGTGGTCGCCCGACGGCAAATGGATCGCATTCACCGCCAAGCGCAAGGACGACGAAGAAGCGCAGGTCTATCTGATCGCGCCGGATGGCGGCGAGGCGCGGCGGCTGACCACGCTCTCGACGGGCGCGTTGGCATTGCGCTGGTTTCCCGACAGCCGTCGTGTCGCCTTCGTCTCCTGGGTATGGCCCGATCTAGGTGGCGACAAGGCCCAGGCGAAGCGCAAGCGCGAGCGCAAGGAGTCGAAGGTGAAGGCGCACGTGACCGAGCGCGTCGAGCCGCGCTACTGGGATCACTGGCTTGCCGATGGCCGCGAGCCGCACGTTTTCGCAGCCGACGTGAACACCGGCAGCGCGCGCGATCTGCTCGCCGGCACCGGTCTGGCGCTGCAGCCATGGGACCCGTCGGCCGAGCATTACGACGTCAGTCCGGACGGCAAGGAGCTTGCACTGACGGTCGACTTGGCCGAAGAGCCGCGCATGATGAATTCCGCCGACATCGTCGTGGTCAGGCTTGGCGACCGGCCGTCACCATACCCTGACCGCGGGCAGCGGATTTTCCAGTGAACATCCGCGCTATTCGCCGGACGGGAAGCATCTGGTCTGGCATGCGTACAACCTCAAGCGCGCGTTCAACGATCAGGGTCGCCTGATCCTGCACGAGCGCGCCGGCGGGCGCACGCGGCGCCTTGCCGCCAAGCTCGACCGCGCGACCAGCCATCTCGGCTGGACGCCCGACGGCGCGGCGCTGTACATGCTTGTCGAGGATCGCGGCCGCCAGGGACTGTGGCGACTGGCCTTGAGCGACGCGATGCCCAAGCCGATCGCATCCGGCGGAACGCTCGGCGGCTTCGCCGTGTCGCGCGATGGCAGGAGCATCGCGTTCGACCGGGCGAGCCTGTCATCGCCACCCGCGCTTTTCGCAATCGGCGCCGACGGGCGGGGCGAGCGGCCGCTCGAATCGCCGAATCACGCGCTGTTCCAGCGCGCGGCGATCGGCACCACGCGCGAGTACACCGTCAAGGGCTGGGGTGGCGACGCGGTCCAGGTATGGGTGACCTATCCGCCGAATTTCGATCCGAAGAAGAAATGGCCGCTGCTGCACTCGATTCATGGCGGGCCGCATGCCGCGCATACCGACGGCTGGCATTTCCGCTGGAACTCGCAAGTCTTTGCCGCGCACGGCTATATCGTCGTCGGTGTCAACTATCACGGCTCGTCGGGCTTCGGACAGCGCTGGCTGGAAACGATCACCGCCGATTACGGCCGCAGGGAATTCGCCGATACCGAGGCCGCAACCGATTTCATGCTGCGCCGAGGTTACGTCGATCGCAATCGATTGGTCGCGACCGGCGGCAGCTACGGCGGCTACATGGTCGCCTATATGAACGGGCACACCGATCGCTACCGCACTTTCGTCTGCCACGCCGGTTGCTACGACTGGGTCAGCATGATGGCCACCGACGGCTACCTGTTTTTCGCCAAGGAGCTCGGCGCGTTCCACTGGGACAACCCGGCGCGGGTGATGCAGCAGTCGCCGCATCATTTTGCGAAGCGATTCCGGACGCCTACGCTGGTCATGCACGGGGAACTCGATTATCGCGTTCCGGCGACACAGGCGCTGCAGTACTACAACACGCTGCATGCCCGGAAGATTCCCACGCGCCTGGTGTATTTCCCCGACGAGAACCACTGGATATTGAAGCCGCAAAATTCGCGGCTCTGGTACCGTGAATTCTTCGATTGGGTCAAGCGCCACGCCGCGCCCGGGCCATCACGCCGCGGTCAGCGAACGCGTTTGGCGGGGTAGTCTTCGTCGATGTTGTCGCGGAAGAAGCTCCATGGCGATGACGCGCCGGCGAAGCGGCGCCATGTTTCCGCGGTGACGCCGGAATACTCGAAGGTCCCATTGGTCAACTCGACGACCAGAACGCGCTTTCGCTCGTCATAGCCGGCGGCACGCAGGTTGCCGCCCGATAGGCGCTTCATTTCCATCTGATCGCGAGATGATTTAAGACGCCGGCTTGGGCGGGGCGTACGGCGCGCAGCCTTCGAGTTTGGTCGCCACGCCGTTGTCGATCAATACCAGGTCCATTCCCTTGCCGCGCAGCTCGAGGCTCGCGTTGCTGTAGCGTATGCCCGACGCGGCGGGGATCTGGTAGAGAGTGATGCGCTCGGCGTTCGACGTCAGGAGCCGGACTTCGCCCGGCTCGAAACGCATGATCAAGGCTTCGCCGGCGAGGTGGCACAGGAATGTCGCCTTCGCCGCGTCTTCCTCCTCCTTGGTCGGCTTGTGCTCGCAGCCGGCAAGCTGGACGGCGAGCACCAACGTCACCACAAGCAACGCGGGATTGCGGCATAGGGCATGCCCGAGGCCGGCGTGCACGTGCGCGATCGTCATTGCAGTGCTCCGGGTGCGAGTGCCGGCGGCGGCGGCGCACGCACGAGGTCGCACAGGCGCGCCGGCTGCTGCCGGCCGCCGGTCTGCACGGTCAGGACCATCGAGCATAGGTCGAACTGCGCTTCGGCCAGCGCCGCGGCGGCATTCTTCAGGTCGCCATCGGGCAGCGCAGGCTCGCGCGCGAGGATGCGGGCGTAGCGCAGCGACGGGTGCCCGACGGCCAGCCAGCGTTCATCACGGCTTCGCGCGACGACGATCGATTCGCGGCCGAACGGATACCACCAGATGCCGAGCAGGTGTACGCCGGTAATTTTGAGCACCGACGGCAGCGCGGGATCGAGCGGCCGCGCGCGCGCCTCCGAGCGCTCGGCGGTACCGTCGGCGCGCAGGCATTTGCTCTCGAGCATCAGCGCGCCGTTTTCCGCGGTCGAATACTCGGTTCGCGTATCGCGCGCGCAACGGCTCTGCAGAAAACCTCGGATCGACGCGATCTCGTACCAGTTCGCGATATAGCCTTGGAGCTTGAAATCGGGCAACGGTGTCAGCGCGAGGGCGGGTGCCAGCGGCGCGAAGGTGAAGAGTCCGATCAGGCAGCAGCGCTTCATGCGATCCCAACGGCTAGTTCGCGCGGCAGGGCCGCGATCCTCGCGCCATTCTGACAGAGATCGCGCCAAATGCGGCATCAGCAGTCGACGACGTTTACCGCCAGACCTCCAAGCGAAGTCTCCTTGTACTTCGCCATCATGTCGCGTCCGGTCTCGTACATCGTCTTGATCACCGCGTCGAGCGGGACTCTGTGACCGCCATCGCCGCGCAATGCCAGCGACGCAGCGTTGATCGCCTTGACCGCGCCCATGGCGTTGCGCTCGATGCAGGGTATCTGCACCAGTCCGCCGACGGGATCGCAGCTCATGCCGAGGTGGTGCTCGATGCCGATTTCGGCGGCGTTCTCGATTTGCGCATTGCTGCCGCCCAGGGCGGCGGCGAGGCCGGCCGCCGCCATCGAGCAGGCGACGCCCACCTCGCCCTGGCACCCGACTTCGGCACCCGAAAGAGATGCGTTGCGTTTGCACAAGCCGCCGATCGCCGCGGCGGTGAGAAGGAACGCGACGATGCCGTCTTCGTTGGCGTCCTCGTAGAATTCGCGGTAGTAGCGGATGACCGCGGGAATGATGCCGGCGGCACCGTTGGTCGGCGCGGTCACCACGCGACCTCCAGCGGCGTTTTCCTCGTTGACGGCGATCGCGTAAAGGCTTACCCAGTCGATCGTTTCGGTCGGATTGTTCTCGCGTTGCACGCGTTTGGCGAGCAATGCCTGGTGCAGACCCTTGGCCCGGCGCCGGACGTTGAGTCCGCCGGGGAGGACGCCGTCATTGCGCAGGCCCCGTTCGATGCAATCGTTCATGATGGCCCAGCGCTCGAGCAACCCGGAGCGAACCTGGTCGGGACTGCGCAACGCCAGCTCGTTGATGCGCATCATTTCGGGAATCCGCTTGTGCGCGGCATCGCCTTGCGTCAAGAGCTCTGCTGCGCTGCTGAACGGGTAGGGCACGCGCAGTCGCTGTGGTGCGTCGGCCAGCTGCTCGATTTCGTTTTCGGCGACGATGAAGCCGCCGCCGACGGAAAAATACACCTTGCGGGCGACGCGTGCGTCGCTGGCATCGAGCGCGGTGAAGCGTATGCCGTTGCTGTGGAACGCCAGCGATTTGTCGACGCGAAACCGCAGATGCTCGTCCTCGCGGAAGGCGATCGCGTGCCTGCCGTCGAGAAAGAGGGTTCGCACTTCTTGAATCTGCCGCACTTTGCGGTCCACCTGATCGGGGTCGACCTTGTCCGGTGTCTCGCCCGAAAGCCCGAGCAGGATCGCACGATCTGTTCCATGGCCGCGCCCAGTTAGGGCAAGCGAACCGTAGAGGTCTACAAAGATCTGGGTGACTTGGTCCAACCGCTGATCGGCGGCGAGCTCGTGGGCGAAGCGGTACGCGGCGCGCATCGGGCCCATTGTGTGCGAGCTCGATGGCCCGAGACCGATCTTGAACAAATCGAATGCGCTGACGAACAAGGAGCGGAATCCGGCGAGTGGTAGACTGAACTCGTGTGATTGTACTCCGGGAGCGCCGATGACATTCGGGTCCGTGCGGTTCTCGCGGCATGCGCTTGTCGTTCTCATGCTGGCGGGCGCCGCGACGCCGATCGCCGCGGGGGCCACCTCAGGTTGGGTCGCTTATCAACGCGGCGACTTTGCCGCCGCGCGCGCGACCTACGAGCGTGACGCACGTTCGGGCGACCGGCTCGCGCAATTCAATCTTGCGACGATGCTCTTGCGTGGTGAAGGCGGTCCCGCCGATCCCGCATCGGGCGTCGACTGGCTGCGAAAAGCGGCAGAGGCCGGCATGGCGCAGGCGCAATACAGCCTGGGCCTGCTCTATGAAAGCGGGACCGGCGTCGCACGGTCGCTGACCGCGGCAACCGACTGGTGGGAAAAAGCTGCGCGGCAGGGACACGTCGACGCGCAGATCCAGCTCGGCACGCAGTACTTTCTCGGACGCGGCGCACCGAAGGATTGGACGCTGGCCGCCAAATGGTACGAAGCGGCCGCCGAGAACGGCGACCCCGGCGCGCAATACCTGATCGGAAGCCTCTACGAGCACGGCGACGGCGTGGTGCCGGACTTGAAGCGCGCACTCGGCTGGTATCTGCAGGCCGCGCGCCAGGGCGATGCCGGTGCGGCGCTCCAGGCAGACGATGTTGCGCGCCGGCTGGGGGTCGCAGTGCCGGCGCGCTAGCTTAGCGGCGGCTCCAGTGCGCCGACCGGTGCCGGAGTCGCGGGCGCACGCTCGGCGCATGCATGCGCAAAGCGGAGCGGTTCGGGGTAGGACAATACCTCTGGCGGCAACTCGCCAGCCTGTTGCTGCATCCGCTGCCACCACTGCGCATCGAGCAGATCCGCGTTGACGCGCAGAAAATCGGCGCGCACCTTGGGATCGGTCAGCAGAAAAGTCGCGAACTCCTCGGGAAAGACGTCGTTCGCGGCGACCGGATACCACACCTCGTCCGACATTTCGTCGTGCGCGGCCGGCGGTTGCGGAATCGTACGGAACCGGCACGAGCTCATGTACTCGATCTCGTCGTAGTCGTAGAAGACGATGCGGCCGAAGCGCGTGACCCCGAAATTCTTGAACAACAGATCGCCGGGGAAGATATTCACCGTGGCCAGCTGCCGGATCGCCTCGCCGTAGTCGGCGATCGCATGCTCGCGCTGGAGAGGCGACGCGGATTCGAGGAACAGGTTGAGCGGAGTCATCCGCCGCTCGATGTACAGATGCCGAACGACGATCATGTCGCCGTCCTGCTCGATCAGCGACGGCGCGACGGCGTCGAGCTCCGCGATCAGCTCCGGCGTGAAGCGGGCGCGCGGAAACGCCACGTCGGAATACTCGAGCGTGTCCGCCATCCTGCCGACGCGGTCATGGTGCTTGACCAGCACATATTTCTCCTTGACCTTGTCACGTGTGGTTTCCTTCGACGGCGCGATCCTGTCCCGGATCACCTTGAACACGTACGGGTACGATGGCAGCGTGAACACCGTCATCACCAGGCCCTTGATGCCCGGGGCGACGATGAAGCTGTCGGTCGAATGCTTGAGGTGATGCAGAAAATCGCGGAAGAATAGCGTCTTGCCCTGTTTCTGCAGCCCCACCATCGTGTAGAGCTCCGCCTCGGTGCGCTCTGGGACAATACTGCGCAGGAACGCCACGTACGCCGACGGCACCTCCATGTCGACCAGGAAGTAGGCGCGGTTGGCGGAGAACAGCAGCGCGAGCTGCTCGGGGTCCATCAGCAGCGCATCGACATAGAGCCGGCCGTCGGCGTCGTGCTTGATCGGCACGACGAACGGATGCGCGTTGTAGCCGTTGATCACGCGCCCGACGACGTAGGCGGTGCGATTGCGGAAGAAGAGGCCCGATAGCACCTGGATCTGGTGGTTTGCCTCGAGCCGGAAGGGGCGCGGAAAGCGCCGCCGGAAAGCAGCGATCAGATTGGCGAGGTCTGCGCGAAAATTCGCAAATCGCCGCTCGAGACGGAAGTCGAGCACGATGTCGATAAGCGCGTGCCGCAACCCGTGCTGGCGCGGATAGTACGAGCGATACGATGGCGGGTCTGCGTCGATGTGCTCGGTCGAAATCGCGGGGCGGACGAAAAGGCAGCGGTTGTGAAAGTAGCTGCGATCGAGGATCTTGCACGATACCGTGTTGAAGAACGTCTCGGCGCACTCCGGCTGCTTGTGATCGATCAGCAGCGCGACGTACCGGCGCTTGACTTCCTCCCAGCGCGCGTCGTCGCTGTCCGTGCAGCCGAATTCACTGCGGAGCCGCAAGACGGTCTCGGCGACGCGGCGATCGTAGAAATCGATGCGTTCGCGCGAGACATGGCTGATCGCCAGCCAGTTGCCGGCCTCGAAATGACGCTTGGCGGCGGCCGCGCAATCGCGGAACAGCGCGTAATGTCGATTGAAGCCGTCGAGCGTGGCCTGCGCGATCGCTTGCGGGCTCGCCGGCACAGTCAGGCCGGCGGTCGGTTCGGGCGTCGCCAGGACATCGACCGCGATTACTGCACGTCCTTCGTTCGACTGCTGTTTTCGGCTTCGATTCTCGCCTTGATGTCCGCGGTGTAGGTGTTGTACTCGTCGACCGCCGTTGGCGGCGGCAGTGGCAGCCTCGGCGATCGCCTTGTTCTGGTCGACGTATTTCTTGACGCATTCCCCGTAGGCTTTGAACTGCCGGTTGAAGGATGTCATGCTCGTATCCGTTGCGAGTCGGCCTGAAAACTCGGGCTTGACGCAGGTGCTGGGCGGCACGAGGGGTGGCGCAGCGGAGGCGGTCGCCGGCGCCGGCGTTTGCGCCGCAGCGCCGAGCGAGAAAGCCGCGATGGACACGGCGAAAACCAGGCGGACGTGCATTCGGACCTCGTGAATTAAGGCGAAAGCCGGATTTTATGCCGGCGCGCACCGCCTGGGAAGGAACTCGGCGGTGCGGCGTGTCCGCAAGCGTATTAGCGGAGCAGCGCCGCGACGATGGCTATGCCTGCCGCGACCAGATCGCCGGTCAGCGCGGCGTCAATGCCAACGTCCCCGCCAACGCGCAAGCCGCCGGTGTCCGGCGCGCGCATGGTAAGAGCGTCGGCGAGACGATCCACATCGATGGTCTTGCGCTGGACCTCCGCCGTGTTCAGTTCGCGCAGCGCCTTGCCGACAGCGTCGGAATCGAGAATCGCCAGCGGCGAGCGGCAGTACGGACAGACGGTATCGTGCTCAAGATCGATCGGCGCGCCGCAATTCGAGCACTGCACGCTGCGAACGCGCGCCTTGAGCGCCGCGAGCTCGCCGCCGGACAGCGGTCGGCACGAAGTTCTTTTCCAGCAGAAACTGCACGAACGGCGTCAACCGGCCGTGGCCCCAGCTCGCACCGGTAGTAGCTGAAATGGGTCGTGCGCTGCAGGTCGTGGGTCAGCTCGAGCCGCGAATTGCAGCGCGGGCAATCGAGCAGCTCGGGCAGCGGATTGCGCGTCGGCGCGCGATGCTCGTCGAATGCCTTGAAGACGTCGATTACGCCGCCCGGCGCGAGCTGCGTGCTTTCATGCTCGTCGAACCAGACGACCTGGCAGGGAAAGCAGAAATCGAGCGCGAGCTGCCCAAGCAACAGCTGCTCGAACTCGAGCGTCTGCATCGAGGCCCCGCAACCGGGGCAGTTCACGCGGCGCGCGCCCGGGGAAAGTCCCCGCGATACAGCGGACGGGCGCTAAGTACAGCTGCTAGGTGCGCTCGCGTTTGAGCGTCGGGCAGTGGACCCACTCCACGTAGACCCCGCGCGCCTGAGCGGCGCGATCGATGGTCTGCATTTTCGCGTAGTCGCAAGTCATCGACGGGTCGTTCTCGGCCTTCTGCACAGGAAGCGACGAACACGCGCTTACGAGTGCGGCGACCGTCAAGGCAAGGATGAGCTTCATGGCATGACCCTCCTGCACTTTCGACTATAGGCAAAAGGCGCCCCGGGGGGCAAGGGGAGCGGCACCGCCCGAAACCACCGACCGACAGCCGTCGCGCCCTGGCCGGCCGCCGGGGGACTAAAGGTTGCGGGTTGCGAACGTGTCGCACTGCCGCAGGTCGCCGGACTCGAGGCCCGTCCTGAACCACTTGACCCGCTGCGCCGACGAGCCGTGCGTGAAGCCTTCGGGCACGACGTAGCCGCGGGTCTGCTTCTGGATCCGATCGTCGCCAACCGCGGCCGCCGCGGCGATCCCGGCCTCGACATCCTTGGCATCGATGATGTTGCGCTGCATCGAGGAATGCCCCCAGACGCCGGCGAGGCAGTCGGCCTGCAGCTCCAGCCGCACCGACATGTCGTTCCTCGAGCGGTCCGGCGCATTGGCCATCTTCTTCTGCGCCGCGTCCATCAGCCCGAGCTGGTTCTGGACATGGTGACCGATTTCGTGAGCGATCACGTAGGCGCGCGCGAAATCGCCGGGCGCACCGAAGCGCTGCGACAGCTCCTGGAAAAAGCTCAAGTCGAGATAGACTTTGCCGTCTCCCGGGCAGTAGAACGGCCCGGCTGCCGCGCTGCTGAGCCCGCAAGCCGAGGCGATCTGACCGTGGTAGAGCGTCAGCTTCGGCGGCTGGTAGCGCGTGCCCATCTGCTGGAAGATGCCGCCCCAGACATCCTCGGTGTCGCCGAGCACGCGGGCGGCGAATTCGGTCTGCGGATCCTGAGTTGCGGGTGCGCCGGGCGCGGGCTGCGGCGCCTGAGTCTGCACGGTCGGGCCGCCACCGTCGGTGAGCAGCGCGAGCATATCCAGCGGATTCTTACCGAGCAGCAGACTGACGATCACGACCAGCACGATCGCGCCGCCCGACAGGCGCAGGCCGCCGCCGAACATGCTTGGACCGCCGCCGCTATCCTCCTCGACATTGTCGCTGCGCCGATAATCCTGCCACCGCATGGTTGCCGCTCCTCTGAAGTGTCTTGGGTCGGCGCGTCGACGCCGGTCTTGCCCCAGTCTACGCGCTCGGGATGCCTGGCTCAATCGAGATCGTCGATCGAGCGCGGCCAGCTCGCCTTCAACAATCGCGACAAGGCGCGATCGGCCAGCACCGTCCCTCCAGTCTGGCAGCGCGCGCAGTAATTGGTTTCATTGTCCGCGTAGACGATGCGCTGCACCGGCGCGCCGCAGTCCGGGCACGGCTTGCCGAAGCGGCCATGCACGGCCATCTGCGGCCGAAACGCGGTGACGCCCTCGGGAAAACCCTCGCCTGTCTCGCGCCGCAGGCGCTCGGTCCATTCGGCGAGGACCGCTTTGGCCGAGGCAAACAACCGCGCGCTGTCCGGCGCGCTGAGCTTGTGCGTCAGCGCCAGCGGCGACAGGCGCGCGCGGTGCAGGATTTCATCCGAGTAAGCGTTGCCGATGCCGCTGAACAGCCGCGGATCGGTGAGGGCGCGCTTAAGGGTGTGGTTTTCCTGGTGCAGGCGCGCGGCGAAGGCTGCGGCGTCGATGTCCTGAAGCTCGACGCCGCCCCGGTCGAAAGCCGCCAGTGCGGCATGGCCCTGGACGAGGTGCAGCGACGCGCGCTTGCGCGTTCCCGCCTCGGTGAACACGAGCATGCCCGTGTCGAATCCGAAGGTCGCCAGCGTGATGCGCGCCGGCGGCCGGCTTCCGCGATCCTGCCAGCGCAAGCGGCCGGCGATCATCAAATGAAGCACCACGAAAAGCTCGCCTTCGAGCTCGATCACGATGCGCTTGCCGAGCCGCCGCACCTCGGCAACGCGTCTGCCCTGCGCCGCGGCGATCGGTGGCAGCGCCGTGCGGAGCACGAACGGGCTCGTCAGGCGGATTTCCTCCAGCCGACGCCCGGCGACTCGCCGCTCGATCGCTTCGACGTATACGGTGACGTCGGGGAGCTCCGGCACCGGCGTCGCCTAGACGGCGACGAGCGCGCCGACCGCCGCGCCGGCAGCGAGCAGCCACAGAGGATGCAGCCGCGTCGCCAGCGCCAGCACCACGCTCGCCCCTGTCAGCCCGATAGCGATCGCCGAATGGTCGACAGTCCGCGCCAGTATGAACCCGCTGGCCAGTACCAGTCCGACCGTGACCGGGGCGAGACCGTGCTGGATGGCCTTGCGCAGCGGGGCATCGCGAAAGCGATCCCATACGTGAGCGACGGCGAAGGTGAGCGCCGAAGACGGTGCGCATATGGCGATCGTGCAGACCAGCGCGCCAAGGAAGCCATCCACCTTCCACCCGATCAGGCTGACGATCAGCATATTCGGACCCGGTGCCGCCTGCGCGATCGCAAACGCCTGCGCGAAATCGACGTCGGTTAGCCAATGCGCGTTGTCGACGACGCGGCGATGGATCTCCGGGATCAGCGCGTTGACCCCGCCTATGGCCAGAAACGAGAGCAGCGCGAATTGCTGCGCGAGGTCGGCCAATAGCGGCACGTTCATCGCTTCGTCCACCACGCGATTGCGATCGATACCGGTGCGAGCATCGCCAGCGCCCAGAGCAGAGGAATGCGCAACAGTCCGATCGCGACGAACGCCAGCGCGCCCATCGCTATCTGCCATGCGATGCCCTTGAGCGGATGCGCCATCTTGATGCCCATGGCGATCACCAGTCCGGTCGCTGCCGCGGATACGCCGTTGGTCGCGCTGCGCACGGCGTCGATCGCGGCGAATTGCGCGTAAAGCGCCGCAAGCGCGAGGACGATCAGGAACGGCATCAGCATCAGGCCGAGTGAAGCCGCCACCGATCCCGACGGCCCGCGGAAGCGGCTGCCGACGATGATCGAAACGTTGACGATGTTCGGACCGGGCAGGAATTGCGACAGCGACAGCACTTCGATGAATTCGCGCTCGCTGAGCCAGCGGCGCTGCTCGACCAGCATGCGTCGCGCGAACGGCATCACTCCGCCGAATCCCTGCATTCCGACGATGAGGAAGCCCAGGAACAGCGCCCGCCGGGAGGGTGGCGACAGCGGCGGGGCTGGATCGACGCTCATCGCCCGCTCTCAACGCCGGCGCCGCAGCCGACGGTCAGCTTGCATCGAGCGCATGGCGCTTGAGCACCTCGAGTGGAACGATCGCCAGCGTTTCCTCATGCGTCGCGGACAGGACGACCGGCGGCGCATGACCTGCCTCGAAAGCCTCGCGCCAGCGCCCGGCGCACACGCACCAGCGATCACCCGGTCGCAGCCCGGCAAATCCGTGCTCGGGGACCGGCGTCGACAAGTCGTTGCCGTGCTCGCACGAATAAGCCAGAAACTCCGCCGTCATCTGCGCGCAAATCACGTGGAGGCCGAGGTCCTCGGCGCCTGTGTTGCAGCAGCCGTCGCGATAGAACCCTGTCCGAGGCGAGTTCGAACACGGCGCGAGCGGTTTACCCAGAACGTTCTTGTCATCGGCCATCGCAGCTCCGTTCGATCGCATGCCGCGGCCTGCACCGCGACCGGCCTTCCACTTAGGGCTTCAGCGCGCGGTACAGGAAGGGAAGGCTGACATTCATCCGGTAATCGACGTCGGAGTGATTGTCGTCGTATTCCTCGTAGGTGTGCGCTATCCCGGCCTGCGCCAAGCGCGCCGACAGGATGCGGGTGCCATAGTGAATGTGGTACTGGTCGCGCCAGCCGCAATCGATATAGATGCCGTGCAGCGATTTGAGGCTTGCCTTGTGCTTCGCGACTAGCTTGATCGGGTCGTGGAGAAGCCAGTTTTTCCAGCGCTTGGCGATCGGCTCGCCCGTCTCCAGATTGAACGGCAATCGAAACCCGAGTGGCGCCTTCGGATCAGGATCGTAGGTGGCGGCCATGCACAGATTCATGATCGTGTGCCCTTCCGCGACCGACAGCTTCTCGGTTTCCCAGACGTGCTCGAGGAAACGCTTGACCCGTCCGTCGTCGCAGCCGTCGGCAAGATGCGCGCGATGGCCTTCGCGTAGGGCATCGTACCGGCCTGCCTTGCGCTTGACCGGCCGGAACCGCGCCAGGTCGTTGAGCGTGTTCGGCCAGTCGTGCCAGTAGACGAAATCGAAATACGAATCACCGGAATGATCGGCGATCGCTCCCCAGTGCTGCGCGTATTTCATGCCGTGGATGATCGCGCCGTAGCCGCCGGACGATTTGCCGAAACAACCGCGGTGGTCGCGCGATGCGAGTGTGCGGAACTCGCGGTCGACGAAGGGGATCAGCTCGCGTGTCAGGTAGTCGGCGTAGTTGCCGATCGCCGACGAGTTGACGTACTGGTTGCCGCCGAGCGCGGTGAAACAGTCGGGAAAGACGATGATCGCCGGTCCCATCTTGCGCTCGTGGATCAGCCGCGCCGCCCGCTCGGGGACGTTGTCGGAAAACGGCTTCCAGTTGACATGGGCGAGCCCCGATCCGGTGAAGCCGACCATGTCCCACAGGACCGGAAAGCGACGGCCGCGACCGTTGCCCGCTCCGCCATCGTATTGCGGCGGCAGCCAGACGCCGAGCTTGCGCACGTGGGGATCGCCCAGCGCATTGCCGTCGAGAATCTTCGACGTATGCTCGACGACGACCAGCGTGCCGTCGGGCCCTTTGCGGCGTTTGAGCGCCATGCGCTGCCTCGCGAAGTTGCGGAGGCGAAATTGTAGCGCAGACGCTTGGTTCAGCGTTCGAGGATCGCGGTGACGCCCATGCCGCCGGCAGTGCAGATCGAGATCAGCCCGCGTCCCGCGCCGCGCTGCTGTAATTGCTTGGCCAGCGTGCCGACGATGCGCGTGCCGGTCGCGGCGAACGGATGGCCGAGTGCGACGCTGCCGCCGCAAGGATTGAGCTTCGAGCGATCGATGCCGCCGAGCGCGCTCTCCCGCTTGAGCGTGGAGCGGCAATAGTCGTCGGACTCCCAAGCGGCGAGTGTGCAGAGAACCTGCGCGGCGAACGCTTCGTGGATCTCATAGATATCGAAGTCCTGCAGCGTAAGGCCCGCGCGATCGAGCATCGCCGGCACGGCGTAGGTCGGCGCCATCAGCAAGCCTTCCGGCGGTCCGCCGATGCCGGCGAAATCGACGGCGGCGACCGACCAATGCGTCAGATACGCCTGCGCGGCGACCCCGCGCGACTTCGCCCAAGCGTCGGAGGCCAGCAGCACGCACGAAGCCCCGTCGGTCAGCGGAGTGCTGTTGCCCGCGGTCAGCGTGCCTGCGGCGGTTCGGTCGTACACCGGCTTCAGCGCGGCGAGCTTCGACAGCGTCGTGTCGGCCCGCACGTTGTTGTCGCGCTCGAGGCCTGCGAACGGCACGACGAGGTCGTCATAGAATCCGCTCTTCCAGGCCGTGGCTGCATTCATGTGACTACGGTAGGCGAGTTCGTCCTGCTCGGCGCGGCCGATTCGCCAGTCCTTGGCCATCCGTTCGCAGTGCTCACCCATCGACAGTCCGGTGCGGGGTTCGACGACGCCGGGTGTGGCGGGCTTCAGATCCGCCGGCCTGAGCTTGAGCCACGGTTTGATGCGCGCGCCCCAGGTCCTGCCGCGCGCGCTGTCGAGCGCGATGCGGTTCAATGCGCGGCTGTAACCGATCGGCACGTCGCTGGTCGTGTCGACGCCGCCGGCGATGCCGACATCGATCTCGCCCAACGCGATCCGCTGGCCGATCTGGATCGCAGTGGTGAGGCTCGTGCCGCAGGCGCGCTGGACATCGTAGGCCGGCGTATGCGAATGCAAACCGGCGCCGAGCGAAGCTTCCCGGGTCAGGTTCCAGTCGCGCGGGTGCTTGATCACGGCGCCAGCCGCCACTTCGCCGAGCTGCACGCCTTTGAGCCCGAAACGCCCGACCAGTGCCGCGAACGCTGCGGTGAGCATGTCCGCATTGCCGGCATCCACGTAGCGGGTGTTGCTGCGTGCAAAAGGAATCCGCGCGCTGCCGATAACTGCGACTCGGCGCAAGCTTTCGGGCATCGTTGTCTCCAGGAGTGTCGTGCGCCCTGCCGAGTATCGCATTCTGCCAACGATACGCGGTGGCGCCGGATCAGTGCAGCGGGCCGGGAAGGAGCGCCAGCAACAGCGGCGTCGTGGCAGCGGCCAGAACAGTCGAGATGACCAGGCTTGCGGCCACAGGACCGCCCAGCGTGTTGAACTGGCGCGACATCAGATAGACGTTGGCTCCGACCGGCAGTGCGGCCAGCAGTACGATCACCTGCGTTTCCAGCGCCGGCAGCGCGAGAGCTCGGGCGATCAGGTAGACGGCGAGCGGCTGCGCGAAGAGCTTGAGCGCGCAGATGGCAATGCTGATCGGCAATCCCTCGCGGATGCCAAACGCGGCCAATCCCATGCCCAGAGCGATCAACGACAGTGGCACGGCGGCTTGGCTGACCAGCTCGACCGTGCGGTCGACGACAGGAGGAAGCGGCAAGGCGACCAGGCCCCAGCCAGTCCCCAGCAAGATTCCTGCGACGACCGGATTGAGCACCACCGCTCTGGCCGCCTGCAGATAGCCGGCCCACGACAGCTTGCGGTGGCGCGCCCATTCGACCGAAACGGTCACCAGCGTCCACAGGGTCAGCGAATTGAATACGAGCACCAGAGAGACGACCGGAATCGAGCGTTCACCCAAGGTCATTCGCGCCAGCGGCACGCCCAGCAGCACGTTGTTGGCGAAAATGCCGCCCAGCGCGAATACCGATTGCGCGACCCCGTCCATCGAAAACAGCCGGGCGGCGAGTAGTCGGCCGATCATAAATACGATCAGACAGCCACCGAAAAACGCGATCAGCAGCCGGGCATCGACCGGCGGCAGCCGCGAAAAATCGCTCATCAACCTGAATAGCAGCGCCGGCACGGCGACCGAGAAGACGAACCGGGTCAGCGCGTCGCCCACCGCATGCGGCCACTTCGCCCAGCGGGCAAGGCCATAGCCCAACAGCACCAGCAGAAAAAGGGGGGCGGTGAGACCCAGGATATCGACAAAGCGCTGCACGCGGGGAAGGGGCGCACCGAAACGGCGATTCTAGCCGCGGGCCGTGGGGGCCGGACAAAGACTATTGCAAGTTTCGCGGTACGGAGGCATGTTGTTGTCTGCAACTGGGGACTTTCTGCCCTGGACGCTGTCTTAGGACAAAGACAGGGAGAGAAGCGATGCTTAATGCACGAACGCCGGAACCGCGGGCGGCGGGCGCGTCAGCCCGGGCTTGGCGTGCGCGCGGCGCCTGGCAGCTTGCTGACATCGACTA
This sequence comes from uncultured beta proteobacterium, assembly GCA_963776175.1. Classification (GTDB taxonomy): domain Bacteria; phylum Pseudomonadota; class Gammaproteobacteria; order Burkholderiales; family Casimicrobiaceae; genus PALSA-1003. Next base: position 204,074 of record CAVZLP010000010.1, on the reverse strand, counting down.
CGCCGGGGCCGATCGCGCGCGGGTGGCAGACAACAAGACGCTTTTCGAGATGGTGACGATGGCCTCGTTCGTCGAAACCGGATCGGATCTGTATGCGCACAATCTGGTGTCCTACTTCGACGGTGACGAGGTGGTTGCCGGCTGGCTTGCCGAGTCGTGGGAGCACGAAGAGGTTCAGCACGGCGCGGCGCTCCGTGCATACGTCGAAAGAATCTGGCCGGATTTCGACTGGCAGCGCACCTACGACAGCTTTTTCGACGAATACCGCCAGACTTGCACGGTCCCCGAGCTGGAACCCGCGCGTGCTCTCGAACTGGCTGCACGTTGCGTCGTCGAAATGGGCACGGCGACGCTGTACGGCGCGATGCGCGCGTACGCGGACGAGCCGGTACTGAAGGACCTGGCCGCGCACATCTATGCCGACGAGGTCCGCCACTACAAGCATTTCTATCGCTATTTCCGGCGCTATCAGGAGCGCGAACGCCACGGCCGCTGGCGCGTCGGCCGCACGATGACCCGTCGGTTGCTGCAGACCGCAGACGACGACGGCCGCATCGCCTTCCGGCATCTGTGGCAGGCGACGCGTCACGGCACCGGCTCGGTCGACGAGGAATACCGGGCATTCCGCGGCCGCATCTCTTCGGTGGCACGTCGGTTTGCTCCGCGCGACCTGCCGGTCGAGATGTTCCTGCGACCGCTGCGCCTGCCTCCTTTGGCTGCGCGCGGGGCCAGAAGCTGCGCCGGGACGCTCTTCCGCTGGTGGCTGGAAGCCTGAGCGCCCCGTAAGAGTCGGGTGGCTCCCGTTTAGGTCGCGCGATTGCCGATCAGCGCGAGAAACTCCTCGCGCGTGGCCGTCGATTCGCGGAAGGTTCCGAGCACCGACGAGGTGATCATCACCGAATTCTGCTTTTCGACGCCGCGCATCATCATGCACAGATGGCGCGCCTCGATCATCACGCCGACGCCCTTGGCGGCGACCGAATCCATCACTTCCTGCGAGATCTGCTCGGTAAGCCGTTCCTGCAGCTGCAGCCGGCGTGCGTACATGTCGACCAGGCGTGCGAGCTTGGACACGCCGAACACACGGCCGCTGGGTATGTACCCGATGTGACAGCGGCCGAAGAACGGAAGCATGTGGTGCTCGCACAGGCTATAGACCTCGATGTTCTTGACGATGACCATGCTGTTGGTCGCCTGCGTGAAGACCGCGCCGTTGATCAGCTTTTGCGGATCGGTCCTGTTGCCGGAGGTGAGGAATTCGATCGCCTGCGCGACCCGTTGCGGCGTCTTGACGAGACCTTCCCGATGCGGGTCCTCGCCGATTTCGACCAGCAGTTCGCCGATCAGGGCCTCGATCTTCTTGGTGTTGAGTTTCATGGCACGATCCCGGTAGACGAATGACGCAAACCCATTATCCCACGCCGAGGCGCACCGTCCGGAGCGACCATCGGCGATGCGATAATGTGCGCTCGAGGCCAACCAAGGAAACCTGCGATGGGAACGATGACTGAACTCTCCGCCGGCGACGGATTCCGCCTGGCGGCGTACCGCGCCGAACCGGACGGCCCGCCGCGGGGCGGCCTGGTGGTCGTCCAGGAGATCTTCGGCGTCAACAGTCACATTCGCGCCGTCTGCGACGGTTACGCCGCCGACGGCTATCGCGTGATCGCGCCGGCGCTGTTCGACCGCAACGAAAAAGGCGTCGACCTGGGCTACACCGCGGCCGACATCGCCCGCGGCCGAGAATTCAAGGCCAAGGCAGGCGCGGACGCGGCACTGCTCGACGTCGACGCGGCCCGCGCCGCGGTCGCGGCCGCCGGTCGCGTCGGCGTCGTCGGCTACTGCTGGGGCGGCTTGATCACCTGGCTGGCTGCGTGCCGGCTGAAGGGCTTTGCCTGTGCGGTGCCGTACTACGGCGGCGGCATGCTCGAAGCGGCCGCCGAGCAGCCCAAATGTCCGGTCATCGCGCATTTCGGCGAGCGCGATCATGTGATTCCGGTCGCCGGCGTGCAGGCCTTCGCCGCCGCGCACCCCGACGTCGGCGTCTACATCTACGCCGCCGATCACGGCTTCAATTGCGACCAGCGCGGCTCGTACGATGCCGCCGCGGCGACGCTGGCGCGGCAGCGAACGCTCGATTTCCTGCGCCGACACGTCGGCTGAAGCCGAGGGGAGCGTCGCCGATTAGTTGACAAAAGCAACTGATTGGCGGGACAGTCGCATCGGCGGCCTGCCTTTCGGGCCGAAAGAGACGATGCGATGGCTAAGCCGGCGGCGGACAAGGCATTGCGCGAGGCGCGGATTGCCGCGCTGCGCCGATTCAACCGTTTCTACACGCAGCGGATCGGCGTGCTGCAGGAGGGCCTGCTCGACAGCCCGTTTTCGCTGGCGCAGGTGCGCGTGCTCTACGAGCTGGCGCACCCGGAGACGGAGGACGTCGACGCGCCGACCGCGAGCGAACTGTCGGCAAGGCTCGGTCTGGACGAAGGCTATTTGAGCCGCATCGTGCACGGGTTCGAGGCGAAAGGAATGCTGCGCCGCCGCCCGAGCGCGGCTGACGCCCGGCGGCACTTGCTGGCGCTGACGCGCAAAGGGCGGCAGGCGTTCGCACCGCTGGACCGGCGGTCGCACGACCAGGCCGGCGCGCTGCTCGACAGGCTCGCCGCCGCGGATCAGCGGCGACTGGTCGCGGCGACGGCCGCGATCGAAGGGCTGCTCGATGCGCATGCGATGCGGCAAGGTCCTATTGCGCTGCGTGGGCCGCATCCCGGCGACATCGGCTGGGTCGTGCAGCGACACGGCGAGGTCTATGCGCGCGAATACGGCTACGACGCGCAATTCGAGGCGCTGGTCGCTGCCATCGTCGCCCGATTCGTGCGGCGCTTCGACGCCCGGCATGAACGTTGCTGGATCGCCGACTGCGGCGGGGCAAACGTCGGCTCGGTGTTCGTCGTGCGGCAGTCGGCCGACGTCGCCAAGCTGCGTCTGTTGCTGGTCGAACCCGAGGCGCGCGGGCGTGGCCTGGGTGCGCGGCTGGTCAGCGAATGCATCGGCTTCGCGCGCCGAGCCGGCTATCGCAGCATGGTCTTATGGACGCAAAGCGAACTCGCCGCGGCGCGGCACCTTTACGAGCAGGCAGGCTTTCGCTGCACGGGGCGCAAGGCGCATCACAGCTTCGGACGCGACCTGGTCGCAGAAACGTGGCGGCGGGCGCTCTAGCGCAGGGTCTCCCGCCGGCCCCGGTCGCGACACGGCGCGCGGCGCCGGGTTACACTTACGCGGCCCGCATCGACGCCGCGCAGCGCCGGCGGCGCATGCCGCGTTCTCGACGGCAAACGGAGGAAGGACGATGAAATGCACGACCTGCGGTTACGAAACGCAGCCGGGCGCCAGGTTTTGCGTCCAGTGCGGGACGACTCTGCCGGCCGAACCGGCGCCGTCGCGGCCCCGCCACACCCGCCCCAACCCCTCCCGCCGCCGCGCCCGCCGCACCGGCTAGGCCGGCCGCAGCTGCGTCCGGTGCAACGATCCCGCCGCGCATTCCGGCCACCGCCGCGCCCGCCGCTGCCGCGATTGCGGCACCCGCAGCTGTGTCCTCTGTGCCGATCGCCGGCGGCCCGCCCAAGCTCGGAATGATCGCCGCCATGCTCGCGCTGGTTGCCGTGCTCGGCATCGGCGGGTTTGTCGCCTACCGCGTTTCGCAATCGGGTGACGCGAAAGACACGACTACCGCGACGGAGCCCGGCAAGGCCTCGGACAGCGCGGCTGCGCCGGCGCCAGTCGACGGCGCGAAAGACGCGAGCGCGCCGCCTGCCCAGCCGCCGACCCAGATAGGGGACACGCCCGACGCGAACAAGGATCAGGCTGTCGCGCCCGGATCGGCCGCGGACGCATCGAAATCTGCTGCGGGGCAAACCGGCGCTCCCGCGGGCGCGCCGACCAAGGCCACCGCGGCTGCCGGCACGAAAGCGACGCGGCCGGCGTCGTCACCGGCGCCTGCCGCCGGCGCCGGGTCGACCGAGACCCCGCCCGCGGCGCCCGCTGCGGTCGCGCGGACGCCGGCACCGGCCGCGGCACCGCAACCCGATCGCTGGCAGCAGATGAATGAAGCGATGGCGCGCTGCAAGCGCGAGGATTTTTTCCGCCGCATCGGATGCGAGCAGAGCGTTGGACTGCAGTATTGCGAGGGCTATTGGGGCAAAGTGCCGCAATGTCCGGGCGCGCCCAGGGAATCGGGTCGTTAGCAGCGCGCAGCGCCGTCTATGCCTTGACGGTTCGGCGACGGCCACCGACAATGAAACGCGGTGACTACTCAGGGGGATCCATGAAGTATTTTGCTACTGCTGCTGCACTGCTCTTCTCGATGCCAGCGTTCGCCGGCACCAACTCGGCCGTATTCTTCCAGGTGCCGACGCTCGACGAATTCGGGCTGATCGGCCTCGTCGTCGCCGTTGGCGTTGCCGCCGGGCTGGTCGTCCGGCGCAAGAAAAAATAGCGCTGCAAGCGGCGCTGCGCGCGAGCGTGAACGCGTGTAGTTCCCATCGACGATGGCCATGAACGACATGCTGTCGCTGCTTCGCATCGCCTATTACGGGCTGATGGCGGGTACGTTCGCGTTCCTGCTGCTGTGGGAGGACGGGATGCCGTTGGTGCGAGGCATGTCGTCGCGCCGCCGGCACGTGCTGCGCAACCTCGCGTTATTCGTGTGCGTGGTCGCGGTCGCCGACGGACTGGTCGGCGCCTGGCTGCTGGACATTCCGTCGCGGCTGACGATCACGCCGCCGGGACTGCTGACACCGCTGCCGTTGATCGTTCAGCTGGTCGTGGCGTTCGTCGTCATGGATCTGTCCACGTACGCCGTCCACAGGCTGTTCCACGCACAGCGCTGGTTGTGGCTCATGCATTCGGTGCACCATTCCGATGCGCAAGTCGATGTCAGCACCAGCATTCGCCACCATCCGGTCGAAGTCGCGATCGACGTCGCGGTGAAGCTCGCGCTGTACCTGCTGCTCGGGCTTCCGTTGTGGATCGAAGCGGCGCGTACGCTGCTGATCAATCCGCTCAGCATGGCGCAGCATGCGAACATCGCTTATCCGGCTTGGTGCGAGCGGGCGTTGCGATGGCTGCTGGTGACGCCGGCGATGCATCGCGTGCACCACCTGCCGGAAGCGCCCGCGACCAATTCCAATTACGGACAATGCTTTTCGTTCTGGGATCGGATCTTCGGCAGCTACCGCGCACCGGATCCTGCGATCCCGCCCCGGTTTGGTCTGGCCAACCTCGCCGACGAGTCCTTTCAGTCGATTGCGGGCATGCTGATGACCCCCATACGGGCGCGCCACCTGCGCACGCTGTAGCCTTCATACGCTGGGGCTCCCGTGAGTGCGGGGGCGGCCGACGCGAAGTGAGGCAGGACAAGCGGCGTTCATGACGTTATCATAGCGACCTCGCCGGGGAGTCGGCCCGGTGCGACTCTCCAGGGGAGCCGATGAGTTGCCAGATCTGCGGACGACCTAGCGCAGCCGGGGCGAAACTTTGTACCGATTGTCGCGCTGCGCGCAAGCGCGCGTACGATGCGACGATCACGCAGCCGCTGCTGGCCCTGGCCGGGACAGGCACCGTTTCGCGCACGCTTTCACGGTTGCGCCGGTCGGGTGCTTCGTCGAAAGCCAAGGCCAAGCGGGCTGCCCGCAATGCACAAGCCGCGACAGCGGAGGCCCCGCCGTCGCCCGCCGCCTCCCACGGGACCACCGGTTCGCGCTCTTTGCTGTGGGTGCTATTGTCGATCGGCGTGGTGCTCGCCGCGGTAGCCGGGTGGTACCTGCCGAGCCATACACCCAACGGATCTGACGTTAGCCCCGCTTCGTCCGCAAGCCCGCCCGCGCCTCAGCAGGCGACGTCAGCGGCCGGCGTCGAGCCAGCGGAAGTGAAGGCAACCGAGGTGGCGCCGGCTCCGTCGGCGCTGCCGCCGCTTCCGCCTATCGTCGAGCGCGAACTCGTTCCGCATTCACCCGCACCGGTCAAGCCGACAACACCCAAGCGCGCTACCGCCGTTTCGAAACCCGTCGCGCCCGCGACCGAGCCTCCGAAGGAAATCGAGATCGTTCGCGAGCCGCCCCCGGCCCCGGCACCGGCATCCCCGCAGCCGGCACCACGTACGGATCCCTGGCAGCAGATGAACGAAGCGATCGGCCGCTGCCCTGGTGGATTCCTGCCTCACCTGATGTGTGAGCAGCAGGTCCGCCTGCGGTATTGCGAAGGCCATTGGGGCCAGGTGCCGCAGTGCCCAGGGGGGCCGAGCCCCGATCACGATTGACGCGAAGCGAGGGCCGCCGGACGGCGCGTCGACCCGCGGTAAGGCTCGCCCGACGTTAGCCGCGCCCCACAAAAGGCATCTTGGTCGCCATGATGGTCATGAATTGGACGTTGGCGTCCAGCGGCAAGCTCGCCATATAGACGACCGCGCTCGCCACGTGCCCGACGTCCATCAGCGGCTCGACGGCCACCTGTCCGTTGGCCTGCGGCACGCCCTTGGCCATCCGCGCCGCCAGGTCGGTCGCTGCGTTGCCGATGTCGATCTGGCCGCAGGCGATGTCGTATTTCCTGCCATCGAGCGACGCCGACTTGGTCAGTCCCGTGATCGCGTGTTTGGTCGCCGTGTACGGCGCCGAGTTCGGGCGTGGCGCATGCGCCGAAATCGAGCCGTTGTTGATGATGCGCCCGCCGCGGGGCTCCTGGCTTTTCATCATCCGGAACGCCTCCTGCATGCACAGGAACACGCCGGTGAGATTGATGTCGACCACGGTCTTCCATTGCTCGACGCTCAAGTCTTCGAGGTTGATGCCCGGCGCCCCGACGCCGGCGTTGTTGAACAGCAGGTCGAGACGACCGAACGCATCCCCGACCTTGGCGAATAGCGCCCGTACTGCCGCCGCGTCGCTGACGTCGGTCGGCACGGCCAGCACCCGACTGGCCCCGCTCCCGGCCGCGGACACCGTTTGATCGAGGGCATCGCGGCGGCGACCGGCGAGCGCGACGCGATAGCCGTCGTTCAGCAGCGCAAGCGCGACGGCGCGACCGATGCCGCTGCCGGCACCGGTGACGATGGCTGTCTTCGCAGACGAGGTCATCAAGAGTCTCCTTGTTGTCGATCGTGGTGACGTTACAGGTGGCGCGGCCCGAACGCGTCCGGCAGCAGCTCGGCAAGGCGGTAGTGGCGGTCGGAGGCGCCGTCGTCGCTGCAGCAGACGACCATCGCGTCTGCGCCGAACTCGCAGAGCACCTGGCGGCAAGCCCCGCAGGGCGGCGTCGCGCTACCGGTCGGCGTGTAGACGACTACCGCGTCGATCCGCCGCGCGCCTTCGGCGACGGCGCGGAAAATCGCGTTGCGCTCGGCGCAGATCGACAGCCCGAACGATGCATTCTCGACGTTGGCGCCGGTGTAGATACGGCCGTCGGCGCTCAACACCGCGGCGCCGACCGCGAAGCGCGAATATGGCGCATAGGCACGATGCGCCGCCTCGATCGCGCCTTGCTTCATTGCCGCGAGCGTTGTCGGAGGGATCTGCCGCGGCACTGCGGCGCGCTCTTGCCGAACCATGCGGTCGCCCTCAATCGAAACTGATCGGCGACTGCGGTTGCCGGTTGACGTGCAGGCGGAAGACGTCGGGACGCGCATAGTGTCCGGCAACGTCGATGCGCCGGCGCGCCGCGGCGACCGCGTCGAGGTCGATGTCGGCGTAAAGAATTCCGGCTTCCCTCCGCAGCGGTCCGGCGACGATGCCGCCGGCGGGCGCGACGACGACCGAGTCGCCATCGTTGATCCATTCGTCGGCGTCGGGATAGAGCCGCGCCTTGTCGGGAAAATCGGCAGGCAGGTCGCGCGCGTTGAGTAGCGTCCCGCTGCCGATGACCCAGCAGCAGCCTTCGCGCGCGATGTGCTGCATCGTTCCGATCCAGCCATCGCCGCTGTCGTAGGTCGGTGCGATGTAGACTTCGACGCCCTGCGCGTACAGCGCGTAGCGGGCGAGCGGCATGTAGCTCTCCCAGCAGATCATCGTCGCGATCCGGCCGCAGGGCGTGTCGACGACGTTGAGCGTCGAGCCGTCGCCAAAGCCCCAAATCATCCGTTCCGGATTGGTCGGCATCAGCTTGCGGTGCTTGTTGCGCAAAACGCCGTCGGGACCGATAACCACCGCGGTGTTGTAGATCGTACCGCGGCTCAAGTCGTCGTCCCGCTCGGTCATGCCGCAGACGATCGTCACCCTATGCTCGCGCGCCGCGGTACACAGCGGCGCGAGGTCGCCGCGGCCGACGCTGACCGCGTTGTCGACGAGCCGCGCATGGAGTTTCGCCGTAAGCGCGCCGTCTGGGCCGGGACGCAATCGCCAGATCCAGGCCGGATAACAGGGCACGAACGACTCGGGCAGGACGATCAGCGCCGCGCCGGCTGCTGCTGCTGCCTCGACCCATCGCACCGCTTCACGCAAGCTCGCGGCGCGATCGAGCACGGCCGGGGCTTGCTGGATGACCGCCACCTTGGGCATCGCTTTGTCCTTGCCGGAAGCGTGAGGCGTGCGCACGGCGAATGAGGCGCGGGTTCGGCCAGCCATCGATCCATCGAGTCGCGGGCCGGCATGTCGCGCAATCGCCATAAGTTTAGCATTGCTGCCGCCGGGCCTCGCGCCGCCTCACTCGGAACCCGAGGTGGGACCGGACGCTATCACGCAGATGTCGGAGGCCGAGCGCGCGACGGGCGATCGACGTGCAGGCATGCATTGACAATGCCGATGCCTCGGAATAAAAAGAATGGCAATCAACGCGGTTGACCAGGAGGAACGCATGGCAAAGGCAAAAGGAAAGGCAAAGAGCAGAAAATCCGCCGCAGGCGAGAGCGTCTATCGGATCACCGAGTTGGTCGGCACCAGTCAGGTTTCATGGGAGGACGCGGCCAGGCGCGCGGTCGAAACGGCGGCAGGCTCGCTGCGCGATCTGCGCATTGCCGACATCGTCAAACTGGATATGAGAGTCGAGAACGGCAAGGTCGCGGCGTACCGCGCCCGCGTCGCGCTGTCGTTCAAGTACGAGGGTTGAGGCTCGGCGTCGCGCCGCGGCGGCCATTCGCAGCGACGCGAACGGCCGCTGCTTGCTAATACGTCCGGGTCGAGCTGCCGCGCGACGAGCTCGCCGCGGCAGGCGCCGCCGTGCGGACGCTGCTGCCGGTCCCGCCTGCGGCCGCCCCGCCGGCCGTCGCTCTGCCGCCGGCGCGGCCCAGGTACGGCCGCATTCCCGCAACGATGTCCTCCACGCTTGCCGCGCTCGAGGTGGCCGTCGTAGGCACGACCTGCGCGCAGCGATCGGCGTCGATCACCATCAGATATTCGCCGCGCTGACGCATCGCCGCGCGCGCCCTGGCGCCACCGTCGCTCAGATCGAGTGGCGGTGTGGTGTCGCGATAGATCACCTGATCGTTGCGATCGTAGACGATGTTGCAGATCATGGCCTCGGCGGGAACGCTCGACGCGCCGATAACGACGCCGAAAGCGGCCGCATAAAGCGCAATCTTGTGCATGGTGATTCCTCGGGCAACCGAAGTGCGCATCGTATGCCCGCAGGAGGCGCGACGCAACCGGCACGCGCCTCGCCGCCGGCATCGGCGTGCCACATTCACGTCGCGATGATACGGACGCCCGCCGCGTAACCGGCGGCTGCGGCGTCAGTCGACCCGTATCCCGGCGAGCCTGGCCACGTCGGACCAGCGCGCGACCGCCGCCTTGAGCTCGGCGCTGAATTGTTCGGGCGTGTTCGACATGGGCTCGCTACCCATGGTCAAGAATTGCGATCGCACGTCGGGCTGTTGCACGATGCGGGCGAGCTCGCCGTGGAGCCGCTCGATGATTTCCGGTGACGTGCCCGCTGGCGCCAGCATGCAATTCCACGAGGTTACCGCAAAGTCCTTGTAGCCCAGTTCGGCCACGGTCGGCACGTCCGGCCAGTTGGTTGCGCGCTTTCCGGTCGCCACGGCCAGCGCCTTCAACTGCCCGCTGCGCAGGAACGACTCGACGGCGCCGATGTAGCTGAAATACACCGGCACGACGCCCGACACGACGTCGTTCAAGGCCTGGCCGCCGTTGGCGTACGGGACGTGCAGCAGCTCGATGCCGGTGCGTTGCTGCAGCATCGTCGCAGCAAGATGCTGCGAGGTGCCGACGCCGGGGGTCGAGTAGGCGATCTTGCCCGGCGCCTTGCGCGCGAGCGCAACGAGCTCGTCGAGGCTATTCACGCGCAGCGCGGGATTGACGACGATCATCATCGGCGGCTCGCTGATCTTGCTGATCGGGGCGAACGCGGCGATCGGATCAACCGCGCGCGAGCCCATCGTACTCGGCAGGCTGGTGATGAACGACCCGGTGAGAAGGAGCGTGTAGCCGTCGGGAGCCGCCTTTGCAACAGCGTCGCTGCCGATGTTACCCGACGCGCCGGGCCGATTGTCGACGACGACCGGCTGGCCGAGCGCGTCCGCGAGCTTGGCCGCGACAATGCGCCCGGTGAGATCGAGCTGCGTTCCCGCCGCGAACGGCACGACGAGTCCTGATCGGGCGCGATTGGGATAGTCGGCGCCATCACCCGCATGAGCGGTCGGCGTCGAAACGCCGACGCAGCAGAGGAGCGCGAATAGCAGCCTGAGCGCGGGATCTTGCCCTAGTGTTCGGAGTGCGACCATGCGTTTCCTCCTGGTAGCCTGGCAGCGCGGGTGAAGCAGGGCATTGTACCGGCGAGAAACACGCGGAGCGTGAATCCGTCGCGGCGTCGGACGCCCCCATGCCCCCGGGGACGCCAGAGCGGCCCGGCGCGGAATCCTCTACACTTGAGAGCCAAGCCCCGCCGCAAGCAGGCGGCGGTGGGATCGCTGACTTGGGGTGCGAGCGCAGCTCGCGCGTATCCAGGGGCGACGATGGACATCGCACGAACCGGCATCTTTCTGTTCGCATCGATCGCTGCGGCGACCGCCGGCGTCGATGCGCGCGCGGCTCCCGCCGCCCCGGTCTATTTCGATGTTTCGCGCGGCGCGCACCCGCACGATGTCGCGGCAAGCCCGGCCGCCGTCGGCCCGGTCTTCTACACGGCGCAATCGACCGGCAAGCTCGGCATACTCGATCCGAAGTCGGGCAAGTTCGAGGAGATCGCCCTCGGCGCGCGGTCGGCGCCGCATGGGGTCATCGTCGGTCCGGACGGCATGGCCTGGATTACCGACGGCGGCCAGAACGCGATCGTGCGTGTCGATCCTAAGACGCATCAGATCAAGGTCTGGCCGCTGCCGCGCGATGCGGGAAATGCCAACCTCAACACGGCGACGTTCGACAAGAGCGGCCGCATCTGGTTTACCGGACAAAGCGGGATTTACGGCCGGCTCGATCCAGCGTCCGGCGACGTGCGGGTGTGGAAGGCGCCGCGTGGAAGCGGACCCTACGGCATAACGACGACGCCGGGGGGCGATGTGTACTTTGCCTCGCTGGCCGGAAACTACATCGCGCGCGTCGATACCAACAGCGGCGAAGCCACGGTGATCGATCCGCCCACCCCCGCGCAGGGAGCCCGCCGCGTGTGGTCGGATTCGCGCGGCAGGATCTGGGTCAGCTACTGGAACACCGGCCAGGTCGGGATGTACGATCCCGCCGCGCGCAACTGGCGTGAATGGAAGCTGCCAGGCAACGCCCACGCCTACGCGGTCTGGGTCGACGACAAGGACAAGGTCTGGCTGACCGACTGGAGCACCAATGCGATCGTCCGCTTCGACCCTGTCAGCGAAAAATTCGACAGCATTCCGTCGAATCGCGCCGGGGCCGACGTGCGCCAGATGCTTGGCCGGCCGGGCGAAGTCTGGGGCGCAGAATCCGGGCTCGATCGCCTGGTGATGGTCCCCGCTCCATAGCGATGCGTCGCCTCCTGCACCCATCGAGCCACGACCACAAAATGTGCGTGCAAGCAGCGCCCGATTTGCACAATTTACAGCACGGCACACGATGACGCCGCCCAATTGCGTGACCGGCCGGTTCGCCGCCGCAGGGCATCGCATCGGTAAATGCCGGCCGCAAAGGCATTTGCGGCGCAGGGTGCGCGGCCGACCTGTCGTCCATGCAGAACGTTGTCGGAGGCGCGCCGACGGGACGCGGCTTGGCGCGCGAATTGCTCCAGTGCTGGACGAGACGCGCACGGCGCCGGCGCGGATCCCGGGTTAGCCGCCCTCGCGCGCGCCTATAGTTCGTCAACGAACCAGGAGAACCCATGAAGAGTTCAGTGACAAGAATCGCAGTCGCCGCCACTTTCGGGCTCGCCGCGACGGCGGCGCTGGCCGGCGAAATCATCCTGTACGAGAACCCCGGATTCCAGGGCCGGCAGATGACCTTGCGGGGAACTACGCCCGATCTCGATCGGACCCAGTTCAACGATCGTGCGGAATCGATCATCGTGCGCGACGGCGTTTGGGAAGTCTGCACCGACGCACGCTTCAGCGGCCAGTGCGTGCGGCTGCAGCCTGGGGAGTACCCGAGTCTAGACGGCTCTCTCAACAAGCGTATCTCGTCGGCGCGCGAAATCGCGCAAGCCGCGCCGCCGCCCCCGGTTGCCGGACCCGGATACGGCGGGCCGGCACGGGCGGTGCTCTTCGAGGGCGAGGGCTTCCGCGGCCGGTCGTTCGAGCTCCAGCGCGATGTCGTGCGCAACCTCGACCGCACCAACTTCAACGATCGTGCAGCGTCGCTGCGCGTGTACAGCGGCTACTGGATATTTTGCAGTGATGCGAATTTCGAGGGCGATTGCCGCACCTTCGGCCCCGGGGATTATCCGGACCTGCCGGGAGACCTCAATCGCCGGATATCGTCGGGCCGCCGGATAGCCGATCGCTATCCGTACGGAGGCGCGCCGAACTGGGGACGATAAGCCGGCTACTCGGCAAGCGTACCTAGCCGGGCGAATCGGCGGCATGCGGACGCACGCCTTGAACGCCGCGATGAGGCACGCGTTCAGCCGACGAGGCGACCAGACGGCAGCCGGCGCGCGATTGGATAGAATGCGGCATTGAACGATACCCGGAGAAGTCTGCCGCGATGGACACTTGCCCGCATTTCGCCCAGATCCGTGATGTCACCCCGAGCGCCAACGGGTGCGAGGATTGCCTGAAGACCGGCGACGACTGGGTGCATTTGCGCCTGTGCCTGACCTGCGGCCACGTCGGATGCTGCGACGAGTCGAGAAACAAGCATGCGACCCGGCACTTCCGGGAGACCGGGCACCCGATGATCCAGTCGTTCGAGCCCGGCGAGGCGTGGGGATGGTGTTTCGTCGATCGCGCTTTTTTCGATCAGCTTCCGGTAACGTACTGAGGAGTGGACGTCCTCCGATCGCAAGCGGCGTCGCAGATCAAGCAATGATGCGCCGATGATCACCGGCGACATGCTGCGTGCCGTGCCGCTGCTGGCCGGCGTTTCCGACGCCGAGCTCGACACGATCGCCGGACGCGCGGCGGACATCGGGCTGCAAACCAATGAATGGCTGATCCAGGAAGGTGAGCTGCCGGCGTTTTTCATCCTCCTCTCCGGTCGGTTGACCGTATACAAGTCGGTCGCCGGCGTCGAACGCGCGATCACCGAGTACGGCCCCGGGGACTACGGCGGCGAGTTGCCGCTGTTGCTCGGCTCACCTGCGATCGCGAGCATTCGGGCGAGCGAGCCTTCGCGCGTCTGCCGGCTCGACGCGGCGGATTTCCGCGAGCTGATCGTCGCCTGTCCCGAGCTCAACGCGCGCCTGCTGCGAACGATGGCGACGCGAATCGAGGGACTGCAACAGCTTGCGACCGAAGCTCCGCTGGCGACGGTGACCATCATCGGCCACCGTTACGACCTCGCCTGCCATGCGCTGCGCGACTTCCTGGCGCGCAATCATGTCGCATTTCGCTGGTACGATCCGCGCGATCCCGAGGCACGGGTCGGATTGGCGGCGACGCCGCAACCCGATGAGATTTACCCGGTGCTCATCTTTCCCGACGCAACGCGGCTGGTCACGCCGTCGTTTCGCGACGTCGCCGTGCACCTGGGATTGCAGACGGCGCCATCGCGGAGCACTTACGACGTCGCGATCATCGGCGCCGGGCCGGCCGGCCTCGCGGCCGCCGTGTATGGGGCTTCCGAAGGACTGAGCACCATCCTGATCGAGCGCCAGGCGCCCGGCGGGCAGGCCGGCACATCGTCGCGCATCGAAAACTACCTTGGCTTTCCGACCGGCGTCGCCGGCGACGAGCTCGCCGCGCGGGCATTGCGCCAGGCGAAGCGCTTCGGCGCCGAGATTCTGGTGGCGCGCGGCGCGACCGGCATCGACATGGCTTCGCGTGATGCGACGCACGCGATCCTGCTCGAGGACGGCGAGCGCGTCCAGACGCGCAGCATCGTCATCGCTACCGGCGTCGCCTGGAGGGAGCTCGATCTTCCGAACGCGCCGATGCTGGTCGGACGCGGCGTCTACTACGGCGCGGCACGCACCGAAGCGCTGAACACGCGCGGCCTCGACATCTTCATGATCGGCGGCGGCAACTCCGCAGGGCAGGCGGCGATGTTCTTCGCCAACTACGCGCGCACCGTCACGCTGATCGTGCGCGGCCCGTCGCTCGAGCGGAGCATGTCGCAATACCTGATCGACCAGCTTGCAAGTCGCCCCAACGTCCGCATCGAAGCGCGGAGCCAAGTCGTCGCGCTCGAGGGAACCGACCGATTGGCGGCGATCGTCGTCGAAAATCGTGCGACAGGCCGCCGCCGCCGCGAGCCCACCGAGGCGCTGTTCGTCTTCATCGGCGCCGACGCGGAGACCACGTGGCTGCCGCAGGCGGTCATCCGCGACGGGCGCGACTATCTTTGCACCGGCCGAGACGTCATGGACCTGGTCGCGGGCCAGCAGGGGTCCTGGCCGCTATCGCGCGATCCGTACCTGCTCGAAACCAGCGTGCCCGGCGTGTTCGCCGTCGGCGACGTGCGCCACGGCTCGGTCAAGCGCGTGGCGTCCGGCGTCGGCGAAGGCAGCATGGCGATCGCCTTCGTGCATCAATATCTCGCCGATCCGCCGGAGCTCGGGGAGCCTGCCACCGATACGCCTACCCGCGCGGCCGACGCCGGCGTGCTTCCGCAAGCGCTGCTGGGCGTCTAGGCGGCGGACTGACCCTGCTCGCGCGATCGCCGCTCAGCAGCTCGCGGCGGAAGATTTGAGGGGCACAAACCACAACAGCTTCAGGAATTGCGCCTTGACGCCAAGCTGCCCGTACTGGCAAGAGCATCGCGACCGGCTAGGCCACGCGCTCGCGCGGCGCCGCGCGACCGAAGAGCCCTTCCATTTCGCGGCGGGCCCGGAATGCGGTGAGGGTCTCGTCGATCGCCACATCGGACCAACGCAGCACGTCGCCCTGCCTGACGGCGCGCAGCAACCTGACGCCATGCGCGAGCCCGAGCGGCAAGGCCCCGGCAGCCAGCGACGTCGCCGCCGGCAGGAGCTTGCCCCAGACGGTGTAGCCGCCTTCGCCGTCGAGCGTCTCGCCGGCATGCAGGTCCCGCTTAGCGGTGGCGACGGCGTCGGCGTTGAAGCACGTCGCGGCGCCGGTAGCTTCGCCGCGCAAGCCGACCGACGCTACCGAGACGCCGACTTCCAGGCCGATCAAATGCCAGCGCTTGTAAAGGCAGGCATAGCGGCCGCTGTCGTCGGTACGGACCATGTACTCGCGAAAACAGTTACGCACGTATTCGGTATCGCCCTCGAACACGACGAACACGCCGAAGCGGATATCGTAGGCGATCGGGCGGCCGTCACGCTCGACCGACGAGATCACCTCGACCTGGCCCTTATCGTGCAGCACGCCGCCTTCGCCGATCGGGCGGCATACCGATGGGATCTGGTCGATCGACGCAGGCGGATAGGTCAGGCCGTGCGGAGGAGCCGAGAGCCCGGTCGCGTTGCATACGGCCGTGCACTCGATCGACGGTTTCGAGCCGTCGAGAAACGAATTGAACATCTTAGCATTGAGGCCACCGATCCGCGCCTGCTCGGGTGTGAGCCCGTAGTGGCCCCAGACCGTCTCCGGCGTCGACTGCGCGAATTGCGGCAGCCACTTGTGGCCGCGGCCAGCGGCCACGACACCGAAGCCTGCGGCCCGCGCCCAGTCGACCAGGTCGCAGATCAGCGCCGGCTGATCGCCAAAAGCCAGGCTGTACACGACGCCGGCTTCGCCCGCCTTGCGCGCGAGCAGCGGGCCGCACAGCGCGTCGGCTTCGACGGTGACGTTCACCACGTGCTTGCGCTGGCGGAAGGCTTCGAGACAGTGCTCGACTGCCGCGATCGGATTGCCCGTGCATTCGACGACGATGTCGATCTTCGGATGCCGTACCAGCGCCTGCCAATCGTCGCCGACGTGCGTCGTGCCTTGCGCGAGCGCGGCGTCCACCGATGGTGCCGCGCTGCGCCCGGGCAGCCAGCCGACGCGGGCAAGATTGGAGAGCGCTGCGGACGGGTCGAGGTCGGCGATGGCCGCGACGTGCACGCCGGGCGTTTTCGGCACCTGAGCCAGATACATCGCACCGAATTTCCCGGCGCCTATCATGCCGACGCGCAGCGGTTTGCCCTGCGCTGCGCGCTCGTTCAGCTTGGCGTAGAGGCTCAAGTCTGCGCCGCCAGTCGGCTCGCCAGCGCCGGTTGCAGCGCCGCCTCAGGCGTCCCGTCGCGCCACGGCAGCGCGACCGGGTAGTCGCGAAGCAGGCAATCGTCGGGCAGGCATTCGATTGGCGTGAAATCGCGGTGCGCGATGTATTCGGGGCGCTTGAAGCGCCGAATGTGATTGGACACCGCGCATAGGCTCAGGTAGACGCTGACGCGATTCCACGGCGACAGATTCGACGTCGAGGCGTGCACCAGGCAGGAATGGAACATCAGCATCGATCCCGCCGGGCCCTTCGGCGCGACGATACCGCCACGCTCGACCAGCTGCGCGATCGTCGCGTGATTGATCGTCCACAGCGGATAGCTGGTGGTCGAGGTGTCGTGCTCGGCGTCGATGACGCCGAGCTTGTGGCTGCCGGGGATGAACATCAGCGGACCGTTGAACTCGTTGACCTCGTCGAGAAAGATCGCGATGTTCATCGCCCGCGGCTCGGGCATCTCATCGTCGTTTCTCCAGGTGCCGAAATCCTGATGCCACTGCCAAACATCGCCGTCGAACGCCATCTTGCCGTTGATCTTGAACTGATGCATGTAGACCTGCTCGCCGAACAGCGCGACGACCGGCTCGATCATCCGCGGGTGACGCGCCAGGCGCGCGAAAGGCGCGCTGTACATGTGCGCCGCAAAATTAGTGCGCACCGCATCGCTGCCTTTTTCCCGGACGTTTTCGATCCGACTCTGCGCATACAGCCGTGGTACTTCTTCCCGCAGGACGCCGATTTCGCGCGGCGTGAACAGAGAATCGAAGAACAGGTAGCCGTCGCGGTCGAAGCGCTCGATCTGCCGTGTGTTCAGCTGCACCTTGGTGTCTCCTTAACGCGGCCCGACCGCGGATGGATGGCTGCAGCGCCCATGGGCCGTGGATGACACAATGCGATCATCGGGCAAGCGCTGTCAACCGGCGTCCTACAGTCGTGGGCAGCGACAAACAGAGCGACTTGGCACGGGAACGCGTTTGCTCTAATCTCGACCGTCGATGGTCGGGGCGGCCCGACGTCGATCTGTCGCGTAGCTGCGGAAAAACCGGGGCGACGCCCGGCATGGGGGCGGGTAAAGCTGCAGCGACGTCTGCTTATCGAAGGCTGGCGTTTCATCCACCATTCGTATGCCCTGGTGGCGCAGGCGCATTGCCTTTGCCTGCTGCGTCGCGGTGACATCGACCTGCGCTTTCGGGATTATCCGTACTATTACCCCGCCTGGAAGCCGACCGGTGGCATCGTGGCGCCGGACCAGGAACGCGCTATCGCGATGCTCCGCGCGCCGGAGCCCGGTTACCGACCGGAAGCGACGTTCAGCATGCGCGCCGAGGAGAGCGACTTTTCCGCGCCGCGATCTGGCCGCAAATTCGTGTTCGGCACGCCGGAGTACCGGGTCCTACGGGACAGGCAGCGCGGCGGTCTCGCGTCCGCCGCGGCGCTGCCGGATACCATCGATATCGTCACGCCTTCGCGCTGGTGCGCACTCGCGTACGAGAGATTCGGCCTGCCGCCGGAGCGGATCCACGTCGTTCCGCACGGCGTGGATCCTGAGGCCGTACGCCCCGATTTGGTCCGTCGGACCGCGGCGCGCGGCGCATTGCAGATCGGCGCACACGAGCAGGTTTTCCTCTCGGTAGGTGCGATGACGCCGAACAAGGGCATCGATCTGCTGGTCGCAGCCTTTGCGCAAACGGCCGCGACCGCGCCAGACGTCAGGCTGGTGCTCAAGGGCGCGGACGGCCTCTATCCGTCGCGGGAATTCGTCAGTGCGGCGCTGAACGAGCTGCCGCCCTCGGCCCGCGACACGGTCGTGCGTCGCATGATCTACATCGGTGGCACTTATTCGTGCGACAAAATGGCCGATCTGTACCGCGCCTGCGACGTCTATGTCGCGCCGTACCGCGCCGAAGGCTTCAATCTGCCGGTCCTCGAGGCAGCGGGCTGCGGCCTTCCGGTGATCTGCACGGCCGGCGGCCCGACCGACGAGTTCACCGACGCGACGTTTTGCGCGCGCATCCGCAGTCGGCTCGAGCGTCAGGACTTGAGCGGAGATCCGGCCGGCGATGCACTGGCACCGGATCCCGAACATCTGCTCGAGCTGATGACGAGCGCGACCCGCGATCGTGACGCGTGGCGCGATATGGGCAGCCGTGGCGCGCGCCACGTGCGCAGCCGCTACACCTGGAGCCTGGTCACCGATCTGCTGGTGGGGAGCTTCTTCCCCACGCAATAAGGCCCTACGCCGGTCGGCGTCAATCGTCGACGACGCGCCGGCGCGCCGACTTGATCGCGCCGCGTCGGACCTTGGCATCGACCCGCCTTTTCTGTGAGCCCGGGGTCGGCTTCGTCGGCTTGCGCGGCCGCGGCGGCACGGCGGCGGCGTCGACCAGCCGCTGCAGGCGCGCCAATGCGTCGGCTCGATTCTGATCAAGGCTGCGATAGCGTTGTGCCTTAATGATCACCACGCCTTCCACGGTGATCCGCCGGTCGTCGCGTGCAAGCAGCCGAACCTTGACCGTTTCCGGCAATGTCGAGCCCTTCACGTCGAAGCGCAGATGCACGGCATTTGAGACCTTGTTGACGTTCTGGCCACCGGCGCCTTGCGCGCGCACGGCCGTCAATTCGATTTCATCGGCCGGGATGCGCATGCTCAGGGTGCTCGCACGACGGTGGCGAGCCACGGTTGCTGCTCACGCGGCAACCCGGCCGGGCGGTAGTAGTGCTCGAGCTCGACGAAGCCCGCGTCGGCAAGATAGCTGCGCCAAGTCTGGTGTCGAAGGTAGGCGCCGTAGCGGCCGCGGTTCCATCCCTCGCTGTCGTCGCCGTGCGGATTCGAACTGAACAATATGCCGCGGGCTTTGAGCGTCGCACGGATCTCGCGCAGCACGCGCGGCAATTCCTGCGTCGGCACGTGAAACAGCGCGGCGTTGGCGAACACGGCGTCGAAACGTCGCGGCGGCAGGTCCAGGCCCAGGAAGTCCTGCTCCCAGACCTCACATCCGCTGTAGTCGCGCGCCATCGCCGCAAAGCGCGCCGAGCCTTCCAGCCCGACGGGCGCATGACCGAGCGCGCGCAAAGTCTTGAGATCGCGTCCGGGGCCGCAGCCCAGATCGAGGATCGCATACGGAGGCACCCCTTCGATATGCCGCAGAAGCGCTCTTATGTTCTGGCTGACGTCGTGATCGCGCGTGCCCTCCCAGAAGCTTTCCGCGCGCTGCTCGTAGGACTCGAGCGTACGTGCTGCGATCGTCGCCAGTTCTTCCGGGGCGAGCTTCATCGAGCTGGCGGGGGTCGCAGCCATCAATCGGCTGGCCCGACATACTGCGGCGCCGGCTGCGTGAAATAGGCATGCAGGATATGGTAGGCAATGAGGTAATTCTTCTGCTGGAAGCTCGCATGCGATATGCCAGCCATGATCGAAAACTGCTTGTCCGGATGCGGCAGGCGCTTGAAGAATTCGATCAGATCGTCGAGCGCCGCGATGCCGTCGTACTGTCCACGCATGATAAGCGTGGGCATCGTCAGCCGCGCCGGGTCGACGACCGGCAACTTCGAGCACATGTCGATGTAGGTGCCGTTCGGCATCGAGTCGTCGAGAGCGAGTATCGCGTCGGCGAAGGCATCGACGACGCGTTTGTCGGCGGTGTCCGGATGATCGCGCTCGAAAATGGAATGGACGAACGCGCGATCGATCGGGCGGCGCGTGCTGGCAAGGAATTCGGGCAGCTTCTTCCTGCGCTGCTCGAGCGTCGGCGCACCCGTCCCGGTCCAGACGAATGCATCCAGCGCAAGCCGCTCGACGCGCCCGGGGTGCCGCTGCGCGAACAGCGCCGCGCGCAGCGCGCCCGAGGAAATGCCGTAGATCATCGACCGGCCGACGCCGCGCACACGCAGGATGTAGTCGGTCGCCGCTTCCACATCGTCGGCGCCGTTGGCGATGTCGGCGTTCGTGTCGCGCCACTTGTCCGACCGACCATAGCCTTCCATGTCGACGCACCAGCAGACAAAGCCGCGGCGTGCGAACCAATCCATCACCGACGAATCGGGACGGCCGGGAACGGTCAGATCGAACGTCGGTTGCGACGCCATCGACGAGCCGTGGACGAATAGCAGCAGCGGCTTGCCTTGGGGTTGGCCGACGAATTTTTCCCAGAGAAACAGGCGAACATCGCTCTTGTGCGCCCAGTGCTCGACGCCTTGGACGCGCTGGTCGTCAGTCGGCGTGGGCGTGCCGGATGTGCTCGCTTCCGGTACGGTACTTCCGGTTGCGATGAACGTCTTAGTCAATTTTCGCCCCAGTCTCGCGGATGATCTTTGCCCATCGCTCCTTCTCGGCACGGAAGAAGACGCCGAACTCGGCGGGCGTCGAACCGACCGCCTCGATGCTGGCCTGCGCCATGTAGCGTTTGACCTCGTCCTCGGCGAGCACCTGCACGAGTGCCTGATGAAGCTTGTCGATGACACCTGCCGGCGTGTTCTTCGGCGCCAGGAGACCCATCCAGACATACGCTACATAGCCGGGCACGCCGGCCTCCGCGACGGTCGGCACGTCGGGCAACTGCGGCGCGCGTTGCGCGCCGGTGACAGCGAGCGCACGGAGCTTGCCGGCGTTGATGTGGCCGAGCATCCCGGCCATGCCAGGAATCGACATTGCGACTTGCCCGCCGAGCAGGTCGGTCGTCGCCTGTCCGCTACCTCGATAGGGAACGTGGTTGAGCTTGATGCCCGTCATCGAGCAGAGCAGCGCGGCGAACAGGTGCTGCCCGCTGCCGTTGCCGGACGAGGCGTAATCGATCTGGCCGGGGCGGGCTTTGGCATAGGCGATGAACTCCTGCAACGTCTTCGCCGGCAGCGAGGGATTGACCACGACGACGCCCGGTTCGCGACCGATCAGCGAGATCGGCGCAAAATCCTCGATCGGATCGAACGCGAGCCGAGGATACAGTGTCGCGCTGATCGCATTGGTCTGAGAGGCAAGCAGCAGGGTGTAGCCGTCGGCAGGAGCCTTGGCGACGAGCTCGCTGCCGATGGTCGCACCTGCGCCAGGCTTGTTCTCGACGAAGACAGACTGGCCGAGACGTTTCGATAGTTGTTGCGCGATCAAGCGCATCGGTCCGTCGACCGCGCCACCCGGCGAGAACGGAACGATGACGCGCACCGGCCGCGTCGGATAGTCTTCCGCTACGGCCGGCGCGAGGACAGCAAGCGCGAGAAGGGCGAAAACGGCATGCATCGATCGCATGCCGCATTTTTGCAGTTATTGCCGGTCAGGCAAAGGGCCGGCGGCCGCAATACCATCCGCGCAGCGCGGCAACGCGCCGGCGGGAAAGTGCCGCGGCTTCCGCGGCACGAAGCGCCAGCGCGTGTTCGGCCAGCACCGCGGCCACGCTTTCGGCGACAAGGCGCGCCAGCGACGGACCGGCAAGCGGTCGGTCCGAAGCGTAGGACGATTGGGCAACATTCATTGCGATCTCCTCGACTTTGCGGCTCGAGCGCGACGGCCTTGGGTCGCGGCGAACTGTACGTCGCGACCGGGTCGATGCGCGAGCCGTAGGGAAAGTCTAGGCGCGCCCGGCCGGTCGCGAGATGGAGCAGGCGATACCGCCAATGTGGAAAATTCACGTTCTCGCTCGTCGCCCGGGGACGGGGTATAATCACCTCATTTGCGCCGCCCGCCGTTTCCGGCCGGCGGCTTTTATTTTTATTGCGGGGCCGTCGTGTGCCCACGCTGTGAGTACTGATGAGCCAAGCCCTTTTTCCCGCCGATCTCGTGCGTGACGTTGCGCGCCGGCGGACGTTCGCCATCATTTCCCACCCGGACGCCGGCAAGACGACGCTGACCGAGAAGCTGCTGCTCTATGGCGGCGCAATCCAGATGGCCGGCACCGTCAAGGCGCGCAAGAGCTCGCGTCACGCGACGTCGGACTGGATGGAAGTCGAAAAACAGCGCGGCATCTCGGTCACCAGCTCGGTCATGCAATTCGACTACGCCGACCATACGATCAACCTGCTCGACACGCCCGGGCACCAGGATTTTTCGGAGGATACCTACCGGGTGCTGACCGCCGTCGATGCCGCGGTGATGGTTATCGACGCCGCCAAAGGAGTCGAGGAGCAGACGATCAAGCTGCTCGAGGTCTGCCGGCTGCGCGCCACGCCGATCATCACCTTCGTCAACAAGATGGATCGCGAAGTCCGCGAGCCGCTGGCGCTGCTCGAGGAAATCGAGTCGGTGCTTCGCATCGACTGCGCACCGATCAGCTGGCCGATCGGCATGGGCAAGCGGTTTCGCGGCGTGTTCGATCTGCGACACGATCGTTTGCTGCGTTTCACTCCGGGCGAAGAGCGGGTCGGCGACCCGCAGGACAGCGAGCTGATCGAAGGTCTTGCGAACCCGCGGCTAGACTCGCTGTTTCCGGACGAGGTCGCGGCACTGCGACATGACGTCGACCTCATCCGGCACGCCAGCACGCCGTTCGACCTGCGCGCGTTCCTGGCGGGGCGTCAATCGCCGGTGTTCTTCGGCTCGGGCATCAATAATTTCGGCGTGCAGGAAATCCTGCAGGCCCTGATCGAATGGGCGCCGCCGCCTCAGCCGCGTGACGCCGGCGCGCGCGTCGTGCAGCCGGCCGAAGCGCCGTTTTCCGGATTCGTCTTCAAGATCCAGGCCAATATGGATCCGAAGCATCGCGATCGCATCGCGTTTTTCCGCGTCTGCTCGGGGCGCTACCGTCCGGCGATGAAAGTGCAGCACCAGCGTATCGGCCGCGAGATGAAGCTCGGCAACGTGATGACCTTCATGGCTAACGAGCGTGTGGCAAGCCAGGATGCGGTCGCCGGCGACATCATCGGCATTCACAATCACGGGCTGCTGCAGATCGGCGATACGCTGACCGAAGGCGAGGCGCTCGGCTTCAAGGGCATTCCGTATTTCGCCCCGGAGCTCTTCCGCATCGCTCGGCCGCGCGATCCGTTCAAGGCGAAGCAGTTGCACAAGGGCTTGCAGGAGCTCGGCGAGGAGGGCGCAATCCAGGTATTCGAGCGCGTGCACGGCAACACGCTGCTGCTGGGAGCGGTCGGGCAATTGCAGTTCGAGGTCGTCGCCGACCGGCTGGCGCGAGAGTACAAGGTCGACGCGCTCTACGACACGGCCAATATCTCGACGGCGCGCTGGCTCACCTATCCCGACGAAGCGACGCGCCGGAACTTCGAAAAGGAGCATGCGGCGTCGCTCGCCACCGACGTCGACGGCAATCCGGTCTACCTTGCCACCAACAAGTACAACCTGCAGGTTACGATGGAGCGCTGGGCGAACGTCGGATTCCATACGACCCGCGAGCATGGGCAAAGGCTCGAGCACGCGTAGCAAGTGATTCGAGGCGTGCGCCAGAGCGCCCGCGATCGAGCTTCACCGGTACTGCCGCGCCTTCACTGCGCCAGCCGTGCTTCGAGGACGCTTGCACCCGTTGGGATCGGTACGGTCCTGGCCAGCGCCAATCCGGCGCGATCGAGCAATTCCCGGTATTCGGTTTCGGTTCGCTCACGGCCGCCGTTCATCACCAGCATCGTCAGGTCGCTCAGCGATGAAGACCGGGCCTCCGGAGAAACCGTCGCGCGCGCCGCGACCGGCCGCTCTACGATCAACACACGACCGTGCGCGGTGATCGCCCTGCCGCAGGCTGCGAGAATCGCGACTGCATGCTCGTCATCCCAATCGTGAATGACGCGCGAAAGCAGGTAAGCGTCTCCGCCTGGCGGAACGGCCGCGAACACGTCACCGGCGATGACCTCGCAGCGTTGCGACAAGCTCGCGCGGCTGATTCGTTCGCGCGCGCGCTCGGCAACGTGCGGTAGATCGAAGAGGACCCCATGCATCGCGGGGTTGGCGCGCAGGATCGCGATGAGCAAGGTGGCGTCGCCGCCTCCGACGTCGACGAGCTTGTCGAACGACGCAAACGGATACGCGACGACGAGGCCCGACTCATAAGTCTTGGCCAGCTGCGCCATGGCCTGATCGAATATGGACGCGTGCTCGGCATGAGCAGCACGATATGTCCACACATCGGTGCCGAAGACGTGATCGAAGGCGACGTCGCCGGTCCGCACGCTGTGCATCAACTCGCCCCAGGCGCGAAAATGCTCATCGCCTAGCGAGAAGATCGCCCACGCGCGCAGCGAGTCCGGCACGTCGGAGCGTAGGCTGTTGCCGAGTGCTGTCAGCGAGAACCGGTGCTGCTCGTCCTCGGCCAGGATGCCGATCGACGCCAGAGCGCGCATCAGGCGATAGAGCGATGGCGCGTGCGTACCGGTGACGGCGGCCAGCGCCGCGCTATCGGCCGGCTTTTCCGTCAGCAGGTCCGCCAGGCCGAGCCTGGCTGCGGCGTAGATGATCCTCGAGATCCGGAATCCGGCGATCAGGTGCATCATCGCCGCAGTGGAGCCGGCGTTGGCGGTGTCGGGTGTATATTCCGCGCAGCTACCTCCTTTTCTGCTCATGGCCACGGTCCTTTTTTACGCCGACGACATTATGGTCGATACGGTCGGAATGCGCTCGCGATCGTCGACGCTGCCATCACCGATCCAGCGGGGTATTCGCTTGTTGCGGGCGGTGCTGATCGGGGCGGCCGCCGCGTTGTTTTGCACCCAGTCTTCGATCGTGCAGGCTGAGGCCGCCGGGGCGTGGCCGACGCGCACGATACATATCGTCGTGCCATTCGCCGCCGGTACGTTCGTCGACGTCATTTCACGTATTGTCGGCAGCAAGCTCGCCGACGCAGTCGGCCAGCCCGTCGTAGTCGATAATCGTCCGGGCGCATCGGGGAACATCGCGAGCGAGCTCGTGGCGAACGCGCCACCCGACGGCTATACACTCCTCAATGGCGGCGTATTCGTAACGATGCTTCCAGCGATTTACGGCGACAAGGCCGTCAATCCTGCTGCATTTGCGCCTATAACGCGGATGACCAATGCGCCGATGGTTATCGTCGTGCACCCATCGCTCGACGTGAATACGCTTGCCGATCTGGTCGTGCGCGCGAAGCGCGAACCCGCCCGCATCGCTTACGCGACGTCGGGCGTCGGAACGACGCCGCACCTCGCCGCTGCGATGTGGTCGCAGCGCGCCGGCGTCGAGCTCCTGCACATTCCGTACGCGAACACCAACGCCGCGATCAAAGACGTGCTCTCCGGCGAAGTGCCCGTGATGTTCAGTTTCCTGGGGACCGTGGAAGCGTTTCTCCGCAGTCATCAGCTGAAGGCGCTTGCAGTGACGAGCGCGAAGCGCGATGCACGATGGCCCGATATTCCCACCGTTGCCGAACAAGGCTACCCGGGTTTCGATGTCGCGACCTGGAGTGGATTGCTTGCACCTGCGGGCACACCTCCAGAGATCATAGATCGGCTTTATCGCGAGATCGCGCGCATTCTCCAGCAGAGCGAGGTAAGGGATAAAATTCTGGCGCTGGGCAATGAGCCGATAGGCAACACTCCCGAGCAATTCGCCGCTGAAATCCGAGCCGATATCCCGCGCTGGAAAGAGGTCGCCACCAAGGCGGGCATTCGGGCCGAATGATCGCTCGAGGCGGCGGGCGGCGACATCGGGCGCCTTCGGCGGGGTCCCCGGAACGCGCACATCGTCCGTTGCGGATGCCTGGATGAGCCCGGGGAGACGATGAGCATCTCGGCTTTGCTGGTCGCGTCGACCGCCAACTGGATAGGACCCGCGCGCATGCCCAAGGCGCTGGCCGACGCGGGCTTCGACGTGCACCTGCTCGCGCCGCCGGATTCGCTGATCGCCAAGAGCCGGTTTCTCGCCAGCAGGCACCCATTGCCTGCGGCGGCCAAGGTGCTGCAATGGGTCGACGCGCTGGCTGGCGCGGTCGACGCGACCTCGCCGCAGATATTGTTGCCCTGCGACGATCTGTCGTTTCGCCTGCTGCGCTTGCTCGCGATCTTTCCGCCGCCCGGCGTGCCGGCGAGCGTGCATCTGCGTCTGTCTGCCCTGGTTCGCAATTCGCTCGGCGATCCGCGCTACTATCAGGCGAGCGTCGACAAGACATTGCTGCCAGCCGCGGCGCTCGCACTCGGGGTGCGCGTGCCGCACTGGGAAGTGTGCACCGCTCTGCCAGCCGCCGACGCGTTCGCGCTCCGACACGGCTTTCCGGTCGTGCTCAAGCGGCGCTACTCGAGCTTCGGCGACGGCGTGGCAATTTGCGCCTCGCATTCCGAGCTGACCACTGCCTTTGCGCTGCTGATCGCGGCCGACCAGGCCGACGACGTCGGCAACGAAGAACGCGGGCGTTTGCTGGTCCAGGAATTCATCGCCGGCAGCACCGAGTACTACGCGATCGCCGCGTGGCAGGGGACCTTGCTGGTCGGCTACGGCGCTGCTCGTGTGGTCGGCAATCCGGAGCCCAAGGGGCCGGCGACGGTGACCAGATATCACCGTGCGCCGGCGATGCGTGAATTCGCGCGACGGCTGGTCGAGGGGTTTGGCATGTCCGGGCTGCTCGGCCTCGAGTGCGTGCTTGCCGACGGCAGTGGCGAGCCTTACCTGATCGAGATCAATCGTCGTATCGTGCCGGGAACGCATCGCGGCCGCGAGCTTGGCGCGGATCAGTGCGCGGCGTTACACGCTGCGCTTGGCGGGCTTCCCAATCCAACGCGGACAGATCTTGGACCTGGGGAAGAAGTCGTGCGCGTGAGCTTTCCACAAGAGTGGCTGCGAGACCCTCAAAGCCGGTGGCTGCGCGAGTACCCGGTCGACGTCCCTTGGGACGAATGGCAACTGCTGGCGGCCATGGTTGCACGCCGGCGCGCGGAACTGGGCGGGGCGGGCAAGGCATCGCTGGAACAGACCGGCGCCAGCCATGTCTGAGTGCGAGGCCCAATCGATGGAGGCTCGTCTCGCGCCATGCGCGATACAGGCCGCGGGAGGATAGTGCGCCTTCGACTTGGATTCATTCTTGCCGTCGGATCCATGGCGGTCGCGCAGCACGCTGGCGCATTCGCCTTCTCCGACGGCACGAGCGCGAGCTGCGTCGCGCGCGGCGAAGCCGTGCCCGAATACAGTCCGCCGCCAGGCACGGAAGCGATGAACTTCACGGGCAGGACCGTCAGGGTCGGCTCGGGCTACCAGATCATCTGGAACGCGCCAAAGCTCGCCACATTGCCCCCGGCGGTGCACGACTACCTGTTCTTCCACGAGTGCGCTCACGCCAGGGTGCCGACGACCGACGAGGTGCAGGCGAACTGCGTGGGCCTCAAGGACATGCGCGCGGCGGGAAGAGCCGGCTTCGCCGTCGAGGCGAAACTGGCCGCGTTCTATGGCGCGACCAACGGCTACTGGGTCAGTACCTTGCGCTGCGCCAACGCCGAGGCAATGCCGGCCGGCGCGGCAAAGCCTCCGGCACGCTAGGCCCTTGACCGGCGATGCGGGGCCGGCAAGGCCTTTTTAGCCGCGATGGATCCAGCCGTTGACGGTGAAGCGGGCGTCGCGAAACTGCTTCGACGGAACCTCGACCTTCGTCACCTCGTGCATCACCGCGGCCTGAAAGAATACGATGCTGTTATGCCGCGGCTCGATCCGCTGGTAGCTGTCGGTCCGGGCCAGCTTGCCGTTGCGGATCACGTCGTCGTAGATCAGCAGCTCGCCGCCGTTGAATCCCTTCGGCTGGCGATTGAAGTAATACACGTAGGTGAACTGGCGCCGCACCGTTTCGTTGACCCCCGAGTCGGTGTGCACGCGAAAAAAACTGCCATCGGTGTTCGCCGTGATCTGGCATTCGATCTGCGTCACCGGAAACGGCGCCATTTTTAGGCGCGGTATGACCTCCGGCATGACGGCGCGTATCCTGCCGACGATTTTTCGCACGAGGTCGTCCGGCGGATTGAGCACGAACGAGTGCCGGTAGTCTTCCTTGCTGTCGCTGACGCCGGATGGCACGAAGAGTTTTTCCGCGGCGAATACCCGATCGCTGAGCCACGCGATCTCCTCGGGCGGGAGGAAGTCATCGAGTTGAACCAGCGCATGCCGGATCACGGCGCCGGGCGCCAGTGTCGGGAGACTCATCGATCGGGGGGTGGGGGAGTCGAAAGGCTTGGAAACGCGTCAACCCATTATTGACCACGGTCAACGCTTCAGGCAAGGCGGCTGCCCGTCGGCGGCACCTAGGACGCCGGTGCGCACATCGCGACCGCGCCGGGGCCGAATCCCTCGGCCAGCCAGCCGGTGGCGATCATCTGCGCCTGAATCGCGCGCGAGGTCGTGTAGCGATGGTCGATCGCTGCACGGTCGTTGTTGTACAGGCGGTAGACAGCTACGGTGCCCGGCGGGCAGGAGCCATCGCCGGCGTCCGGCAACGCGACGATGAAGACGTTCGAGGACTCGAGCAGCCATTCGTTCGACAGCAAGGCAGCGACGGCGGCGCACTCGTCGCCGTAGGCGCTGAAGAAATGCGAATGCTGTCCGGCGTCGGCGCGGCCGAAAAAGCGACAGACTGGTGCCATGTTCTGCTGCATTGCGCTGTCGGCCGCGTAGGCGAAAAAAGCCTCGCCCGTCCGGGTCCAGCCGGGAATCTCGCCGGCGTCGAGCGCCGCGATTTCGTTGGGATCGACCGTCAGGAAATAATCGCCCCCGTCGCGGCGGAATTCCAGAACCTGGACCTCGCTGGCGACGCGGGAAAGTGCCGTGCCCGAGGTGCGGCCCGAATCCGGATCGACCATCAGCGCGGATTCGTCGACTGCCTCGAAATCGCTGCCCGCAAGGCGTCCCAGCTGACGCAGTTCGTTGTCGTCCCAGCGCGGATCGGGCGCGCCGCTCAAGTACCAGCTGCTGCCGTTGTCGGCGAGAAACATGCCGTACTTCTTCAGCGCCCGCAGGATCACCTGCACATTCGGACCGAAGCTCGAAATGTCGACGCTCGCCTTGAGCCGGAAGCGCTGTCCCATCGGCGGATAGTTGGTGCCGGTGAGACTCGAGGCCTTGTGCCGCGCCGGCCAGATGAAGGCATTGCGTGTCTGCGGCGCAGTGAAACGCAGCGCGTGCGGAATATCGCCGGCGACGACTTCCTCGTAACGCACCAGGCCGGGCAGCAGAGGTAGCCCAGCCGCATCGGCCGAGGTCCAGCCCGACGGACGCAGCGCATTGCCGTTCAGATCGAATATCGCACCCGATCCGGCCTGCCAGCTGCCGTCGGGATTCGGATACGCGGCGAAAAGCTCGTAGAGTTTGCCGCCGTCGCGATCGACCACCAGCACGTGGCGATCGCCGGTCGACGAAGGGCCGCCTTCGATCGGAGCGTCCGGCGGCACCGGATACGGCCCGGGATCGCTTTCGTCGGCGTAATCGAAGCTGACCGCGACGCGGGGTTGGGTGCCGGGCACGACCACGAAAGGGATGCCGTTCGGCGCACCGTTGTAGACGGTGCCGAAATCGGCGTGCATCGGCTTCGCCGCGCCGATGGTCGTCACGTACGCCGCCGAATTGGCGTCGACAGGCAGCGTGTCGATGGCGACGTTCCAGACGTTATCGCGCGGAAACATCGGCCGTACGGTCAGGATCGGCGATGACGCTGCCGGGAGGGCGCAGGCGAATGCCAGCCCGGCGCCTATCAGCGTGCGGAACATCGTCGGCATCTTCTCCCTTTCGGCAGAGGGTCGGATCTCATTATGCCATTATCATAAAGGGTGTAACGGCATTTTGGCGGTCCGCGGCGTCGGGCCCCCGGGTTGACTCCTGGCCCTCCGGCCCCAAACTAGCACGCATGCCACCTGTCACGACCGCGCTGATCGTCGCCAACGTCGCGGTATTCCTGTTGCAAAACGCCGCGCCGGGCCTGATCGCGCCATTCGCACTCTGGCCGTTGGCGACCTCGAGCCTCAACGCCGGCGTCGCCTTCGCGCCCTGGCAACTGGTGACTTACGCCTTCCTGCACGGCGGCCTGATGCACCTGGCGTTCAACATGTTCGCGCTCTACATGTTCGGGAGCGCCATAGAGCGTGTTTTCGGCGGGCGCCGTTACCTGACGTTCTATTTTGTTTGCGTGCTGTCTGCCGCCGTCGCGCAGCTGATCGTCTCGGCCATGACGGGCAAGATCTATCCGACGGTCGGTGCCTCGGGCGGTATCTTCGGCATCCTGCTCGCCTATGGAATGTATTTCCCGAACAACCGGGTCATGCTGCTCTTCCCGCCTATTCCGATGCCGGCGCGGGTGTTCGTGTTCGTCTACGCGCTGGTCGAGCTGTTTCTCGGCGTCACGGGCACGCAAGAGGGCGTGGCGCACTTCGCGCACCTGGGCGGCATGGTCGGCGGCTTCCTGAT
Organism: uncultured beta proteobacterium; assembly: GCA_963776175.1. GTDB lineage: Bacteria > Pseudomonadota > Gammaproteobacteria > Burkholderiales > Casimicrobiaceae > PALSA-1003. The sequence goes on along the minus strand of CAVZLP010000010.1, from coordinate 173,027 downwards.
GCTGCGCTACTGGCGCGGCACGATCGGCCGCTGGCGGTCGCGCTAGCGGTCGCAACGCTTCAGCGCGCAAGCCACGCCTGAACGCGCGCGTGGCTTAAGACCTCAGGATTGACGACGAACTCCGGCTTCCGGCCGGCCAGCGCATCGACGATGCTGGATAGGCCGGTCGACGCCATGTTGTGAAAGCATTCGTCGGTCCAGCAGAGCGAATGCGGCGTGACGATGACATTGTCCATCGCCAGCAGCGGGTTGGCCGGATCGACCGGCTCCTGCTCGAACACGTCGAGCGCCGCGCCGGCGATGCGTCGAGACCGCAGCGCCTCGATGAGTGCCATCTCGTCGACGACCGGTCCGCGCGCGACATTGATCAGATATGCCGCCGGCGCCATTTGGCGCAGGGCCGCGGCATCGATCAGGTGATGCGTACCCGGCGCGAGCAGGCAGGTGACGACCACGAAGTCCGACTGCTCAAGCAGCTCCCCGAGCGTGACCTTGCGCGCACCGAGGTAACCGAGCTCGATGGCATCGACCTGCGGATCGGTCGCGAGCAGCTTCAGATCGAACGTGCGCGCCATGCGCAGCAATTCCCGGCCGATGCGGCCGGCGCCGATCACGCCCAGCGTGCGTCCGGTGAGCCCCAGACCCATGTTGTCCATGCGCTCGTGCCAACGCCCGCTGCGGGTCAGCCGGTCCTTGAGGAACAGCTTGCCGGCCAGCGCCAGCAGGAACGTCAGCGCGATCGTCGCGACCGGCCGCGGCATCGAGCTCGGGGTGTTGGTGACGAGCACCCCGGCGCGCGTCATCGCCGGCACGTCGACCGAATCGTAGCCGACCCCGTGGCGGGCCACGACGCGCAAGCGGCAATCGGCGCGCGCCACCGCCGCCGCCGGGACGCGCGCCGTGTTGACGTAGATCGCGTCGTAGCGCGCGGCGTGGTCGGCATCGATTTCCGGCACGACCGACGGCAGGTATTCCCACTCGAGGTGTGGCGTCGTCTCGAGTATCTGCAGTGCGGCGCGTCCGAAGGCCGGCTCGCCGCGGGAGTCGAGGATGTCGCGCATCAGTCCGACACGGAATCTGGCGCTCATTGCATAGATCCCTTCAAAGCCGCCGCATCGCGCAGCACGTCGAGGCCGCGTCGCAGCGCCTCCTGCAGCAGCAGCTGGTCGATGCCGTAGGCCATCAAGCGAAAGCCCTTGGCGACGTAGTCGCGCGCCCAGGCGTCGTCGGTGGCGAGCATTCCCGCTGCTTTGCCGTGCGTCGCGCAGGCATTGAGCACCCGGTCGACCCCGGCGAGATACGCCGGATGGCGGAATTGCGCGGGAATGCCCAGAAAGTTGGTCAGATCGAACTGGCCGATCCACAGCGCATCGATGCCGGGGACCGCGGCGATCGCTTCGACGTTGTCCAGGCCTTCGGCAGTCTCGATCTGCGCAATCATCATCGTGCGCTGATGCAGCGCCGCCATCTTGGCGACGATGTCGCCGCCCTCGTAATCGTCGTGCGCGAAGCCGAACGCGGCGCCGCGGCGCCCGTGCGGCGGATAGCGCGAGCACGACACGAGATGCTCGGCCTCGGCGCGGCTCCCCACCATCGGCACCATGACGCCGAGTGCGCCGACGTCCAGCGCGCGAGCGATGAAATGATATTCGCCACGAGGTACGCGCGCCATCGGCACGATGTCCAGCCCACGGCAAAGCGCGAGTTGCGTCTTCAGCGACTCGAAGCCCAGGCCGGTGTGCTCCATGTCGTACAGCACGAACTCCGCGCCTGCATTGCGGCAGATCTGCGGCAGGCCGGACACGAAGCATTCGAACACCATCGCACCGATGGCGCGTCCGCCTCTCTCGAGTGCGTCCTTGACGGGGTTGTTCCGCATACCTGCCTTTCGTTTCACGCCGGCCATCGGACCCGGCGATTCGCGCGTTGATCGTTTGATCGCCGCTACGCCGCCCATCATTGCACGAGCAGCGCCTGCCGCGCGAGTCGTGCCAACGCCTCATCCAGCGCCGCCGACGCATCGTGTGCCGGCTGCCCGGGAAATGCCTGCCCGGCGATCGTCGCATGCTCGCGCGAGCCGTCGAGCAGCGGCAGCAAGCGCCGATCGGCGTCGTCGATGCCGACCATTTCGTGACGCATATTGGTCACATGTGAGCCGCGGGCAGCCTGCAAGCGTGCGACGGCGGATGCCAACGGTCGCGCGCCGGGCTCGATGACGAACGCGGGGCCCAGCGCATGCAGTTCGGCGGCGCCGGCGCAAAACGATTTCAGCATGTCGGACGCGAGAATCGTGCGGTGGGCGTCATCGACGTCGCCGGTCAACCCGATACGCGCAGCCGCCATCGCGCTCAGGTCGGGAAACGGTATCGGCGCCGGCCAATGCTTGGCGAGAACGGCCATCGCCGCCTTGGATATCGGATGCGGAGTCCGCAGGCCGCTGCCGTCGGGCATGCGAAAGTCTTCGGCCGCCGCCGAGCGCGGATCGCCGCTCCCGCCGGAGCTGCGCGCCGCGGACGCGACCCAAAGCGAGCTCACGCGGTCCGGGTTCAACGCACGATCGATCGCTGCGCCGTCATGCACCAGCAGCGTCTGGCGAAAATTGCGGTTGCGCAGGAAATCGGTCAACTGCTCGCGCCGCAGCGTGTCCGGCGCCATGCGGTCCAGCGTCTGGCCGACCTGTGCGGGCAGGCCGCCGAGCAGCATCGTCCTGAAATCCGCTTCGGCCAGGAAGGCAAGCCGGTGGCGCGCCGCGCGCGCGGCGAACTGATGGAAAAAAAGCGCTTCGTTGAATTCCTCGAGATGATCGTGCAGAACATAATAGTCATCTTCGCGGCGCAGCTGCTCGGCCTCCGAGCGCAGCATCAGGGCGTAGGGCGACTGCGCGCCTTCCATCGCTTGCGCCATGAAGTCCAGGGTGGCACGGGCTTGTCGCACGCGGGTGCGGGCATCCGGAAACTGTCGCGTGTGATAGCGCATCGCATCGCGAATGATCCCGCGCATGTTCCAGCCGGGCAGCGTGTTGTAGCTAACGTAGGCGATTCCGCCGGGCGCGAGTTGCCGGGAGCACACGTCGAGCAGCTTTTCCTGCACGTCGGACGGTACCCACGAATAGACGCCGTGCGCGATGATGTAATCGAACACGCCGGATGCCTCGCCGAAATCGCGCAGGTCCGCCTGCGCCAGTTCGATGTTGGGCAGTCCGAGCGCCGCTACGTCGGCAGCGCCTTGGCGTACCTGAACGGCCGAGAAATCGATGCCGAGAAAGCGGGAGCGCGGCAAGCCGGCGGCCATCGGAATCAAGTTGCCTCCCGCGGCGCAGCCGATCTCGAGGACACGGCACTCGCCGACCGGGGCCGGCGCGAGCCCGTGCAGCCGGCCGATCGTCGCGAGGCGGTCCGGGTGCGACTGCGGAAAAGCCAGGCTCAGATACGGGAATTCGTCGTAGCTTGCCTGTAACTGCTCGTTCATCGTGGCAGTGCAACTCGCGCAAATGCGGGAAACGGGCGGGGCAGCGATGGTCGCCGGTGACCGTCGACGAAGCCGCAACACCCGCCGGCGCGACGACTCTCCCTCGCGTGCGGCGAATTCGAGTGCGGGCGAACGTGTCGGGGTGGCCGGCGGCCAGTTTAGCAGCAGCGACGCGATGCCGGTCTCGCGATCGCGCCCGACCAGCCGCGAGCGCTTTAGGCCCGCGATTCGGTGGCCGGCTCGGCCGTCTCGCGCAACGGATCGGCGACTTCGTCGCCGCTGTCGTGAAAGACGATGGCGAAGGGTTGGGGTAGGACCTGCGGATCGCTGACCATGCGTATGTGGAAGAACGAGGAGAGCTCGCGCACCGCGGCGCGGATCTGCCTCGCGCCGTCCCGCCGGCTTACCATCCGCGTCCAGCGAGCCTTGCGCAAGGAGGATCGTGGCCGAACGACGATGCCGAGCGGCAGTTCGGCCAGAAGCTTGTCGTGGCTGATATAGCTGCCGAACGGAGCCAGCGCGGCGATCTCGAACGGATTGGTCTTCCATTCGGTGTTGATGCGGGTCGCCAACGCGATGGCCTTGCCCAGTAATTGCCTAGCGCGGTCGCGCGGCAGAGGTTCGACGACCCGCGCGGTGGCGAATTCGAGGAAGCGCTCGGTCAGCGCAAGGTCACCTTCGCGCCCGCCCGGTTGCTTGAGCAGGCCGTCGGCGACCATCTGATCGAGCGTGTCCTGCGCCGACGCCGGGTCGAGCACGAAGTCCTGGCACAGGTTGCGCCGGCTGACGCGCGCTTCGTCGGTAGGCAGCCCGGCGACGCGCGAGAGCACGCGGGCCGTCGCAGCGCGCAGCGCGACTGCGTCCATGCCGTAGTACTGTCGCTTGGTGACGAGCGTCCGAATCTTCATCGTGCGAGGGGTCCCATTCGGGGGTTAATGACAATAGCATATCACCTGCGCGCGGGCAATCGCGGCTGTTTTGCCCGGCTTGTGCCCTATAATCGGCCGACGGCCCGGCGTGGCGCGCCGGCGCTGCGCAAACTTTCTCTGGAGTCCGCAATGATCAGGCTATTGGTCGTCCTCACCCTGGCTATGTTCGCCGGTAGCGCCGCCCTCGCGCAGGAATCCCGGCTCGACGCGATCCAGAAAGGCGGGGCGCTGCGCATCTGCACGCCCGGCGACTACAAGCCGTTCAGCCTGGCCAGACCGGACGCGGGCTTCGAAGGCATCGACGTCGACATCGCCCAAGCTATGGCCAAGGCGCTCGGCGTCGAGGCGAAATTCGTCAAGACCAGCTGGCCGAATCTGATGGACGACTTCATCGAGAAGTGCGATCTGGCCGTCGGGGGCATCTCGGTGACGCTCGACCGTCAGAAGCGGGCGTTCTTCTCCGAGCCTTACATGGTCAACGGCAAGGCGCCGATCACGCGCTGCGAGAATGTTCATAAATTCCAGACGATTGCCGACATCGACAAGCCCGGCGTCACGGTCATCGAGAATCCTGGCGGCAGCAACGAGCGGTTCGCGCGAGCGAATTTCAAGCAGGCGAAAATCGTCATCTTCAATGACAACACGATGATCTTCGACGAAATACTCAAGGGCCGCGCCGATGTCATGATCTCCGAGTCGGTCGAAACGGTGGTGCAGCAGAAGCTAAAACCGGGTCTTTGCGCGGTCAATCCGACCAAGCCCCTGCAATACGGCGAAATGGCCTATCTGCTGCCGCGCGGCGACACGGTCCTCAAAGCCTGGGTCGACCAGTGGATGCACCTGGCCAAGGCCAACGGCGAATACGATCGCATTGTCGAAAGCTGGATCAAGTAAACGCGAGCGGCGATCGCGGCATCGCGCCTGGTCGCGGACCAAGGAGTCCCCGAATGAACGAAGAAACCTTCAACCTCAGCATCCGCAAGTTTCTGAAGATGGTGGGCATCAACTCGCAGCGCGAAATCGAGCAGGCGGTGGCGCGCGCGATCGCCGATCGCTCGATCGCCGGCCGCGAAGCGTTCCCCGCGCACGTGTCGCTGGTGGTGCCGGGCTTGAAGATCGACGTCAAGTTCGACGGCGAAATCAAGCTCGAATAGTCCTAGCTGCGGTTCTTCCGGGGCGTGCGGGGCCGTAGCGCCGGGTCCTCTTCGCGGGCGCGCTCGCGTGCCGCCTGCTCGGCTCGGGCGAGCTCGGCCTCCTCGGCGGCCGACTTCGGCGCCGCATCACGCGCCGCCTTGTCGACCCTTCCCGATTTCACGAACGCTGCCTCGGCTGCATCGAATTCGCGCGCTGCTTTGTAATTGCCCTCACCGTGTACCTTGTCGTCCTTGCGCTTCATCGTCACCTCGTTCGTGTGGTGTTGTTGCGGGATGCCCTTCGCACGACGCTGCCGCGCGAAGGCGCGTGAATCATGGCTGCGTCGCGCCGCCCGATGCCAATGCGGCAAGCAAGAGTCCGGATTTTCATGACGTCCTCCGCCCGTGGCGAGATCGTGCCTGCATTTTCCTGCCGCGCGAGGGACGAAGTAATCGGCCAAAGGATGATTCGACGTAAGACTGCCGCCGACACTGACGATAGTTGTCGTAACATGGCTGCGCTTCCGGCGCCCGTGCCGGCAACCGCCTGACGTCTTCACGGCTCGATGCCCAAGCATTACACGATGGGGGGACGCGCGACCCAGACCCCTGCGCCTGGGCAGGCGGCGTCGCCCGGACCCCGCTCGCTGCGCGAACGCGTCGGTGCCTTGCGCAATCTGCCGCCGTTTGTCAGGCTCGTCTGGCAGACGAGTCCGCTCCTGGCCGTCGGCGAATGCGTTCTCCGCCTGGCCAGGGCGCTGTTGCCGGTTGCCACCCTCTATGTCGGCAAGCTGATCATCGACGAGGTCATCGTGCTGGCTCGGACACCGAGCACGGCGGGCACGCTCGAACAATGGTTCGCCGCGGGATTGCTCGATCGCATCGGCGCACTTCTGCTCCTGGAGTTCGCCCTCGCGGTGTCGTCGGACATTTTGGGACGCACGGTTTCGCTGCTCGATTCGCTGCTTTCCGAGCAGTTCAGCAACGCCACCAGCCTGCGGCTGATGGAACACGCGGCGATGCTCGACCTGGAAGACTTCGAGGACAGCGAATTGCAGGACCGGCTCGAGCGCGCGCGGCGGCAGGCGTCGGGCCGCATGACGCTGATCGGTCAATTGTTCGGGCAGATCCAGGACCTGGTGACGATCGTCAGCTTCGGCGCGGGACTCCTCGTCTACGCGCCCTGGCTTATCGCGCTGCTCGCCGTGGCGCTGGTACCGGCGTTCATCGGCGAGGCGCATTTCAATGCGCAAAGCTACTCGCTCAACTATGCGCGCACCGCCGAGCGGCGTGAAATCGACTACGTTCGCCAGACCGCCGCGAGCGTCGAGACCGCAAAGGAAGTCAAGATCTTCGGGCTCAACCGCTTCCTGATCGATCGCTATCGGCAGCTCGCCGGCGATTTCTATCTCGCCAACCGCAAGCTCGCGCTGCGCCGCGCGGGGTGGGGCGGCCTGCTGGCGGCCGTGGGCACGATCGCCTACTACGTGGCCTACGCCTACATCGTCTGGCGCACCTTGCATGGCGAATTCACGATCGGCGATCTGACGTTTCTTTCCGGCTCGTTCCGGCGCCTGCGTACGCTGCTGGAGAACATGCTGATCGGATTCTCCCAGGTAGCCGGCCAGGCACTGTATCTGGACGATCTGTTTTCTTTTTTCGAGATCACGCCGGAGATCGTATCGCCGCCGAATCCGCGGCCGTTTCCGGTGCCGCTGCGCGAGGGGATCCGATTCGAGGATGTCGGCTTCCGCTATCCGGGCGCCGAACGCTGGGCCGTGCGCGGCTTGAGCTTTACGCTCCATGCCGGCGAGGTCCTGGCGCTGGTCGGTGAAAACGGCGCCGGCAAGACGACGGTGGTCAAGCTGCTCGCACGCCTGTACGACCCCGACGAGGGACGGATCCTTCTCGACGGGCACGACCTGCGCGAATACGACCTGTACACCCTGCGCTCGAACGTCGGCGTGATCTTCCAGGACTTCGTCCGCTACCATCTGACTGCGGCGGAGAACATCGCGGTTGGGCGCATCGAGGCCCGCGAAGATCGCGCCCGCATCGCCACCGCGGCCCGGCAGAGCCTGGCCGACGATCTGATCCGCCGGCTGCCACAAGGTTACGATCAGATCATCGGCAAGCGGTTCCGGACCGGGGTCGACCTGTCGGGCGGCGAATGGCAGAAAATCGCCATCGCGCGCGCCTACATGCGCGATGCGCAGCTGTTGATCCTCGACGAGCCGACCGCTGCGCTGGATGCGCGCGCCGAATTCGAGGTCTTCCAGCGCTTCAAGGAATTGAGCAAGGGCAAGACCGCCGTGCTGATCTCGCATCGTTTTTCCAGCGTGCGCATGGCCGATCGCATCGTGGTTCTGGCCGACGGAAGAATCGAGGCGGTCGGCACGCACGACGAGCTGTTGGCGGGTGGTGGACGCTATGCGGAGCTTTTCGAATTGCAGGCTGCCGGCTATCGTTGAGGTCGCGTGTACCTGCAGCCGGTGATCGTGGCCGGCGCGGGCGTGTAGACTCGCCGTCTATCACTATGGCCGTCAATCCCAAAGCCCGCATCCTCGCCGAGGCGCTGCCCTACATTCGCGCCTACCACGGCAAGACGCTGGTGATCCGCCTGGGCGGCAACGCGATGATCGATCCGGCGCTCAAGGCGGGATTTGCGCGCGACGTGGCGCTCTTGCGCCTGGTCGGAATGAACCCGGTCGTCGTGCATGGCGGCGGCTGGCGCATCGACGAACTGGCGCGCCAGCTGGGCATCGAGACGCGACGGTATCATGGGCTCCGCATCACCGACGAGCGCACGCTGACGATCGTCGAGATGGCGCTGGGCGAGCTGAACCAGGAGCTCACCGGACTGATCAACCGCCATGGCGGCCGGGCGGTCGGACTCGACGGCCAGGACGGGCGTTTCATCCATGCGCGCCGCATGAGTTTGCCCGCCGGGGAAGGCGGCGAGCCCGTACCCGAGCTCGGCTTCGTCGGCGACATCGAGAGCATCGATACCGACATCGTCGAGTTGCTGCTGTCGCGCAAGTTCATTCCGGTGATCATGCCTATCGGCGTCGGCGCCGACGGCACCGCGTATCACATCAACTCCGATCTGCTCGCCGGCCGTTTGGCGCGTGCCTTGCAAGCCGAGAAATTGATTCTGATGACCAACGCGCCGGGAATACTCGATCGCAGCGGCAAGCTGGTCTACATTCTCAAAGCCAGCGCGGCAGAGGCATTGCTGCACGACGGGGCGGTGGACGAGGGCATGCGGCCGCGTCTTGCGGCGGCGCTGCGAGCGGTGCGCGAGGACGTGCGCTCGGTGCACATCATCGACGGCGGCGTCCCGAGCGCGCTGCTGCTGGAAGTGCTGACCGCGCAGGGGGTCGGCACCGCAGTGCGCTCGGATAGCGGGCCGGACTTTCTCGAGGACAGTCGGGGGTTTCTGCTCGCCGAGTGATGACGGCCGTCGAGCCGCGGCGTAGATGGCAATGGCACTATCGGGCCGCAGGGCGGTCACAGCAATTCGACGGCAAGCCACAAGCAAGGAGCTAGGGTGCGACAAAGGGAACCTGCAGGCGCGGCGATTTGTATGCTTTCGATTCTGGTCTGCACGGCGCCGGTGTACGCCGCCGGGAGTGAGGGCTCCGGCGAAGGCGCGACGTTTCCGCCGGGGACGACGGTGTATCCCGGCACGCGCGAATTCCACTGGACGATGCGCGTGCCCGTGCTCACGATCGAACAGCGCGAATTCGTTTTCAGGGCCCCGGCCGGCATCGCGCGCCCACAGCGATGGGACTACGAAGGGCCAGCCGTCCGGACCGAGCACCGCAAGGTCGCAACCTATCCGGAGTTTAGCTGCAAGTACGTCGACTGGACGGTGTCGAACGAATGCCGCACCGTTTGGCGCGGTATCTACGCCGACCTGCCGGTCATTGTCATGCGGCCGCAGCACCTGGTGGTCGACGTGCCCGACTGGCGGTGGAAAACGCAAATGCTGCCGATCAGCATTCCACGCTGGACGTTGAAAGAGGAGCGGTGGACGGTGAGCGTTCCTGCGATCGTCACCGAGCCGACCGACGACCCGGACTGGCCGCGCGCGGACGAACCGACGGCGAGGGCCGACTTCGAGCACGCCCGGTCGACGCTGGCGGCCAAAGAGGCCGCCTCGCTCGCCGTGCTCGACGACGGACTGCGCGCACTGGACCGAAGCATCGCAACGGTAGAAGACCAGGGCGCCGATCCGCGCCGTATCGACGTGGACGACGGCAACACGCTCGACCTGATCGCGTCGCGCGTCTCGCTGCGCGCCGAGCGCATCGACATGGTCGAACGTTTTCGTCGCATCGGCCACGAGCTCGTCGCGGCGACCGGCGCGGCTCGCGCATCCGGGGAGTGAAGCGACGCGACGACGTCCGCGCAGGAACCACAGGCGTCGGCCATCGAAGTTCGCGCGCCTTCGCAAAAAAAGACGCGCCGGCCGCGGCGCGTCCCTAAGTTACACGATCAGCGCCGCAGGTGACGCGATCAAAGTCCCTTGAGCTGCGGGGACCGGATTTCGCCGACCGGATGCGCGGCGCTGTGCACGTTGACGTACAGATTGCCCGCCTTGTACGCCGCGTACTGGCTCCTCGGTGAGCTTCGCGCCTTCGGCCGAGACGAACGTATTGTCACCGGTCTTGGTGAACGGCACGATGACCGGCCCGATGGTGCCCGGTGCGCCCTCGTGAATGTGCGACGCAGTCGCCGTCATGCCGGTTACCGTCACCTTGACGTTGACGGTGCGGTCGGGATTGATCGTCACCGTTGCAGTGCCCGACATCGGCGACGCAATCGGTGGGACTTCGTTGGCTCCCGACAGCGTGACTTCCTGCGTGTTCGACATTCCCGCCCATCGGCCCCATCGAAGTGCAGGACCCCAACACCGTTGCCGCCGCCATCATCGCCATCGCGGCGATCAATCTGCGTTTCCCCAGCTTCGCGCTCATTGCATTCCTCCGTCGAAATTGATCGGTCGTTAGACTTGCCGCCGCAGGCGATGCTGCTGCGGGGTCGCTACAATATACCGCATTGCGGCGGCGCCGCAGACAGAAGTGGCATGGGCACGACCGCCTGGGATCCAAGACTCCCAGTGCGCGCGGTGGTTTTGGAATAGCCGGCGCTCGACCGCTGTTTACAAGCCCCCGCGCCTTCGCAACAATGGCGAATTGTCGGAGGAAACTTGGACGTTCGCGCTGCAGTCGCGCACCGCGCCGGCGCACCGCTGTCGATCGAGACCGTTCGCCTCGACGGGCCGCGCGCGGGCGAGGTGCTGGTCGAGCTCAAGGCGACCGGCATCTGCCACACCGACGAGTTCACCCGCTCCGGTGCCGATCCGGAGGGCCTGTTTCCGGCGATCCTCGGCCATGAGGGCGCGGGCGTGGTCGTCGACCTCGGTCCCGGCGTCACTACTTTGCGGCGCGGTGACCACGTAATCCCGCTGTACGTTCCCGAATGCCGTCAGTGCAAGTCCTGCCTGTCGCGCAAGACCAACCTCTGCACGGCGATACGCACGACGCAGGGCAAAGGCGTGATGCCCGACGGCACGAGCAGGTTTTCGCTCGACGGCAAGCCGCTCCACCACTACATGGGATGCTCGACCTTCGCCAACTTCACGGTATTGCCCGAGATCGCGGTGGCGAAGATTAGGGAGGACGCACCGTTCGAGAAGGTCTGCTACATCGGCTGTGGCGTGACGACCGGCATCGGAGCCGTGATCAACACGGCGAAAGTCGAGCCGGGTGCCAACGTCGTCGTGTTCGGCCTGGGCGGAATCGGACTCAATGTCGTGCAGGGCGCGCGCATTGCAGGCGCGAACATGATCGTCGGCGTGGACGTGAATCCCGCGCGCGAGACGCTTGCCCGGAAGCTCGGATTGACCCATTTCGTCGACCCGCGCGGGCTGGATGCCAAGCTGGTGCCACATCTGGTCGAGCTGACCGGAGGCGGGGCCGACTACACGTTCGAATGCATTGGCAACGTCGAGGTGATGCGGCAGGCTCTCGAATGCTGCCATCGCGGCTGGGGCGTCGCGGTCATCATCGGCGTCGCCGGCGCAGGGCAGGAGATTCGGACTCGCCCCTTCCAGCTGATCACTGGCAGAACCTGGAAAGGCACGGCATTCGGCGGCGCGCGCGGCCGTACCGATTTGCCGAGGATTGTCGACTGGTATATGGATGGCCGGATAAACATCGACGATCTGATCACGCATGTTCTTCCTCTCGAGCGCATCAACGAGGGTTTCGACCTGATGCGCGCCGGCGAGTCGATTCGTGCGGTCGTGCGATACTGACCGAGCCGGGGGCGTGGTTCGCTCGTGTAAAAAATACAAAGCTGCAGGTCCCGCTGTAGCTACGTTGCCGGATCGCGGTCGTCCCCACCCATTTCATTGCACGATGACAACCAATTTTGCGCTATGGGCGCTGGTCGCCGGCTTGCTGCTGATCGGGATGGCGTTTGTCGGAACGTGGGTGGAGCGCATGCCGCTCAGCCCGGCGATGCTCTATCTCGGCGCAGGCTTCGCCCTGGGTCCAAGCGGCGCGGGAATGCTGCTGCCCGACCCCAAGGCCTACTCGCCGCTGCTCGAACGCCTGGCCGAAACCGCGGTCCTGATTTCTGTTTTCGTCACGGCGCTGAGAATCAGCGTGCCGCTCAAGGACAAGCGATGGCGACTCCCGATCAGCCTTGCGACGATTGCGATGCTAACGACTATCGGACTCGTCGCCGCCGTCGGCGTCGCGTGGTTGGCGCTTCCGCTGGGAGCGGCGATACTGCTGGGTGCGATCCTTGCGCCTACCGATCCCGTCCTTGCCTCCGACGTGCAGCTGAACGATCCGCGCGACCGCGATCTCCTGCGCTTCAGCTTGAGCGGTGAAGCCGGCCTGAACGACGGCGCGGCGCTGCCATTGGTACTGCTGGGCATGGGCCTGCTCGGCCTGCACGAACTCGGCGCCGCGGGCGGCCAATGGCTGCTTATCGATGTCTTGTGGGGCATTTGCGGCGGCCTGGCGATCGGTTGGCTGCTCGCCGCATGGGTCGGCAAGCTGATCCTGCACTTGCGCACGCGCCATCGGCTGGCGATCGGTCTGAACGAATTTCTTGCGCTGGGCCTGATCGCTCTGGTCTACGGCATTGCTCTCTTGGCGCATGCTTCCGGATTCCTCGCGGTCTTCGCCGCCGGCCTCGCGCTGCCGCGCATGAGGCCGGCGCCCCAGACGCTATCGCAGCGCCGGTTGCCCGTCGCGATGATGCCGGGAGCCGCGGGCGAAATCGATGTTGGCGAAGCGTCCGCGCCGGCGAATGCGACGCACCCGGCCAAAGCCTCGGCGCACATGGCTCATGCGGTCCTGAGCTTCGACGAACAGCTGGAACGCTTCGCCGAAATCGCGATGGTGCTGGTCGTCGGCGCGATGTTCTCTTACGCGACGATACCGTCGAGCGCACTGTGGTTCGTCCCGCTGCTGTTTCTGGTGGTGCGCCCGCTCAGCATATTGCTCGCCGGTGCGCCAGCAATGTCCTCCGGCATACAGCTTCCGCTGATCGCATGGTTCGGTATACGCGGCATCGGCTCGGTTTACTATCTGCTGTATGCGGCAAATCGCGGATTGCCCGACGCGGTCGCTCCAACGATCGTCGGGCTGACGCTGGTCACCGTCGTCATCTCGATCGTCGTGCACGGCATCTCGATTCGGCCGCTGATGAGCCGCTATCGTCGCAGCCCGGAGGGCGCGAGCGCCGGGGACGGGCGCCACGGCCGAGGTCGCCGGCGCAGGAGCGCGGTGCAATAATGGCGGCTTGCTTTCGAGGTAGCGTCGGCCGCGCGTGCGAGAGCAATGGAGAAGGGGCACCTCGATGAAATATTTTCACAAGATATTTCCTGCGGGGCATCTGATCATCAGCGGCCTGTTCGTGCTTTGCGCCGGTGCGCTGCTGGCGTTTGCGGGTTATGATCTGTGGCAGGTCGTCGCGCCGGGTGAGGGTTCGGTCGACGGGCGTCTCGGGAGCGTACTCGATGCCATTGCGCTGCTGACGATTGCCGTCGCCTCGCTGCAACTCGGGCAGACGATCGTCGAAGAGGAAGTGCAGCGCGAAGCGCACATGAGCGCTCCGACCCGCGTGCGGCGCTTCCTCTCGCGTTTCATGGTCGTGCTCGTCGTCGCGCTGACGATCGAGGCGCTGGTGGCGGTGTTCCATTACAGCCGCGAGGATCCGTCGAAGCTGCCGTACGCCGCGAGCGTCGGCGTCATGGCCGCGGCGCTGCTGGCCGCATGGGCAGTCTTTCTCAAGCTCAACATAGGCGCCGAGACGCTGGAGCCCGAAGCGATGCGCGAAGCCAAGCAGGAAGACGCCAAGATCAACCGCGACCGCGCGACCAAGTCTTCTCGTTGAAGCGGGTCCTCGTCGTCGCGGGCGTGGTACAGGAAGCGCGGTATTGCGTTCGGAGTCGCAAAAGGGAATAATCAGGGAAAAATGACAATGTCATGATGTGTAATCCCGTCCGGAAGGAGAAACTATGCTCAATTTCACTCGTCGCGATCACCCCGCAGATGCCAAGGATGCCGGCAAGTCCGGGCTCAAGCCCGCGCTGTACGATCCCCCCACGTCACCTGCGCGCGCCGTTGCCACAGGCATGACGCGTCAGCAAGTTCAAGCGCCTGGGGCACCGCGCGAATTGCCGCCCGCAGCCCCACCGACACTGACCGATGCGATCGCTCCCGCCACGCCCGCTCGCACCGCCGCCGCGGCAACCTCCGGCAGCGAAGCCCCGGGCAGCAAGCTGTTCATCGGCGTCAACATCAAGCTCAAGGGTGTGGAAATTTCCGATTGCGACGTGTTGGTCATCGAGGGGCACGTCGAGGCCACCGTGCACAGCAAGGCGATGCAGATCGACAAGCCGGGAACGCTGAAAGGTACCGCGTTGATCGACGTCGCCGAAGTCCATGGCGATTTTTCCGGCGAGCTGACGGCGCGCACGCGCCTGGTCGTGCACGGTACCGGGCGCGTATCGGGGAAGATCCGTTACGGCAAGCTGATCGTCGCCGAAGGCGGCGAGTTGAGCGGCGACGTCAAACGCATCGACGAATCCGAAGAGCAAGCGATGCCCGCACGAACCGCGGGACGCGATCCGCGGGATCTCTTGGGATCGGCCAACGCGATGGGATCGGCCTAGCTGGCGCGCAGACGACGATCCGGGCGCGTCGCGGTTAAGGCGGCGCCGCACGTGCCGCAGCGAAACAGGCGGCTAGGGTATCAGATCGATCGCGGCGGCTTGCAGCGCCTTGCGGATGCGCATCGTGTGCGTCCCGGGCCAGTAGATTCGGCCGCAAAGCGTGCAACGGGCGAATTTGTCGTGCCGCTCGCACACCCGCGCCGGTACCAGGCTGGCGGCTTTGTGTCGTGCGAGCCGGCGCAAGCTCCCGTTGCATACGGAGCAGCGCGTGAACGGGCGGGCGCTGCCGACAAGGTCGAACGCGGCCAGCGTTTCGCGCAGCTGCTCGAAGGGTCGCGTATGGCGGATCCAGCGGCCACGCGTGACGGCACGGTGCTTGAGCAGACCTTTGTCGCGCGTCAGGATGATGCGCGACTGGTCTCGCGCGAGCCGAACGATTTCGTGGTCGTCGTAGTCGTTGCGATAAAGCGTGTCGAAGCCCAGCAGGCGCAGATAGCGCGCGAGCGTACCCAGGTGGACATCCAGCACGAAGCGGGTGCGCCGGAGCGGCCGGGGGCGCAGTCGCGTCAACGGAGTCAGATCGATACGCTCGAATACCGGGTAGACGGCGACTCGGTTGCCGTCGCGCAGACGCCGGGCAAAGTTGACCGACTCGCCGTCGATCAGCACCAGGTCGACTTCCGCGTGCGGCACGCCGATCGCCTCGATGACGTCCTTGACCGCCGGCGTGCCGTTGAAGGCGTGGCTGAACGTGCGCTTGCGGAGCTCGGGGCGAAGGAAGTCGTTCAACTCCTCGTAGAACCGGAAGTCGGCGGTCGAGTGCGCCGGCCTGGCTTCCGCCCTACGGCTTTGGCCGGAATGCATTCTCGAGCAGGTTGCGGTCGATGCCCCCGCTCGCGGGATCTCCGATGGCGAAGCGATAGAGCGCGGCCGAGTAAATGCCTTGCAGCGTCGCCTGCGCCAGTGCGATCAGGCTCACCGCCAGCACCAGCAATACCGCCAGCATGATGCCCAGCGCCCATTCACGATTGCCGAATGCGGCGAATACAAGCACGCCGCCGGTGATTCCGACGAGGAAAATGATCGCGCCAAACACCATCCCGATTCCGGTATTGCCGATGATGTTCTCGCCCCAGGATTTCTTGACCAGTTCTGCGCTGCGGCCGATCGCTTCGATCGGTCCGACGTTCTCGGCGGCGAGTATCGGCACGACCAGCGCCGTCGCGACCGTCCAGCCGACACCGATCAGTGCGACCACGATTCTGCCGATGATGCCGACCCGCTCGGCAATAGCGCGGAGCAGCGTGCCGACGGTGGCGGCGATCAGCGCGTAGACGAGAATCACGGGCAACAGCGTGGCCGCGCGGCGCAAGCCGTCGCCAACGCCGGCTTCCTCGTCGTCGAAGCGGCGCATCGCGACTTCGACCAGTGCGGTGTTGAAAAAGATGACGATCGAGTACTGGATCCAGTAAAAGGCAAATAGCGCCAGGTAACCCAGCGACGAGAACGCGTGGGGCGCCCTTCCCGCGGCGTAACCCGATGCCGGCAGCAGCGGCAGCGCGAAGCTGCCGATGATCAACACCATCGCGATCGACGACATCAGCGGAAAGATCAGGAGCGACTTGTCCTCCATCAGCAGTCGCCAGCATTCCGCGGCGAGGTCCCAGCTCCTTTCGAATCGATCGAACATCAGCGGCTCGGCGCGCCAAGACCGGCGGCCTCCCACCGTCCGAGCGCGGCGGCGGCCTCATAAGTCCTCTGCAGGAAATCGAGCAGCATGGCGTCGGGTGCGACGAGCTGTCCGCACCTTGTCGTAGGGCAGGATGAATTCGTGCAGGTCGGGATGGTAATAGACTGGGGGCGCGACGCTTGCAGTCTTGAATCCATCGGGTTCGGGATACGCGTAAGCATAGAACGCGGCCTCGGGCAGCGCCTCGTTGCCCGGCCAGAAGCCGCAGCTGCTAACTTCGTGCGAGTACGCCTCGCGCGCGACACGATCCGGCAAATGCGGCACGCCGCCCGGATGTTCCGGCGCTAGTCGACCGGAAAAGCGCGTCACCGCGAGGTCGAAACTGCCCCAGAAAAAGTGCACGGGGCTGCATTTGCCGTTGAACCGCGCGCGGAATTCCTTGAGCACGCGGTCGGCCTGCAGAAGCGCAGAGAAAAAGCGCCCCACCGCTTCCGCATCGTACGAGCGATGCTTCTCATCCTTCTCGAACGGAATCGCTTCAACCAGCTCGTTGGGTGTCGTATTGATCGCCACCGGCAGCCCCAGATCGGCCAGTTGCGCGAAAACCGACCGGTAGAAGTTCGCTACCGTGCGCGGCTCGAGCCGCAAGCTTCGACGCTCGCCTTCGCCGGTCTGAATCAGGAGTTGGTGGTCGAGGAAGTCGAAGTCGATCTGGAAGATGCGCTCGGCGTAACGGATCGGCGACGTCGACAGGCCGCGCGCAGTGACGTAATACGCGACGTGCCACGAATGATTGACCCACGGGGTCTGTACCAGGCGGATCTTTCCGACCACCTGCGTCCACAAGTGCAGCGTCGCGCACGTGTCCTTCCACGCCGTGTAGGGAAGGTTCGGCCAGGCGTCCACGGTGGTCGGATGGGGCGATCGAGCCTAGCGATTGGATGCGTGCGTCGCGAGCACGTACGCGACACAAGCCGTCAGCTTGCTCGCATAAGGCACATGCAGAAATTCGTTGGGGCCGTGCGCATTGGAGTGCGGGCCGAGCACGCCGGTGATCAGAAACTGTGCGTCGGGAAAGTGTCTGCCGAGCATGGCCATGAACGGAATCGTCCCGCCTTCTCCCATCGCGGCCGACGGCTTGCCGTAGAAGTGCGATGAGGCCTCGTTGATCGCGCGGGTGAGCCAGGCGTCGGTAGTCGGTGCGTTCCATCCCGTCGCGGCCGATTCGCCGGTAAAGTGCACGGTCGCGCCGTACGGCGGATCCGCCTCGAGCAGACGCTGCATCGCGCGCTCCGCCATGTCGCCATCGACGGTGGGCGGCAGACGCAACGAGAGCTTGAGCGCGGTCTGCGGCCGGAGCACATTGCCCGCGTCACCGATCGACGGCAGGCCGTCGGCGCCGGTGATCGACAGCGCGGGGCGCCAGGTGCGATTAAGCAGCGCTTCGGCGCGATCGCTCGTCATCGGCTGTGTCGCGCCGGCGAACGGATACTTGCCTATAACGATATCGCCCAAGATACCCGCCGCGCGCCTGGCTTGTTCTGCGCGCTCCGCGGGAATCGGCGCATGGAATTCGGGCGGCAGGACGCGTCCGGTCGACGCGTCCTCGATCCGGTCGAGCAGCTTTCGCGCGACACGAAACGACGAGGGCACGACGCCGCTGGCGTCGCCCGAATGCACGCCCTCGGTCAGCACCTCGACGGTCAAGTTGCCGCCGGCAAGTCCCCGCAGCGAGGTCGTCGCCCAAAGGCGTTCGTAATCGCCGCAGCCGGAGTCGAGCCCGACGACGAAGTCCACTTGGCCCATGCGCGGCGCGAGCGCCTCGAGATAGGCGGGCAGGTCGTAGCTGCCGCTTTCCTCGCAGGTCTCGATCATGCCGACGCAGCGCGCGTGTGCGATGCCTTGCGCCTGCAGCGCGCCGATCGCCGACAGCGCGGCGAATACCGCATAGCCGTCGTCGGCGCCGCCGCGTCCGTAGAGCTTGCCGTCCTCGTACAGCGGATCCCACGGCCCATACCCTTGGCGCCAGCCGGTCATTTCCGGCTGCTTGTCGAGGTGACCGTACAGGAGCGCCGTGCGATCGCCGGTCCCCGGGACATCGAAATAGAGCAGCGGGGTGCGGCCTGGCAGGCGCACGATTTCGACCGTCAGCCCCCGCACCGGCTGCTTGCGCACCCATGCGTGCGCGAGCGCGATGACGCGCTCGATGTGGCCGTGACTTTCCCACTGCGGATCGAAATGCGGCGACTTCGCCGGAATTCTGATGTAGTCGGTGATTTGCGGGACGATATCCTTGTCCCATTGCGCACGGATTGTCGAAAGAAGGGTCGAGTGGTTCACCGGTTGATTTTCCCGATCGGCGGAATTTGCCGCCCGATTATAGGGGATCGGCCGCAGCGCGGTGGCTCGCTTCCGCGATCAGCGCGGCTTGACGAAGCGCAGCGCGAATTTGTCGGTGGGAATCGGCGAGCCGGTCGAGGTCTTGTCGCGGGGATCGGCGGGATTGCGCAGGAAGTCGCCCTCGGCGTCGAGCACGAAACCCGCCTGGCGCACCTCGGCCAGGACGACCGCTTCGTCGATCCGATGCAAGGTCTTGCCTTCGGAGATGCCGGTCCCGCTGCGTCCGGAATGATCGATGATGACGTAGCGGCCGCCGGGCTTCAGAGCCGAAAACAGCCGCTGATTCATCCGCGCGCGATCGACCGGAAGATAACTGATGTCGTGATAGTTGAGAACCAGGGTAATCAGATCCAGCTTGGGCGCCTGCTCGGGCACGGGGTCCTCGAACGGACGCGCGACGACGACCAGATTCGCTTGCGGATGATCGGTCAGCCGTTTGGTGAGCGCGGTGCCAGGCTGCGGGGCCTGCGCCCAGACGACTCCGGTAGGCCCGACCGCCAGCGCCAGCAGCTGCGAGGTGTAGCCACCGCCGGCGGACACATCCAGCACCTGCATGCCTGGACGCACTTGGGTGAACGGCAGAAATTCGACGGGGTGCCGCGCCAGGTCGGTGCGCCGATCCTGTTCGGTGCGGATCGGACTCGCGATCAGCTGTCGATACGTTTCCGCCGCCGTGCGTTCGTCTGCGGAGGGGAAGCTGGTGCACGCATCAAGCAACGCGATCGCGCCGAGCGCGACAAGCGAAGCGGCCAGGAATCGCGCGCGGCCGTTGTGAACTTTCGCGAAGTGCTCGAGCATCGTCGTGGGCTCCCGTCGGCCGGCGCAGCGAGGATGGGCTAGCGTGCCGGCGGTTGAATTGAATGGCCAACTGGCTCATAGTTTACCGACTTTTTGCACGCATCGTGCACGCCTTGAAGGACGGAACGACGTGCAATTCGCCACATGCGGTGCGCACCATCGCCGTTAACGGAGGTCCCGATGAATGACAAGCTTGCCGCGACCGCCAGAGTCCAGATCAGCAAGAACGGTCCTTATCGGGTTTCCGGCAATCTGCCCCTGGACGAGCAAACCATCGGCGCCAACAGCGCCGGCGAGTCGGTGGCGTGGCAGCACGGTCGAACGTTTCCCCTGCAGCAGCAATATGCGCTGTGCCGGTGTGGACATAGCTCGCACAAACCGTTCTGCGACGGCACGCATGCCAAGGTCGGCTTCGATGGGACCGAAACGGCAAGTCGGGCCCCTTATCGCGAGCAGGCGAAGGTCATACGGGGTGCGACGATGACGCTGACCGACGCCGAAAGCCTGTGCTCGTCCGGACGCTTTTGCGATCCGAACGGGTCGGTGTGGAACCTGGTGAACATGCCGGATCGTGCGGATCGCGAGCATTTCGCGCGGCAGACATGCAATTGCCCGTCGGGACGCCTGGTGGCCTGGGACAATGCCACCGGCGAAAGACTGGAACCCAAGTACGAGCCGACGATCAGCCTGGTGCAGGACCCCGCCGAGAAATGCTCTGGACCGCTATGGCTGCGCGGCGGTGTCCAACTCGTCGGGGCCGATGGATTCGCCTACGAAGTACGCAATCGGATGACCTTGTGCCGCTGCGGCGCGTCGAAGAACAAGCCGTTTTGTGACGGCACGCATGTCTCGATCGGCTTCAGCGATCAGCGCTGAGCGGCTTGCGGCCTCGGCCAAACCAACGAGACTGAGTGGCCCGGGAAGCCATCGCCGGGGGAGACGATGATGTTTCGCATGCTGTGGGGTGTCGATGTCGTCGCCGCGCTGATCGCACTCGCATTCTTTGGCATAGGCATCGAAGACGGCACGGTGTCCTCGTTCAACATCATGTTGTGGATCGCATTGCTGGGTGGACTGGCCGTTGTGGTGTTCGGCAGCAACGCGCTCCACGTCAAGGGCCAGCATGGGCTCGCGTTCATAGTCGCTGCGGTGCTCGCCGTGCCGGCGTTGCTCGCGTGCTTGTTTATCGCTTTTCTGCTGGTGAGCGGCGTGCGGTGGAATTGATCGCATCGCCGGAACCGACGCACACGAGCATCCAACGGAGCAAATCTTGCCGACATCGAAACGCAGAATCGGAATCATAGGAGTCGGGTTCGGTGCACAGGTCCATGTGCCGGGCTTCCGCTCGGAAGGCTGGGACGTCGCAGCGATCTGCAGCCGCAGCAGGGAAAAGGTGGAGAAAGCTGCAGCGGAATCAGGCATCGCGGGCGTTCACACCGATCCGCTCGAGCTGATCCGCCGCGACGACATCGAGGCGGTCGCGATCATCACGCCCCCCAGCGCGCACCATGACCTCTCGATCGCCGCGTTGAACGCAGGCAAGCACGTCCTTTGCGAAAAGCCGTTCGCCATCGACGCCGTCCAGGGGGCGGAGATGCGCGACACTGCCGCGAAATCGGGGCTGACGGCGATGATTGCGCACGAATTTCGTCACACTCCCCAGCGCGCCTACATCAAGCAGCTTCTCGCCGATGGCTACATCGGAAAATTCCGCCTCTGCACGATCGAGCTTTTCCTCGATCGCTACGTGACGGCCACGCCGCGACCGCTCAGCTGGATGGCCAGCAATGCCGCCGGAGGCGGCCTCCTCGGTGCGCTCGGCTCGCACTACATCGATGGACTGCGTGACTGGTTCGGCGACATTGCGACGGTCAGCGGCCGGCTGGCCGGCCTGCGGCCCGATGTGGTCGATACGGCCGGGAGGATCGTCAAGGCGGAATCGGACGACACGTTCCTGTTTACCCTCGCGTTCAGGAACGGTGGAATTGCGACGATGATCGCATCGTTCGCCGCTACGCCATCGCGCGGAGCCAAGATTGTCGTCATGGGAGATAGCGGCACGCTCATCGCGGAGCAGCCGGGTCCGAATCCCATGGAAGACGGCGTTGTCGTTGCAAGCCGCAACGGCGCGTCGCTGCATGTGCTCGAAACACCCGAACGGTACACGCCGTTCAAGGACCCACGCGATCACCGGTTGATGGCGTTCCGGCTGCTCGCGCGCGACTTCACTGCAGGGGTCGAAAAGAGTGCGTCGCCAGCGCCGAATTTCACCGACGGGCTGCGCTGCCAGGAGGTTATGGACGCGGTGCGAAAATCGTCCGAGTCGGGGGGTACGATCGCCCTAGATAGTCCGCAAGATTGAATCCCTTGCTGTCTCTCACCCAGGAGAGCGGCGAGCCAGACCCGTTCGCCGTAGACTGAAACGGCGCTGCGCTGTCCGCGACGCGGGCAGCTTAGCCGGGCGTGCCGGTCAGATCGACCGTAGGTGCTCTCGACTCCGGCAGACTGCCGACCAATTGCATCAGCACCATGACCAGCATCCCTGCCGACCCGCCAAGCAGGAATGCCGCCAGCACCCACCATATGGAAACCATCGCGCTACCTCCAGTCCCCGGCTACGTCGGTTCCTCAAACACCGGGTAGAGATCGCGTCCCGGCCGCGCTATCCGAGCCATGCATCGCTACCGCTGGATCGGCGTTGTTGTTGACAATGTGTTACACCACCCCGCCAAAAAAAGAGCCCGGGCTCGGTGGTCGTTGTGCCGGCAAAGTTCTCCCGGTGGCTATGGACCTGTACACAAGACAAAGCCCGGCGCGGACCGGGCCTTCGAGTCATTTTGTGCTGCATTCTGCGCATCGCGCGGAGAGCATCCTAGTCCCAGGAGAGCGCGCCGCCGGTCTGATACTCGATCACGCGCGTCTCGAAAAAATTCTTCTCCTT
This sequence comes from uncultured beta proteobacterium, assembly GCA_963776175.1. Classification (GTDB taxonomy): domain Bacteria; phylum Pseudomonadota; class Gammaproteobacteria; order Burkholderiales; family Casimicrobiaceae; genus PALSA-1003. Next base: position 150,466 of record CAVZLP010000010.1, on the reverse strand, counting down.
TTTCAGGTCGATCATTTCCGCCATCCACGGAAACGGATTGTCGGCCTTGTCGAACAGCGGGTCGATCGCCGATCTGCTGACAGCGACGGTTGGCGATGAAGCGCAGATATTCCTTGAACATCGGCGCATTGAGTCCCAGCACGCCGCGCGGCATCGTGTCCTCGGCGTAGGCGTATTCGAGGTCGACGCCCTTTTTCATCAGCACGCGGATTTCCTCACGGAACTCCGGCGTCCACAGGTGCGGGTTCTCCATCTTGACCGTGTTGACCAGGTCGATGCCGAAGTTGCAGTGCATGCTCTCGTCGCGCAGGATGTACTGATACTGCTCGGACGCACCGGTCATCTTGTTCTGCCGGCCCATCGCCAGGATCTGCACGAAGCCGACGTAGAAAAACAGCCCCTCCATGATGCAGGAGAACACGATCAGGCTCTTCAGGAGCTTCTGATCGGCTTCCATCGTTCCGGTCTTGAAGGCCGGATCGGTCAATACCTCGATGAACGGGATCAGGAACTCGTCCTTGTCCCGGATCGACTTGATCTCGTGATAGGCGTTGAATATCTCCGCCTCGTTGAGGCCCAGGCTCTCGACGATGTACTGGTAGGCGTGCGTGTGGATCGCCTCCTCGAACGCCTGTCGCAGCAGGTATTGCCGGCATTCGGGCGCCGTGATGTGGCGATAGGTCCCGAGCACGATGTTGTTGGCGGCCAGGCTGTCGGCCGTGACGAAGAATCCCAGGTTGCGCTTGACGATCAGCCGTTCGTCTTCGGTCAGGCCCTGCGGGTTCTTCCACAGCTCGATGTCGCGCTGCATGTTGATCTCCTGCGGCATCCAGTGATTGGCGCACGCGGAGAGATACTTGTCCCACGCCCATTTGTACTTGAACGGGACGAGCTGATTGACGTCGCTTTGCGCGTTGATCACGCGCTTGTCTTCCGCGCGCACGCGGCGGAAGCCGTTGGCCATCGCCTGCGATTCGACGTCGAGGTCGTGCACCGGCTCGCGCGAAAGGATCCCGCCGGCGATGTTGCCAACTACGTGGGCGCGAATCGTTTCGGGAGTCGCGGGCAGCACGCGTGGCTGCGGCGCCGGTGTCACGAAATCGTCTTCGAAAGTCAGCATACTGGCCTCGTTTTCCTAATCTGGTGCGTTCCCTTTTTCCTCGTTCCGGCACTATCGTCCGGCGCGGGGAGTTCTTCTTGAATATAGTATCTTTTCCTGATATTTCAAGGTGTTGCCAACTATCGCGCCGCCGCGCTCCGCCGCCTTTTCAAGGGGGAAACCCGCCTTGCCAGCACCGAGCGCCACGGTGTGGAGAAACTCCCGACGAGCGGGCGGCTATGCGGCGGCAGCTCCGCTAATGCACTGCGTTCAACCTTTCGTACAGATAATCCGGCGCGAAATCGACGCCGTTTTCCCAGGCGATAGTCGCGAGCCCGTAATCGAGGACGAAGGCAGCAAATCGATCACGGTCCCGCAACGATTCGAACTCCTCGCCGTAGAGCTCGTCGGCGAGATCGACCACGCCTTTGCGTCCATCGTTGAATTCCAACCAAACCTTGTAGTCACCGAGATACCGCGCATCCACCACATGACATGGGACATGCTCGTACTGGGCCATCTACCGGTCCTCCACGTTGGTTGCCAGAGCTTGCCATTGCTGTGCCGCTCATTGCGCCGTATTGCGTCGTACGCCATGCGGATGATCCCGCATGAACAAGCTGCGGCACCGCAGCCGGCGCGTACGGCTAATTTCGCACGCGCCTGCCCGGCCCGCGACCATCCGGCCAGTTTCGGCCGTCCTGCGAACGCTCGGCGACTCTCGCAACCTCCTGTCTGGGTGCGCGCCGGCAGCGTTTTCCCCGGTCCCGCTCGTCATTCGCCTCTACTGCGGCGGAATCCGCAACATCTGCCCCGGGTAAATCAGATCGGGGCTTTTCAACATCGGCTTGTTCGCTTCGAAGATCACCGGGTACTTGTTCGCATCGCCGTAATACTGCTTGGCGATCTTCGACAGCGTGTCGCCGCGCACCACCGTGTAGAACTTCGCCTCCGGTGTGCTTTGATCGACGCTCATCTTGTCGTTGACGGCGGCGACTCCCGCGACGTTGCCGCAGCAGAGGATGATCTTCTCCTTGGTTTCCTGGTCGGGCGCCACGCCGAACACCGTCGCCGTCGACGAGGCGCCATCGAAGGTCACCGTGAGCCCCGTGGCTTCCAGCCCCTGCTTATTGATGTACGCGAGGATCGCGTCCCCGGCGGCATCGTTCGCCGCCTTGATCTGGTCCGGCGAAGTGCCTGGCGTCTGTGCCTGCGCCTCGCCCTTGCCGAACAGCTTTTCTCCCGCTTCCTTGATAAAGCTCAACATGCCCATGGTCGTATTCCTGCTTCGCGCACTATCGCGCTTGGGTTGACAGACTGCGTACTGCGGCCCCCTCCGGTCCGGTGCGCACCGCGGCCGTACAACCGGCCGTACAACGATTCGGCGCCGTGGTCCTCGACACGGCGCTGCAATTTGCCGACGGATCGCATCAAGTCACTGGCAGGATTCGCAGTCCGGGTTGTCGATCGCGCAGAACTTCGGCGGATCCGGCTCCTGCATCGCATTAGTCGGCGGTTTTCGGCGTCGCCTTCACCGCAGCACGGCCGGCCGCACCGCCCGATTCGGGCACCGCATTGAGCTCGCCGCCCTGGCCGGTCGATTTCTCGGCCGAGGTCGCTGCGAGCGTGCGCAGGTAATAGGTCGTCTTCAAGCCGCGCATCCAGGCCAGCTTGTAGGTCTCGTCGAGCTTCTTGCCCGACGCGCCCGCCATGTAGATGTTCAGCGATTGCGCCTGGTCGATCCACTTCTGGCGCCTGGCACCGGCTTCGACGATCCACGTCGCGTCGACTTCGAACGCCGTGGCGTAGAGCTGGCGCAGCCCGGCGGGGATGCGGTCGATCCGGGCGAGCGACCCGTCGAAATACTTGAGGTCGGAGACCATGACATCGTCCCACAGCTCGAGGCGCTTCAGCTCCGCGACCAGATGCTCGTTGACCACGGTGAACTCGCCGGACAAGTTGGACTTGACGTAGATGTTCTGATACTCGGGCTCGATCGAGGCTCCCACCCCGATGATGTTGGAAATCGTGGCGGTCGGGGCGATGGCGATGCAATTGGAATTGCGCATGCCGTGCTGCTTGACCCGCGCGCGGAGCGCGTCCCAATCCATCGCGACCGAGTCGTCGAGTTCGACATAGCCGCCGCGCTCGTCGCGAAGGAGCTTGATCGAGTCCTGCGGCATGATGCCGCGGTCCCAGAGGCTGCCCTTGTACGAGCTGTAGCGCCCACGCTCCTCGGCGAGCTCCGTCGATGCCCAGTAGGCGTAGTAGCAGACCGCCTCCATCGAGCGATCGGCGAATTCCATCGCATCTTCCGACGCGTACGGCGTCTTCAGCAGATGCAGGCAATCCTGGAAGCCCATGATGCCCAAGCCCACCGGCCGGTGCTTGAGGTTGGAATTGCGCGCTTTCGCCACCGCGTAGTAATTGATGTCGATGACGTTGTCCAGCATGCGCATCGCGGTCTTGATCGTCACCTTCAGCTTTTCGTGGTCGAACTCGTAGACCGCGTCGTCGCCCTTGCCGACCTTCTTCATGTGCGCGAGCAGGTTCACCGAGCCCAGGTTGCACACGGCGATCTCGGTTTCGCTGGTGTTGAGCGTGATTTCGGTGCACAGGTTCGAGCTGTGCACGGCGCCGACGTGCGACTGCGGCGAGCGCACGTTGCAGGCATCCTTGAACGTGATCCACGGATGTCCGGTCTCGAACAGCATCGACAGCATCTTGCGCCACAGCTGCAGTGCAGGCAGCTTCTTGAACAGCTTCAATTCGCCGCGCGCTGCCTTTTCCTCGTAGCGCGTGTATGCCTCCTCGAACTTGCGGCCCCATTTGTCGTGCAGGTCGGGTACGTCGGCCGGCGAGAACAGCGTCCAGTCGCCGCCCTCCATCACGCGTTTCATGAACAGGTCCGGAATCCAGTTGGCCGTGTTCATGTCGTGCGTGCGGCGGCGGTCGTCGCCGGTATTCTTGCGCAGTTCGAGGAACTCCTCGATGTCGAGGTGCCAGGTCTCGAGGTACGAGCAGACCGCGCCCTTGCGCTTGCCGCCCTGGTTGACGGCGACGGCGGTGTCGTTGACGACCTTGAGGAACGGCACGACCCCCTGCGACTTGCCGTTGGTCCCCTTGATATGGCTGCCCAGCGCGCGCACGTTGGTCCAGTCGTTGCCCAGACCGCCGGCGAACTTCGAAAGCAGGGCATTTTCCTTGATCGCCTCGTAGATTCCGTCGAGGTCGTCGGCCACCGTCGTCAGGTAGCACGACGAAAGCTGCGAGCGGTGCGTTCCCGAATTGAACAAGGTCGGCGTCGAGCTCATGAAGTCGAAGGTCGACAGCACGTTGTAGAACTCGATCGCGCGCGCCTCGCGATTGACCTCGTTCAGCGCCAGGCCCATCGCCACACGCATGAAGAATGCCTGCGGCAACTCGAAGCGGCGGCCCGCGCCGGCGAATTGCGCGTACTGGTCGATCAGGAAATACCGGTCGTACAGCGTCTGCAGGCCCAGGTAGCCGAACTGCATGTCGCGCGAAGGAACGAGCGCCGCTCCCAGCGTCTTCAGGTCGTAGTGCGCCAGTCCCTCGTTGAGGAGGCCGATCTTGATGCCGTGCTTGACGAAACGAGGAAAATACTCGGCGTACTTGGTGGCCATGTCGGCCTGCGTCGCCTCCTCGCCCAGCGCCTCGAAGCGGATCGCGTCGAGCAGCAGACGCGCGGTGACGAAGCTGTAGGCCGGGTCCTTTTCGATCAGCGTGCGCGCCGCGAGCACGACGCACTTGCGCACCTCGTCCATCGGCACGCCGTCGTACAGATCCTTCAGCGTCGCCTTCAGCACGCGCTCGGGCTCGACGTCGGAGAGGCCTTCGCACGAGGTCCGGACCAGGTCGGTAAGCCTGCCGATGTCGAGCGGACGCGTGACGCCGTTGTCGATCACGTTGATCGCGACGCCTTCGGTGCCGGTGCCCTTTTCCTTTTTTTCGTGCGCGCGCTCCTGCGAGCGCTTTTCCCGGTAGAGCACGTAGGCGCGCGCGACTTCATGCTCACCGCCGCGCATCAGGGCCAGCTCGACCTGGTCCTGAATCTCTTCGATGTGGATCGCGCCGCCGTCGGGCTTGCGCTTCATCAGCGCGGCGACGACGACGTCGGTAAGCTTCGCGGTCAACTCGCGCACGCGCGCCGATGCCGCGCTCTGCCCGCCGTTGACGGCGAGAAAGGCCTTGGTCACCGCGATCGCGATTTTCGATGGCTCGAAAGCCACCACCGCGCCGTTGCGGCGGATCACCTTGTACTGCGCCAGCCGCGGATCACTGTTCGCCGCGAGCGTTGCGCCCGTCTCTCCGGTCATCAGGTTGCGCTGTGCTGGGGAAGAGGGAGTGACGGCAGAGCTGGCGACTTGCATGGAGCGTTCTCCTGTCGAAATCTTATGGTTCTTGGCTTCTCCGCGCTTCGCTTGGGCCTCGTTGGGCCGTTCCAGCTTGGACGCGGTTCTCCGGCGCCGATCGGCCGGCGCCGACGTCGCCGCCGGGCCCCCCGGTCGACGCTCCCGGAAATCCCTTACGAATCAAAACCTACTATATCTTGTGTTCAAGTGCTGAATCAACACCAATCATAGTAGCTAGGCCGAACCGGTGCAAGCGCTTTTTAATGCACAAAGGCAAGGCCCCAAAAGGGTCGAAGAATCAGGGTCCTAAGCTCGGGATTTGTTACGGCCCACCGACCATCCACCGCGCATCCACCGCTTTGTCCACCGTTGCGGTGGACAACTTCTTAGTGGTTCCAATCGCGCCGAAGTTTCGCCTTTGCAGACCGCGCGAAGCTGCCGATCTGCCGCGCCATCGTCGGACGTTGACCTACAGGCGAATCGGAGCAACTCCGATTGCGTCAGTTTCGCAAACGGCGCAGGCTCGGTATGATCGGGGCGAGTCGCGTTGCTCGCTGCGGCTGCCAGCGGGCTGGATTCACCGCTGTCGCGCCAGACCAAGAAAAGCTCCGACGACATGGCTGAGCAAAACTTCAAGCAGCGCCGCAAACCGGATGGCATCGGCCGCATCGAGGGGCGCATTACCGCCGACGGCTTGACGCACGGCGATCGCTCGCCTGCGAGGGGGCAGGGCAACGCACCTTCAGAGCAGCACACGGACGGCGCGCGCGCGACGTGGCGCGTCGGCGGCCTAGTCGGCCGCAAGCTCGCCGCGATCGGTGCTGCGACACCGGTCCGGTTCAGCGCGGTATTCTCCGATGGCTCGGTTTATACCAATTGCGAACAGGGGCAGACTCCGGAATTCACCGCCACGTTCCGGACGGCGCGCGCGGCATTGCGCGTGCTCGCTTTCGGCCCGGTTGGCCTGCTCGAATCCTATTTCGACGGCAACCTCGACATCGAAGGCAATTTCCCGCTCGCGTTCCGCGCCGCACTCGACGCGGGCTTCGACAACTCGCACAACGCGCTAGTCACGGTGCGCAACCGCTGGCACGAATTCCGTTTTTCCAACAAGTCGATCGCACAAGCCAAGGCCAACGCGCGATTTCACTATGGGCTGGGCGAGGCTTTCTACAAGCTTTGGCTCGATCGCGTCGGCATGATGTACACCTGCGCATACTGGAAGGAGGGCACGAAGACGCTGGAGCAAGCGCAGCAGAACAAGATGGATCATGTCTGTCGCAAGGTGCAGCTCAAGCGCGGAGAAACCTTCATCGACATCGGCTGCGGCTGGGGTGGCTTGCTGTTCCACGCGTGGGAGCGCTACGGCGCGCTCGGCACTGGAATCAATACGACCACCGAACAGGTCACCGAGCTTCGCACCGAACTCGTGCGTCGCGGTCTCGATGACCGGATCGGACTCGTCGAGTGCGATTTCCGCGAGATGCCCGGTCAGTACGACAAGCTGCTGTCGATCGGGACCCTGGAGCATGCCGGACCGGACGAGCTGCTGGCGGTTGTTCGTGCACACGCCGACGCGATGAAACCCGGCGCGCTGGGCGTCATACACTTTATCGGACACGTCGGCGATTTCGCCACCGAATTCTATATCCGCAAGCACATCTTTCCGGGCGGCTGGATCCCGAGCCTCTCGCTCGCGATAGACGCGATGGAAAAATGCGGCCTCGAAGTCCTCGACGTGGAAAATCTGCGCCGCCATTACGCGCTGACGCTCGACGCGTGGGCCTCCCGCTTCGACCAGAACTGGCCCGCGATCCAGGCGCTCGACGCGAGGCGGTTCGACGAACGCTTTCGACGCACCTGGCGCACCTACCTGTGGTCCTGCGCAGAGATGTTCCGCTCGAAGAACAGCCACACGCACCTGTTCCAGGTGCTGGTAAGCAAGGGCAACATCGCCGGCAATTATCCGATGAGCCGCGCATTTCTATACGATGCCGCGGCGCGTCCTTCCTGAGCTTTGCATCGGACGCTCGGCCTGACATTCGCCCGCGGCGGCGTCGCGTCTCGCCTGCTCGACGCGATGCGACGGCGCGACGATAACGCCGTGCCCGCGGCTTGACCGCAACGGATTGCCACGCCATGGCTTCTTACGTCGAAAAGATCGCGCGCCTGCAGGCGGAAATCGCCGCCGCGCCGGCAGGCGCGTCGGCGCGGGTCGGTCTCGCCAAATCGACGTCGAATCTGTTTCGCGACCGTGCCCCGCGCAGCACGCCGCGAATCGACCTCAAGCATTTCAACCGCGTCGTCGCGTTCGACCCCGATGCGCAGACGGTCGACGCCGAAGGGATGACGACGTACGCCGAGCTTGCGGCGGCGACGCTGGCGAGCGGGGCGATGCCCTGTGTCGTGCCGCAATTGAGGTCGATCACAGTCGGCGGCGCCATGGCCGGAGTCGGCATCGAAGCAACGTCGTTTCGGCATGGGTTGGTCCACGATACGGCGGTCGCGCTGGAAGTTCTGACCGGAGACGGCCGCATCGTCATCTGCAAGCCGGACAACGAGCACCGCGACCTGTTCTTCGGCTTTCCCAATTCGTACGGCACGCTCGGTTACGCACTGAAGCTGACGATGCGGACGCAGCCGGTCGGAAAGTTCGTGCACGTCGAGCACACCCGATTTTCCGACGCGGGCGCTTGCTTTGCGGCGATCGCCGCTCTTGGCGCGCAAGAGGACGTTGACTTTCTCGACGGCGTTGCCTTTGCCGCCGACGAAATGGTCTTGTCGGTCGGCCGCTTCGTCGAACAAGCGCCGTACGTCAGCGATTACGGCTTCGAGCGCATCTACTATCGGTCGCTGCGCGAGCGCTCGACCGACTTCCTGACGACGCAGGATTATCTGTGGCGCTGGGACACCGACTGGTTCTGGTGCTCGAAGAACGTTGGCGCGCAGCATCCTCTGCTGCGCCGCCTGTATGGGCGCAAGCGCCTGAATTCGGTGACCTACCAGCGGATCATGCGCTGGAACAGCCGCTGGGGGCTCACCCGTGCGCTCAACCGGATACGGGGCGTACATGCCGAATCGGTGATCCAGGATATCGACATTCCCGTCGACCGTGCCGCGGAGTTCCTCGCGTTCCTGCACGGCGAGGTCGGCATTCTTCCGATCTGGTTGTGCCCGATCCGCGCGCCGGATCCGGACGCCGCGTTCACGCTCTACCCGTTGTCGCCGAGCACGATGTATGTCAACTTCGGCTTCTGGGACGTGGTCACCACGCGCGAGCAGCGTCCGGCGGGCTTCTGCAATCGACTGATCGAGCGGAAGGTGCGCGAACTCGGCGGCATCAAGTCGCTTTACTCCGACTCGTATTTCTCCGAGGTTGAGTTCTGGGCGATCTACAACCGTCCGGCGTACGCCGCGCTCAAGGAAAGGTACGATCCCGCCGGCGCTCTCGGGGATCTTTACGCCAAGACGGTACTCCGCGCGTAGGCGGTCAATCGGCCACCGCGCTCTTGCCCGGGCCCGAGCGGGCCATGTCATGATCGGTGGCCCGCGCCGAGCGCTTTCGCATCGCTCGCGGCGGTCCAGCTGATTGCGTCGACGATTGCGCGCCTCCGGCGGAGCCGCCAACCGCAGTCTCTCGTTTCGGTGCTCGGCGCTCGACCGAGCGACGTCGCATCCTACTACGCGCTTTCACTGCTCGACGAGCTCGGCTACCGGGTTGGGTCGGTTCGAATACCGTCCCGCACGACACGCTGAGCGGCCTGCACTGGATGAAGAAGGTTACGGCGCCGCCTCTCTTGCGAAGCTAGGCATGACTGGCGTCTCGTGTCGGCGGCCGGCGCTGATTCGCGGGCGTTCGCATCCCCGCTGCGCGGGGCCCCTGCTCACTGCTCACAACGCGACGCTCATTCCTCCGTCGACGATCAGCATCTGGCCCGTCATGTAGTTCGATGCGCCCGACGCGAGAAATACGGCGATTCCGGCCAGTTCATCGGGCTGGCCCCAGCGGCCGGCGGGAGTGCGCTTGCACACCCACGCATTGAACTCCGCGTTGTCGATCAGCGCACGATTCATTTCGGTGGCGAAATAACCGGGCGCGATCGCGTTGACCTGGATATTGTGCGGCGCGAGCTCGACCGCCATGCCGCGCGTGAGCTGGCGGACGCCTCCCTTGGCCGCCGTGTACGGAACCACGCTGGGACGCGCCAGCTCGCTCATCAGCGAGGCGATGTGCACGATCTTGCCGCTCTTGCGCGCGATCATGCCCGGCAGCACGGCCTGCGACATGACGAAGGGCGCCGTCAGGTTGGTGGCGATGATGTCGTCCCAGTCTTGCTGCGGAAAATCGGCCAGTGCGCCGCGGCGCTGGATGCCGGCGTTGTTGACAAGTACATCGATGCGGCCGTGCTCGCTCTCGATCGCCGTCACCGCGGCCCGGATGGCGTCGCGATCGGTGACGTCGAATATCGCGGCCGATGCTTTGAGCGCCTGGGCAGTCAAGGCCCGCACAGCCGGCTCGACCGCTTCGATCCGACGGGCATTGAGCACGACGCAGGCGCCAGCCCGCGCGAGGCCCTGGGCGATCGCGAAGCCGAGGCCGCGATAGGCGCCGGTAACCAGCGCGACTTTTCCCGACAGATCGAAGACGGATTGGATTGGTGGCATGGACAGCGGCGTCGCTTTGGGATTATAACGCGGCTCCCCCGTCGCCCTTTTAAAGCTGCCGCAACGCCAGCTCTGGATGTGAGGCCATGAACAAAACGATAGCGGTCATCGGCGCCGGGCTTATCGGCCGCGCCTGGGCGATGGTATTCGCGCGGGCAGGGTGGCGCGTCCGTCTGACCGACAACAGCGCGGAGCAGCTGGCACGCGCCCATGCCTTCATCGCGGCGAGCCTCGACGAGCAGCGGCAATACGGTCTCGTCGCCGACCCCCGCGCGATGCTCGAACGTATCAGCATCGACGCAAGCCTGGAGTCAACGATCGCCGACGCCGACTGGGTGCAGGAAAATCTGCCGGAAAGAGCGGAGCTCAAGCGCGAGGTCTTCGCGCTGCTCGACCGGTACGCGCGTTCGGACGCGGTCCTCGCCAGCTCGACCTCGGCGATCCCTGCGTCCCGCTTCACCGAGGGACTGGCCGGGCGCGGGCGCTGCCTGGTCGCGCATCCGGTCAATCCGCCGCATCTGGTGCCGATCGTCGAGCTGTGCGGTGCGCCGTGGACAGCGCCGACGACGATCGAGCGCGCGCAACGCCTATATGCTTCGGTAGGTCAGGTGCCGATCATCGTGCGTCGCGAGCTCGACGGCTTCGTGCTCAATCGCCTGCAGGGAGCACTGCTGTCGGAGGCAATGCGTCTGGTCGGCGAGGGCTATGTCTCCGCGGACGATCTCGACAAGACCGTCCGCGACGGGCTGGGCTTGCGCTGGTCGTTTCTCGGTCCGATGGCGACGATCGAGCTGAACGCACCCGGCGGTGTGGCCGACTACTGCGCGCGCTATGGCGACTTCTATCGCCGGCTTGCCGCCGATCCGGCCGGACCCGACGTATGGGATGCCGATAATGCGGCCAGAGTCGGCGATGCGCTCGGCCCGGGGCGATCGCCCGAGGCCAGGGAAGCCAGGACTCGATGGCGCGATCGCCGGCTGATGGCGCTGATCGCGCACAAGCGCGGACAACCGGATTTCGAATAAGGAGACCGCGATGGCAGCAGGCCAAAGCCGCAGCGTGATCGTCACCTGCGCGATTACCGGATCGATCCACACGCCATCGATGTCGCCCTATTTGCCGATTACGCCGCAGGAAATCGCCGACGCGGCGGTCGGCGCGGCGGAGGCCGGAGCAGCCATCGTCCATCTGCACGCGCGCGATCCGGTCGACGGGCATCCGACGCAGGATCCGCAATATTTCCGGACCTTCGCGGCCGACATCGCGCGTCGCAGCGACGTCGTGATCAATTTCACGACCGGAGGTGCGGCTACGATGACCATCGAGGAGCGGCTGCAGCCGGCGCTGCAGCTCAAGCCCGAGGTCGCGTCGCTCAACATGGGATCGATGAACTTCGGGCTATTCCCGATGCTCAAGCGCTTCTCGACGTTCAAATTCGCCTGGGAGCGCACTTACCTTGCGACGTCAGACGAGCGCGTGTTCAAGAACACGTTCAAGGATATCGAATACATCCTGACCTCGTGCGCCGACAACGGCACGCGATTCGAGATCGAGTGCTACGACATCGGGCATCTGTATACGGCGGCGCATTTTTTCGACCGCGGCATCGTCAAGCCGCCGCTGTTCATTCAGAGCGTCTTTGGAATACTCGGCGGCATCGGCGCGCACCCGGACGACGTCGCACACATGAAGCGCACCGCCGACCGGCTGTTCGGCGACCAGTACCGCTGGAGCGTCCTCGGAGCGGGGCGCAATCAGTTGCCGGTCGCGGCGATGTCTGCGGCAATGGGCGGCAATGTCCGCGTGGGACTCGAGGACAGCCTGTGGCTCGGTCCGGGCAAGCTGGCTGAGTCGAATGCGGCGCAGGTGCGGGCCGCGAGGGCGATGATCGAAGCAATGGGCCTCAACATCGCCACTCCCGACGAGGCGCGACAGATCCTGAAGCTTAAAGGCCGCGCGGCAGTGGCGTTCTGAAGGGCGTCGGCACGCGCCGTCGGGTGCCGACGGGCGGCAAAAAGAGCGCGGCCCAGCTTGCGCTGAAGGCCGCGCTGCAGGCGCAAGAAGATCAGCGCTTCAGGCCGCCACCTTGATCGCGGCGAGCGACGCAGCCGCGCCGGGCGCCGCGGCGCGAAAACTTGCCACGAGCTCTGCCTCCTTCGCCTTCGCCGCCTTCAGATGCCGGTCCTTGACGTGGCCATAGCCGCGAATGTGCTCGGGGACGCCGGCGAGCTCGACGGCGATCGCGTGATTGTGTGCGGCCAGTCGCGGCAGGAGTTCGTCGATCAGCGCCTCATAGTCGGTGATCAGCTGGCGCTCGGTTCGGCGTTCCCGCGTCTTGCCGAACACGTCGAGAGCGGTACCGCGGAGCCATTTCATCTTCGCCAGCACGCGGAACGCCGTCATCATCCACGGGCCATAAGTGCTTTTCTTGGCCTCGCCGCTGGCTGCATCGGGCTTGTTCGACAGTGGCGGTGCAAGGTGGAATTTGAGCTTGTAGTCGCCTTCGAACTGCGCGGCTACGCGCTTGGCGAAATCGCCGTCGGCATACAGCCGTGCGACCTCGTATTCATCCTTGATGGCGAGCAGCTTGAAGTAGTAGCGCGCCACCGCTTCGGTAAGCGCTGTCTTGCCGGATAGCCGGGTGGTTTCGGCGGCCCGCACCTTGGCGACGAAATCGGTGTAGCGGCCGGCGTACGCGGCGTCCTGGTAATCGGTCAGGAACGCCGCGCGGCGCGCGATCATCTCGTCGACAGATTCCGACAAGCGTTGCGAATCGGGCTTTGCCGACGTCGGTACCGCAGCCGCGGCGACACGCGGCGGATCGACCGCGGCAAGGCGGCCCCAGTGAAAGCTTTGCTTGTTCGACTCGACCGCGGCGCCGTTCAACTCGATCGCGCGCAGAATCGCGTCCTCGCAGAGCGGAATCAGGCCACGCTGATAGGCGAATCCCACCATGAACAGGTTGGTGGCGATCGAATCGCCCATCAAGCCAGTCGCGAGCCGCGTCGCATCGAGGAACTCGGCGTCACCTGGCGCGACCGCATCGCGGATTTCGTGTTCCATCGAGCCGAGCGGAAACTTCAAGTCCGCGTTGCGGGTGAAGTCGGCGGGCATCACCAGCGCGGTGTTGACCAAGGCCTTGGTCACGCCTTTCTGCATCTTGGCGATGGCTTCGTCGCCGACGCCGGTGAGGATATCGCAAGCCAGAACCAGCTTGGCTTCGCCGGCGGCGATTCGCGTCGCATGGAGCCGCTCTGGCGCGTCGGCGATGCGCACGTGCGATACGACGGCGCCGTTCTTTTGCGCGAGGCCCGTCATGTCGAGCACGCTGCAACCCTTGCCGGCGACGTGCGCTGCCATGCCGAGCAACGCGCCAATGGTCACGACGCCGGTGCCGCCGATGCCGGTGACCAGGATGCCGTACGGCTCGGCGGTCTGCAGGACCTGGGGATCGGGGAGCCCGGAGAAATCCAGTGCGTCGGCCCGCTTCGGCTTGCGCAAGGCGCCGCCCTCGACGGTGACGAAGCTCGGACAAAAGCCGTTGACGCAGGAGAAATCCTTGTTACACGAGCTCTGATCGATCGTGCGCTTGCGGCCGAACTCGGTCTCGACGGGAGCCACCGAAACACAGTTGGACTTGACGCCGCAGTCGCCGCAACCTTCGCAGACGAGCTCGTTGATGAACACGCGTTTCGCCGGATCCGGATACTTGCCGCGCTTGCGGCGGCGGCGCTTTTCCGCCGCGCAGGTCTGGTCGTAGAGGAGCACCGTGCAGCCCACCGTGTCGCGAAGCTGGCGCTGCACGAGATCGAGGTCGTCGCGATGGTGGATCGCGATGCCCGAGGCGAAATAGCCGGAGGGATACTTGTCCGGTTCGTCGCTGACCACGACGATCTTTGCGACGCCTTCCGCGGCGACCTGCTGCGCGATGATCGCCGGCGAGATCGGACCGTCCACCGGCTGGCCGCCGGTCATCGCCACCGCGTCGTTGTACAGGATCTTGTAGGTGATGTTGACCTTGGCCGCGACGGCGGCGCGGATCGCCAGCACGCCGGAGTGGTAGTAGGTGCCGTCGCCCAGATTGGCGAAGATGTGTTTCTCTTCGGTGAACGGTGCCTGCCCGATCCAGGGCGCGCCTTCGCCACCCATGTGCGTGAACGTCGACGTCGAGCGGTCCATCCAGATCGCCATCACGTGGCAGCCGATGCCCGCGGTCGCGCGGCTGCCTTCGGGCACCTTGGTCGACGTGTTGTGCGGGCAGCCCGAGCAGAAGTAGGGGATGCGCTGCAGGCTGATCTTCGGCTTGGCCAGCGCCGCCTCCTTGGCGTTGATGAACGCGACGCGGCTCTCGATCTTCTCTTTGTGCCGCGGGTGCAATTCCAGCCGTGCGATGCGCTGCGCGATCACGCGCGCGATCATCGCCGGCGTGAGCTCGCTCGCGGCGGGCAGCAGCCAGTCGCCGTGCGGGCGCATCCACTCGCCCTTTTCGTCGAACTTGCCGACGACGCGCGGGCGGACATCGGTCCGCCAGTTGTAGAGCTGCTCTTTGAGCTGGTATTCGACGATCTGCCGCTTTTCCTCGACGACCAGGATCTCCTCGAGGCCTTCGGCGAAATGGCGCACGCCTTCGGGCTCGAGCGGCCAGGGCATCGCGACCTTGAACACGCGGATGCCGATTTCGGCAGCGTCGGCCTCGCTGATGCCCAGATCGTCCAACGCCTGGCGCACGTCGAGGTAGCTCTTGCCCGAGGTGATGATGCCCAGCCGCGGCTTGGGGCTGTCGATGACGATGCGGTTGAGCTGGTTGGCCCGGCAATAGTGCAGGGCGGCGTAGATCTTGAAATCTTGCATGCGCGCTTCGGTGGCGAGGAACCCGTCGGGCCAGCGGATGTGCACGCCGTCCGGTGGAAACGGGAAGTCAGCGGGCATCACCACCTTGACGCGATCGGGATCGATGACGACCGAGGCGGAGCTCTCGACGGTGTCGGACACGCATTTGAAACCGACCCACAGACCCGAATAGCGGCTCATCGCCCAGCCGTGCAAGCCGAGATCGATGATTTCCTGGACCGACGACGGATAGAGGACCGGCATCATCGCGGCGGAAAACTGGTGGTCCGATTGGTGCGGCAGCGTGGACGACTTGGCCGCGTGGTCATCGCCGGCGAGCACCAGAACGCCGCCATGCTTCGACGTGCCCGCATAATTGGCGTGCTTGAAGACGTCGCCGCAGCGGTCGACGCCCGGGCCTTTGCCGTACCACATCGAGAAGACGCCGTCGTACTTGGCGCCAGGGTACATGTTCACCTGCTGGCTGCCCCAGATCGAGGTCGCGGCAAGATCCTCGTTCAGTCCCGGCTGGAACTTGATGTGCGCGCGCTCGAGGAACTTGGCCGCCGACCAGAGCGATTGGTCGAGTCCGCCCAAGGGCGAACCGCGATAGCCGGAGACGAAGCCGGCGGTGTTGAGGCCGGCGGCGACGTCGCGCTGCCGCTGCAGGATCAGCAGACGGACGAACGCCTGGACGCCGGTCAGATAAACGCGGCCCGATTCAAGCTGGTACTTGTCATCCAGGGAAACGTCGCGCAGCGCAGTCGCGCCGATTGCGGCAGGGGGCATCGAGGAAGCTCCAAAAATCGTGTCTCTGGATCGCGCGGCTCACCGGTAGGGGCCGCCACCACGGCTCGAGCGATCGTGTCGCCCTGCCGTTTCGAGGCGCGGATTGTACGCCCGTTTGCGCCTCTTAGACAGGCCGGCCGAGCATACGTTTGGCGGTCCGGCGACGCCCGTCCGGTAGAATGCCGCCTCCTCCCAAGCCAGTGCCAAGCATGCCCCATCTATTGCCCGCGGTGGAGCTCGAGACGACGCCTGACCCGACGGCCAGCGTGATATGGCTGCATGGACTCGGGGCCGACGGCAACGATTTCGTCCCGATCGTGCCGGAGCTCGGCCTGCCGCCGGCGCTGGGCTTGCGTTTTGTGTTTCCGCACGCGCCGGTGCGCGCGGTGACGATCAACAACGGCATGCGCATGCGCGCCTGGTACGACATTTCGGCCGCCGATTTGAACAACCGGGCCGACATCGCCGGTGTGCGCCAGTCGCAGGGAGAACTCGAGGCGCTGATCGCCCGGGAAAAGATGCGGGACGTGCCCTCGGCGCGGATTGTGCTCGCCGGATTTTCGCAGGGCGGCGCGATCGCGCTGTACGCCGGCCTGCGCCACGCCGAACGGCTCGCCGGTATCCTGGCGCTGTCCACGTACCTGGTTCAGGCCGACAAGCTTCCAGCCGAAGCGGCCGCCGCCAACCGCGACGTTCCGATCTTCATGGCGCACGGCACCGCCGATCCGGTCGTGCGCTTCGAGTGGGGGCAGGCCTCGCGCCGTGCGCTCGAGGCGAACGGTAACCCGGTCGAATGGCATGAGTACCGTATCGAGCACTCGGTCTGCCTGGAGGAAGTAAGGGCGATCGGCGCCTGGCTCGCCAAGCTTCTGTAGTCCCTCCTTCGGCTAGTTGCGCATGCGCAGCCGCGCGCCGTCGTCGCGAACGACGCGAAAGCCCAACCTCGCATACAAGTGACGTGCCGGATTGCAGGCCAGCACGTTCAATTCGACATGCCGTTCGCTCGCTTGCGCCAGCGCAATCACCGCGCCGAGGATGGCGGTGCCGAGGCCGCGCCCGCGCTCGCCGGCGGCGAGCTCGATGTCGCGAAGAAAAATCCAGCTCCAGTGCCGGGTCAGGCTGATTCGGCCGACGTCGGCAGGCGGGGTCGTTGTGCGCACGATCACGGCATTGTGCAGCGGCGCATAAGTGGTCGCGAAATGCGCACGCTGCCAGGCCTCGTTCCAGCCCCAGGTCATCTCGACGTAGTCGCGCATCGCTTCGCGATGCAGTTCGTAGAGGAACTCCTCGTCGTCGGCAGTCGCGGCACGCAGCGCATAGCCGCGGAACGCGCTGGCGCCAGCCAACGCGTCGCCGAGTGGCTCAATCCACCTTGCCACGCCTGCCCCGATTGCCGGAAGCCGCGATGCCCGGCGGCGCCGCGGTGCTATTTGGCTCCCGCGTCGGTCCGATGCCGCGCCGCGACAACGCATCGCGCAGCAGAAATTCGATCTGTCCGTTGACGCTACGAAGATCGCTCTGCGCCAAGCGTTCGAGCGCCGTCCAGAGCGCAGGGTCGAGACGGAGCAGGAAAGCCTTCTTTTCAGCCACGAAGGGCGAATGCCCGGACCACGCTAGTCGAGCCGCTTTTTCGGCCGGGCGCCGCGAAAGCTCATGATCGCGAACAACATCCCCAGCCCGGCGCCGAGCGCCAGGCCGGCGGGGCTGTTGCCCAACGCCGTTCCGGCCGCCGTGCCGATGCCGGCGCCGACGGCGGACCACAGACCGGGATTGCTCGCTCGCACGAATATCATGATGTGTCCTCCCTGGTTGGCGATCAGTTGTACAAGGTTCCGGTATTGATGACCGGCTGCACTTCGCCCTCCGCGCAAAGCACGGTCATAAGATTGCTGACCATCGCCGCCTTGCGCTCGTCGTCGAGCGCGACGACCTGCTTGTCGGACAGCTCGCGCAGCGCCATCTCGACCATCGACACCGCGCCGTGCACGATCTTCGTGCGCGCGGCGATGATCGCCTCCGCCTGCTGCCGCCGCAGCATCACCTGCGCAATCTCGGGCGCGTAGGCGAGGTGCATCAGACGCGCCTCTTCGACGACGACGCCGGCCTTGTCCAGGCGCTGCTGAAGCTCGGTCACCAGTGCGCGCGAGACGCTGTCGGCGCTCGCCAACAGCGTCGGCTCCGGCTGGCCGGCCGTCTGAATGCCAGCATGGTCGTAGGCGAAGGATGAGGCGAGATGCCGTACCGCGGCTTCGGTCTGCAGCTTGACGTAGTTCTCGTAACTATCGACGTCGAAACTGGCTCGGGCCGTGTCGTCGACCCGCCAGACGACGACCGCCGCGATCTCGATCGGATTCCCGCGCTTGTCGTTGACCTTCAGCCGCTCGCCATTGAGGTTGCGTGCGCGCAGCGAGATCTTGCGCCGGCTGTAGAAAGGATTGGTGCCGCGGAGGCCCGGAATGCGCGAGGTACCTCGGTAGCTGCCGAAGAGCTGCAGGATCACCGCCTCGTTCGGCTGCAGCGTGTACAGGCCGGCAATGATCAGCGCGCCGAGCAGGAACAGCAGAACGAAAGTCAGGACCGCGCCGATCAGGCCCGATACCGAGGGTGGCCCGCTGTAGGGCATGCCACGCAGCAGTTGCCAGATGCCGGCGGCGACCAGCAGCAGGCCGATCGCCAGCGCAGCGAATCCGTTCCAGGTGACGATCGCGCGCTCCTGGTGCGCGTTGCTCTGCTCGTCGATCCGTAGCATGCAGGCCTCCGGCCGTGGACGCGGCCGCCGCATGGCGACCGATATTGTAATGATATCACTACAATATCATAAGCTGTCAAGCCCGGCAGGGGACTCGCGACGATGGGCGGAAAAAAAGCGGACGGGGTGCCGTCCGCTCGAGGACCGGGGCCGGACTGGAGTCGCCGGCACCGGAGGGGAAGTGCTCCGTTATCAGCCCAGCGTCACCGGAATGAATATCTGCGCGTTGTCGCGCTGGACCAGCAATGCCACCGTCTTGCCGGATTTGGCGACCAGCGTCTTGAGCTCCTCGACGGTCCTGACCGGCTTGGTGTTGACGGCCAGGATCACGTCGCCCGGCCGCACACCTGCGCGCTCGGCTGCGCCAGCGACGTCCTGCACCACCAGGCCGCCGGCGATGTCGTTGTCGCGACGTTCTTCAGTGGTCAACGGCCGCACGGCGATACCCAGCCGCGCGTTGCCCAGGTCCTGGCTGCCGGCAGACGCGATCACGTTCTTGCCGTCGTCCATCGCGCCCAGCGTCGCGGTCAGCTGTTTTTCCGCGCCGTCGCGCCAGATGCCCAGCGTCACGCTCGAACCGGGCTTGAGCGACGCGACCTTCGGCGGCAGGTCGGACGAACCGGCGATCTCGTTCGCCGTTCAGCGAGAGGATCACGTCTCCCGGCTTGAGTCCCGCCTTGGCGCCCGCGCTGTCCTTCTGCACCGAGCTGACCAGCGCGCCCTTCGGCGTCTTCAGGCCGAAGTTCCCGGCGAGCGCCTGGTTGACGTCCTGGATGGCCACGCCGAGCCTGCCGTGCGTCACCTTGCCGTGCTGCACGATCTGCTGCTCGACTTGCATCGCCACGTCGATCGGTATGGCGAAGGCGAGACCTTGCGAGCCGCCGGAGCGGCTGAAGATCTGCGAGTTGATGCCGATGACTTCGCCCTTCAGGTTGAACAGCGGGCCGCCGGAGTTGCCTGGGTTCACCGCGGCATCGGTCTGGATGAAACGCACGTACGAGTCTTCCGGCAGCGCGCGCGACTTGGCGCTGACGATGCCCGAGGTGACCGTGTTCTCGAAGCCGAAGGGTTGGCCGATCGCGACGACCCACGAGCCGACCTTGGTCTGCGCCGGATCGCCGGTCTTCACCGCGGGCAGATTCTTCGCGTCGATCTTCAACACCGCGATGTCGGTCGTCTTGTCGACACCGAGCACCTTGGCGGTGAACTCGCGCTTGTCGGTCAGCTTGACGTTGACGTCGCTGGCGCCGTCGACGACGTGCGCATTGGTCAGCACGATGCCGTTGGGATCGATGATGAAGCCCGAACCCACCCCGCGCGTCGGACCGCGCCGCGGCATCTGGAAGTTATGGAAGAACTGGCGAAACTCCGGCGGCAGGCCCTGCATGTCCGGCATGTTGTCGCTTTCGTCCTGACCGAGCACCTTGTGGTCGTCGGAGGTCACGCTGATGTTGACCACGGCCGGTCCGTACTGCTCGACCAGTCCGCTGAAGTCCGGCAGCGCCACGGTGGGCGCGCCGTTGACCGCAACCGTGGCCGCGGCGGGAGTCGCGGTAGGCACGACGGCGGCGAGCGCCGCGGAAGGCAATACGCGGTCGGCCGCGATACCGCCGAGCGCGAATGCACCGGCGATGGCGATCGCAACCGCGCTGCGTTTGAAGACATTCGCTTGCATCGTTTTCTCCTGTGGGAAGTGGCCGGACATCCGTTCCGGCTTGCTTACAAGAATAGGGACGGATACTTAAGGGAAACTTAAGGGGTGTGCAGTGCCTTCGTGCGGGTTGCCCCGCCCCGCCGCGCCGCGAGGGCAGGGCGCGCTACGGGGCCGAACCCGGCGGCGTTGAAGAAGCTGGAAAGCGCACGGCAATACCCGCTCCGGCGCCGTCCAGCCCCGGTCCGACCACGATGTCGGCGACATGTCGCTCGGCAATGCGCTTGACGATCGAAAGGCCCAACCCGCTGCCGCGCACCGTTCCGGCGGCGACGCTGCCGCGAACGAAGCGATCGAACACGCGTTCGCGATCGGCCTCCGGGATGCCCGGTCCGGAGTCGCGCACGCTCAAAAGCGCCTGCCCCCCATCGATCGCGACGCCGACGTCGACGCGCCCGCCTTCCGGCGTGTAGCGCAGAGCGTTGTCGACGAGGTTGGACAAGAGCGTCGCGAGCGCGTCGACGTCGCCGCTGACGCGGACGCCGCGAGTGGCGCTCAGGCCCAGGTCGATCCGCTTGGCCGCCGCGAGCGGTGCAAGCTCGGCTACGACGCCGCGCGCCAGCGCCTCAAGGTCGATCGTCGCCGGCGGACGGTCGGCGACACCGGGCTCCTCGCGCGCCAGGGTCAGCAATTGCTCGACTACCCTCGTTGCGCGCTCCAGGCCGCCTTTGAGATCGGCCAGCGCGGCCCGACGCTCGGCCTCACCGGTGGCGCGCTCGGCGAGTTGTGCCTGCAGATGGACGGCAGTGAGCGGCGTGCGCAATTCATGCGCCGCGTCGGCGATGAAGGACCGCTGCGCATCGAGCGCGAGGCCCAGCCGGCCGAGGAGTCCGTTCAGCGCACCGACCAGCGGCCGCACCTCGCGCGGCAGCCCGGACTCGGACAGGGGCTCGAGCAGCGCCGGCGAGCGTTTTTCGACCGCGGCGGCGACACGGTCGAGCGGCGCGAGTCCACGCGAGATGGTCAACCAGATCAATAGCGCGAGCAATGGAAGCGCCAGCAGCAACGGCACGACGGTACGCAAAGCCATGCTGGTGGCGAGTTCGCGGCGCGCGCTCATCGGCTGCGCGACCTGGACGACCTGGCCCGCGGCGAGCGTGCTGAACACGCGCCAGGCGCCACTGCTGGTGGCGACGGTGGTGAATCCGAGCTGGGCGTTCTGCGGCAGTACGCGGTGCGGCTGCGACAGGTAGAGCTGTACCCCGTTGCGATCCCAGATCTGCACGACCAGCGCATTGCTCCCGGGTCCGAGCGCGCCGACGCCCGCTGGCGCCGGTGCGAACGGCGCGTCGGTAAGCGACGCGGCCATTTCCTTCAACTGGTAGTCGAACAGCGCGTTGGCTTCTTCGCGGGCGCGAAAATAGGTGCCGAATGCGGCGGCGATGATCGCCAGCGCGAGGCCGCCCAGCAGCCACACGAGCAACTGGCGGCGGATCGATTTCATCGTGCCGCGGCGCCCGCGCCGGTCTTCGCGATCATCCAGCCCACGCCGCGCACGTTGCGGATCACGTCGGCGCCGAGCTTCTTGCGCAGTGCGTGGATGTGCACCTCGACCGTGTTGCTTTCCACCGATTCGTTCCAGCCGTAGAGCTTGTCCTCGAGCTGAGCGCGCGACAGGATCGCCCCGGGCCGTGCCAAGAGCGCGGCGAGCAGCGCGAATTCACGCGGCGAGAGCTCCACCGGCACGCCGGCAAGCCGCACTTCGCGCGTGGCAGGATCGAGCCCCAGCGCGCCGTACGCGATCTTCGGCGCCGCGCGTCCGGCTCCGCGGCGCAACAGCGCGCGCAGCCGTGCCGCCAGCTCGTCGAGATCGAACGGCTTGATCAGGTAGTCGTCGGCGCCCGCGTCGAGCCCGGCGACGCGGTCGGCGATGGCATCGCGTGCGGTCGTGATCAGCACCGGCCGCGTGTCGCCGGCGCGGCGCATCGCCTTCAACACATCGAGCCCGGTCTGTCGTGGCAGCCCGAGGTCGAGCACCAGTGCGTCGTGCACGCGCTCGGCCAGCGCTGCTTGCGCGGCGCGGCCGTCTTCCACCCAGTCGACGGCGAAGCCGTCCTGCGTGAGGCCGCGCCGTACGCTGGCCCCGATCATCGGATCGTCTTCGGCGAGCAGAACGCGCATCGTCGTGCGGGCGCCGTCGGGCACCCGTTGCGCTCCTAGTCCTTCGGCTCGAACTTGAGCGAGGCCGAGTTCATGCAATAGCGCTGTCCGGTCGGCGCCGGGCCGTCGTCGAACACGTGTCCCAGATGCGCGTCGCACGCGGCACACATCACCTCGGTCCGCCGCATCATGTGGCTCGTGTCTTCGGCGGTGCGCACGTTGCCCGCATCCGCGGGCGCGTAAAAGCTCGGCCAGCCGCAGCCGGCATCGAACTTGGTATCGGACTCGAACAGCAGCGTGCCGCAGCAGACGCAGCGATATTGGCCGGCGCGCTCGTTGTTCCAGTACTCGCCGGTAAACGGTCGCTCGGTGCCTTTCTGCCGCGTCACGCGGTATTGCTCGGGCGCCAAGACTGCTTTCCATTCCTGGTCCGACTTCGTGACCTTGTCCACCATGAGGGTATCTCCGTTGGGTCAGACATCGATCGAGTTAAGCCGCTGCAGCGTCATTGTCGCCGATGACGATACTCGCCTTACGCTGACGGGAACGCGGGCTATGCAGTATATTGGAGGCTGTACCGCTATCTTCAACTCCCATTTCGTCCACCTTGGATAGTGCCGCCGCCAGCTCGTTCCGCGCCGACGCCAAAGTGATCGGCGTCGTCGGCACCGCGCACGCGCTGTCGCATTTCTTCCAGCTCGTGCTGCCGCCGCTGTTTCCGCTGCTGCGTGCCGAATTCGGCGTCAGCTATGCGACCCTAGGCGCGCTGCTGAGCGTCATGTATGTCGCCAGCGGCGTCTGCCAGTTCGGCGCTGGCTTCGCCGTCGATCGCTTCGGGGCCCGTCCGGTCCTGCTCGCCGGTCTCGGCCTGCTGGCCGGCGGGACGCTCGTCGCCGGGCTCATGCCCGGTGTCGGCTGGCTGTTTCCGCTGGTCATCCTGATGGGCATCGGCAACGGGGTGTTCCATCCGGCCGACTTCGCCGTGCTCAATGCCAACGTCAACCCGCGACGGCTCGGTCATGCCTACAGCTCGCACGGCATCGGCGGGAGCCTCGGCTACGCGCTGGCGCCGGTCGTGAGCTTCGGACTCGGCAGCACCTTCGGATGGCGCACGGCGCTCTTGGTGTGCGGCGCGGTCGGCCTGATCGCGGTAGCGGTCCTGGCGACCCAGCGCGCCGCGCTGGACAGCCGCAAGCACGGCGTAGCGGCGCCGAAGCACACGCTGTCCGGAAGTCTCGAGTTGTTCCGCCAGCGTCCGATCCTGCTGTGCTTTGCCTACTTCTGCGTACTGACGATCGCAACCATAGGCATCACGACGTTTTTGGGTACCAGCTTGAACGCCGCCTACGGACTGCCGCTCGCCGTCGCCGCGACCGCGATTACCGCCTACCTTTTGGGCGGCGCTTCCGGCGTGCTGGCCGGCGGCTTTCTGGCTGCCCGCACGGCGCGGCACGACCGCGTCGCCGCGACCGGCCTCGCCGTCGGCGCTGTGCTGATCCTTTCGCTGGCCCTGTTCGCGCAGCTCGCCACCTGGGCCATTCCCCTGCTTGCGTTGACCGGCTTGGCGCTTGGCGCCACCGGACCGTCGCGAGACATGATCGTGCGCGGCGCGACTCCGAAGGGCGCGTCGGGCCGCGTCTATGGCTTCGTCTATTCCGGCCTCGACCTCGGTTCCTCGCTCGCGCCGGTAGCGATGGGTGCGATGCTCGATCACGGCTCTGCGCGCCTGGTCGCTGCGGCGATCGCGGTGTTTCTGTTCGTGGCGATCGCCACCGTCGTGCAGGTTCGCCACGCGGCGCGCGTGGGCGCCGCCGCTGCCGCCGCCGGCGACTAACCCTTAGGCGTTTCATCCACCGCAGATGGACTTGGGACTATCGGGCAAGAAGGCGCTCGTATGCGCTGCGAGCAAGGGCCTCGGGCGCGGCTGCGCCGAAGCGCTGGCGCGGGAAGGCGCCGAGGTGACGATTGCTGCGCGCACGGAAGCCACACTGCGTCAAGCCGCCGAGGACATAGGCGCGATGGCCGGCCGCCCCGTGCGCTGGGTGGCATGCGACATCACGACGGTCGAAGGCCGCGGCCGGGCGCTTGCAGCGTGTCCGCAACCGGACATCCTGGTGAACAACGCAGGCGGTCCGCCGCCCGGCGACTTCCGTGAGTGGGATCGCGACGCGTGGCTTCGCGCGATCGACGCCAACATGCTGACGCCGATCGAGCTGATCAAGGCGACCGTCGACGGCATGATCGCGCGCAAATTCGGCCGCATCGTCAACATCACCTCGTCGGCGGTCAAGGCGCCGATCGACGTCCTCGGACTGTCGAACGGTGCGCGCAGCGGCCTGACCGGGTTTGTCGCAGGCGTCGCGCGCAAGGTGGCGCGGCACAACGTGACGATCAACAATCTGCTGCCCGGGCCATTCGATACCGACCGGCTGCGCGCCAACATGGAATTGCGCGCCAAGACGGCCGGCAAGCCGGTGGCGGAGCTCCGCCAGGCGCAAATGGACGCCAATCCCTCGGGCCGATTCGGCACGCCTGCCGAATTCGGCATCGCCTGCGCCTTTCTGTGCAGCGCGCACGCAGGCTACATCGTCGGCCAGAACATCCTGGTCGACGGCGGCGGGTATCCGGGAACGTTCTAAATCGATGCGCGCAGAACGTGCTCCGCGCCATCGCCATCAGAAAATTCGAAAAACGCAAAGCGCCACGATGATCGATCTCTATTACTGGACGACGCCGAACGGTCACAAGATGACGATGTTTCTCGAGGAGGCGAAGCTCGAGTACACGATCCACCCGGTGAACATCGGCAAGGGCGAGCAATTCCGGCCCGAATTCCTGGCGATCGCGCCGAACAACCGGATTCCGGCGATCGTCGACCGGGCCCCTGCCGACGGCGCTGCGCCGATCGCGATGTTCGAATCGGGCGCGATACTGCTCTACCTTGCCGACAAGATCGGGCGCCTTATCCCGCGCGAGCTGCGCGCGCGGCTGGACTGCATCCAGTGGCTGTTCTGGCAGATGGCGAATCTCGGGCCGCTCGCCGGGCAGAACCATCATTTCGTGCACTACGCTCCCGAACGGCTGCCGTACGCCGTCGATCGCTACGTCAACGAAACGGGCAGGCTCTACGCGGTGCTGAACAAGAGGCTGGCCGATCGCGAATTCATCTCCGGCGAGTATTCGATCGCCGACATCGCCTCGTATCCGTGGGTGCTGCCCGAACGGCAGTCGCAGGACATCGAACAGTTTCCGCACCTGAAGCGCTGGAAGGAAGCGATCAAGGCGCGCCCCGCGACCGTGCGCGCCTATGCGCTGGCCAAGGAGATCAATCCGAAGCCCGGCGGCATCCGCACCGAGGAAGAGAAAAAGATCCTGTTCGGACAGACCAAGGACGTCGTGCGCTGAATCGACTGCGGTGCGCATTCCCGCCTCGACGCCTTCCGCCGACCGCGATCCGCCGTTACCGCGCTTCGAGCGCGCTCCAGCCGTCCTTGGCAATGCGTGCGACCACGCGAAACCCGGCGGTGCCCAGCGGCTGCACGACCGCTGCTTCCCCTTCGGCGAGGTAAGGCGTACCGGCGACCGCGCGAAACGGGTTGCCGTGGCTGGCGATCGCGAGCACCGTGCCGGCGGCCGGCGGCGTCGAAAGCAAGCGTCGCAGCGCGGCATAGCGACCCGACGCGTCGTTGCCGAGCGGGCCGCCGCGTACCGCGGCGTCGACCCGCATGCGGCCGAATATCAGCTGCGCGGTCTCGCGCGTGCGGCAAAACGGGCTCGCCAGCACGTCGCCGATCGGAATGCGCAGGCGAACGATGGCGGCGCCGATCGCACGCGCCTCGTCGCGGCCACGGTCGGTCAGGTTGCGCTGCCGGGCGCAATCTTCGTAGCCAGTCATCTGATCGTCGTTCTGGCCGAAGTCGGTCGATGTGTGGCGGAAGTAGAGAATCAGTCCACCGGCGCGCAGTGCGGAGAGCAGCGCCGGCCCGCCGAGCGCATCACCCGGGGCATCCGCTGCAGGCGAGGGCGCCGCGACGAACAGCGCGCACAAGAGCAGCAACGCGAGCCACCGCCTTCGTCCTGGGCGGAACAGCGACAGCACACCGCTCATCGTTCGATGCTTCAGCCAGGACGCGCCGGAGCGTTGCTCTTCAGTAGATCGGCGCGAAGCGCACCGTGCCCGCGCCCGCGTCGATGCACGGATCGTCATCGAACGCGATATCGCCGTCGGGCACCGTCATGCCGCTTGCGCGAATCGCGGCGAAGTCCTGCAACCGGCGATCGAGCAGATGCGTGGTCACGACGTTCGACAGCGCGTTGAAAATGCTCTCGGCCCGGCCCGGATGGCGCTTCTGCCAGTCGCGTAGCATCGCCGCGACCTGCTTGCGCTGCAGGTTTTCCTGCGAGCCGCACAACGTGCAGGGAATGATGGGAAACGCCATCGCCTCGGCGTAGCGCGCGAGATCGCGCTCGCGCACGTAGGCGAGCGGGCGAATGACGACGTGCTTGCCGTCGTCGGAGACCAGCTTCGGCGGCATCGTCTTGAGTTTTCCGCCGAAGAACAGGTTGAGAAAGAAGGTCGCCAGTATGTCGTCGCGGTGGTGGCCGAGCGCGATCCGGGTGGCGCCCAGTTCGCCGGCGACGCGGTAGAGCACACCGCGCCGCAGTCGCGAGCACAACGAGCACATCGTCCCGCCCTCGGGAATCACCCGCTTGACGACGCTGTAGGTGTCCTGTTCGACGATGTGGAACGGCACGCCGCGGGAAGCGAGGTAGCGCGGCAGCACGTCGGCCGGAAAGCCCGGCTGCTTTTGGTCCAGGTTGACCGCGATCAATTCGAACGGCATCGGCGCACGGTCGCGCAAGCTGAGAAGGACGTCGAGCATCGCGTAGCTGTCCTTGCCGCCGGACAGGCACACCATGACGCGATCGCCGCGTCCGATCATCGCGAAATCGCCGATCGCCTGCCCGACCAGCCGCCGCAGGCGTTTTTTGAGCTTGTTGGCTTCGAACGCCTGCCGCTGCGCCTGGCGTGCGCTCGACGTGGTGCCGGGCTCGGCCGCGCCGCCGGGCTCCGGCGGTGTGCGCACCGTCGCGCCCGACGACAGGGCAGGGCTGGCAGTCGAGTCGGTCATCGCGCCGTCAGGAATCATTGCGCCAACGTAGCGCGAGTCGCGCTCGAACGCAACCCGCTCTACAATGCAGGCCTTTAAAGCAAGGCCGATCGGCCGGATCGTCTCGGGGAGGAGAACGCGATGGCAATGCAAACGCTACTGGTGGCCAATCCCAAGGGCGGCAGCGGCAAGACGACGCTGGCCACCAATATCGCGGGCTGGCTCGCCGCGCGCAAGCAACGCGTCGTGCTGGCCGACTTCGATCCGCTGCGCTCGGCGACCGAGTGGCTCGCCCGCCGGCCGCCGCTGTTTCCGGCGATCGCCGGCTGGACGCCGGATTCGGGCAAGGACGAACTCAAAGAGCACCATCCGCACTGGCTCGTGCTCGATACGCCCGCCGGCCTGCATGGCGAGGCGCTGCGCGACGCCATGCGCCGCGCCGACATTCTGCTCGTCCCCGTGTCACCGAGCGCATTCGACACGGCCGCAACCAAGCATTTCCTCGATCAGATCGGCGAATACAAGGCGATCAAGAAAGGCGATATTGCGGTGGGGCTGGTCGCGATGCGCGTCGATCCGCGCACGAACAGCGCCGCCGAGCTCGAGGAGTTCCTCAAGTCGTTCGACTTCCCGCTGGTCGCGCATTTGCGCGCGACGCAAGTCTACGTGCATTGTGCCCGCGACGGATTGACGATCGCCGATCTTCCGCACTCGCGTGCCGAGCAGGATCTGGAGCAGTGGCGGCCGTTGACGCGCTGGATCGCGCGCCACAGCCGAGCCGCCTGAGGGCGCGGCACGCGCGAGCGATGCTTAACGCCTGCGTTCGCGCAGCGCCAGCAGCAGGCCGCTGGCGACGATGATCGTCATGCCCAGCGCCGACCAGCGATCGGGCAGCTGCCCGAACAGCAAAAAGCCGTAGCTGGTGGCCCACATCATCTGCAGGTAGGCGAACGGCGTCAGCAGGGCGGCCGGCGCGTGCTGGAACGCGCCGATGATCGACCAATGGCCGACGCCGGCGAAAAGACCGAGCAACACGAAGAGGACCGCGTCCTTGGGTGTCGGCATGCTGGGGCCGAGCTCCCAGGGAAGGACGAGAGTCAGACCGAGCGTGCCCACGAGCGCGCTATAGAACAAGGTCGCGTGTACGCTTTCGTCGACGAGCTTGCGCGTCAACAGGAAATACAGCGCGTTGCACAGTGCGGCGAGCAGCAGCAATAGTGCGGCAGGATGGAAGACCGCGGAGCCCGGCCGCAGCAGGATCAGGATGCCGGCGAAGCCGGTGAGCGCGGCAATCCAGCGCGCGCGATCGGGCCGCTCGCCGAGGATCGGGCCCGAAAGCACCACGACGATGATCGGCGCGAGGAAGGTGATCGCCGAGCCTTCGGCCAACGGAAGATAGCGCAGCCCGCCGAAGAAACAGAACGTCGCGCAGAGCAGCATCGCCGAGCGCAGCAGCTGCAGCCCGAGCCGGCGCGTGCGCCAGAAGCCGGGGCCCGCGCGCCGCCACGCGAAAGGCGTGACGACCGCCATCTGTCCCGCGTAGCGAGCCCACACGACGAGGAACAGCGCATGGTCGCGCACCAGGTATTTCGCCGTCGCATCCAGCGAGGAAAGACACAATCCCGCGAACAGGAACAGCGGCAGGGCGCGGGCGAACGTGCGCGGGCCCTGGCCGCCTTGCCGTCCGGACGCGTTGGCGATTGCCGCTACCTCACGCCGCCAGCAACTCGCGCAGGACGTAAGGCAGAATGCCGCCGTGCAGGTAGTAATCGACCTCGATCGGCGTGTCGATGCGCAGCAAGAGCGGGACGCGCTGCGCCGATCCGTTCTTGCGGCGAATCACCAGCGTTACGTCCATCTGCGGCCGGATGCCCGATTCGAGCCCGACGATGTCGAATTCCTCGCTGCCGTCGATGCCGAGCGAGGCGGCGCTGTCGGCACCCTTGAACTGGCAGGGCAGCACGCCCATGCCGACTAGATTGGACCGGTGGATGCGCTCGAAGCTCCGGGCGATCACCGCCTTGACGCCGAGCAGTTGCGTGCCTTTCGCGGCCCAGTCGCGCGAGCTTCCGGTGCCGTACTCCTCGCCGGCGAAAACCACCGTCGGCGTGCCGCGGGCGATGTACGCCATCGCCGCGTCGTAGATCGCCATCGGCTTGCCTTCGGGCTGCAGGATCGTCTCGCCGCCTTCGACTGCGCGTGCCGTCGGCTCTCGCGGCAGCATCAGGTTCTTGATGCGCACATTGGCGAACGTCCCGCGCATCATCACCTCGTGATTGCCGCGACGGCTGCCGTAGCTGTTGAAGTCGGGCACGCCGACGTCGTGCTCGAGCAGGTAGATCCCGGCCGGCGAGGTCGGCTTGATCGATCCCGCCGGGCTGATGTGGTCGGTCGTCACCGAATCGCCGAAGATGCCGAGTGCGCGCGCCCCGTGCACCGCCGCGACCTTGCCGGGCTGCATCGCGAAGTCGGCGAAGAACGGCGGCTCGGCGATGTAGGTCGACTTGTCCCAGGCGTAGACCTGCCCCTTGGTCGTCGGTATGGCGTTCCAAAGCGGATTGTCCTTGGTGAAGTCGCCGTACAGGCGCCGGTAGGTCGCCGGGTCGGTCGCGTAATGCATCACCGCGCCGATTTCCTGCGACGTCGGCCACACGTCGCGCAAAAAGACCGGCTTGCCGTCGCTGCCGGTACCGAGGGGCTCGGTAGCTGAAGTCGATGTTGGCGCGACCGGCGATCGCGTAGGCGACGACCAGCGGCGGCGAAGCGAGGAAGTTCGCCTTGATGTTCGGATGGATGCGCGCCTCGAAGTTGCGATTGCCCGAGAGGACCGCCGCGCACACCAGATCGTTCTTGGTGATCACTTCCTCGATCGAAGGATCGAGCGGTCCCGAGTTGCCGATGCAGGTCGTGCAGCCGTAACCGGCCAGGTAGAAGTTGAGCTTCTCGAGCTCGGGCAGCAGCCCCGATTTGGTCAGGTATTCGGTGACCACCCGCGATCCGGGCGCGAGCGAAGTCTTGATGTGTCGCTTGACCGTCAGTCCCTTCGCCGCCGCTTTCTTCGCGAGCAGGCCCGCGGCGAGCAACACGCCCGGATTCGACGTATTGGTGCACGACGTGATCGCCGCGATCAGGATGTCGCCGTTGCCGATGTCGAGCGGCTTTGGCCCTTGCACGCTTACGTGATCCGGCGTTGGTCGGTTGTCGACCATCTCGACCACGTTCCGCGGCTGGCCGTTGTTCGGCAGGCGCTGCGCGGCGTCGCTCGAGCGTGGTTCCGGTGCAGTCGCGACGTAAACCGGATAGCGCCGGGCAAGCTTGTCCGCCGATTGGGCGAAGCCGTTCTCGGCGACCGGCCTGGAGAAAAGCGTCTCGAACGAGGTCCGCATTTTCGGCAGCTCGATGCGATCCTGCGGGCGCTTCGGTCCGGCCAGACTGGCAGTGACCGTCGACAGGTCGAGCTCGACCGTCTGCGAATAGTCGATCGTGCCGGCCGCCGGCATGCCATAGAGGCCCTGGGCGCGGAAGTACGTCTCGACCGCTTCGATCTCGGCCGGCGTCCTTCCGGTGTTGGTCAGATACTCGATCGTCTTGTCGTCGACCGCGAAAAAGCCCATCGTCGCGCCATACTCGGGCGACATGTTGGCGAGCGTCGCGCGATCCGGGACCGAAAGCGATGCCGCACCCTCGCCGAAATACTCGACAAATTTGCCGACGACCTTGGCCTTGCGCAAGAGCTCCGTCACCGTCAGCACCAGGTCGGTCGCCGTCACGCCTTCGTTGAGCCGGCCTTTGAAGTGCACGCCGACGACGTCCGGCGTCAGCATGTACAGCGGCTGGCCCAGCATGCCGGCTTCGGCCTCGATGCCGCCGACGCCCCACGCGAC
Organism: uncultured beta proteobacterium; assembly: GCA_963776175.1. GTDB lineage: Bacteria > Pseudomonadota > Gammaproteobacteria > Burkholderiales > Casimicrobiaceae > PALSA-1003. Next base: position 119,152 of record CAVZLP010000010.1, on the reverse strand, counting down.
GACGCCGATGCCGTTGATCATCGTCGTATGCGAATCGGTGCCGACCAGCGTATCGGGATAGTAGATGCCGTCCTTCTGGTGCACGCCGCGCGCCAGATATTCGAGGTTGACCTGATGCACGATGCCTACGCCCGGCGGCACGACCTTGAATGTATCGAATGCCTGCATGCCCCATTTCATGAACTTGTAGCGCTCGGCGTTGCGCTGAAACTCGACTTTCATGTTGAGGTCGAGCGCGTTCTTCGTGCCGTAATAGTCGACCTGTACCGAGTGATCGACGACCAGATCGACCGGCACCAGCGGCTCGATGACCTTGGGGTTCTTGCCCACGCGCTGCGCGACGCCGCGCATCGCGGCGAGGTCGCACAAGAGCGGCACGCCGGTGAAGTCCTGCAGCACGACGCGCGCGACGATGAACGGAATTTCCTCGGTGCGCGGCGGCGTTCGGCGCCCAGTTGGCGAGCTGGCGCACATGCTCTTCGGTCACCTTCTTGCCGTCGCAGTTGCGCAACACGCTTTCCAGCACGATGCGGATCGAAACCGGCAGTCGCGAGATGCCTCCGACGCCTGCGGCCTCGAGCGCGGGGAGCGAATAGTAGCGACCCGAGACGCCCGACTTGGTGGTAAGCGTTTGCAGCGTGCCGTGCAGATTGTGCGTCATCGTCTATTTCCTGATCATGCTCTTGATGTTTATCGTCTGTCCCGACTCGAGAGTGATGTCGCCCGGCTGCTGTCCGGGCTTGCATTCGCCGACCCATTTTCCGTCGATCGAGGACTTGGCTTCGGCCATGTTCGTCAAAGGCGGATCGTAGGTCGCGCTGCCCTCGGTGTGGTAGGCGGTGTTGCCGGAGAAGGTCATTACCGAGTGCGTGGTCATCGTGGTAGTACCCAGCTTGCAGACGGCGTCGATGATCAGGCGATTGCCCTCAACCCGACGATCGCTCTTAGAGCACAGTTCCTTGGCGACGCCAAGGCCGAACTCGCGCATCTGGGCCTGCACCGATTCATCGAGGCACATCGTCGTCAGGCGCTTGGTCTCCGGCTGCTGGCCGCTGCTGCGCGAAAGCTCCCAAAGGCCCGACTTGAGTACGGGCGGCTCGCCAGCGAAGGCGTCCACGCCGGCGGGGCCGAGACAGGCGATGGCCAGCGAGATCGCGATACGGATGCCAGACGCGGCGATGGGGCAAGCGGGGATGTTCGTGCGCATGGCGAGGTCCGATCAGGCAACGACGGGTGTCAAATGACGAACAGGTCGACGAATTCGTGGACAGGCGCGGCGTCGAGCCGGCGCGGATCGAGCGCAATATCAAGGATCGCCCGCTGCTGCTTCGCCGGGAAGCGCCGGGCGAGATTGGTCCGGAACTTTTCGACCAGCAAAGGGATACCCTCGGCGCGCCGGCGGCGATGCCCAACCGGATATTCGACGACGACTTCGTCGAGCTTGCTGCCGTCGGCGAATTCGACGGTGATCGCGTTGGCAATCGAGCGCTTGTCGGGATCGAGGTAATCGCGCGAGAACTGCTTGTCCTCAACGCAAGTCATTTTGTCCCGCAATGCATCGATGCGAGGATCGGCGGCGACGTCGTCCTCGTAATCGGCGGCGGTCAGCCGGCCGTGCAGCAGCGGCACCGCCACCATGTACTGGATGCAGTGGTCGCGATCGGCCGGATTGGAAAGCGGTCCCTTCTTGTCGATGATGCGCATCGCCGATTCGTGCGTGCGGATGGTGATGCGTCGGATCTCGCCGATGCGATCGCGGACGCGCGAGTGCAGCGCCATCGCGCACTCGACCGCCGTCTGGGCGTGGAACTCGGCCGGAAAGCTGATCTTGAACAAGACGTTTTCCATCACGTAGCTGCCGTAGGGTCGCTTGAGCTCGAACGGCTTGCCCTTGAACAGCACGTCGTAGAAGCCCCAGGTCTTGGCGCTCAGCACCGACGGATAGCCCATTTCGCCCTTGGCTGCCATCAGCGCGAGCCGGACCGCCCGCGCCGTCGCGTCGCCGGCCGCCCAGCTCTTGCGCGATCCGGTGTTCGGCGCGTGCCGGTAGGTGCGCAAGCTCTGCCCGTCGACCCAGGCGAGCGACACCGCGTCGATGATCTCGTCGTGCGAAAGTCCCAGCATCTGGGCGACGACCGCCGTCGTGGCGACCTTGACCAGAACGACGTGATCGAGACCGACCCGGTTGAAGCTGTTCTCGAGCGCGATTACGCCCTGAATTTCGTGGGCCTTGATCATCGCGGTCAGTACGGCCCTCATCGTCCCCGGCGGCTTGCCGGCAGCGATTGCGGTGCGCGACAACCAGTCGGCGGTGGCGAGGATGCCGCCCAAGTTGTCGGACGGATGACCCCATTCGGCCGCCAGCCAGGTGTCGTTGAAGTCCAGCCACCGGATCATTGCGCCGATATTGAACGCCGCCTGCACCGGGTCGAGCTGGAACTGCGTGCCGGGAACCCGCGCCCCGTTCGGCACGACGGTGCCGGGAACGATCGGGCCGAGCAGCTTGGTGCAGGCGGGGTAGGACAGCGCCTCGAGGCCGCACCCCAGCGTGTCGACCAGGCAATGGCGCGCGGTTTCGTACGCTTCGCTGCTTTCGATTTTGTAGCGCGCCGCGTAGTCGGCGATGTCGACCAGGACCTGGTCCGGTTTCGGACGAACGTTGGAAATGAGCGCTGACATTTGGTCGTTCGTTAGGTGAGCTTCGACGTGCGGTGCCGGCTCAGCAAGACCGCGCGAGCCATCGACTCCGCATCGGCGGCCTCATGGTGCCTTGGCCGAGGACAGCGCGATGTCGTAGCCGGCGACGTGCCACTGCCCGATCGCGTCCTTCGCGACCGCCAGCGTTTCCTCGACCAGCGGCGTTTTTTCGAACTTGGTCAGGTAAGTGACGATAACGTAGTCGCCGGTCGGCGCGCCACGCAGGGTCTTCGAATAATTTTCCGACCTGCGCTCACGCATGATCGTTCTGCCCAGCTTGGGCTGTCGCGCCGCGAGGTCGGCAATCCACTCCTGTTGCGGGACAGATTCCTGCAGCACGACGGCCGCGGCGACCCACGTCTCGGCGTACTTGCCGTGATCGATCAGCTCTAGCCAGCGATCGCTTTCCGCGCCTGCCGCGGCGAGCGTGGCCGCCATCGCGGCGTCCGCTGCGGCATCGGTCGACGCGGGAACCGCAGCTGCAGGGGACGCGGGCGTCACTGGCGCGGCGGGCGCGGTCGCCGTCGGCGCGCCCGCCGCCGGCGGGGACTGCGCGGCAACGGGCCCCGCCTGAGCCCAGGCCAGCGCACCGACCGATAGCGCGAACAGCATGCCACGCCAACGGCGCTTCATTTTCGCTCCGCCAGGGGAACGAAGACCTGGTCCTCGGGACCGATGTAGTTCGCCGACGGCCGGATGATCTTGCCGTCGCTGCGCTGTTCGATCACATGCGCCGCCCAGCCAGCGGTGCGCGAGACGACGAATAACGGCGTGAACATCGCGGTCGGGACACCGAGCATGTGATAACTGACCGCCGAATACCAGTCGAGGTTCGCAAACATCTTTTTCGCGTCCCACATCACCTGTTCCAGCCGCTCGGCGATTTCGAACATCTTGGTGTCACCCGCGTCGGAAGACAGTCGCTGCGCCACCGCCTTGATCACACGGTTGCGCGGGTCGCTAACCGTGTATACCGGATGTCCGAAGCCGATGATGACTTCCTTGTCCGCCACCCGCCGCCGGATGTCGGCCTCCGCTTGATCGGGTGTCGAGTACCGCTGCTGGACCTCGAACGAGAATTCGTTGGCGCCGCCGTGCTTTGGGCCGCGCAACGCACCGATCGCGCCGGTCAGCGCCGAATAGATGTCCGAGCCGGTGCCGGCGATGACCCGCGCGGCGAACGTCGACGCATTGAATTCGTGCTCGGCGTAGAGGATTAACGACGTGTGCATCGCGCGCACCCAGGGCGCGGGCGGCGCCTTGCCGTGCAGCAGGTGCAGGAAATGAGCGCCGATCGAATCGTCGTCGGTCTCGACGTCGATCCGCTTGCGATTGTGCGTCCAGTGGTACCAGTACAGCAGCATCGAGCCCAACGAGGCCAGCAGCCGGTCGGCGACGTCGCGCGCGCCGTCGGCATCGTGCGACTCGCGCTCGGGCAGTGTGGCACCCAGTGCGGAGACCGCGGTGCGCATCACGTCCATCGGATGCGCGCTCGCGGGCAGGCGCTCGAGGATCTCGCGGATCGGATCCGGTATGTCGCGCAGTCCCCTGAGCTTGGCCTTGTACGCGGCGAGCGAAGCCCGCGTCGGCAGCTTCTCGTGAACCAGCAGATGGGCGATTTCCTCGAATTCGCAGGCCTCGGCGATGTCGAGGATGTCGTAGCCTCGGTAGTGCAGGTCGTTGCCGGTGCGGCCGACAGTGCAAAGCGCGGTGTTGCCGGCGACGACGCCGGAGAGCGCGACCGACTTCTTCGGCTTCGGTGTCGTGGCGACCGGCGCAACTGACTCGATCATGGGTTCTCCGCGATGCTCGGGCGAGAAGTGTAGGGGGTCATTGCGGCGGGCGCGCAAACAAAAGGTCGAGCTTCTGCTCGAAGGCGTGATAACCGAGGAATTCGTAGAGCTCCTGGCGCGTCTGCATCGACTCGACGACGCGCTGCTGGGTTCCATCGCGGCGCACGGCGCGGTAGACGCCGAGCGCCGCCTTGTTCATCGCGCGGAACGCCGACAGCGGGTAGAGCGCGATCGCGACCCCGGCGCCGCGCAGCTCGTCGACGGTGAACAGCGGCGTCGCCCCGAACTCGGTGATGTTGGCCAGTATCGGCACGGCGACCGCATCGACAAAGCGCTTGTACATCGCGAGCTCGGTGATCGCCTCCGGAAAGATCATGTCGGCACCGGCGGCGACGTAGGCGCAGGCGCGGTCGATTGCCGCCGACAAGCCTTCGACGGCGAGCGCGTCGGTGCGCGCCATCACGACGAAGGCGGGGTCGCTGCGCGCGTCCACGGCGGCCTTGATCCTGTCTACCATCTCGGCCGGCGCCACCAGCTCCTTGTTCGGCCGGTGGCCGCAGCGCTTCGCGCCGACCTGGTCCTCGATGTGCATCGCCGCGGCCCCTGCCTTGATCAGCGAATGCACGGTGCGCGCCACGTTGAACGCCGAGGCGCCGAAGCCGGTGTCGGCGTCGACCAGCAGCGGCAGCGGAGTCGCGTCGGTGATGCGCCGCACGTCGGTCAGCACGTCGTCGAGCGTCGATATGCCCAAGTCAGGCAGGCCGAGCGAGCCGGCCGCCACGCCGCCGCCCGACAGATAGAGCGCCTGGTAGCCGGTTTTTTCGGCGAGGATTGCATGGTAGGCGCAGATTGCGCCGGGAACCTGCAAAGGCTTTTCGCGCGAGAGCGCCGCACGGAATTCCGCACCAGCCGAATGTGCCGCGTTCATCCGAGCAGCGCCGCGACGCCTGCGCGCTCTTCTTCCAGCTCCCTGAGCGTGGCGTCCATCTTTTCGCGCGAAAAAGCGTCGATCTCGAGGCCCGTGACGCGCTGATACTCCCCACCGGACGTCGTCACCGGCACGCCATACATCACGTCCTTCGGGATTCCGTAGCTGCCATCCGAGGCGACTCCCATCGTGACCCATTTGCCCCCGCTCCCGGCGATCCAGTCGCGAACGTGATCGATCGCGGCATTGGCAGCCGACGCCGCCGACGACAGGCCGCGCGCCTCGATGACCGCGGCACCTCGCTTGCCGACGGTCGGCAGGAACACCGTGCGGTTCCAGTTCTCGTCGTTGATCAGGGTCTTGAGCGACTGGCCGTTCGCGGTCGCGAAGCGATAATCCGGATACATCGTCGGCGAATGGTTGCCCCAGACGATGAGCTTGTCGATCGATCCGACCGGCTTGCCCGACTTGGCCGAGAGCTGCGACAGCGCGCGGTTGTGATCGAGCCGCATCATCGCGGTAAAGTTCTTCTGCGGCAGGCCCGGTGCGGATTTCATCGCGATGTAGGCGTTGGTATTGGCCGGATTGCCGACCACCAGCACCTTGACGGCGCGGCTGGCGACCGCGTCCATCGCCTTGCCCTGCTCGATGAATATCCTCGCATTCTCTAGCAACAGATCCTTGCGCTCCATGCCCGGGCCGCGCGGCCGTGCGCCGACCAGCAGCGCGAGCTCGGCGTCCTTGAACGCCGACTTCGCCTCGCCGGTGCCCGTCATGCCTTCGAGCAGCGGAAAAGCGCAATCCTCAAGTTCCATCATCACGCCCCTGAGCGCGGCCTGCGCCTTCTCTATGGGCAGCTCGAGCAATTGCAGGATCACGGGCTGGTCGCGGCCGAGCATGTCGCCGTTGGCAATGCGGAACAGCAGGCTATAGCCGATCTGGCCGGCGGCGCCGGTCACCGCGATGCGGATGGGCTTTTTCATCGAGAGCTCCAGGACGACGGGTTGGTTCGGGAGGCTGTTCAGGCATCCCGGCACGCGGCAGGCGAGAAAACCGCCGCCGGCGTGCGGCTCGTCCCCGCGTGAAAATTCTACGGGCTCACTCGCCGGGTGTCAATTGACTCTTATATAAGATATAAGATATAAGGGCCAAACCGCCGCGGCTTCTCGGCGGCCGAGCGATCGGACGCAGCCGCGCGATCATTTTCGCCTGCGAACCGTCGATGCCCGCTGCCGCCGCCCAAACATCTCCCGCCTTCCGGCCGCTGTATCTGCAGCTCAAGGATTTGCTGCTGCGGGACATGGAAACCCGGCAATGGCGGCCCGGCGAGGCGCTGCCCAGCGAAATCGAGCTGGCCGCGCGTTTCGGCGTGTCGCAAGGCACGGTTCGCAAGGCCATCGACGCGCTGGCCGCAGACAACCTGGTGGTTCGGCGGCAGGGCAAGGGCACGTTCGTCGCCACCCATACCGAGGAAAAGACGTCGATGTTCCGGTTTCTGCGCATCCGGCGCAGCGACGGCCGCGACGAATACCCGGCAAGCCGCCTGCTCGATGTGCGCCGCGGCAAGGCGTCGGCCGAAGTGGCGCGTCTGCTGGAGCTCAAGCCCTCGGAGGCAGTCTTCGTCGTACGACGGGTACTCGAATACGCGGACGAACCAGTCGTGCTCGACGAAATCACGCTGCCGGCGACCCTGTTCAAGGGGTTGACGCGCGCCCGGCTCGAAGCCTACCGCGGCTCGATGTATGGGTTCTTCGAAACCCAGTTCGGCGTGCGCATGCTGAGGGCGCAGGAACGACTCAAGGCGATCGCCGCCGACGCGGCCAGCGCGGCCATTTTGAAGGTTCGTAGCGGCGAGCCACTGCTCGCCGTCGAGCGCCTCACCCGCACCTACGGTGACCGTCCGGTCGAATGGCGCCGCGGCTTGTGCAACACCCGCCGTCATTACTATCTAAACGAGCTCGGCTGAAGGCTCCACGCCTGCGCCGGCGCTGGTGAGCCCCGGGCGAAACACGGTATAATTTGACTTGTGCACTTTTCGTGCACGGCCCTTTGGACCGCGCCGGGAGCAAGGGCCAATCACGAAAGACTGATGATGCCGTTTCCGACGGATTCGCGCCACGCGCCCGCTGCCTGCGCGGCGTGCCGCACGTTCCCCGGAACGCGCGATGGCGGGGTTGTTGCTGCCGATGGCGATCCCCGGGGCGCCGATGTCTCATAGCGGGCTTCCGGGGGAACTGCCGCGGGCGGCGCGTCCGGTCTATCTCGATCTGATCAGGATACGGCAGCCGATCCCCGCCATCGTCTCGATCCTGCATCGATTGAGCGGTGCGATACTGTTTCTGGTCGGCATTCCGTTGCTGCTCTACGCGGTCCAGCAAAGTCTGGCCTCGCCCGAAACCTACGCTACGCTGCAGTCGACGCTCGGTCGGCCGATCGTCAAGGTCCTGCTGCTTGGCCTTGTCTGGGCCTACCTCCATCATTTCTGCGCCGGCATCCGCTATCTGCTGCTCGACCTGCACATCGGCACCGAGCTCAAGCCTTCTCGGCAGTCGGCCTTTGCGGTGCTTATCGTCAGCCTTGCGCTGACCGCGATCATCGGAGCCCGGTTTTGGTAGCACGCGTCATCGTCGGCGCCCACTACGGCTGGAAGGATTGGCTGGCGCAGCGCGCGACCGCCGTCATCATGGCGCTGTACACGCTGCTGCTGCTCGGCATCGCGCTGTACCAGGGCGGCATCGACTATGCATCGTGGACCGCGCTTTTCGCGCACCCGGCGTTCCGCATCGCCACGCTGCTGTTCGGCCTGGCGCTGTTCTGGCACGCGTGGATCGGCATGCGCGACATCTGGATGGACTACGTTAAGCCAGCGGGTGTTCGCCTGACGCTGGAAGTGCTGACGGTGATCGTCCTGGCCGCATATGCGGCCTGGCTGGTCGAAGTTCTGTGGGGGCTTGCCCGATGAGCCTCGCGGTGCGGAAGTTCGACGCCATCGTCGTCGGTGCCGGCGGCGCCGGCATGCGCGCCTCGCTGCAGCTCGCCGAATCGGGCATGTCGGTCGCGGTCTTGTCGAAGGTCTTTCCGACGCGCTCGCATACGGTTGCCGCGCAGGGCGGCATCGGCGCCAGCCTCGGCAACATGGGCGAGGACAGCTGGCTTTGGCACATGTACGACACCGTCAAGGGCTCCGACTGGCTGGGCGACCAGGACGCGATCGAATACATGTGCAAGATGGCCCCGCAGGTCGTCTACGAGCTAGAGCACTTCGGCATGCCGTTCGATCGCAACGCCGATGGCACGCTCTATCAGCGGCCGTTTGGAGGACACTCGGCGAACTTCGGCGAGAAATCGGTCCAGCGCGCGGTCGCGTCCGCCGACCGGACCGGACACGCGATGCTGCACACGCTGTACCAGCGCAACGTTCGCTCCCGAACGCAATTTTTCGTCGAATGGATGGCGCTGGATCTGATCCGCGACGCCGAGGGCGAAGTGCTCGGCGTGACAGCACTGGAAATGGAAACCGGCGAAGTCATGCTGCTGCAGGCGAAGGCGACGCTGTTCGCCACCGGCGGCGCCGGCCGGATTTTTGCGGCAAGCACCAATGCGTTCATCAATACCGGCGACGGCCTGGGCATGGCGGCGCGCGCTGGCATCCCCCTGGAGGACATGGAGTTCTGGCAGTTCCATCCGACCGGTGTGGCGGGCGCGGGCATACTGATCACCGAGGCCGTGCGCGGCGAAGGCGGCATCCTGTTGAACGCCAGCGGCGAGCGCTTCATGGAGCGTTACGCGCCGAACTTGAAGGACCTTGCATCGCGCGACGTGGTGTCGCGCTCGATGGACCAGGAAATCAAGGAGGGCCGCGGCTGCGGGCCGCACAAGGATTATGTGCTGCTGAAGCTCGATCACCTCGGCCCCGAGGTGATCATGAAGCGCCTGCCGTCGATCCGCGACATCGCGATCAAGTTCGCCAATGTCGATCCGATCCGGGAGCCGATCCCGGTCGTGCCGACGATCCACTACATGATGGGCGGCATTCCCACCAATGTGCACGGCCAGGTCGTGGCTCCCGCGGGCGGCGAGCCGAACGCGGTCGTGCCGGGGTTCTACGCGATCGGCGAATGCGCGTGCGTGTCGGTTCACGGCGCGAATCGCCTTGGCACCAATTCGCTGCTCGACCTGCTCGTCTTCGGACGCGCCGCCGGCAATTTCATCGTCGGGCAAAACCTGCAGCGACAATCGCACAAGCCGCTGCCGCAGCACGCCGCCGAATCCGCGCTCGCCCGCCTGGCGCGCATCGACGGTGCGGCGACTGGCGAGCAGGTCGCCGAGGTCGCCGACACGCTGCGCCGTACGCTGCAGACCCATTGCGGCGTCTTTCGCAACCAGGCGCTGCTCACCGAAGGCGTCGCCAAGGTTCTCGACCTCGAACGCCGCGTACAACGCGTCGCGATCCATGATAAGAGCCGCACGTTCAATACCGCGCGCGTTGAGGCGCTCGAGCTCGACAACCTGATCGAGGTCGCCAAGGCGACGGTCGTGTCCGCGGAGGCGCGCCGGGAGAGCCGGGGCGCGCAGGCGCGCAGCGACTATCCCAACCGTGACGATGCGAACTGGCTGAAGCACTCGCTCTGGTTCCGCGACGGCAACCGGCTGGAGTACAAGCCGGTCAACATGAAGCCGCTGTCGGTCGAGGCCTTCCCACCCAAGACGCGCACCTACTGACCCACGGCGAAACCCGATGAAGTTCCGTATCTACCGCTACGATCCGGCGAAGGACAGCGCGCCTTACATGCAGGATTACGACGTCGCGCTCGACCCGCACGACCGGATGCTGCTCGATGCCATCATACGGCTCAAGGCGGTCGATGACACACTGGCGTTCCGGCGTTCGTGTCGCGAAGGCGTGTGCGGGTCGGACGCGATGAACATCAACGGCAAGAACGGGCTCGCGTGCATCACGAATCTGCGCGAGCTCACCGAACCGATCGTGCTGCGGCCGCTGCCTGGCCTGCCGGTGATCCGCGACCTGATCGTCGACATGAGTCAGTTCTTCAAGCAGTACCATTCGATCACGCCGTACGTCGTCGATGACACGCCGCCGCCGGAAAAGGAACGCCTGCAGTCGCCGCAGGCGCGCGAAGAACTCGACGGATTGTACGAGTGCATTCTGTGCGCGTGCTGCTCGACCGCGTGTCCCTCGTTCTGGTGGAATCCCGATAAATTCGTCGGGCCGGCCGGGCTGCTGGCTGCGTACCGATTCATCGCCGATTCGCGCGACCAGGCGACCAGCGAGCGGCTCGACAACCTGGACGACCCATACCGGTTGTTCCGCTGCCATACGATCATGAACTGCGTCGACGTTTGCCCAAAGGGCCTCAACCCGTCGGCAGCCATCGGCAGGATCCGCAGTCTGCTGGTCAAACGAGCCGTCTAGAGGTCCGGCGTGGATACCGGTCCCGCGCTTACGATGCCCTCCGAGCCTTCGCTCGAAACCGGCGATCGTCCGGCGCAAGCCGTCGTCGACGCGCGCTGGCTCGCCCGGCTGCGTTGGCGCTGCCGCCGCGGCATGCTGGAGAACGATCTGATCCTCGAGCGATTTCTCAACGCCCGTGCCGCAACAATGACCGCGGCCGACCTCGCCGCACTCGACCTGCTGCTGGACTACAGCGACAACGACCTGTGGGCCCTGCTGTCGGGCCGCCTGGAGCCCGCCGACGCCGCGCTCTCGCCACTGGTCGGATGTCTGAGATCGATTTGAGGACACGACGGGAAATCCCGTCGGTCCGCTCGTGACCGCCGCCTGGAGCCATATGCCATGACCGACCGCAACGCGACGCTGAACTTCGGCGACAGCACCGCGCCGATAAGCTTTCCGGTGCTCCCCGGTACGATCGGCCCGGAAGTGATCGACATCCGTGCGCTCTACGCGAAGACCGGCAAGTTCACCTACGACCCTGGTTTCCTCTCGACCGCCGCGTGCGCATCGACGATCACCTACATCGACGGCGACAAGGGCGAGCTTCTCTATCGCGGCTACCCGATCGAGCAGCTCGCCGTGCAGTGCGATTTTCTCGAGGTCTGCTATCTGCTGCTGAAGGGCGAATTGCCCAACGCGCAGCAGAAAAAAGAGTTCGTGCAGATGGTGACGATGCACACCATGGTGCACGAGCAGATGAGCCAGTTCTTCCGCGGCTTCCGGCGCGACTCGCATCCGATGGCGATGCTCGTCGGCGTAACCGGCTCCCTGTCGGCGTTCTATCACGACTCGCTCGACATCACCGACGCGCATCACCGCGAGGTCTCGGCGATCCGCCTGATCGCCAAGCTGCCAACGCTGGTGGCAATGTGCCACAAGTACACGATGGGCCAGCCGTTCGTGTATCCGCGCAACGAGCTCTCCTACGCCGCGAATTTCACGCGCATGATGTTCTCGGTGCCCTGCGAAGAATACAAGGTCAACGACGTTCTGGTGCGCGCGCTCGATCGGATTTTCACTTTGCATGCTGACCACGAGCAGAACGCATCGACGTCGACGGTGCGGCTTGCGGGCTCGTCGGGGGCCAACCCGTTCGCGTGCATCGCCGCGGGCATCGCCTGCCTCTGGGGGCCCGCCCACGGCGGCGCCAACGAGGCCGCGCTTAACATGCTCGAGGAGATCGGCGACGTGTCGAGGATCGGCGAGTTCATCAAGCGCGCCAAGGACAAGAATTCGGGCGTCAAGCTGATGGGCTTCGGTCACCGCGTCTACAAGAACTACGATCCACGCGCTAAATTGATGCGCGAGACCTGCCATGAAGTTCTCGAGGAGCTCGGATTGCACGACGACGGACTCTTCAAGCTGGCGATGACGCTGGAAAAGATCGCGCTCGAGGACGACTATTTCGTCTCGCGCAAGCTCTATCCGAACGTCGATTTCTATTCCGGCATCGTGCAGCGTGCGATCGGCATCCCGGTAAGCCTGTTCACGGCGATCTTCGCCCTGGCGCGCACTGTCGGCTGGATCGCCCAGTGGAACGAGATGATCTCCGATCCGGACCAGAAGATCGGCCGTCCAAGGCAGCTCTACACCGGTGCCGTGCGGCGCGAGGTCGTGCCGCTTGCGCAGCGTTAGAAACCGGCGCTTGCGCCGCGGCGGTCGCGCCCCGATATAGGTAAAGCCATGAGCACGATGAGGGAGTTGGGAGAGACCAGCACGCTGTTCGGCGGCAATGCGCCGTTCATCGAAGACCAGTACGAGATCTACCTCGGCAATCCGGGCGCGGTCAGCCCCGATTGGCGCGCGTACTTCGACACGCTACGCGACGGCGCGCAGGACGTGCCGCAGGCGCCAATCGTCGAGTCGTTCATCCAGCTGGCGAAAAACCGAAGGCTGGCCGCGCCGATGGTCGATGCCGCGGCGATGCACAAGCAGGTGCTGGTCCTGCGGCTGATCAGCAAATACCGCACCGTCGGCCTGTTCCAGGCCGATCTCGATCCGCTGCAACGCGCCGAGCGGCCGTACATCGCGGACCTGGACATCAAGACCTACGGCTTCAGCGACGGCGATCTCGATACCGAGTTCGATGTTGGATCGTACAAGGGAGCCCCTAAGGGCGCGACGCGTATGCGCCTGCGCGACCTGATCGCCGCGCTGCAGGACACCTATTGCCGGACGTTCGGCGCCGAGTACATGTACATCGGCGATACTGCGCAGAAGCGGTTCATCCAGGACCGGCTCGAGCCGCTGCGCTCGCGGCCGAGTTACACGCCCGAGTATCGCAGGCATATCCTCGAGCGGCTGACCGCAGCGGAGACGCTCGAGCGCTATCTGGGCACCAAATACGTCGGCCAGAAGCGTTTTTCCGCCGAAGGCGGCGACACGATGATCCCGATGCTCGACCATCTGATCCAGACGGCGGGCGCCGAGGGCGTGCAGGAAATGGTGATCGGCATGGCGCATCGAGGCCGGTTGAACGTGCTGGTCAATACGCTCGGCAAGATGCCCAAGGACCTGTTCGCCGAGTTCGAAGGCAGGCATGAGGGCGACCTTCCGGCCGGCGACGTCAAATATCACCAGGGTTTCTCGTCCGACGTCGCCACGCCCGGCGGCCCGATGCACCTGACGCTGGCGTTCAATCCGTCGCACCTCGAGATCGTCGACCCGGTCGTCGAAGGATCGGTGCGCGCGCGCCAGGACCGCCGCAATGACCCGACGTTCGACCAGGTGCTCGCGCTGCTGATCCACGGCGACGCGGCCATCGCCGGCCAGGGGGTCGTGCAGGAGACGCTCAACCTGTCGCAGACGCGCGGCTACCGCACCGGCGGAACGATCCACCTGGTCGTCAACAATCAGATCGGCTTCACGACATCGGATCCGCGCGATACACGCGGCACGCTCTATTGCACCGACGTCGCCAAGATGGTCGAGGCCCCGATATTCCACGTCAACGGCGACGATCCCGAGGCCTGCCTGCTGGCGATCGAGGTCGCGATCGAGTTCCGGCAGAAATTCGACAAGGACGTCTTCATCGACCTCGTATGTTTTCGCAAACAGGGCCACAACGAGGCCGACGAGCCGATGATCACGCAGCCGCTGATGTACAAGCGTATCCGCGAACATCCGGGCACGCGGGGGCGCTACGCCGAACGGCTTGCCAAGGAAGGCGTGATCAGTGCCGACGAAGCCGACGCGATGATCGCGACCTACCGCCAGGCGATGGACAAGGGCTACCACACCAACACGACGATCCTGTCCAACTACAAGCCGCCGTTTGCCGTCGACTGGTCCAGGTTCGTCGGACGACATTGGGCCGACGAGGCGGACACGACGGTGCCGCGGCAGAGATTGAACGAGCTGGCAGGGCGCGTGACCGCTGTGCCGGCGAACTTCAAGTTGCATCCGCGGGTGGAAAAGGTGATCGCCGATCGTCGGGCGATGGGCGAGGGTACGCTGCCGCTCGACTGGGGCATGGCCGAGACGCTGGCGTATGCGAGCTTGGTCGACCAGGGGTACGGCGTGCGGCTGTCCGGCCAGGACACCGGACGCGGCACCTTCTCGCACCGGCATGCGGTGCTGCACGATCAGAATCGCGAAAAATGGGATGCCGGCATCTGGGTGCCCTTGCAGCACATCAAGGAAGGCCAGCCGGATTTCGTCGTCATCGATTCGGTGCTGTCGGAAGAAGCCGTGCTGGGCTTCGAGTACGGCTACGCAACGTCGGAACCCAACAAGCTGGTTGCCTGGGAAGCCCAGTTCGGCGATTTCGCCAATGGCGGCCAGGTCGTCATCGATCAGTTCATTGCCGCGGGCGAAGTCAAATGGGGTCGTGTCTGTGGTCTGACGCTGCTTCTGCCGCACGGCTACGAAGGCCAGGGGCCGGAGCACTCGTCGGCGCGACCCGAGCGCTTCCTGCAGCTTTGCGCCGAGCACAATATGCAGGTGTGCGTGCCGACGACGCCGGCGCAGATATTTCATCTGCTGCGCCGGCAGATGGTGCGAGATTTTCGCAAACCGCTGATCGTGATGAGCCCGAAAAGCCTGCTGCGGCACAAGGAAGCCGTGTCGACGATGGACGAGCTCGCCGCCGGTAAATTCCAGACGGTGATCGGCGACGTCGATCCGCTGGTCGCCAAAAACGTGCGGCGCGTCATCGTCTGCAGCGGCAAGGTCTACTACGATCTCTCCGCTTACCGTCGCGAGCAGAAGATCGCCGATGTCGCCATTATCCGGCTGGAGCAGCAATATCCGTTTCCGCACGCCGATTTCAAGCGCGAGATCGGCCGCTACCCGAATGCCGGTGAAGTGGTGTGGTGCCAGGAAGAGCCGCAGAACCAAAGCGCCTGGTACCGGCTGCGCGCTTACATGAGGGCCGACATCGGGGGAAAGCAGCTGCTCGCCTATGCCGGGCGCCCGATCTCCGCGTCACCTGCCGTCGGTTACCTGTCCAAGCACCTGGAACAGCAGAAGGCCGTCGTCGAGGAAGCGTTCGCCGCCAAGCTCAGGTCGGGGGAAATGGTGACCGCGCATTGAGAACGGATGGCATGCGCTCCGCGAGGCGAAAGAAGAGTGCGGCGGCAGGCGAGTTCGCGCGCACCGGTCTGTATGACAGGGATGGACGATGCTGATTGAAGTCAAAGTGCCGGTGCTGCCGGAGTCGATCACCGAGGCGACGCTGGTGAACTGGCACAAGAAGGCCGGCGACGCGGTCAAGCGCGACGAGAATCTGGTCGATATCGAAACCGACAAGGTGGTGCTGGAGTTGCCGGCACCGGATTCCGGGGTGTTGGCCGAAGTGCGGCGCGGTGACGGGTCGACGGTCGTCGCCCAGGAGGTCATCGCCGTGCTCGACACCGGGGCGCACGCGGCGGCGCCCGCCGCCGCTGCCTCAGTGCCGGTGCAGGCAAGCGCGAGCGCGGCAGCGACACCAAGTGCCGCGCCTTCCGCCGCACCGGTCGCCGCCGCGTTGCCCGCGGCACGCAAGATGATGGCCGAGCAAAACCTCGCCGCCGCCGACGTCGCGGGAACCGGCCGCGGCGGTCGCATCACCAAGGGCGACGTCGCCGAGGCAAAGTCGGCAGGTACCGCTCAGGCCGAGCCCACGGCGGCGCCGGCGAACAAACCGCCGGCCGTGTCGCTGCCGGTTAATCTCGGCGCCCGGCCCGAGCAGCGGGTGCCGATGTCGCGGCTGCGCCAGCGCGTCGCCGAGCGGTTGGTGCAGTCGCAGTCGACCGCCGCCATCCTGACCACGTTCAACGAAGTCAATATGGCGCCGGTGATCGAGCTGCGCAACCGCTACAAGGATCGCTTCGAAAAGGAGTATGGCGTCAAGCTGGGCTTCATGGGTTTTTTCGTCAAGGCGGCGGTGCACGCGCTCAAGAAGTTCCCGGCGGTCAACGCCTCGATCGACGGAACCGACATCATCTACCATGGCTACTTCGACATCGGGATCGCGGTCGGCAGTCCGCGCGGCCTGGTCGTCCCGATACTTCGCGATGCCGATCAGATGTCGATCGCTGAAATCGAGAAGCAGATCGCCGACTTCGGCAAGCGCGCTCAGGAGGGCAAGCTGACCGTGCAGGAGCTTACCGGCGGTACCTACACGATTTCCAACGGCGGCGTCTTCGGCTCGATGCTGTCGACGCCGATCATCAATCCGCCGCAATCGGCGATCCTCGGCGTCCACGCGACCCGCGAACGGCCGGTCGTCGAGAACGGGCAGGTCGTCATCCGCCCGATCAACTATCTGGCGCAGTCGTACGACCATCGCATCATCGATGGCCGCGAGGCGGTGCTGTCGCTGGTGGCGATCAAGGAAGCGCTGGAGGATCCGGCGCGGATGCTGCTCGATCTATGATCGGCTCGGAAGACCATGGCAGAATCCTTTGACGTCGTCGTGATCGGAGCCGGGCCTGGCGGGTACATCGCCGCGATCCGCGCCGCGCAGCTGGGATCGAAGGTCGCGTGCATCGACGATTGGAAGACGGCCGAGGGCAAGCCAGCGCCCGGGGGCACCTGCACCAACGTCGGCTGCATTCCGTCGAAGGCGCTGCTGCAGTCGTCGGAGAATTACGAGCACGCCGGGCACGCTTTCGCCGAGCATGGCATCGAGGTCAAGGGCCTTTCGCTCAACCTGGAGCAGATGCTCGCGCGCAAGGACAAGGTCGTCCGGCAGAACAACGACGGCATCGTCTATCTGTTCAAGAAGAACAAGATCGCGTTCTTCAACGGTACCGGCAGCTTCGTCGCCGCAAATGGCGGCGGCGGCTGGCAGATCGCCGTATCCGGAGCCGGGGCACAGACGCTAACCGCGAAGCACGTCATCATTGCGACCGGCTCGAAGCCACGCGCACTGCCAGGTGCGCCATTCGACAATCGCTCTATCCTGGACAATGCAGGCGCGCTGGCAATCCCCGAAGTGCCGAAGACGCTCGGCGTCATCGGGGCCGGCGTCGTCGGCCTCGAGATGGGCAGCGTCTGGCGGCGCTTGGGCGCCCAGGTCACTGTCCTCGAGGCGCTGCCGGTCTTCCTGGGGGCCGCCGACGAGCAGGTCGCCAAGGAAGCGTGGAAGCTTTTCGCCAAGCAGGGTCTATCGATCCGTCTCGGCTGCGCGATCGGCAAAGTCGCGGTGAACAAGAACGTCAGCGTCGAATACGCCGATGCCGACGGCAAGGCGCAGACGGCGACGTTCGACCGGCTGATCGTATCGATCGGGCGGCTGCCGCACACCGTCGGACTCAACGCCGAAGCGGTCGGGCTCGCGCTCGACGAGCGCGGCTTCGTCGCCGTCGACGACCATTGCCGGACCAATCTCACTAATGTCTGGGCGATAGGCGACGTCGTGCGCGGGCCGATGCTCGCCCACAAGGCAGAGGAGGAGGGCGTTGCCGTCGCCGAGCGCATTGCCGGCCAGCATGGCCACGTCGATTTCAACACCGTGCCATGGGTCATCTATACGTCGCCCGAGATTGCCTGGGTGGGACAGAACGAGCAGCAACTCAAGGCCGCAGGCATCGCCTATCGCGCAGGCACGTTTCCTTTCATGGCCAACGGCCGTGCCCGCGCGCTGGGCGATACCGCGGGCTTCGTCAAGCTCCTCGCCGACGCGAAGACCGATCGCGTGCTCGGCATGCATGCGATTGGCCCGCTCGTCTCCGAATTGATCGCCGAGGGCGTGGTCGCGATGGAATTCGGCGCGGCCAGCGAGGACATTGCGCGCATATGCCACGCGCATCCGTCGCTTTCCGAGGCGACCAAGGAGGCGGCGCTGGCGGTCGACAAGCGCTCGCTCAACTACTGATCTGCCGAGTGCATCGTTCATGATCGTCGCGCCCATCTCATGAACGAAGCCGTCGCCGAAGCGTATATTCCGGACAGGCGCGACGGTTCGCTGCTCGCGCACCTCGAGCCGGAACTCGCACGGCGCCGGATCGATCTCGACAACGCGCAGCTCGGCGCCCTCGAGCGGCTGCAGCGCCTGCACGACGAGCTGGTCGAATTCCGCAGGGCGCGATTGTCGCTGCTGCGGCGCTGGTTCCATCCTCCGGAGCCTCCGCGCGGCGTCTACCTGTGGGGAAGCGTCGGCCGCGGCAAGAGCTTCCTGATGGACGCGCTTCTATGCCGCGGTGCCGCTGCGCCGCAAGACGCGCGTTCATTTCCATGCGTTCATGAAGGGCGTGCACGACGAGCTCAGGACGCTGCCGCGCGAAGAAGATCCGCTGGCGACCGTGGCCGCGAGGATCGCGCGCCGCCATCGCCTGATCTGTTTCGACGAATTTCACGTGTCCGACGTTGCCGATGCGATGATTCTCGGGCGCCTGCTGAGCGCGCTGTTCAGGCACGGCACGGTGTTCGTGCTGACGTCGAATTACCGCCCGGACGACCTTTATCCGAACGGTTTGCAGCGGCAGAAGCTGCTGCCGACGATTGCGCTGCTCAAGCAATGGCTGGATGTCATCGAGGTCGACGGAGACACCGACTATCGGCTGCGGGAGCTGGAACAGGCGGCTGCCTACTATGTCGCGCCGCCGGGGGCGGCCGACGCCAGGCTGGCTGCGCTGTTCGAGCGGATGCGGCCCAGCCCCGACGAGGATTCCCGGCTTTCGATCGATTCGCGCGTGCTGAAAGCCAAAAGGCGTGCCGGCAGCCTCGTCTGGTTCGACTTCGCCACGCTGTGCGAAGGGCCCCGTTCGCAAATCGACTATCTCGAGCTCGCGCGTCGCTTCGCGGTCGTCATCGTGTCCGACGTGCCGCTGCTTTCGCCCGAGATGAGCAACGCCGCCCGACGCTTCACCTGGCTCGTCGACGTGCTCTACGATCATCGGGTAAAGTTGCTGTTGTCCGCCGAGGTCGCCGCGGTCGATCTCTATCGCAACGGAGCGAACAGCCATGAATTCGGGCGCACGATCAGCCGGCTGGTCGAAATGCGCACCCGCGACTATATGGCGCTGCCGCATCTTGCCGGAGACGCCGCCCCGGCGGCGCAGGCGGCGACCTGACCAAGATTTCAGATCCGATGCGCCGGTGAGCATCGGCACAGACGCTATTAGGAGGAGACACCCGTGCAGAAATTCAAGGCCTACCGGACGTTCCAGGAGAACGGTGTCGTTTCCAGCCGATTCGTCGAAATGGGCCTCGACGAGCTCGACCCGGGCGACGTGGTAATCAAGACGAAATATTCGACGATCAACTACAAGGATGCACTTTCGTACAACGGCGCCGGAAAGATCATGCGTAAGTATCCGACCGTCGCCGGCATCGACATGGCGGGGACCGTCGATACGTCGACCGATCCGCGATTCAAGCATGGGGACAAGGTGATCGTGCACGCTTACGACGTCGGCGTTGCGCACGACGGCGGCTACTCGGAATACATTCGCGTGCCTGCCGACTGGGTCGTGCGCCGATCGTCCAACATGACGGCGTTCGAGGCGATGACGCTGGGAACCGCGGGTTTCACCGCTGCGCAGGCGATCGAAGTCATGCAGCACAACGGCCTGACGCCGCGCAGCGGACCGGTCATCGTCGACGGCGCGACCGGCGGCGTCGGCAGCGTCGCCATCGACGTGCTCTCCCGGCTCGGCTATCACGTCGTCGCGCTCACCGGCAAGGAAAAGGAGACCGACTACCTGCGGTCGATCGGAGCGTCCGAAGTCGTGCTTCGCTCGAGCATCGATTTTTCCGGCGCGCGTCCGCTGGATAAGGCCACCTGGGCCGGCGCGATCGACAACCTGGGGGGAGAGGTGCTGGCCTGGATGTTGTCGACGACGAAGCAGGCCGGCACGGTGGCGAGTGTCGGCCTGGCCGCGGACTACAAGCTCAACACGACCGTCTTGCCCTTCATTCTGCGCGGCGTGCATCTGCTCGGGGTCAACAGCGCCGAGTGCCCGATGCCGCTGCGGCAGAAGCTGTGGGACCGACTGGCCAACGAATGGCGGCCCTCGCGGGTGCAGGCCAAGGTAGTGACGATCGACTTCGCCGACCTGCCGACGCACTTCGACGCGTTCCTCAAGGGCACGGTGCGCGGGCGCACCGTCGTGCGCGTCGGCGCCGATACCGCCGGTCTGTGAACCTGAGACAACCGATGCGTAGCTATACCGAAGCGCACCGACGCTCGCTCGCCGATCGCGACGCCTTCTGGCGCGAGCGGGCCGCGCTGATCGATTGGGAGGCGCCGTTCACCGAGGTGCTCGACTACAGCCGGCCGCCGTTCGCTCGCTGGTTCGTCGGCGGTCGCACCAACCTGTGCCACAACGCGATAGATCGGCATCTGGCGAGGCGCGGGGCGCAGCCGGCGCTGGTATACATCTCCACCGAAACCGATACGCGCCGTAGCTACAGCTATCGCCAACTCGGCGAGGAGGTCAATCGCTTCGCGGCGATCCTCCAGGCGCAGGGCGTCGGCCGTGGCGATCGCGTGCTGATCTACATGCCGATGATTCCGGAGGCGGTGTTCGCGATGCTGGCCACGGTTCGCATCGGCGCGATACATTCGGTCGTCTTCGGCGGCTTCGCCGCGGCCAGCCTCGCAACCCGCATCGACGACGCGAAACCGCAAGTTCTGATCACCGCCGACGCCGGCATGCGTGCGGGGAAACCGGTTTTGTACAAGCCGCTGGTCGATGAGGCCCTGCAGCTTGCGGCGCATCCGCCTTCGCGCGTGATCATCGTCGATCGCGGGATCGACGCCGCGATGAGCAGCACACCCGGACGCGATCTGGATTATGCGGCGCTGGCCGCGCAGTACGCCGGCGCGACAACCCCCTGCACCTGGCTCGAGTCTTCTGAGCCGTCGTACATCCTGTACACCTCGGGCACCACCGGGAATCCGAAAGGCGTGCAGCGCGACACCGGCGGCTACGCGGTGGCGCTGACTGCATCGATGCGCGACATATTCTGCGTCGCTCCAGGCGAAACCATGTTCACGACCAGCGACATCGGCTGGGTCGTCGGGCATTCGTACATCGTCTACGGGCCGCTGCTCAACGGATCGACGACCATCCTGTACGAAGGTCTGCCGATCCGGCCCGACCCCGGCATCTGGTGGCAGATCGTCGCCGAGCACAAGGTTCGCACGATGTTCAGCTCACCGACGGCGATACGCGTGCTGAAAAAGCAGGATCCGAAGTTCATGAAGGCGCACGACGTCTCGTCGCTGCGCTATCTGTTCCTGGCCGGCGAGCCTCTGGACGAACCGACCGCGCGCTGGGCTGCCGATTCGCTGGGCGTAGCGATCGTCGACAACTACTGGCAGACCGAAAGCGGCTGGCCGATTCTGTCGGCACAACTCGGTATCGCCGAGACGCCGCGCAAGTTCGGCAGCCCGTCGTTTCCGGTGTGCGGCTACGACGTCAAGCTGCTCGACGAGCTGACCGGTGCCGAGGTCGGCACCGATCAAAAAGGGGTCCTGGCGATCGTCCCGCCGCTGCCGCCGGGGTGCATGACGACGGTCTGGGGCGATGACCGGCGCTTCGTCCAGACCTATTTCGAGACGCTGCCCGGCGGCAACTTCTATTCGACGTTCGACTGGGCCACGCGCGACGCCGACGGCTACTACTTCGTCCTGGGCCGTACCGACGACGTGATCAACGTCGCCGGTCACCGCCTGGGCACGCGGGAAATCGAGGAAGCGGTGCAGGCGCACCCCGGAATCGCCGAAGTCGCGGTCGTGGGTGTCGCGGATCCGGTGAAGGGTCAGATTCCGGTGGCGTTCGCGGTGGTCAAGGATCCGTCGCTGGTCGCCACCGCGGAAGGCATCGGCCGGATGCGCGCCGAAGTGATGAGCACCGTCGATCGCAAGCTCGGCGCGATCGCGCGTCCGGGCACCGTGCATTTCGTCACGCTGCTGCCCAAGACGCGTTCGGGCAAGCTATTGCGGCGCGCCATTCAGGCATTGGCCGAAGGTCGCGATCCGGGCGATCTGACGACGATCGAAGATCCGGCGGCGCTCGAGCAGATTCGCGGCGCTCTGGATTCGTAGCATCGACCAACCCTTGCCCAACGGTTCTTTCGGCGCGGCGTTACCCGCCGCACCGCCGCACGTTCCGCTGGCGAGAGTGATGCGTGGCGACGCGACTGACAGCATCCACTACGGATCGGTCGCGGTCGTCGACCGCGACGGCCGCATTCTGTTCGCCGCCGGCGACCCGTCGTTTGCCACGATGACGCGCAGCGCGCTCAAGCCGCTGCAGGCAGTACCGCTGGTCGCGGCCGGCGGCGTCGAACGCTTCGGGTTTTCAAGCGAGCAGATGGCGCTGCTGTGCGCCAGCCACTCCGGCGAGCCGCGTCACGTGACCGGCGTCGCCGACATGCTGCGTCGCGCCGGCTGCCAGCCCGACCAGCTGCAGTGCGGCGTGCATCCGCCCCTGTTCTATGCCGCGCGCGACGAACTGCCCCCTGCCGGGGTCGTCTTCACGCCGCTGCAGCACAATTGCTCGGGCAAGCACACCGGGATGCTGGCTTATTGCCGGCACTGTGGCGTACCAACTGAAAGCTACCTTGCGTTCGACCATCCGTTGCAGCGCGCGATTCGTCAGGCGGTGGCACACCTGACCGGTATCGCGGAATCGAGGCTGGTCGCCGGTATCGACGGTTGCTCGGCCCCGAACTACGGCGTGCCGCTGTCCGCGCTCGCCTTTGCCTACGCGCGACTGGCAGGGACCGAGGACGACCGTTACGGACGCGCGCCGCGCGCCCTTGCCGATGCCATGAGCGCGCACCCGGAAATGGTATCGGGTGAGAAGCGCAACGACCTCGTCCTGATGCGTGCCGGCCGCGGCGACTGGGTCACCAAGGTCGGCGCCGAAGGCGTCCAGGCGATCGGTGTGCGCAGCAGAGGGTGGGGCATCGCAGTCAAAGTCGTCGACGGCAATGCGCGCGGCCTGCATCCGACTACCGTTGCCGTGCTGGAACAGCTCGGGCTGCTCGACGACGGGCAGCGAGCCGAGCTGTCGGCTTGGCGCGAACCGGCGATCCGCAACTATCGCGGCATCGTCACGGGCAAAGTCGAGCCGGTTGTTGCGCTGGAGCAACGCGGTTGACCGGCGAACAAGCCGGTTCCGGCGCGGGACTGAACTTCCCGCAGCGCGAACGGTCTAGGATGCAAGCTGCCTGCCTGAGTCGATCGCGTGGCGCGCCTGACGGCTCGGCTATACTGCCGGCGGGTATCGCGCCCACCGGATCCGGTGTGGCGACAATAACGATTGACTCAGGGACTGGCGCGGATGGCTGACCGCGAAGTAGATCAGCAGCTGGTCGAGCGCGCGCAGCGAGGTGACAAGCGCGCATTCGAGCTGCTGGTGCTGAAGTACCAGCGCAAGCTCGGACGACTGCTGTCGCGGCTGGTGCGCGATCCGAGCGAAGTCGAGGACGTGACGCAGGAGGCATTCATAAAGGCCTACCGCGCACTGCCCTCGTTTCGCGGGGACAGCGCGTTTTATACGTGGCTTTATCGCATCGCGATCAACACGGCCAAGAACTACCTGGTCGCGATGGGCCGGCGGGCGCCGACGTCCACCGGCTTCGACAACGAGGAGGCGGAGAATTTCGAAGACGCCGAGCAGCTTCGCGATTCGGCGACGCCGGAAGACGAGCTGCACGGCAAGCAGATAGCGGCTACCGTCAACAGGGCGATGGAGACGCTGCCCGAAGACTTGCGCACCGCGATAACGCTGCGCGAGATCGAGGGTTTGAGTTACGAAGAGATTGCCAACGCGATGAATTGTCCGATTGGCACGGTGCGCTCCCGGATTTTCCGGGCGCGTGAAGCGATCGCGGAGCAGTTGCGACCGCTCTTGGGGACTGACAAGGACCGGAGATGGTGATGGGCAACTTCAAGGCAGGATCCGCCGCCAATGGCGGCGGCGGGCCGACGGCGCCGACATCGGAGGAAATCTCGCTGCTGATCGACGGAGAGCTCGACCCGGTGCGGGCCGAGGCCGTGGTCACCAGCTTGTGTCGATCCGAAGGCGTGGCGACCTGGGTTTGTTATCACGTGATCGGAGATAGCCTGCGCGGGGCCACCGCACGGGGTCTAGACGCGAATGAATTCGTCGAGCAGTTCGCGGCGGAGCCCACGGTGCTGGCGCCGTTCCGGCGATCGCCCGCGCCACATGCCATTGCCCTGGCACTGGCGGCGACGGTGGCGGCGGTAAGCGTCGTTGGATGGGTCGCGCTGACGACAATGCCGGCGCCAATGGCGGCGATCGCCAGCGCCAGGCAAGCTGTCGGCGTGCGTGCGGCGGACGCCCGGCCGGCGGTCGACAACGAGTATCTGCTGGTGCATCAGGAATACTCGCCGACCAATGCGATCCAGGGAATAGGCCCCTCGCTTCGCGCCGTCGCGGCCACCGAGCCGAATGCGCGTCCGTAGCCCCAGCGCCCGGCGGCGGGAGTGGCCCGCCCGGCTGCGCTGCGGCATCGGGCTCGCCGCCGTCACGCTGCTCGCCGTCCCGGCGGCACTCGCACAGGACGCCAGCGACTGGCTGCAACGGGCCGCGACGGCCGCGCGCCAGCTGAACTACGTCGGCACGATCGTCTATCAGCACGGCGGCCGCATCGAGACTTCGCGTCTGTACCACCTGCTCGACGCATCCGGCGAGTCGGAAAAACTGTCCAATCTCGACGGCCCGGCGCGCGAGATCATCCGCAACGACGAGCAGGTCCGCTGCTATTACCCGGATGCCAAGGTCATTCGGGTCGAGCCGCGGAGCATGCACAACGCTTTCCCGTCGCTGCTGCCGCAGCAGCTGGCCACCCTGGCGACCTATTATCAATTCCGCAAGGCCGAGATCGCGCGAATCGCCGGGCTGGAGACGCAGGCCTACGTGTTCGAGCCCAAGGACGGGCTGCGCTACGGCCACAAGCTTTGGGCCGACATCGCCACCGGCCTTTTGCTGAAGGCGCGCCTGCTCAACGAAAGGAACGAACCGGTCGAGCAGTTCGCGTTCAGCGACATTCAGATAGGCGTTCGGCTCGATCGCGATGCGACCAAGCCGTCTTTCCCTACCGTCCCCGCCGACTGGCAGGTACGCCAATCGCCTGCGGGCGACATCGCGCCGAAGGAAACCGGCTGGGTGGTTCGAGATATGCCGCCCGGCTTCACCAAGATCGTCGAAGGCTATCGCACGCTTCGCGGCAAGGCGGCGCAAGTCGCGCACATCGTGTACTCGGATGGTCTGGTCGCGATTTCGGTGTTTGTCGAGCCGACGCCGGCGACGCCGCAGCCGGTGGGTCTGTCGCAGCAAGGCGGAATCAATGTCTACAGCCGGCAGCTCGATGACTATCTGGTGACCGTGTTGGGTGAGGCGCCCGGCGCGACCGTGCGCCAGATTGCCTACTCGGTCGGACGCCGCCAGTGACCCTCGGGCCTGGGCTAGAATCGCCGATGTTGGCCCGGCATTTCCGATAGACGACGACCAGGAAGCGACAGCAATGAGACTCCGCGTTTGGACCGCACTCGCCGCGCTCGCCGGCGCGTTTTCACTGATGCCCGCGGCGCTCGCCCAGTCAGGGCGCCTGCCGGACTTCACCGAGCTCTACGAGCAGCAAGGCCCGGCCGTGGTCAGCATCGACGTCACGCAAACGGCGCGCCGCCAGCAGATTCCGGACATTTCCGAAGACGACCCGTTCTACGAGTTCTTTCGCCGCTTTGGGCAGATCCCGCGCGGCCAGCCGCGTCCCCGCGACTTCGAGCAGCAGTCGACGGGTTCCGGCTTCATCCTGGCCTCCGATGGCTACGTGCTGACCAACGCCCACGTCGTCGACGATGCCAGCGAAGTCATGGTCAAGCTGACCGACAAGCGCGAATTCCGGGCCAAGGTCATCGGTACCGACAAGCGTACCGACGTCGCTTTGCTCAAGATCGACGCCACGGGACTGCCCAAGGTGACGATCGGCGATCCGGACAAGCTCAAGGTCGGCGAATGGGTCGCTGCGATCGGCAAGCCCTTCGGCCTGGAGAACACGATCACCGCCGGTATCGTCAGCGCCAAGGGGCGCGAGCTGCCCAACGAAAATCTCGTCCCGTTCATCCAGACCGACGTGCCGATCAACCCGGGCAATTCCGGCGGACCGCTGTTCAATCTCAAGGGTGAGGTCGTCGGCATCAACTCGCTGATTTTCAGCCGGACCGGCGGCTACATGGGCCTCGCGTTCGCCATTCCGATCGACGTGGCGATGAATGTCGTCAAGCAGATCCAGGACAAGGGCCGCGTGACCCGCGGCAGGATCGGCGTCCAGATCCAGGAAGTCAACCGGGAAACGGCCGATGCGTTCGGCCTCGCCAAGGCGAGCGGCGCGCTGGTGAATTCGGTCGAGAAGGGCGGCCCGGCCGACAAGGCGGGCATCGAGCCGGGCGACATCATCGTCAAGGTCGACGGGCGGGCCGTGAATACATCGTCGGAGCTGCCTCGCATCATTACGCAGATCAGGCCGGGCACGAAAGTCACGCTGCAGCTGTGGCGTAAGGGTGCGACCAGGGATGTCGCCGTCACCGTCGCCGAGCTCAAGGAGGACGAGGCGACCCGGCCCGTCCGCCGTGCCGCACCTGGCAAGGAAAAAGCCAAGCCCAATCGCATGGGGCTGGTGCTGTCGGACCTGACCGACGAGCAGAAAAAGGAACTCGAGATCAAGAACGGCGTTGTCGTCGAGGACATACGCGGCACGGCGCGGGGCGACATCCAGCCGGGCGACATCATCCTGGCGGTGATCAGCCGCGGCGCGACGATCGAGGCGAAAAACGTCGAGCAGGTCAACGCGCTGATCGCCAAGCTCGAGAAAGGCGCATCGGTGACCTTTCAGCTGCGGCGCGGCGAGCAGCAATTCTTTTCGACGATCCGGCTCGGCAATGGCACTGTCCAGTAGCCGGCGGCCCGAGCCGGTTGTCAGGATGCAATTCGACAGCCGGCTGTGGCCCTCCGGCTGACGCTGCTCATTCGCGCCTATTGCCACCTGTGCGATGACATGAGGGCAGCGCTCGCGACGCATGCGGCCGGCGTTCGCGTCGACGAGCTCGACGTCGATGCCGACCCTGCGCTCGAAGCGCGTTGGGGCGCCTTCGTCCCCGTGCTGCTCGCCGACGGCCAGGAACTGTGTCACTACCGGCTGGACGCAGGCGCGCTGCGCCGGATCGAAGCGCTGGCGGCTGGAGCGAACTCGCGTTAGAGGCATAAATCGGCTAAAATTCAAGGTATTCCGACGCCACAGCCGAGGCGAGGCATAGCAAAGGAGGGGCACTTCGCGGTGCCCCTTTCTTTTGGACCCCGATGCAGCACATCCGCAACTTCTCGATCATCGCGCACATCGACCACGGCAAGTCGACGTTGGCGGACCGGTTCATCCAGCGCTGCGGCGGCCTGGCGGAACGGGAGATGGAAGCGCAAGTCCTCGACTCGATGGACCTCGAGCGTGAACGCGGCATCACGATCAAGGCGCAGACCGCTGCCCTCCGCTACGCGGCGCGCGATGGCAGCATCTACCAGCTCAACCTCATCGACACTCCCGGGCACGTCGACTTCGCCTACGAGGTCTCGCGCTCACTCGCGGCCTGCGAAGGAGCCTTGCTGGTCGTCGATGCCTCGCAGGGCGTCGAGGCGCAGACGGTCGCCAACTGCTATACGGCGACCGAGCAGGGCGTGACTGTGGTTCCGGTGCTCAACAAGATCGACCTGCCTTCGGCGGAACCGGAGCGGGTGATAGAGGAAATCGAAGACATCATCGGGCTGCCGGCGCATGACGCGATTCTCGCCAGCGCCAAGACCGGCGAGGGCATCGACGACATTCTCGAGGCGGTGATCGCCCGCATCCCGCCGCCGAGCGGCGATCCTGCCGCGCCGCTGCAGGCGCTGATCATCGATTCCTGGTTCGATAACTACGTCGGCGTCGTCATGTTGGTGCGAGTGATGGAGGGAACGCTCAAGCCGCGCGACAAGATCCTGCTGATGGTCACCGGCGCGACGTACAACTGCGAGCAGGTGGGTGTGTTCACTCCCAAGTCGGTCGCGCGCGATGCCCTGTCGGCGGGCGAAGTCGGGTTCATCATCGCCGGTATCAAGGAGTTGAAGGCCGCCCGCGTCGGCGACACCGTCACGCTCGCGACGCGGCCTGCGGCGGCGCCTTTGCCCGGCTTCAAGGACGTCAAGCCGCAGGTTTTCGCCGGCCTCTACCCGGTCGAAAGCAACCAGTACGAGGCGCTTCGGGACGCGCTGGAAAAGCTGAAGCTCAACGACGCATCGCTGCACTACGAGCCGGAAGTGTCGCAGGCGCTGGGCTTCGGCTTCCGCTGCGGCTTCCTCGGGCTGCTGCATATGGATATCGTGCAGGAGCGCCTCGAGCGCGAATACGACATGGAGCTGATCACGACCGCGCCGACGGTCGTCTACCAGGTGCTGCTGCGCGACGGCACGCTGCTCGAGATCGAAAACCCGTCGAAGCTTCCCGATCTGTCCCGTGTCGAAGAGATCCGCGAACCGATCATTACGACGACGATCCTGACGCCGCAGGAGTACGTCGGACCGGTGCTGACGCTGTGCACCGAGAAGCGCGGCGTCCAGAAGAACATGCAATACGTCGGCCGCCAGGTGATGCTGACCTACGAGCTGCCTCTGGCCGAGGTCGTGATGGACTTCTTCGACAAGCTGAAGTCGGTGTCGCGCGGCTACGCATCGCTCGACTACGATTTCAAGGAATTCCGCGGGGCCGACGTCGTCAAGCTCGATATCCTGATCAACGGCGACCGGGTCGACGCGCTCTCGGTAATGGTGCATCGCGCGCACGCGCAGTACCGGGGCCGCGAAGTGGTGTCTAAGATGCGCTCGCTTATCCCGCGCCAGATGTTCGACGTGGCGATACAGGCGGCGATCGGTGCGCAGATCATCGCCCGCGAGAGCGTCAAGGCGCTGCGCAAGAACGTGCTGGCCAAATGCTATGGCGGCGACGTCACGCGCAAGCGCAAGCTCCTGGAGAAGCAGAAGGCGGGCAAGAAGCGGATGAAGGCGGTTGGCAGCGTAGAGATTCCACAAGAGGCGTTCCTGGCCATTCTCCAGGTCGGCGAGAAATGACCGGCAGCGCAATCAAAAACGCAAACGGCTGAAGACACGATGAATTTCGCGCTTATCCTGTTCCTGCTCACCGTGCTGACGGGAGCGATGACACTGGCTGACCGGCTGGTATTCGCGCGCGGGCGGCGGCCGGGCGAGCCCGAGCCGTGGTGGATCGAGTATCCGAAAAGCTTCTTTCCGGTCCTTCTGATCGTGTTCCTGC
This sequence comes from uncultured beta proteobacterium, assembly GCA_963776175.1. GTDB lineage: Bacteria > Pseudomonadota > Gammaproteobacteria > Burkholderiales > Casimicrobiaceae > PALSA-1003. The sequence continues at coordinate 89,499 of CAVZLP010000010.1, read as the reverse complement.
TGCGCTCGTTCGTCGCGGAGCCGTTCAAGATCCCGAGCTCTTCGATGCGTCCGACGCTCGAGGTCGGCGACTTTATCCTGGTCAACAAGTTCGCGTATGGCATAAGGCTGCCCATCATCGAGAGAAAGATCATCGAAACGGGCCAGCCGCAACGCGGCGACGTCATCGTCTTTCGCTATCCGATCAATCCGTCGCAGGATTTCATCAAGCGACTGGTCGGCCTGCCGGGCGATGAAGTCGTCTATCGCGACAAGGCCGTCAGCGTCAACGGGCAGCCGTGGCCGCAGAAGGCGGACAGCACCTACAGCTATCTCGAAGGCCTGACGTATGCGACCACGCAGCGGTTCGAAGAGCGAATCGGTGACCGCTTGCACTCGATCGCCATCAACCCCGCGGCGCCGCCAGTCAATGTCAATGGCGTCCGATCTTTCCCCGGAAGGGAGAACTGCGTTTACAATGACCACGGTTTCACATGCAAGGTACCCCCGGGCAGCTACCTGATGATGGGCGACAACCGCGACAACAGCGACGACAGCCGGTATTGGGGCTTCGTTCCGGACGACCATATCCGGGGCAAGGCATTCTTCATCTGGTTCAACTGGGACGATATCAGCAGCTTCGCATTCAAGCGGATCGGCACCAGCATCCGCTGATGGGAGGGAAGATGAACAAGCGCACTGCGCAGCGCGGCTTGTCGATGATCGGGTTCCTGTTCGTGGCGGCGGTCGTCGTCGCGATCGTGATGATCGGATTCCGCACGGTCCCGTCGTACATCGAATATTTCACGGTCAAGAAGGTGATGGCCAAGACGCTGCAGGACGCGCCGGATCCGTTTTCGCTGGCGAAATTTCGCAGCGATTTCGATCTGAAGGCGAGTGCCGACTACATCGATTCGGTGCGCGGCAACGACATCGATGTCGTCAAGGAGGGCAACGCGCTGGTGGCGACCGCGACCTGGAGCAACAAGCTTCACATGGTCGGTAACGTGAGCGTGGTGCTCGACTTCGAGGCCACTGTCACCAGGTGATGCCACGGGGTTGATGCCGCCCTCCGCCCCGACCGAATCGCTCGGCCACGTATTTCGCCGCCCGGAACTGCTGCGCCAGGCGCTGACGCACCGCAGTTTCGGCGTCGACCACAACGAGCGCCTGGAATTCATCGGCGATTCGATCCTCAATTGCGCGACCGCGCTGACGCTGTACCGGCGCTTTCCGCAGATTCCGGAAGGCGAGCTCTCGCGGATCCGCGCCAACCTGGTCAACAAGGACACGCTTTGCCGCCTGGCGCGCACGCTCGATCTGGGTAGCGCCATCAGGCTCGGTGAAGGCGAACTTAGGAGCGGCGGCGCCGCGCGGCCGTCGATACTGGCCGACGCGCTGGAGGCGGTGTTCGGCGCGATCTTTCTCGACGGCGGCTTCGATGCCGCGGATGCCGCGATTGGCCGCATTTATGCCGGCGAGATCGCGGCCATCGATCCTTCGGAGCTCGCCAAGGACCCGAAGACGCGCTTGCAAGAATGGTTGCAGGGCAGAAAGCTTGCGGTGCCCGATTACTCGGTCGCCGCCGTAAGGGGCGAGGCGCATCTGCAGACCTTCGACGTCGTCTGCCGGATTGCGGCGCTGGATATCGCGGCGACCGGATCGGGAGCGAGCCGGCGCGCCGCCGAGCAAGCCGCCGCCGCCGCGGCCTACGAGCAGGCGACACGTGCCTGATTCGGCCGCCAGGTTTCGCTGCGGCTATGTCGCCGTCGTCGGCCGGCCCAATGTCGGCAAATCGACCTTGGTCAACGCACTGGTCGGGGCGCGCGTATCGATCACGTCGGGCAAGCCGCAGACGACGCGGCATCGCATCCTCGGCGTCATGACGACGCCTTCGGCGCAGTTTCTTTTCGTCGACACGCCGGGCTTCCAGACTGCACATCGCTCGCGCTTGAACGAGCGGATGAACCGGACCGTGCGCGACAGCATCGCCGGCGTCGATGCCATCGTCGTCGTGCTGGAGGCGGTGAAATTGACGGACGGCGACCGCGCGGTCCTGGCGCTGTTACCCCCTCGCGTACCGGCGATTGCCGCGATCAACAAGGTCGACAGGCTGGCCGACAAGGCGCGCCTGTTGCCGTACCTGTCGATGCTGGAGAAGGCGCATCCGTTTGCCGCGATGGTGCCGATCAGCGCGGAAAAGGGCATGCAGCTCGATCTGCTTACCAAGGAAATCGCGCGTCATCTCCCGGTCGGTCAGGCGTTGTTCGCTCGGGACGATCTGACCGACCGGGACGAGCGCTTCATCGCCGCCGAGTACGTGCGCGAAAAGATCTTCCGCCTGCTCGGCGAGGAGATTCCGTACGCGACGACCGTAGCTATCGACAGTTTCGAGCACGACGGGGCGCTCCGCCGCATCCATGCGACCGTCTACGCCGACAAGGCAAGCCATCGGGCGATCCTGCTCGGGGAAGGCGGAGCCACGATGAAGTCGATCGCCAGCGCCGCGCGGCGGGACATGGAGCGCCTGTTTGGAGGGAAGGTGTTCCTCGAAGTATGGGTCAAGGTGAAGTCCGGCTGGGCCGATGACGAGGCGCAGCTCACGCGCCTGGGCTACTGAGCGAACGTGCGCGAAGCCCCGGACAGCGCCCGATGAAGCAGCAGCGCGACCGCCGCGACGAGCAGGCTGCCTACGTTCTGCACGCCTACGCTTATCGCGAAACCAGCCTGATCGTCGAGGCGCTGACGGCAAATCACGGCCGCGTCGCAATGGTGGCCCGAGGCGCGAAGCGTCCGCGCTCCGAAATGCGCGGCATCCTGCAGGCATTCCAGCCTCTGACTCTGTCCTGGGCCGGAGGCGGCGAGTTGCGAACGCTGCTCAGGGCCGACTGGCGCGGCGGCCTGCCGCTGGTCGCCGGTTCGGCGCTGCTGTGCGGATTCTACCTGAACGAGCTGCTGCTGAAGCTGCTGCCGCGCGAGGACGCGCATCCGCAGTTGTTTCGCGACTACGAGGCCGCGCTTACGCAATTGGCAGGAGGCGCGCCGCAGGCTCCGGTATTGCGCGAGTTCGAAGTGCGGCTGCTGTCCGAGCTCGGTTACGCGCTGCCGCTGACGCACGAAGCCGATACCGGCCGTCCGATCGATCCGGCGGCGCGGTACTATTACGCGTTCGATCGCGGCCCGCGCAGCACCGCGGCGGAGCCGGGACAGCGCTACCCGCTTGTACGCGGCGCGACATTGCTCGCGCTGGCGCAGCACGACTACAGCATGGCGGACGCGGCCGCCGAAGCGAAGCGCCTGATGCGCGAGGTGCTCGACCACTATCTCGAGCAGCGGGCGATCTTCAGTCGACGGGTCGTGCGTGATCTGCAGGCACTCGACGACGAAAACGGCGGAAGCGAAGAACGGAAATCATGATCGAGCTCGGCGTCAACATCGACCACGTCGCGACATTGCGGCAGGCGCGCCGGACCTACGAGCCGGATCCCGTGTGGGCGGCGGCCGAAGCGCACCTGGGCGGGGCCGACGGCATTACCGTGCACCTGCGCGAAGACCGCCGGCACATCCAGGACGAGGACGTGCGGCGCCTTCGCGCGCTGGTGCAGATCAAGCTCAATCTGGAAATGGCGGCGACCGAGGAAATGATCGTGCTCGCCTGCGCGCTCAAGCCCGAGATGGCAATGCTGGTGCCCGAGGGTCGCGAGGAAGTCACGACCGAGGGCGGACTCGACGTCGCAGCACAGGAGCCGCGGCTCAAGGCTGCGGTCGCGCGGCTGGCGGAGGCAGGCATCATCAGCAGCGTATTCATCGACGCCGACGTCCGCCAGGTCGAGGCCGCGGCGAGGATCGGAGCGCGCGTCTGCGAGATCCACACCGGCCCCTACGCACACGCGTTCCACGCCAAGGGCCGCGATCCGCAGAGTGCGGCGGTCGTCGCCGAGCTGGCGAAAGTCCGCGAGGCCGGTGCGGCGATCCGCGCGCTCGGCATGCGCTTCAACGCAGGGCACGCACTCAATTATTTCAACGTGCAATCGATCGCTGCGCTGCCCGGCGTGCGCGAGCTGCACATCGGGCACGCGATCGTCAGCCGCGCGGTGTTCGTCGGCCTGCGCGAGGCGGTGCGGCAAATGAAGGCGTTGATCCGCGAAGCCGCGGGATAACCGCCCTCAGGATCGGGCGCTCAGTAGGGATGCGGCCATTTGCCGCCGAGCCTGCGGGTCAGCTCCTCGGCGGTGTGCGCGACCAGCGGACCCAGCTGCCGAATGCGCTCGTCGGACAGGCGCGACGACGGGCCAGCCAGCGAGATCGCGCCCAGCGGCTCGGCGTGCTCGTCGTAGACCGTCGCTGCGACGCAGCGGGTCGAGCGCGCGTGCTCCTCGTCGTCGAACGAGTACCCGCGCTGCCTGATGACCCGGAGCGCCGCCCACATCGTCTCCGGCGCCACGATGGTGTTTTCGGTGATGCGCGGCAGGCCGCGCACCTTGAGTATCGCGTCGATCTGCTCGTCCGGCAGCGCGGCGAAAAGCGCCTTGCCGACGCCCGACGCGTGCAGCGGCACGCGGCTGCCCAGCTTGACCAGCGTGCGCATCGTCTCGTGGCACTGCACCTGGGCGATGAATACCGCCTCGGTGCCGTCGAGTATCGCCAGGTTCGCGGTTTCGCCCGACTGTTCCATCAGCCGGCGCATGTAGGCGTGGCTGCGCCCGATGAAGTCGCGGTTGGCTAGGAACGTACTGCCCACGGTGAAGGCCTGCAGGCCTACATGCCACAGGCCGAGGTCGCCCGCTTGGTAGACATAGCCCATTTTTTCCAGCGTCGCCAGCAGTCGATGCGTGGTCGACACCGGCAATTGCACGCGATGGCCGACCTCGGTCAGCGAAAGCCCGCTGTCGGCGTGGGCCAGGGCCTCGAGGATCGATAAGCCGCGCGTCAGACTCTGCACCTGGCCGGTCGGCGCGCCGGGCTTGTGCGGTGTACGGCCGCGGCGCGGCGGCGCGATCGAGCGGAGAGCCATCAAGATCCGGAGTCTTCGATATTGAGAACGCAACAATAACGCATTGCCGCGCCCGCCGCTCGGAAGGGCAGCTTCAGGTCGGCTTGAGATGCGGCGTGACGGCGAAGGGCTCCCCGGCAATGTCGACCTGGTAACGCGCGGCGAGCAGCTCGGCGTCGTTCAGCACCCGGTCGCTTCGCGCGTACCCCATGGCCACGGCGCGGCCATGCCTGCGGCTGTAGCCGGCCGAGGTCAGTTCGCCGACGCTTTGCCCGTCCACTCAATATCGGCTCCCCGCCCCAGGGGAAGGCGGCCGGGTCGTCGAACGTGAACAGCAGCAGACGTTTTTTCAGACCCTCCGCCTGCTGTCGCACCAGCGCTTCGCGGCCGATGAACGTCGATGACTTGTCCATCCTGACCGCGTAGGCGAGTCCGGCTTCGAGCGGCGTCTCGTCCGGGCCGAGCTCGGCGCCCCACGCGCGCCGTCCGGCTTCGATGCGCAACGCGTCGATCGTGTAATAGCCGGCGTCGCGCAGTCCAACTGCGCCGCCGGCCTGGCGCAAGGCATCGTAGACAGTTACGCACTGGTCGGTAGTCACATAGAGCTCGTAACCGGGCCCGCCGATGTAGCTGATGCGCGCGGCGCGTACCCGCGCGTACCCGACGTCGATATCGCGCGTCTCCGAGAACGGCAGACCTTGACGGGACAAGTCATCCGGCGAAACTCGTCCGAGCAATTCGGTTGCCTTGGGGCCCATCACCGACAGCACCGAGTAGGCGGAAGTCACGTCGACCAGCGCCGCGAAATCGTCAGCATGGATGTGCTTGCCGATCCAGTCGGCATCGCGCGTCGCCTGCGCCGAGCCGGTAAGGATGAAGAAGGTGTCGTCCGTGATGCGCGTCAAGGTCAGATCACTTTCGAATCCACCGCGCTCGTTGAGCATCGCCGTGTACACCATCCGGCCCAGCGGAACGTCGACCTCGTTGGCGCAAAGCCGCTGCAGCACCCGCACGGCGTCGCGGCCCTTGAGGACGAACTTGGCGAACGAGGTCTGATCGAACACGACCACGTCCTCGCGCGCGGCGCGCTGCTCGTCGAGCACCAGCGGCAGCCATTCGGGCGTGTCCAGCGTGTACGGGGCGGGTCGTTTTCCGGGCGGCAGGAAATAGTTCGCGCGCTCCCAGTTGAGCTTGCTGCCGAAAACGGCGCCCCTCGCCGCGAGCCGGTCGTACAGCGGCGAACGGCGTAACGGACGAACGGTCGCCAGCTCTTCCCTCGGCCAGCGCATGGCGTAGTGCAGCCCCAGCGTTTCGGCGGTGCGATCGAACAGGTGGCGTCGATTGGCGTGGAACGGCGCGAAACGGCGCACGTCGACGTCCCAGAGATCGACCGGCGCGTCGCCGCCGACGATCCATTCGGCCACCAGCCTGCCGGCGCCACCGGCATTGGCGATGCCAGCGGAGTTGAAGCCGGCGCAGACGAAGTAACCCTTAAGCTCGGGCGCCTCACCCAGGATGAAATTGCCGTCCAGCGTGAAACTCTCGGGCCCGTTCAGCAGCATTTTCACTTGCGCCGTTTCGAGGCAGGGCGTGCGGTGTATCGCGTTTCGCATCAGGATCTCGAACTGGTCCCAGTCCTCGGCCAGGAGCTGGAACTCGAACCGGTCGGGAATCGCCGGCACGTCCCAGGGCTTGGCCACCGGCTCGAAGCCGCCCATCACTAGGCCGCCGACCTCTTCCTTGTAATAGATGTACCCGTCGGGATCGCGCATGACCGGCAAGTCGGTGTGCACGCCATCGATCGGGCGGGTGACGATATAGAAATGCTCGGCGGAAAAAAGAGGCACGTTGACGCCGGCGCGCTTCCCGAACTCGCGCGCCCACTGGCCCGCGCAATTGACGAGGCTTTCGCAGCGGATCTCCCCGTCGCCCTGCTCGCCCCGACAACGAACGCCGGCGACGGCGCCGCGTGCGACGATGACTCCGGTAACCGCCGTGCCTTCGACGATACGGGCGCCGCGCATGCGCGCACCCTTGGCCAGCGACTGGGTCAGGTCGGTCGGGTTGGCCTTGCCGTCGCCGGGAATCCAGACCGCGCCGCTCAAGTCATCGGTGCGAAGCAGCGGATAGATCTTCCCGGCTTCGCTGGGCGAAACGAATTCGAAGTCGACGCCGAAGCCCCTCGCGCGCGCCATCTGGCGCTTCAGCAGTTTCAACCGTTCCGGCGTCCTGGCGACGTTGAGGCTGCCGCATTGTTTCCACCCGGTCGCGAGTCCGGTTTCCTGTTCGAGCGTCGCGTAGAGCTCGATGCCGTAGCGGCTCATCCGCGTGGCGTTGCGCGTCGCGCGCAGCTGCCCGACGAGGCCCGCGGCGTGCCAGGTCGTGCCGCAGGTCAGCTTGCCCTGTTCGAGCAGCACGACGTCGCTGTAGCCGAGCTTCGTCAGGTGGTACGCCACCGACGCGCCGGCGATGCCGCCGCCGACGATCACGACTTGTGCCTGGAGAGGGATGGCTGTGTTCATTCGTATGACGCGTTGGTCGAGGCGCGGTAGACGCGCCGCAGGCGCGAAGCGATCAAAGCTTCAACGCAGCAATGCCGACCACGACGCTGGCAGCGCCGGCGACGCGACGCCAGCCGAAGCCCTCTTTGAGCCACAGCGAGCCGATCAGCGCGGCGAACAGCACCGAGGTCTCGCGCAGCGCGGCCACCGCGGCGATCGGGGCGCGCGTCATCGCCCAGAGCACGATGCCGTACGCGGCAAGGCTGCACGCTCCTCCGCCCAGGCCGACGCGCCAGCCGCGGCTCAAGTACGCGCGCCCCGCCGCGCCGCGCCGCGTCAACACCCAGGCGACGAACGGGATCCCTTCGAGAAAAATCAGCCAGCAGACGTACGACAGCGCGTTGCCGGAGGCCCGTGCGCCGGCGCCGTCGACCAGCGTGTAGGCCGCGATAATCGCGGCGTTGGCGAACGCCCAGTACGCCGCGGCGGGCGGGTGGCGGCGACGACCGCCGCGAACCTGCACGAACGCGATGCTGACGATGCCGAGCGAGATCAGCAGGATGCCGGCGGTCATTTGAGCGCTCGGCAGTTCGCGCAGGAAAATGCTGCCCAACACGGTGACGATCAGCGGCGCGGTGCCGCGCATCAGCGGATAGGCGAACGAAAGATCGCCGGTGCGGTAGGCCTGGACCAGCGTCAGGTAGTAGCCGAAATGAATCGTTGCCGACGCCGCGATGAATGACCAGGACGCGGAATCGGGGAGCGGAACGAACGCCAGCAGGGCGAACCCGCAAAACGACGATCCCGCAACGACTGCGGCAGTGTCGAGCAGTACGTCGCCACCGCCGGAGGACTTGAGCAGCGCATTCCAGCCGGCGTGCAGGAAGCCGGCGGCGAGCACCGCCAGCGTGACGCCCAGCGTGAGTTCCATCAGACGGTGTGCGGCTTGCGCTTCTGCCAGCCGGGCTTGTCGGGGGCGGCGGATGCGGACGCATCGGACGGCGCCGCCGGCTCCTTCAGACGGGTCTTGGCCAACACGCCGGCCTGCTCGAGGATCGGGTAGGCGATGGAGCAGATGTGCGAATTGATACGCTTCAGATCGCTGATCAGGTCGAGGTGCAGCGACGAGGTCTCGATGCTCTGCGCGGTATTGCTGGTCAGCCGCTCGATGTGCGACCCGGCATACGCGCGCTCGAGATCGCGGAACATCACCTTTTCGGCGAGCAGCTGCTGTGCACTGGAGAGGTCGCCATGGAGGAATACGCTCATGCCCAGCCGCAGGTTGGCGACCAGCCGGCCGTGCAGGTCGCAGATTTCCTGCATGCCCGCCGCCGAGAAGTCGCGACCCTTTTCGATTTTCTTTTCCTCGATGTCGGTGATGACCCGCTCGATGATGTCGCCGACCTGTTCCATGTTGATCGTGAACGAAACGATGTCGGTCCAGCGGCGGCCTTCCTTGTTCTCCAGCGCTTCGCGGCTGATCTGTGTGAGGTAGAGCTTGATCGCCGTGTACAGCTCGTCGACGATGTCGTCCATTTTGCGCAGGCGCTCGGCCAGCGCACGATCGTTGGTCTTGAGTACGGTCAGCATGCCGGTCAGCATCTGCTCGATGACGTCGCCGATGCGCAGCGCCTCGCGGGCGGCGCAACCGATCGCAAGCGCCGGGGTCGTCAGCGCCGACGGATCGAGATAGCGCGGCTTCGCCGGATCATCGGCATCGGGTTTGGCCGGCATCAGCCGCTCGGCGACCAGTGCGATCTTCTCGGTGAAGAACAGGAAGGCGACCGCGATCGTCACGTTGAACAGCAGATGGAAGTGCACGACCATCCGGCTCTCCGTCGGATCGAGCGAAGCCAGCAGCGGTTCGACATAGCCGAGCAGCGGCGCGATCGCCAGGCAACCGATCAGCTTGAACAGGAAATTGCCGAGCGTCACCCGCCTGGCTTCCGGCGCCGAACGCAGCGTATTGAGCATCGCCAGCAGCCCGCTGCCCAGATTGGCGCCGAGGACCAGGGCCATCGCCACGTGGATGCCGATCACCTTCGACGCGGCCAGCGCCGCGGTCAGCAGCACGACGGCAAGGCTCGAGTACGCCAAAATCGAGAACGTCGCTCCGACCAGCATGTCCAGCAGCACGTCCCCGGTCAGCGAGCCGAAGATGACCTGGACGCCGGCGGCCTGGGTCAATGGCTTCGCCGCCAGCACGATCAGCTGCAGCGCCATGATGATCAGGCCCAGGCCGATCAGGATGTGCCCGAAGCGCCCCGCCTTGGCATTTTCGCGCGTCAGGTAAAGCAGCACGCCGGTGAAGATCAGCAGCGGCGACAGCCACGAAAGATCGAACGAGAACACCAGGACCATCAGGCTGGTGCCGACGTCGGCCCCCAGCATCACCGCCAGCGCCGGTGCGGTGGCGATTAGGCCCTGGCCGACGAACGCGGCGACGATCAGGGCGGTCGCGGTACTGCTCTGGATCAGCGCGGTAACGGAGAGCCCCGCGGCAAAGGCCGCGAAGCGGCTGGACACGCTCTGCCGCAGCACGCGCCGCAGGTCACCCCCGTATAGCCGCAGAATGCTGGCTCGGACGATATGCGTCCCCCAGACGAGCAGGGCGACACCGGCCAGCAGATTGAGCAGTACCTGCATCAGGCGCGGCGCACGGCCGACTCCATGATGGCCGCGAAATGCGCGAGCGGCGGCGTCGCCGCGCCTGCGGTCTTGGCGGCATCGTCCCAGCGGCGCAGAGCAATGGCGCGCAGAGCCCCCGGTCGCGCCGCGAACGCGGCGGCGGCCTTACCATCGTACCGACCTCCCTGCAACGCGAGGCTGCGTTTGGAATCCGCCGACAGCGCTTCGTAATAGTCGGGCTCGGTGGCGCAAAGATAGCGCTTGGCGTCGACATGCAGCCTGATCGGCTCGAGGACTTCGTCGCCGAAAAGCGGCCGCAGGAACGGCAACGCCGCGTACTGATGCACGTCGTCGATGCCGCGCGCGGTCGGGGTTTCTCCCTGATCGTTAAGCAGGTGGCCCAAGTCGTGCAGCAAGGCTGCGGTGATCAGGGCTGGATCGGCGCCTGCGCACTCAGCCGAATACGCGGTCTGCAGCGCGTGCTCGAGCTGCGTCACCGGTTCGCCTGCATACATGCGGCCACCCTGGCGATCGAACATCGCACAGATGCCGGACAGCGTCAGCGCCATAGCGCGGTCCAGCCCGATGCACGTCGCCGATTTACCATGGCAACGAGTACGTTTTCACGTTGGTAAAGCTCTTCATCGCTTCCTGCACACCTTCCTTGTACCCCAGCCCCGAATCTTTGATGCCGCCGAATGGCGTTAGTTCGAGACGGTAGCCGGGCACCTCGCGCACGTTGACGCTGCCGACGTTGAGCTCGGACACAAAGCGAGTGATGTAGTCGAGCCGGTTCGTGCATACCGCCGACGACAGGCCGTAGTCGGTTGAATTGGCGATCGCGATCGCTTCATCGATCGTATCGAAGCGAATCACCGGCGACACCGGGCCGAAGGTCTCGTACTTCACTATCGGCATGCCGGGCGCCACCCGATCGAGGACCGTGGGCGAATACAGTGCGCCACGTCGAATATTTCCGTAGAGCAATTGTGCGCCGCGCGCGACCGCATCGTCGACTTTCTGCTCGAACGACTTGGCCGCCGCCTCGTCGATCACCGTACCCATGTCGATCGCCGCATCCATCGGGTCGCCGTATTTCACGGCCCTGGTCTTTTCAAGCAGCAACGCGACAAACCGATCCGCGACCGACTGCTGGACCAGCATGCGCTTGATCGCCGTGCAGCGCTGACCCGAATTCTTGTACGAGCCGGCAACGGCCAAGGTCGAGGCTTCGTCGATGTCGGCGTCTTCCATCACGATCAGCGGGTCGTTGCCGCCGAGTTCCAGGACCTGACGCTTGTAGACCGCCTTGGCGGCGATGTACTTGCCGACGGCAATGCCGCCGGTAAAGGTCACCAGATCGACGTCCGGATTGGTCAGCATCTCGTCGGCGATCTCCTTCGGGTCGCCGGTCACCACCGAAAACATCGGCGGCGGCAACCCCGCCTCGTACAGGATGTCGGCCAGCACCAGGGCCGACAGCGGCGTCTTCTCCGTGGGCTTCAGCACCATGCGATTGTTCGTCGCGATGGCGGGGGCGACCTTGTGCGCGACCTGGTTTAGCGGATGGTTGAATGGCGTGATCGCCGAGATCACGCCCAGCAGGGGCTCGCGCAGCGTGTAGACCTTGCGCCGCTTGCCGTGCGGCGTCAAATCGCAGGAGAAGATCTGACCGTCGTCGGACAGCGCCGCATTGCCGGCGAAGACGAACACATCGCAGGCGCGACCGACCTCGTAAAGAGAGTCCTTCTTGCAGATGCCGCATTCGGCGGTGATCAGGTCGGACAGCTCGCCGGTTCGGCCGCGGATGATCTCGGCGGCGCGATGCAGGATGCGCGAGCGCTCGAAGCGCGTCAGCGTCGGCCGGTAGCCGCGCGCGATCGCGAACGCGCGACGCACGTCGTCGACCGTGGCCTTGGGCACGGTGCCGACGACCGCTTCGGTGAACGGATTGCGGACCTCGATGACCCGGTCCCGAGCGACCAGATCGCCGGCGATGCGCATCGATTCGCGGCGGATGTCTCGGGCGTTCATGCGGCACGGTCCACGGCGCGGCGACGGGACGGGGCGGTCCGCCCCGATGAAGTTCCTGCCCCGAACGCCGTCGAGCGCCGCTTCGATCATGCGGGCGGCTTCGGTATCGGACACGCCATAGCTCGCGAAGCTCGTGCTGACGCCGAGCGCTTCGAGAAACGCGGCGAGCCAGGCGGGGGCGTCCGCCAACGCGCCGTCGAATATGCGCGCCAGCACGGCATCGCGTCCGGCGTCGGCGCCGAGCGCGCGGGCGAGCACGAGCGGCAAGGTGAACGAACAGGCAATACCGTGCGGCAATCCGTGCCGCAGGGTCATGTCGTAGGAAATCGAGTGGGCCAGCGCAGTCTTGGTGTTGGAAAAAGCGAGCCCGGCGTGCAGCGCCGCCAGCGACATGCGCCGCCGCAATTCGGGGTTGCCGAGATCGTCGATCAGCGTGGGCAGGGTGGCGAGCACGGCGCGTGCCGCCGCCACGGCGTGCGTGTCCGAGACGGGATTGGCGTTGACATTCCAGATCGATTCGAGCGCATGCGACAAGGCATCGAGGCCCGAGGCAAGCGTGGCCCCGGCGGGCAGCGACAGGGTCAGCGCCGGATCGATCAGCGCCGCTTCGGCCCAGGTCTGCCCAAGGTGCAGCGAATACTTCTTGCCGGCGGCGCGGTCCCAGATCGTCGCCCAGGGGGTGACCTCGCTGCCGGTCCCTGCGGTGGTGGGAATGGCGATCAATGGCTTGACCCGGTGCGGCGTGAACGACTTGCCGGTGGCCAGTAGCGCGATCAGCGCCTCGAAGCTTCCGTCGGCGGTGCCTACCATCAGCGCCTTGGCCGTGTCGAGCACGCTGCCGCCGCCGACCGCGACCAAGATCTCGCCCTGGGCGGGCCGCGCCCAGAAATCACGGTAGAGGTCGGCCAGCCCTTCGACGTCCGGATTGGGCTGGGTGCGATCGATAATCGCGGCAAGCGATGCGCCAAGCAGGCGCTCGAGCCGCGCCGTCAGACCCAGACCGGCCGCTTCGGGGAACGTCACCAGCGTCGCCTTGCGCCCGGCAAGAATTTGCGGCAGGGCGTCGACGCAACCGGCACCGAAGCGGACGGACACCGGATTGTGATATTGCCAGGATGTCATGCTCGGCGGCACAGGTCGATCAATTCAAATGGTTGAGTGCGAGGTCGAACACGTCGAAATTGCGCAGGCGCCTGCCGGCGTCGACGTTACGCAGCACGCGGTTGAACAGCAGGGGCACACGCTGTTCGGAAATGCCGCCGTGCGAGCGCAGCGGCGCGTCCAGGGCCGAGAGGTCGTGTCGTGCCGGCGTCGTGCCGAGCACGCAAAGGCGCTCCGACGTAACCACGACGTCGCCGAGCCGATCGGGTGGCAGCTCGAAGCGGGCGGCGGCTGCGGCGCGCGAGAGCACCATCTCGATGCCCGGCACCGTGGCCAGGCGAGCGCAGACGTCGGCGGCATCGGCACCGGGCGGCAGATAGCAGGTTGCGAACGAACCCAGCGAGCCGTGATGCGCGACGTAGGGGTCGGTGATCGGCAGGATCACGCGCGCGACTCCCGCGCCGAGGGTGCGATCGAACCAGTCCTGCAGAAATATGATCTGCGGTTTTCCGCCGGCGTCGGTCTTGGCATTCATGCCATGGTCGGCGGTCAGGGCGATCGTCGCGCCCAGCGAGTCGAGCTGAGCAAGGTAATCGTTCATCATCCCGTAGAACGCGTTGGCCGCCGGCGTGCCGGGCGCGTGCTTGTGCTGAACGTAGTCGGTGGTCGAAAGGTACATGATAGCCGGACGCTCGCGCTTGAGGAGTTCGACGCCGGCCGCGAATACGAATTCGGACAATTCGGCGCTGTACACCGACGGCAGCGGTTTGCCGACGAGTGCGAGCACGTCGCTCACGCCGTTCTCGGCGGCATTCGCCTGGTCGGCCTTTTCGGCCGAGAAGCAGATGCCGCGCATGCCGCTGCCGAGCAGCGTGCGCAGCTTGTCCTTGGCAGTCACTACCGCGACCTTGACCCCCGACTGCGAAAACCGGGCCAATATCGTTTCGGCGCGCAGATATCGCGCGTCATTCATCATCACTTCCTGGCCTGTGTCTCGATCGAAGAAGAAGTTGCCGCAGATGCCGTGCACCGAAGGCGGCGCGCCGGTGACGATCGAGAGATTGTTCGGATTGGTGAAGCTCGGCACCACGCAGTCGCCAAGCAGCGAGGTTCCTCGCTCGCACATGCTGCGCAGAAACGGCGCCGACCCGGCCTCGATCGCCTGGGTGATGTAGTCGGGCTCGCAGCCATCGATGCAGAGGACGACCAGCGGGTGCTCCGGCGCACGGTAGGTGCGCCCGTTGACGGCAACCGACGAGGAGCCGGCCTCAGTCATGGATGATTCCCTTGTTATTGTGCAGTTGCGGCGCTGTTGACATCGGGTCAGGCGATCGCCGCGGCGACGCAGCCACGCCGAAAAAGCACGCGATCGAGCAGTGCCAGCGCCTGCCTGATGTCCTCGGCGGTGAACATGCGCATGAGGCTCCGCAGCGTGCCGGTGTAGCCGAGTCGGCCGGTCAGGACGTTGTCCATCACTGACAGGCGTTCGATCAGATTGAATTCCTGGAAGATCATGCCGATGTTGCGACGAGCCTCACGTAGCCGCGCCTGGTCGAGCGCAAGCAGATCGATGCCGTGGAACAGCACCTGACCTCCGGTCGGCTCGACCAGCCGATTCACGCATCGGATCAGCGTCGATTTGCCGGCGCCGCTGGGGCCGATGATCGCGAAAAAATCGTCGGCGGCGACCTTGAAGCTGACACCCTTCAGGATTTCGCGGCCGGCGTAGCCGGCGTGGAGGTTCCTGACTTCGAGCGCGACGGTCATCGCGGATTGCTTTCACCAATGAGCATGAGCAGATGCCGGACCGAAACCCGGACGCGCGGGCGTCCGGGCTGCCTGCGGCTCGCGGCGCCTATTTGATGCCGGCGTCCCGGATGATATTGTAGTCGGCGTCGGTCATCTTCACGAACTTCTCCGACTCGACGTTTTCGAGATACTTCTTGCCTTCGGGCGTCGTCTCGAGGGTGAGGAAGGTCTTGGCGATCTGTTCTTTCAACGGTGCGCACAGCGTGCCGCGGTAAACGAAAGGATCCTGCGGGATCAGCGGCGACGACCACAGAATATTGAAGTCGTCGACCTTCACCTTGCCGGTCGCGACGGTGTTCATGAAGCGGTGGCTGGCGACGAAGGCGGCGTCGGCGCGGCCGTCGGCGACCGCGAGGGTCGACAGGTCGTGGCCGCCGGAAAAGGCGACCTTGCCGAAATACTGGTTGAGCGGCATGTTGACGACCTTCTTTGCGAACACCGCATCGGGAATCAGCGCGCCCGAGGTGCTCGCCGGATCGACCAGCAGCATCACCGAGCCCTTCAACGAATCGACCGTCGCGAACTTCGAGCCTTTCTTGGTGATCAGCAGCGACTTGTAGCCCGGTCCCGCTTCCTGGACGCCTACCTTGGACTTGTAGTAGGTGGCGAAGACCTCGATCGTCGCATCCTTGTTGTGGGCGATCACGTAAGACTCCGGTCCCAGCACGGCAACATCGACCCACTTACCCATCAGTGCTTCGACGACCGATGAATACGAGGTCGGCATGTAGAACTCGATCTTCTTGCCGGTATTTTTCGACAGCAGGTCCATCACCGGCTTGTACAAGCGTCAGCTCGCGGACCGATTCCTGCGTCGGAATGATCGAGAACTTGAGAACTTTCGGGTCTTCGCAAGCTTGCGCTGCCGCCGGCGCAGCAGCGCCTGCGGCGAATGCGAATATGGCCAATGCGCAGACTGCCAGCATGCGTCGAGCAGGGCGCGCTGGCGGCGAGGTCCGGGGATGATCGTCCATTTGATTCCTCCTCATTTAATCTGCCGCTGATCGATTGTGGTGGGGTCGGTTCGCGCGGCACGGCGAATTCGAGTTGGGTCAAGCTTGCGGCGGCATCGCTCATTTGTCGATCGCCGGTCGCGAAGGGCGGGCCGCCGGCGGTTTGCCGCTCGCGGCGTAGAGCCGATGCATGCGTTCGCGGCTTGCCATCACGTGGTCGTATAGGGCGCGTCCGGCCGCGGCCACTTTGCCGGCGGCGATCTGATCGACGATTTCGCGATGCTCGCGCGTTGACACCGACAAGGTGTCGCCCTGCGCCAACGTCGCTCGCCGAAAAAGCCTCAACTCGTTCGCCAGCCGACGATAGGTAAGCAACAGCTTGGCGTTGCCGGCCAGCGTAACCAGCCGGTCGTGGAAGTCGAGGTTCGCCGTCAGGTAGCTGTCGACGTCGTTGCGTGCAGTGGCCCTTTCCATCCGGACGATGTCGGCGCGCAGCGCGCGCACAGCTTCGGGAGTTGCCGTCGCGGCGACCCTGCGGCCGACGAAATCGTCGAGCACGGCGCGAAGCTCGTAAATATCGTCCGCTTCCTCGATCGGAATCTGGCGCACGTAGACGCCGCGATTCTTCTCCAGGCGGACCAGGCCGGACTCCTCGAGGGCGCGAAAGGCCTCGCGCACGGGACCGCGCGAGACGCCCAGCGCCTTGGCGAGCACCGCTTCGTTGAGCTTGGAGCCGGGCGCTATGTCGCCGGCCAGAATCATCCGTTCGAGCTCCCGCTGCACGAGTCCCGGCAAAGAATTCGACTGCAGCAGGACGATCGACGCCCCGACGCCGGCGCCCGCCGCAGGGACGCCGTCGTTCGAGCGCGTCCGGGCGGCGGTCCGTCCACGAGGCTTGGCGGCGCCCGGGCGGCACGGGCGCCATTGGGTTTCAGCAGCTTGAGCACGGTCGCATTACACGCCTGTTTGCTGTAGATTGTCAACAATCTGCAATAGTCGCATAGTACTGGTTACCGCGCGTGCCGCCGGAGACCGCGCCGGCGGCGCTCGAGCGTGCGACAATCATCGTTTGCGCACCGAGTGCGGCGCGCGTAGGATTTTTCGGGTCGTGGTCTCACTCTTGGGGAGGAAGCAATGCAATTCTCGGCAAGCAAGTCCAGGTGGCATCGCGTAGCGCTGTTCGCACTTGCCGGCGCGATCGGTTGGTCGGTCCCTGCGCTGGCGCAGAAAACCGAATTGCTGGTCTACACCGCGCTCGAAACCGACCAGATCAAGGCGTACGAGACAGCGTTCAACAAGTCTTATCCGGACATCGCGCTCAAGTGGGTACGCGACTCCACCGGCGTGATCACCGCAAAGGTTCTCGCGGAGAAGGCAAATCCGCAGGCCGACCTCGTCATTGGAACCTCCGCGTCGAGCATGGCGGTGTTCGCCAACGAAGGCATGCTGCAGCCGTACGCCCCCAAGGGCCTCGACAAGATTCCCGCGCAGTATCGCGATTCGCAGAACCCGCCGCGCTGGGTCGGCATGGATGTCTACGGCGCCGCGATCTGCTTCAACACGGTCGAGGCGCAGAAGCAGAACCTGCCCAAGCCCTCGTCGTGGAAGGACCTCACCAAGCCTGTCTACAAAGGCAAGATCGTGATGCCCAATCCCGCGTCGTCCGGCACCGGATTCCTCGACGTGTCTGGCTGGCTGCAGATGTGGGGCGAGCAGGATGCCTGGAAATTCATGGATGGACTGCACGAGAACGTCGGCGTCTACACGCACTCCGGTTCGCAGCCGTGCAAGCAGGCGGGGGCGGGCGAATTTCCGATCGGCATCTCGTTCGAGTACCGCGCGATGGCGACCAAGAAGTCCGGTGCACCGGTCGACATCGTGTTCCCGTCCGAGGGGCTGGGCTGGGATCTCGAGGCGAGCGGCATCATGAAGACGACCAAGAAGATGGACGCGGCGAAAAAGCTGATGGATTGGCTCGCGACGCCGGACGCGATGAAGCTTTTCGCCGACAACTTCGCGGTCGTCGCCATGCCGGGCATGAGCAAGCAGCTTGAATTCATCCCGGTCGATTACGAGAAGCGCCTGATCAAGAACGATTTCGAATGGTCGGCCAAGAATCGCGAACGGATTCTGGCCGAATGGACCAAGCGCTACAACAGCAAGTCGCTGCCGAAGTAACGCGGTCACCCGAGGGTAGGGGCGAGTGGAGAGGGGCATTACCCGCCCCTCGTCCCACGTGCAGTATCTTTAATGCCTGAGATGCAACCTCAACCCCTGCGCCAGGATGCGTTCCTGTCCCTCGCCGACATCGCCAAGCAGTTCGGCCGTTTCACGGCGTTGTCCGGCGTATCGCTCGAGGTCGCGCGAGGCAACCTCGTCACGTTCCTGGGGCCATCGGGCTGCGGCAAGACCACGCTGTTGCGCATCATTGCCGGCCTGGAGACGCAGGACCGCGGCCGCATCGTCCAGAACGGCCGCGACATTTCGCGGCTGCCGGCGGTCAAACGCGACTACGGCATCGTGTTCCAGTCGTACGCGCTGTTTCCCAACCTCACGATCTACGACAACGTAGGCTACGGACTGGTCAACCGGCGCGCAGGGCGCGCGCAGATCCGCTCGCGCGTGGCGGAACTGTTGACGCTCGTCGGCCTGCCCGACGCGGGGACCAAGTATCCGGGCCAGCTCTCTGGTGGGCAGCAACAGCGGATCGCGCTCGCCCGCGCGCTGGCGACGTCTCCCGGGCTGCTTCTGCTCGACGAGCCGCTTTCGGCGCTCGACGCGCTGGAGCGCGTCCGGCTGCGCGGCGAGATCCGCGCGCTACAGCGGCGCCTGGGCGTGACGACTATCATGGTCACGCACGACCAGGAAGAAGCGTTGTCGATGGCCGATACGGTCGTCGTGATGAACCAGGGCCGGATCGAGCAGGTCGGCACGCCGCGGCAGATCTACCGCGAACCGGCTTCGGCGTTCGTCGCCGACTTTGTCGGCAAGGTGAACGTGCTGAGCGCGGTCGCCGAAGGCGCTGGCCGCTTCCGCGTCTGCGGAGTGACTGTCGGCGCCGTGCCGGGCGCGCCCGACGTTGCGCCGGGAACGCGCGTGAAGCTGTACCTGAGACCGGAAGACGTGCAGGTCAACGGAGCACTGGGGCCGGAGGCGAGCCGCGCGAACGCGCAGGTGCAGAAGATCGAGTTCCTCGGCGCTTTCTGTCTCGTTACCGTCCGTCTTGGTGACGAGCACGATCAGCCGCTGCTGGTGACGCTGTCGCGGCAGAGTCTCGATCGCATGGCGCTGGGCGAAGGCGCGCCGCTGTCGGTGGGGTTCCCGCCGGAGTGCATGCGATTGCTCGCTTGACGCATGGCGACTCTCGCTTCCCCGGCATCCGAGCCGACTGCGCCAACGGGCAACATCGACTGGTCCCAGCGCGTGGCGCAGGGACTGCTGCTGCTCGCCTGCGCGGCGCTCGTCCTGTTCCTGCTTGCACCGCTCGGCGCGATCCTGGTCAAGAGCGTTCAGGACAAGGACGGCGCGTTCGTCGGATTCGGCCAAATCCTCGACTACGTCCAATCGCCGGCGCTGATCGAGTCGCTGATGAATACGCTTTTCGTCGCGATCATCGTAACGGTCGTCACCATTCCGTTGGCGTTCACGTTTGCCTACGCGCTCACACGGAGCTGCATGCCGGCAAAAGGCGTGTTTCGACTGATCGCGCTGACGCCGATTCTGGCACCGTCGTTACTCGCGGCGATTTCGTTCATCCAGTGGTTCGGCAACCAGGGCGCTCTCAAGGGCTTGCTGCTGGGCCACACGGTCTACGGGCCGATCGGCATCGTGATCAGCTCGATCTACGCGATCTTTCCGCACGCTCTTATGATTGTGCTGACTTCGCTGCTGCTCACCGACCGGCGCCTCTACGAAGCGGCCGAGTCGATGGGTACGACGCGTCGAAGACAGTTCTTCACCATCACGCTGCCTTCCGCGCGCTACGGGCTGGTGAGCGCCGCGATGGTGGTCTTCTCGTACACGGTGAGCGACTTCGGCATTCCGAAGGTCATTGGCGGGAATTACCACGTGCTCGCCATCGACATCTATCAGCAGGTAATCGGACAGCAGAACTTCAATCGCGGCGCAATCGTCGGCTTGATACTGTTGCTGCCCGTGGTTATCGCCTTCGCCGTGGACTGGTGGATGCAAAGTCGCCAGCAGTCGCAATTTTCCGCGCGCGCGGTGGCCTACGTGCCGCGACCTTCGCGCGGCTTCGACCTCGCGATGCTCGGTTTTTGCGCGATCGTGTGCCTGTTCATGCTCGCAGTGCTCGGCATGGCGATCTATACATCGTTCATCAAGCTGTGGCCCTACGACAAGTCGTTCAGCCTGCGGCACTACGGGTTCGGCCTGATCGACGGCGGCGTGATCGACTCGTATTTCAACAGCCTGCGCATGGCGCTGCTGACCGCGCTCGCCGGCACCGTGCTCGTCTTCGGCGGCGCGTATTTGTTGGAGAAGACCCGCGGACTCACACCGGTCCGCACCGCGATGCGCTTCCTCGCGGCGATTCCGATGGCGGTTCCGGGCATGGTGCTGGGCCTGGGCTACATCTTTTTCTTCAACGCCCCCTCCAACCCGCTCAATTTCCTCTACGGCACCATGACGATCCTGGTGCTGTCGACGGTCATCCACTACTACACGTCAAGTCACCTGACCGCCGTGACGGCGCTGAAGGCTCTCGACAACGAGTTTGAGGCCGTCTCGGCCTCGCTCAAGGTGCCGTTCTACAAGACGTTCTTCCGCGTCACCGTGCCGGTCTGCCTCCCCGCGATCCTGGACATCGCGCGCTACCTTTTCATCAACGCGATGGTCACGCTGTCGGCGGTGATCTTTCTCTATTCGCCCGATACCAAGCTCGCGTCGGTGGCGATCGTGAATCTTGACGAGGCTGGCGAGATCGGACCCGCTGCGGCGATGGCGACGCTTATCGTCGCGACCTCGATCGTGATATGCCTCGTCTACGCGCTGCTGACTCGCTTCCTGGTCAATCGCACGCAAGCGTGGCGGACGCCAGTCGCCGCTTGAATCGAATCCTCAGAGGAGTCTTGCCATGACCTACAGCGGGCGTGACCCGATCCTCCTGACGCCTGGTCCGCTCACGACCTCGCTCGCCACCAAGACCGCGATGCTGCGCGACTGGGGCTCATGGGACGCAAGCTTCAATGCGGTGACTGCGCGCGTGCGCGTGCGGCTCACCGCGGTTGTCAACGGCGAAGGCACGCATGTCTGCGTGCCGCTGCAGGGAAGTGGTACGTTTTCCGTCGAAGCGGCGGTCAACACGCTGGTGCCGCGCAACGGACATCTGCTGGTCCTGATCAACGGTGCGTACGGCAAGCGGCTCGCCCGCCTGACCGAGATGATGGGGCGCAGGCTCTCGGTGTTCGAAACCGCCGAGGATGTCCCCACCACCGCGGCCGACGTCGCCAGGAAGCTCGACGCCGATCCGTCGATTACGCATGTGGGGCTGATCCACTGCGAGACCTCGACCGGGATTCTCAATCCGCTGCCGGAGATCGCCGAAGCGATTGCGCAGCGGCGCCGGCGCCTGATCGTCGACGCGATGAGCTCGTTCGGCGCGATTCCCATCGACGCCAGGGCCGTGCCGTTCGACGCCCTGATTGCCGCGTCGGGGAAGTGCATCGAGGGTCCGCCGGGCATGGGCTTTGTCTTTGCGCGCAAGAGCGTCCTCGAGCAATGCGCCGGCAATTCGACGTCGCTTTCTCTGGATCTGTACGACCAATGGGCGTACATGGAAAAGACGACACAGTGGCGCTATACGCCGCCGACGCACGTCGTCGTCGCACTCGATGCCGCGCTCGAGCAGTACCTGGCCGCGGGCGGCCAGCCGGCGCGGCTCGCGCGCTACACGGCCAATTACGAGACGCTGATTGCCGGCATGAAGGAAATGGGTTTCCGGCCGTTCCTCGATCCCCAGATCCAGGCGCCTATCATCGTGACCTTTCACGCGCCAGCAGACCCGCGCTATGCGTTCAAGGCGCTCTACGACAAGGTGCGCGACAAGGGTTTCATCCTCTATCCGGGCAAGCTGACCCAGCTCGAGACGTTTCGAGTGGGGTGCATCGGCGCCATCGGGCCCGATGACATGCGGCACGCGGTCAATGCCGTGCGCGATGCCTTGGCGGAGCTCGGCATCCGCCAGGTCGCGCCGGCCGCCGTCAAGGCGGCGTAAGCGGCGAACGCACGCCGCACGGCCACGTTCCGCGACCCCCGTTGCGCGGCGCAGGTTCGAGCAGTGCATGCCGGAATGCCGACAGCGCGCGAAGCTTGGGCGAGTCCGGCCCGAGCGCGCCGTGGCGAAGCAGGCAATCGAGGATGACCAGGCTCGCGTCCGCCGTGACCGCGTCATCGGAATGCGTCGGCGGCGATCAGTTTTGCCGCGGCTGACATCGTCACCTGCCGGTGGTCGATGGCCTCGCCATCCTGGTTCGCCGGCCTGAATGCGGCATCGAGCATCAGGTCGTAGACGAACACGGTCTCACGCTGCAGGCCCTGCGGCTGCGGCCGGCAGATATCGATGCTGCCTCTCGGACGCGCCCGGGCCGCGACGTCCGCAGGGATGCCGGCCTCCTCCCATGCCTCCTTCTCCAGCGTGTCGAAAACGCCGTAGCCGGTCGCGATGCCGCCGCCCACCAGATTGTCGAGCAGGCCAGGATCGATCGCCTTGTCCGGGCTGCGCCGCGCGAGCCACATCGCCAGCCCATCGCTGCTGCGCACCAGGCCATTGACGTGCACGGCGTAGGTCCGAATGCCGAAATAGCGCGCCGCCGCGCGCTCGATGTCAACCAGGGGGGCTGCACCGAATTCGGCGGCGACGGCATAACGCTCGTCGCGCCAGGGCGAGAGCAGACCTTCGCCGGCCAGCGCGCGCGTGACCTCTTCGACGGCCGCCGTCCGCGCATGGCGATCGCGGAGCGTTGCGGCGAGCTTAAGCTCGCCGCCACTGCCGTCGAAGACCGCTGCGAAGGAACGCAGGCGTGCGGCGCGCGCGGCGTCGAGCCAGCCCACCGTCATGCCGTCGACGTCGAAGGCGACGTATTCGCCTTGCGGCGCGGCAAGCGCCCGCGCGAGCCGCGCATGGATCGCGGGTACAATGCCGTCGGCTCTCATTCGACGATTGTAGCTTTCGTCCAGGTTTCGTGCCCTCCGACGTACTCGCCTTGTTCGACCTCGATCACACGCTGCTTGCGCTCGACAGCGACGAAGCCTGGGTGGATTTCCTGATCGGCGAGGGCGCGCTCGACCGCTCCGTGTTCGAGCGGGGCAACCGAGCGATCGTCGAAGGCTATCGGCGCGGTGAAGTCGGCGTGCTGGAGTTCACCGAGTTCTACCTGTCCACGCTCAAGGATCGTGATACGCACCAACTGCATGCCTGGCGCGCCGACTATCTGGCGCGGAAGATACGGCCGGCGATCCCGGCGGCGGCACGTGCGCTCGTCGAGCGCCATCGCCGTTCTGGCGACCTAATGGTGCTGACGACAGCGACCAGCCGCTTCCTGACCGCGCCGATTGCCGACGAGCTGGGATTCGAGCACCTGATCGCGACCGAGCCCGAAATGATCGCCGGCCGTTATACCGGCAGGGTCTCGGGCACGCCGAACATGCGCGAGGGCAAGATCGCCCGTCTCGAGGCGTGGTTGGCACAACGCCAGCAGCGACTCACCGATTTTCGGGAAAGCTGGTTCTACAGCGACTCGCGCAACGACGTTCCGCTGCTCTCCCGCATCACGCATCCGGTCGCAGTCAATCCCGACGCGACACTGGAAGGGCTGGCCCGTGCCAACGCGTGGCCGGTGATCGAAATCCGGTAAGATGCGCGGCCATGCGCGACGACCCGACACTTCGATGAGCGCACGCATCCTCGACGGCAGGGCGCTGGCGGCGCGCCTGAACGCGGAGCTGGGCGCGCGTGTCGCAGCGCGCGTCGCGCTGGGTAAGCAGCGTCCCGGGCTCGCCGTCGTGCTGTTGGGCGAAAACCCGGCCTCGCAGATCTACGTGCGCAACAAGCGCAAATTTACCGAAGCCGTCAACATGCTGTCGTTTTCGCACGACCTGCCCGTCGAGACATCGGAAGGCGAGCTGCTGGCGCTGATCGATCGGCTGAATGCGGACCCGACGGTGCACGGCATACTGGTCCAGTTGCCGCTGCCGAAGGAGATTGATCCGGAGAGGGTGACCGAGCGCATCGACCCCTCGCAAGGACGTCGACGGCTTTCATCCCTACAACATCGGAAGGCTGGTGCTGAAGCGTCCGGTGTTGCGGCCGTGCACGCCGTTCGGCTGCATGCGCCTGCTGGGCGAGACCAATGTCGATCTGGTCGGCAGCCACGCCGTCGTCATCGGACAATCGAACATCGTCGGCCGCCCGATGGCGCTGGAGCTCTTGATGGCGCGGTGCACGGTAACCATCTGCCATTCGGCGACGCGCGATCTGCCGGACATCGTTCGCCAGGCCGACGTCCTCGTCGCCGCCGTCGGCAAGCCCTATTTCGTCGCCGGCGACTGGATCAAGCCCGGCGCCATCGTCATCGACGTCGGCATGAACCGGAATGCCGAAGGCCGGCTCTGCGGTGACGTCGACCCTGCGGCCGGCGAGCGCGCGGCGTGGATCACGCCAGTGCCCGGCGGCGTCGGGCCGATGACCATCGCGATGCTGCTGGCCAATACGCTGAAGGCCGCGGAGCTGCAGGACCCCGACTGAATCGCGCGCCCCGCGCGCATCATGCACCCCGCAAATGCCAGGCTTTCGGCCGCGTGAAGGTCTGGATTCCGTAGGTCGACAGCGTGAGGCCGATGCCCGAGTGTCCGACACCGGACCAGGGGAGCCGGGGGCTTACGCGGTCGCAGCAGTTCCAGTACACCGAGCCCGATTTCACCTTCGACAAGATCCTGCGTGCGCGCTTTTCGTCTGGCGTGTATACGCCCGCCGTGAGCCCGTATTCGCTGTCGTTCATCATCAGCACCGCCTCGGAGTCGTCCTTCACCTTCTGGATGCCGATGACGGGTCCGAAGCTCTCGTCCCGCATCAGGCTCATCCGGTGGTCGACGTCGGTCAGCACCGTCGGCTCGAACCAGTTACCGGCACGCTTGACGATGTTGCCGCCGGTCAGCAAGGTCGCGCCGCGCCGCTTCGCGTCGGTCACCTGCTTCTGCAGCACATCGAGCTGCGGCCGCCGGGTGATCGGCCCGATGTAGGTCTTCTCGTCGAGCGGATCCCCGGTGCGGTAGCTCTTGACCTCGGCAACGAAGGCTTCGACGAAGACGTCATGGATCTTTTCGTGCACGTAGATGCGTTCGACCGAGCAGCACGACTGGCCGGTGTTGTAGAAGGCGCCGTCGGCGATGCCCGCTGCTGCGCTCTTCACGTCGACGTCGTCGCAGACATAGACCGGATCCTTGCCGCCGAGCTCGAGCTGCACCTTGATCATCCGGCGGCCGGCGGCGGCGCCGATCCGGGTGCCGGTGGCGTACGAGCCGGTGAAAAAGACTCCGTCGACCGGCTGCCGCAGCAGCGCGGCGCCGGTCGCCGCGCCGCCGAACACCGGAACGAACACGTCCTCAGGCACGCCGGATTCGTGCATCAGGTCGGCGATGTGCCTGCCGGTCAAGGTTGCGAATTCCGAGGGCTTGTACAGCACGGCGTTGCCGGCGAGCAACGCCGGCACGAAAACGTTGGATCCGACGAAATAGGGATAATTCCATGCCGAGATATTGGCGATGACGCCCAGCGGCTCGTGCGAGATGCGTTCCTCGAGGTTCTGCTTCACGTCGGCGAAGATTTTCTCCTCGCGCAGCACGCGTGCCGCCTCGGCTAGGAAGAAGTCCAGCCGCGGCAAGCAGGCCGTTCAGCTCGTTCCTCGATTGACGGATCGGTTTGCCGACCTCGAGCGTCAGCGTGTGCGCCAGCGTCTCTTGCATCGCGACGACGCGCTCCCGGAAGGCGCGGATCGTCTCGAGACGCTTTTTCAGGGGCAGCGCCGCCCAGTCCGCCTGCGCGGCGCGCGCGCGGTCATACTTCCTGCGCACCGCGGTGCTGCGGTCTTCCTCGATTTCCGCGATCGGCTCGCCGGTCGCCGGATTGGTGATTTTCATCGGTGGCTTTCGATCAGCGCCTGGCACGCGCCAGGAAATCATCGAGAATCGGCGTGTCGTCGAGCAAGGACCCATCGCCAGGATCGTGGAATTCGGGATGCCACTGCACGCCGAACACGTACGAGGGCCCGGACCAACGCAGCGCCTCGACGATTCGGTCGGGCTCGGACCAGGCTTCGACGACGAGGTCCCGGCCGACATCCTTGGCGGCCTGATGGTGGACCGAATTGGTCTTCGTCAGGACGCGACCCGGGATAGAGCGCCGCGAGGCCGGTACCAGGCACGATCGCCGTCGAATGGAAATTGGCGGCGTAGATCTCCCAGTCGCGGTGGTCGAGCGCGCCGGGCCGCTGCGTCGCGATGTCCTGGTACAGCGTACCGCCTTGCGCGACGTTGATGATCTGCGCGCCGCGGCAGACGCCGAGCACCGGCTTGCCTTCCGCGACGAACGCCCGCAGCAATGCCATCTCGTAGTCGTCGCGTACGCGGTCGCCGCTCCATTCCGGACGCAGCGCAGCTTCGCCGTAGGATTCGGGACAGACGTCGGAACCTCCCATCAGCAGCAGGCCATCGAGCTCGCGCGCGTAGTCGTCGACGGTCACGGCACTGCCGGAACGCCGTGTCGTTCCGTCCGGCGATGGAATCATCAATGCCAGTGCGTCGCGCTGCATCACCCAATGCGCCATGTTCTGCTCGATGTACTGCAGCGTCATACCCTTGAACAGCGCCCGCTTCGGGTCGGCGTGGAAAAAGCAGGCGGAAATTCCGATTTTCAGCATGACAAGCGCGCGGCGCCCGCCGCGCATCTCGCGAGCCGGGCGCTCACATCGCCTCGGCGAAGATGCGCTCGAAGTCCGCTCGCGTGCACTTGCGGGGATTCGTCTGATGGCAGATGTCGTTGATCGCGACATCGGCCAGCGCCGGAATGTCGGCTTTGGTCACCGGCCGCCTGGCCGCGTGCTCGGACAGCGTTGCCGGAATGGCGAGGTCGCGCTTGAGAGTCGCCAGCCAGTCGATGAAGCCTTCGGCGCTGGCCTCGGGCAATGCGCCGGCGACTCCGGCGCCGACGACGTGGGCGAGCTCGGCCATTTTCGCTGTGGCGCTTTTGAGATTGAAGCGCATCACGTGGTCGATCATGATGCCGTTGGCAAGGCCATGGTGCAGATCGGCGACCGTCGACAGCGCATGCGCGCAGGAGTGGACGGCGCCGAGGTCCTTCTGGAACGCGATGGCTCCCATCATCGAACTCATCAGCATGTCGGAGCGCGCTGGCAGGTTGTGCGGCTCGCGCACGGCGGTGCGCAACGAGCGGGCTGCAATGCGCACCCCTTCGAGCGCGATGCCGTCGCACATCGGATGATACGCCGGCGACAGGTACGACTCGACGTTGTGGGTCAGCGCGTCCATGCCGGTCGCGGCGGTGATTTCCGGCGGCAGGTCGAGGGTCAGTTCGGGATCGGCGAACACCGCCCTGGCGAGCAAACGTGGCGAAAAGATGATCTTCTTGATGTGCGTCGCATCGTCGGATATGACGCTCGATCGGCCCACTTCGGAGCCGGTGCCCGCGGTTGTCGGCAGCGCGACGAAATAGGGCAGCTCGTGCTCGATCGGCCGGACTTGCGGATGATCCCAGGCGTATTGCAGCACGTCGCCTTCGTGGACCGCCATCAGCGCGATCGCCTTGGCGACGTCGAGCGCGGCGCCTCCGCCCAAGCCGATGACCGAATCGGCGCGATGCCTGCGGAAAGCGGCGACGCCCTTGTCGACTTGGCTTTTCACCGGGTTGCCCCAGATGTCGGAGTACACGGAGACGTCGAGTCGATGCAGGTCGGCGACGAACTTCGAAAGCAACGGCAGCGGCGCGATGCCTCGGTCGGTGACGACCAGCGGGCGCTCGAGACCCTGCGCGCCAAGATGCTCGGCGACAAGCTTCCGCGCCCCCGCGCCGAAGTGGATGGCCGTCGGAAAGGCGAAACGGTGGATAGTCATCGCGAGTTCGATCCTATGTGCTGTCCATCGCCGATCTGCACGTAGCGAAGCTCGAGGATGTCGCTCGGCCACTGCGCGACGCTGACCTCGGGCCGCATCACCCAGGTCAGCGTGCGCCGGTACAGCGGTATCAGCGGCAGGTCCGCACGCATCAGCCGGAGCGCGTCTCCGACGAGAACGCGGCGGCGCGCGACACCGGGCTCGACGCGGATCGAATCGATCAGTTGATCGAGCTGGGGATTCGAATAACGGCCGCCGTTGAATGTTCCTGGGCCGTCGCTGCCGTAGCTGTGCACGATCGCGTTCAGCATCGGCCACGGGTCGGTCTGCGGCGACCAGCCGAACTCGAAAAAGCTGGTCGTCGCCTGCGTCAGCTTGGGAAAGAACGTCGCCGTCGGCCAGACCTGGAACGTCGTCCTTATGCCGACTTGCGCGAGCATCCCTGCGATCGCCTGGCATACGGCCGCGCGGTAGGCCACGTTAACGCAATCGAGCGTCACCTGGAATCCGCCCGGGTACCCGGCTTCTTTCAACAAGGTTCGCGCCGCGGCAGGATCATACTTCGGCCGGCTATCGAGGTCTGGCACGTAGCCGTCGAGCAGCCGCGAGACATACGACCCGGTCGCCGTCGCCTGTCCGCGCAGGACCTTGGCGACGATCGCGTCGATATCGATCGCGGCGTAGACCGCGCGTCGAACCCGCAGGTCCTTGAACGGGTTGCGGCCCTTCACGTCGCCGAACTGCAGCTCGTCGCGGCTCTGGTCGAAGCCGAGGTATTGCGTGCCGATATCGGAGATCTGCGCCAGCTTGAAGCGGCCTTCCTTTTGCAACCGCGGGACATCCTGGAACGGCGGGTCGATCACGAAATCGACCTGCCCGGAAACTAGCGCGGCCAGCCGCGTCGCGTCGGACTGAATGACGACGTAGATCGCCTCGTCGACGTTGCCGTGCTGTCCCCACCAGTGCGGATTGGCGACCAGCACGCAACGGACGTCGGACTCGTAAGATTTGAGCTGGTAAGGGCCGGTGCCGTTGGTGTTGCGAACCGCGTAAGTCTCCTGCTTGGCGTTGTAGTTCTGCGGCTCAAGGACAGCGTGCGCTGCGGACCACGCCTTGCTCATCATGCCGACGTAGATCAGTTTTTCCGGCAGAACCGCGTCGGGAGCCTCGAGCACGAAGTCGACCGTCAGGTCGTCGACCTTGCGCGCACCCAGGACGCCGCGCAGCTGGAAGGCGCGCTGCGAGTTCTTCGCCAGCGCGCGCTCGACCGAGAACACGACGTCGTCCGCGGTAAATGGGGTCCCGTCGTGAAACTTCACGTTGGGGCGAAGCTTGAACCGCCAGCGCTTGGGTTCGACCTGCTGCCACGACACCGCGAGCGCCGGCTCAATCGCGAAGTTGCGGTCGCGCGACACGAGTGACTCGTAGATCTGGCTCACCACGCGGGTCTGGTAGAGCAGCGCTAGCGCGTGCGGATCGAGCGATTGCGGATCAAACGCGCTGGCGAACCGCAGCGTGTTCGCCAGCAGCGGGAATGCCAGCAGGCATCCCGCCAGATAGGCGACGCCAACCGCAATCGACGGTCGGCGGCTAATCAACCTCGAGGATGCGGGCGCCGTAGCCGAAGCCTGGGTCATATGATCTCGAAATAGCGCTTCATTTCCCAGTCGGTGACCGCGTCGAGCCATTGGCGCCATTCCCATTCGCGGGTCGCGGCGAAATGCTCGACGAAATCGTCGCCGAACCAGTCGCGAGCGAGTTCGGAATTGCGAAACACGCGCGTCGTCTCGATCAGCGTGCGCGGCGCGCGCGGGACGTTCTCCGCGCCTTCGTTGGTGCCGTGTATCGGTTTCGCGGTCAGCTTCAGTTTCCTTTCGACGCCGGACAAGCCGGCAGCGAGGACCGCGGCGGCGGCGAGGTAGGGGTTCATGTCGGCGCCGGGACAGCGCGTTTCCAGCCGTGTCGACTTCGGCGAACCGGCGATCACGCGAAAGCTCGCCGTGCGGTTGTCCACGCCCCAGGTCGGCTTGACCGGCGCCCAGAACCCGTCGACCAGCCGCTTGTAACTGTTGATCGTCGGCCAGTACATCGGCGCGAATTCCATCAGCCCCGCCACCTGGCCGGCGAGGTAGCTTTCGAACAGCCTGCTCATGCTGTTCCGGCCTTTGACATCGTAGAACAGATTTTTCTTCCCGTCGGACAGGCTCTGATGAATGTGCCCCGAACACCCGGGGTACTGGGCATTCCATTTGGCCATGAAGCTCGGCATGATGCCGAAGCGCGCGCCGATCTCCTTGGCGCCGGTCTTGAACAATACGGCTCGGTCCGCGGCTTCGAGTGCCTCGGAGAACAGAATCGCCACCTCGTAGACGCCGGGACCGGTCTCGGTGTGCAGGCCCTCGATCGGGATGTCGAAGGCGCCCATCTCGACCATCAGCGCCTTGAAGAAATCGCGGTTCTGGTTGGCGCGCAGCAGCGAATAGCCGAACATACCCGGCGTGATCGTCTGCGGCCGCACATAGCCCTTGTCGGCCCACGACTGGGGCGTCTCGGCGAAGTTGAACCATTCGAATTCCATGCCGCACATCGGAACCACGCCAAGCTTCTCGGCGCGCTTGAGCACTCGCTTCAGCAGTTGCCGCGGACAGATCGGATGCGGCACCTCCTTGCCGTTTTTCTGCGCGACGAAGTCGCCGAGAAAAAACGGCACGTTGTCGTCCCACGGTACGTGACGAAGCGTACCCAGATCGATTCTGGCCAGCGCGTCGGGGAAACCCTTATGCCAGCCGGTCAGCGTCGTGTTGTCGTAGCACTGATCGGCCATGTCCCAGCCGAAAACGACGTCGCAGAAGCCGAAGCCGCCTTCCGCAGCAGCAAAGAACTTGTCCTTGTGCAGATATTTTCCGCGCAGCACACCGTCGATGTCGGACACTGCGACCTTGACACGGTTGCCGGGGCTTGCGCGCACGGCGTCCAGGACCTGGTTCGGAGCGACGTTCTGCGGCATCGTATCCCTCGCGGATTCCTCGTCGCGCGCGGCGGGCACGGCGGGCGAGAGTGGAACCGATTGTAACCTGCCGCGACTCGGCCCGCCTATGCGAGGCGATGGCGCGATCGGCGCACTGCGGTGCCGGCGACTGCTACAGTGACGACCGAGAGCGGATCGATCGCTGCGATGACTGACGAGCGCGCCAGAGTCGAGGCCGGTGCCGGGCGCGTGCCCGCGCTGGCGTCGCTGCACGTCGCTGTACTGCTGTTCGGGCTCGCAGGCCTCTTTGGCAAATGGATCGACCTGCCCGCGACGACGATCGTCTTCGGCCGAACCGGTGTCGCCGCTGCCGCGCTCGGCGTGCTGCTTTGGGCCTCGCCTGGCGGGCGCCGCGGCTTCGACTGGAGAATGGGCATCAATGGAGCGGTGCTGGCGCTGCACTGGTATGCGTTTTTCAAGGCGATACAAATCGCCGATGTCGCCACCGGCCTGCTCGGATACGCGAGCTTTCCGCTGTTCGTGCTGCTGCTCGAACTCGCGCTGCTGCGCACGCGGGCGCGCGGCGCCGACTGGGCGATCGCCGGACTGGTCGTGGCCGGCTTGCTGATACTGGTGCCGGAGCCCCGGCTCGACAATCGCGTCGTCCAGGGCCTGGCGTGGGGCGTGCTTTCGGGCTTTTCATTCGCTCTGCTCGCGGTGGGGAATCGCGCGCTGGCGGCGCGGCGCGCACCCGCCGCGATTGCGTTCTGGCAAAATATCTGCGCGGCGGCGTGTCTGGCGCCGGTCGTCGCGATGGCTCCGGCACTACCCAGTGCACGCGAACTCGCGCTGTTGCTCGTGCTGGGCATCGTCTGCACCGCACTTGCGCACACCCTGTTCATCCGCAGCATGCGCATGCTGAGCGCGCACACGGCAAGCGTGGTCGCGGCACTGGAGCCCGTTTACGGCATCGCCCTGGCAGCCGTGCTGCTCGACGAGGTGCCGGATGCCCGCACGCTGCTCGGCGCGCTCCTTATCGTCGGCGCCGTGCTGGCGGCGAGCGCGAGAGCCGCCCGGGTGTCGCGACCATAGCGCGCGTCGCCGCGCTTCGGTATCGTGGGAGTAGGGCGCCTTGGGCGCAAAGGAACTGCGACATGTCTTTGCATATCGGGATGGTCGGACTGGGGCGCATGGGTGCCAATATGGGGCGCCGACTTGCCGCTGGTGGCGTCGCGGTGACCGGCTTCGACCCCGCGTCGGACGCGCGCGCTGCCTTCGCGGCGATCGAATCGTGCAACGCCGCCGACAGTCTCGAGGCGCTGGTGCATGCGCTGCCACCGCCGCGCGTGGTCTGGCTGATGGTGCCGGCCGGCAAGGGCACCGAGGCGGTGATCGCCGAGCTCGCGCCGCGGCTTCATTCGGAAGACATCATCGTCGATGGCGGCAATGCGTTCTACAAGGACTCGGTGCGGCGCGCCGTCGAGCTCGCGAGCTACGGCATCCGGTTCATCGACTGCGGCGTTTCCGGCGGCGTGTGGGGGCTCGAGAACGGATACGCGCTGATGTTCGGCGGCTCGCCGGCGGCAGCACGCGAAATCGAGCCGTTGGTGAAGATCCTTGCGCCGGCGCCCGATCGCGGCTGGCTGCATTGCGGTCCGAGTGGATCCGGTCACTTCGTGAAGATGATACACAACGGCATCGAGTACGGCATGATGCAGTCGATGGCCGAGGGCTTTTCGCTGTTGAAGGGCAAGCCGGAATTCGCGCTCGACGTCGCGGCGATCGCCGAAATGTGGCGGCACGGCAGCGTCGTGCGCTCGTGGTTGCTCGACCTGACTGCCGAATTCCTGCAGGACGATGCCGAGCTCGAAGCCGTGGCGCCAGTCGTCGCCGATTCGGGCGAGGGGCGCTGGACCGTACAGGAGGCGATCGAGCAGGGCGTGCCCGCGCCGGTGCTGTCGCTCGCGCTGATGATGCGGTTGACGAGCCAGGGCAAGAGCGATTACGGCGACAAGCTGCTGGCGATGATGCGCAAGGGTTTCGGCGGCCACAAGATCACGTCCAACGACTGACGACGGCCGATACCCGATGATGGTGATAGTCATGGGCGTGTGCGGCTGCGGGAAGACGACGGTGGGTCGCGCACTGTCGCGTGAGCTCGGCTACGAATTTCTCGATGCCGACGATTTTCATCCGGAAGCGAACGTCGCCAAGATGGCCCACGGCATCGCACTGACCGACGACGATCGCTGGCCGTGGCTCGACCGACTGGTTGCAGCGATGCACGAACGTGCGGCCCGGGGAAGCGGCGCGGTGATCGCCTGCTCTGCGCTCAAGGAAGCGTACCGTCAGAGATTGCGTCGAGGCGGCGGGCCTACGGGTGAGGTCCGGATCGTCTATCTGAAGGGTGACGCCGCGACCATCGCTCCGCGGCTCGCCTCGCGCAGCGGCCACTACATGCCGGCGTCGCTGCTGGCGAGCCAGTTCGCTGCGCTCGAGGAGCCCGAGGACGCGATCGTCATCGACATCCGCCAAACGGCCGACGAACAGGCGAAGCAAATCGCCGCCGCGCTCAAATCGACGTCCGATTCCCCCGCGTGAGCGATCAACCCAAGCCCAGGCGCAAGCCCGGACCCGCGACCGAAGTCGGGCATCTCGGGCGCGACCCGGCGCGGCATCTGGGTGCGATCAATACGCCGGTCTACCGCGCGTCGACGATCCTGTTCGATTCGGTGGCCGACTACGAAGCGTCGCAGCGCGGCGAGTCGAAGGGCCTGGTCTATGGACTGCGGGGACTGCCGACCGTCACCGACCTGCAGTCGGCCGTCGCGACGCTCGAAGGCGGCTACGGCGCGCTGGCAGTGCCTTCGGGTCTCGCCGCGACGACCTTGCCTTTGCTCGCCCTGACCAGCGCCGGCGATCACGTCCTGGTCACCGACTCGGTCTACGGGCCGACACGGCGCTTCTGCGACAACCAGCTCTCGCGTTTCGGCGTCGAGGTCAGTTACTACGATCCGCTGATCGGGAGCGGCATCGCGGGCGCGATGCGGCCTAATACGCGCGTGGTGTTCGTCGAGTCGCCGGGCTCGCTGAGCTTCGAGGTGCAGGATGTACCGGCGATCGCCGCGGCTGCGCACGCGCACGGCGCGCTGGTGCTGATGGACAATACCTGGGCCACGCCGCTGCACTTTCGCGCGTTCGACCACGGCGTCGACGTGTCTCTGCACGCGGGCACCAAGTATCTGGGCGGCCATTCCGATGTGTTGATCGGTCTGATCGTGGGCAGCGAAGCGACGTTTCCGAGGCTGCATCGCCTCTGGACCGACACCGGTGTCACGGCAAGCAGCGACGACTGCTTTCTGGCGCTGCGCGGACTGCGTACGCTGGCGGTGCGCCTGGCGCGGCATCAAGCGAGCGCGCTGCGCATCGCCGAGTGGCTCCGCGCCCGGCCGGAGGTCGCCGAGGTCGTCTATCCGGCCCTGCCCGGCGCACGCGGGCACGCCTTGTGGAAACGCGATTTCACCGGCGCCTGCGGCTTATTCGGCGTGATCTTGCGCCCCGCGCCGAAGGCGCGCGTCGACGACATGCTCGACGGGCTACGCTGGTTCAAGCTTGGCGTCAGCTGGGGCGGCTTCGAGAGCCTGATCCTGCCGATCAACACTGCCGCGCGTAGCGTGACGCGCTGGGCGCCCGAAGGTCCGTATCTGAGGCTGCATGTGGGGCTCGAGGATCCCGACGACCTGATCGCCGACCTGGCCGACGGCTTGGCGCGGCTTCGCGCCTGACGCGGCGACTGGCTGCGGGACGGACCCTGCGGCCGGGTCGCTTGGTCTGCCGAGAGGCGATCGTTTGACCCTGGTTTCGGAATCGTGGACACTTTGCCCGCCCGCTTTCGATTGGCAAGCTCCGGATGAGCACGCTGCTGCCCATGCATTCCCCCCTGGCCACGCTCGATGACGATGCGTGGGAGGATCTCCTCAGCTTCATCGAGGAGCGGCGTGTGATCCCGATCATCGGGCCCGAGCTGCTGAAGGTAGAGACCGAGACCGGAGCGCGGCTTCTCTACGACTGGATCGCGGAAAAGCTCGCAGGCAAGCTGAACGTCAATATCGCCCAACTGCCGCAGCCGTACACGCTCAACGACGTCGTCTGCTGGTTCCTGTCGTCTCATGGCCGCCGCGAGGAAGCGTACACGCGCGTGCGCAGCATCCTCCGCGACGCGAACTTCACGCCACCGCTCGCGCTGCGTCAGCTAGCGCAGATCACCGACTTCGATCTCTTCGTCACGACGACGTTCGATCCGCTGCTGGAGCAGGCGATCAATACCGAGCGATTCCAGGGTGCCCAGTCAACCGAGGTAATCGCCTACTCGCCCAACCGTGTCACCGACCTTCCGTCCGAACGCGAGAAGCTTCAGCGTCCGGTCATCTATCACCTGCTCGGTCGCCTCTCGGCCTCGCCGACCTACGTCATTTCCGACGAGGACATGCTGGAGTTCATCTGCGCGCTGCAGAGCGAGCATCTGACGCCGGAGAAACTCTTCCACGAGCTCGAGCACAATCATCTGCTCTTCATCGGCAGCAATTTTACCAACTGGCTCGCGCGCCTGTTCCTTCGCATGGCCAAGCGTCACCGCCTTTCCGATCCGCGCGACGTCGGCGAGGTGCTCGCCGACAATCATTCCGGCAGCGACGGGCGCCTGATGGCTTTCCTGCAGCAGGTGAGCGTCAGAACGCGCATCTACAGCGGTGCCGGCAAGTTCGTCGACGAGCTTCACCGTCGGTGGACGACGCGCCACCAGGGAGGCGAGGTCATCGACCTCGGCGCGTCGCCGCAGCGCTTCCTGCCGCCCGAGCGCGAAATGCCCGACAACGCCGTCTTCATCAGCTATGCGCGGGAGGACTTCGCAGCCGTCCAGAGGCTCAAGGCGGGGCTCGACACCGCGGGCATCAAGACCTGGTTTGATCTGGAGCGCCTGGAGGGCGGCGACGATTATGACCGCAAGATCCAGCGCAATATCGCCCGCTGCTCGTATTTCATTCCGATCGTCTCGGCCACGACGCAGCGCCGGCTCGAAGGCTACTTCCGCCGCGAATGGAGCTACGCAATCGATCGCGCGCGCAATATCGCCGAAGGGGCGGTTTTCATCATGCCGGTGACGATCGACGACACCGACGGAGGCAATGCCCTGGTGCCGGAAAAATTCAAGGCCGTACATTTCACTCGACTGCCTGCAGGGGAAATCACGCCCGAATTCGCCCGCCGCCTGCAGGATCTCCTTTCCGTCCGCCAGTGAAGGCGCCTGTCCACTCCGCGGCCGATTCCGGTAGCGATCCCATGCGTTTGATTCCGAGCCCCTCCGCTCGATGAGCAACGACGCGGCGCCATTGCCGGACAACACGCGCTCGCAAGCGTCTGTCGACCCCGAGCATCCATGGCTGGGCCTTGCCTCGTTCACCGAGGAGACTCGCGCCTACTTCTACGGGCGCGAGGAAGAGATCGCGGAGCTTTGCCGCCGTGTGCAGCGGAAGCTCCTGACGATCCTGTTCGGCCAGTCGGGACTCGGCAAGACCTCGATCCTGCGCGCGGGTATCGTGCCACGGCTGCGTCCGGAAGGTTACTGCCCGGTATACGTGCGGCTCGACTATTCGCGAGACGCACCCGAGCCGTCCGAGCAGATCAAGGAGGCGATCTTTCGGGCGACGCAGTCGCTGGGCCAATGGACGCAGACGGGGGTTGCGGTCACCGGCGAATCGCTGTGGGAATTCCTCCACCACCGCGACGACGTTCTGCGTGACGAGCACGGGAAAACGCTGATTCCGCTGCTGATATTCGACCAATTCGAGGAAATTTTCACGCTTGCGCAGAGCGACGACTTCGGCCGGAAGCGTGCCGCGCAGTTCCTCGACGATCTCGCCGACTTGGTCGAGAACCGCGCACCCAAAGCGCTCGAAGCGAGAATAGAGCAGGACGAAACCGCCGCCGAGCGTTTCGATTTCACTCGTGGCGACTATCGGATCCTGATCGCGCTCCGCGAAGACTATCTCGCCCATCTCGAAGGCGTGAAGGGCATCATGCCCTCGATCACGCAGAACCGGATGCGGCTGGCCCGCATGACGGGCGCACAGGCGCTTTCCGCCGTTCTGAAGCCCGGTGGAAAGCTGGTCTCCGAGGAAGTGGCCGAGTCGATCGTGCGCTTCATCGCGGGCGGGTCGGAGCTGCCCAATGCCGAGGTCGAACCATCGCTGTTGAGCCTGATCTGCCGCGAGCTCAATAACGCCCGTCTCGCGCAGGGCCGGACTGAGATCTCAGCGGACCTCCTTGCCGGCTCGCGCGACACGATCCTCACCGAGTTCTACGAGCGGGCTCTCGCCGACCAGCCGCCCGGCGTGCGCCAATTCATCGAGGACGAGATGCTCACCGAGTCGGGCTTTCGCGAAAGCCTGGCCGAGGAGCGCGTGCGCAAGGCATTCGCCGCCGTGGGGGCGCCTCCGGAAACCCTGGCCAAACTCGTCGACCGGCGGCTGCTGCGCATCGAGGAGCGGCTCGACGTGCGCCGGGTCGAGCTCACGCATGACGTTCTGTGCAGCGTCGTGCGTGCCAGCCGCGATCTGCGCTACGAGCGCGAAGCGCGGGACGAAGCCGAGCGGCAGCTCGCGGCGCAGCGCGCGCGCGAGCTCGCCACCCGCAAGGCGCTGGTGCGTGCACGGCAAATCGCCGCGGTCTGCGCCGTGCTCGCGATCGGCGCCGCGGGCAGCGCGGTGTTCGGCTACCTCAGCATGAAGCGCGCGCAGGAGGCCGAGCTGAGAGCGCAGCAGACGCGCCAGATGGCCGAGGCTGCCCGAGGCGAAGCCGAAAAGCTCATCGTCTATCTGCTCGACGATTTCTATCTCGAGCTCGAGCCGGTCGGCCGGCTCGATATCGTGGCCGCGCTGTCGAAGCGCGCCATCGATTACTACGCGGCGCTTCCCCCGGAATTGCGGACAGCCGAGACCGATCGCAACCGCGCGCTCGCACTGGTGCGCTACGGAGCCGCGCTGCGCACCCAGTCGAAGCTCGATGAAAGCGGCAAGGCACTGTCCGAGGCGGTCGACGTGCTGAGCAAGCTGCGCAAGGAGGGCGACCAGTCGGAGGCGACGGCCATCGGGCTGGGACTGGGGTTGACGTCGGAGGCCCGCGTTGCGAGCAGCCAGAACAAGCGGGCGGAGGAGCGCGGGTTCGCCACCCAAGCGGTCGATGTGCTGAAACCCCTGATGGCGGCGCCGAACCCTTCGATTCCACTGCGGCGAGCCTATGGCCTCGCGATGACCTACCTCGGCTTCTCCCAAGCCAATACCGACGAGGAAGAGTCGGCGGTCGCGACGCTGGAGGAAGCACGGAAAGCCTACCGCAGCATCGATAACCTCAAGCTTGACGACATGCCTTCGGCGGTCGCGTACGCCGAGGCCTCCGCCTGGCAGATGAGCTGCGCTGCAGACTTTGGGTCGTTTCGACAAGGTCAGGGAAGTGGGCGCCGACGCCATGAAGGTGACGGAACAGGTGCTGGAAAAGCGTCCGGGAAATATGTCGGCGCTCCGCGCCCGCGCTTTGATGGGCGAAAGCCTGTCCGCCACCGAAGGGTTCGATCTGCACGTTCGCAAGGCCCTGGCATTGAGTGAGCAGGAAGTGCGCGACTGGCAAGCGATCGTCGCGCTCGACCCGAGCAACCAGATTGGCTGGAACAACCTGGTCAGTGCCCGGATGGGCGACGGGATTCTGGTCGCTCGCCTCGGGCGATGTTCGCGGATCCCAGGAACAATGGCGTGCGGCACTGGCCGTGGAGCGACAGGTGAACGAATCTGCCATGATCGGCAGCACGTTGGCCCTTGCGGCGGGGTATCTCACGATGCTCGAAGCCGACTCGGGCGACGCGCAGGCGGCGGCTACGCTCGCCGCCAACCGCCGGTTCATCGAAATGGCTATCCGCGGTCTTCCGCCGGATTCATTCGGTCGAGCCTATCTGCCGGAATTCCTGGGCTACTACGGATTCCCGACCACCGGCTTGGGCTACGGCGCGTACGCGCTACCTCTGGCGACCCGCGACTACGAAACGCTGCGCAAAGAGGCTCGCGTGTCGGCGCGCCGCCTCGAGCTGATCAAGATTGCTAATCCCCAGCAAGAGCTCAGCAAGAACCGGGCGCTCGAGGTCGCTTATCGAACCGCGGCCGAAGCTTCGTATCGGATGAACGACTACGCGGCGGCGGACGCGGAGATCAAAAAAGCGCTGGAGATTCGCCGCGCCATCCCGACGCGGACACCGGCCGAGGTGCGCGACGCAGACGACCAGCTGATGCTCGCCGCGATGATTGCCGCGAGGCTGCAGAGGTATGCCGAAGCGCAGCAGATTATGCGAGCCGGTGCTGAAAATGCATCGAGGACTCTACGAGCGCGGAAGGACAACGACGACCTCACGCAGCGTGTCCAATTCGCTCGCGCGCTCTATGTATCCGCACTCGCCGCTCCGGGACAGAAGACGGCGCAATTGACCCAGGCCGCCGGCCTAATCGACGGCCTGCCGCCATTGATGCGCCGCCAGATCAGCATCGCGTACCTGCGCGGTCAGATCGCAGAGGAACAGAAGGCGCGGCACTAAAGGCTGGTCTACGGACGGGCGAAGGCCCCGCATGGAGAAAATACCTCCCGGCCCAGGCTCGACGCCGTCGGGCGATAGCCGCGCCCAAGCGTGCGCGCGCATACGCCGACACCTCGAGCAGGGCGCGCCGTGGGACGCGTGCGATGTCTTCCGCGAGGAAGCGGCGAATTTCCCGAGAGACCCGGAACTGCTCTACTTGGGCGCCCTTGCTCATGCGCGCGCCGGGGCAAGCCTGCGGGCGCGCGCGCTGCTCGACGAGGCCCAAGCGAACGCCGGCGATGCGCGCCATCTTCTCGCCGATATCCTGAGCCTCCGCGGCCGGCTCTCCAAAGATGAATTCCACCGTGCGCCCGACGCGGTCGGCGCCATGGCGCTGGCCGAGCGTGCCCGGCAGGAGTACCTCGCGGCATACGCGCTTGGACGGCGACCCTTATCCCGGCATCAACGCGGCCACGCTGTCGCTGCTCCTCGGACGACCCCGCTGCTGCGCAGACCCTGGCCCGGGAAGTCGTCGCAAAGCTGGGCAAGCAGGCAACGCCGCTTAGCTGCTGGGATCATGCGACGCTGGGCGAGGCGCACCTGGTGCTCGGAAGCTTCGAACGGGCGACACAAAGCTATGCTTCCGCCTACGCGCAGATCCCCGGGGATGCAGGCAGCGTGGCGACGATGCGACGCCAGCTGCACCTGCTCGCGCGGGTGATTCCGCAGGCGGTCGACGCATTGCGGCAACTGCCGGCACCCGATGTCGTGGCCTTCGCCGGACACCTGATCGACGCGCCCGGCCGCGCGGTGCCGCGGTTTCCGGCAGCGCTGGCCCCGGCGGTTGAGGCCGCGATGCGCGAGCAACTCGCGGGTCTGCATACGCCGATCATCTATGCGTC
Organism: uncultured beta proteobacterium; assembly: GCA_963776175.1. Classification (GTDB taxonomy): domain Bacteria; phylum Pseudomonadota; class Gammaproteobacteria; order Burkholderiales; family Casimicrobiaceae; genus PALSA-1003. The sequence continues at coordinate 48,877 of CAVZLP010000010.1, read as the reverse complement.
GGCGGCCTGCGGCGCCGACCTGATGTTCATCGAGGTTGCGCTCGAGGCCGGCGCGGAAGTCAACGTGGTGCTGCCGTTCGACCGCGAGGATTTCGTGCGCACCAGCGTTGCCGTCGGCGGCGACGGCTGGATAGAGCGTTTCGACGCCGCACTCTCGCGCGCCACGCGGGTAATCATGGCCACCGATGAAGGTTATCTCGGCGACGATGTGCTGTTCGAGCACGCCGCGATGCTGCTCGAAGGATTCGCGATACTTCGTGCCCGGCAACTGCAGACGACGCCATCGCTGTATTGCGTCATCGATCCGGCGTCGGCCGGCGGGGTTGGCGGCACGCAGGCGTCGTTCGAGAGGTGGAAGAGCCGCGTCGGTCCGCCACGGGTGCTCGACCTTGCGGGAGCTGCGAACGAAATCGGCGCCCGGCGGGGCAGGTTACACGCGCGACGCGCACCGCCCGACGACGGTCGGCGCTGCGCCGAGCTTGTCCGAATCGCGCGCGGAGTTTGCCGCGTCGACCTTGCTCCCGCGCCCACAGCGCTCGCTCAAGACCTTGTTGTTCGCGGACTTTACCGGGTTCAGCCGGGTGCACGACGCGGTGGCGCCGCTTTTCCAGGAGAACTTCTGGAAGATCGCGGCGGGGCAGATCGAAGCCGCGCCGGTCAAGCCGCTGATGGCCAGCACCTGGGGCGACGCGTTGTACGTGGTCTTCGATGCGCCGCGCGCCGGCGCTGCGTTCGCGCTCTCGTTCCTCGAGAGCATGCTCGGAGTCGACTGGACGGCCATCGGCTTGTCCGATGCGAGCCCGATCCGCATATCGCTGCACGCGGGCCCGGTATTCTGCGGATTCGATCCGATCATGGGCCGCGACAATTATTTCGGCTCGAGCGTCACCAAGGCCGCGCGCATCGAGCCGGTTACGCCGCCGGGCCTGGTGTATACCAGCGAAGCATTTGCCGCTACGCTGGCCGCCACGGGGTGCGATGAATACGCACTCGAATACATGGGACGGCTGGCGCTCGCCAAGGGTTACGGCGAGTCGCGCATCTACCGGCTGGGCCGGCGCTGATGCGAGGCGACACAGCGCTGCCCAGCCAAATCATTCCAGGCCGAGAAATTCGGCGCGCGCTTTCGCATCGCCCGCGAATTCGGCATACGGTCCCGCATAGCGGAGCTGTCCGCTTTCGAGCACACAGGCGCGGTCGGCGATGGCAGCCGCGATTACCAGGCTCTGTTCGGCGAGCAACACCGACACGCCGGCTCGCTTGAGCTCGCGCAGCGCCTCCGCGAGTTGCGCGACGATCAGCGGCGCGAGTCCTTCGCCGGGCTCGTCCAGCAACAGCAGCGTCGGATTGCCCATCAGCGTGCGCGCGATCGCCAGCATCTGCTGCTCGCCACCCGAAATCTGACCGCCGCGGCGATGCTTGAGCTCGGCGAGGGCGGGAAACAACGAAAACAGCCGCTCCGGCGTCCACGGCGCGGCAGCGCGCGTGTCGCGGCGGCCGACCTCGAGGTTTTGCGCAACCGTCAAACCGGTGAATATGCGTCGCCCCTCGGGGACGAAGCCCAGGCCCGCCCGAGCGATGCGGTATGAAGGGGCCCCGTCGATGCGACGGCCGTCGAGGCGGATATCGCCGTGACTGGGCTTAAGCCACCCGGCGATCGCCTTCAGCGTCGTCGACTTGCCCGCGCCGTTGCGGCCGAGCAGCGCGACCGCTTCGCCGTTGCCGACGTCGAATGAAACGTCGAACAATATCGCCGCTCTGCCGTAACCGGCCTCCAGAGCGCGCACTTCAAGCATCGTCGCGCTCCGGCCCGGCGGTGGTGCCCAGGTAGACGCTGCGCACGGCCCGATCGGCGCGCACGGCCGACGGCGAGCCCGCCGCGATCACGGATCCACGGTTGAGCACGACGATGCGGTCGGCGTGCGCGAACACGACGTCCATGTCGTGCTCGGTGAACAGCAGCGCCGTGCCGGCGTTGCGCGCGAGATCGGAAACCTGTTGCATCAGGCGCGCGCGCTCGGGAGGTGCGAGCCCCGCGGTCGGCTCGTCCATCATCAGCAGCCGGGGCGCATCGGCGAGAGCGATTGCGAGCTCGAGGCGCTTCAGGTTGCCGTAGGCGAGCGTGACCGCGGCGCGATCACCCAGCGGGCCGATGCCGACCTGCTCGAGCAGGCCCTGCGCTTCGTCCGCGCATTGCGTGCTTAGCCGCGATAGCAGCGCGTAGGTCTGGCCGCGCTGCGCGAGCAGCGCGACCTGGACGTTTTCGCGCACGGTCATCGAGCCAAACGTCGCCGTCACCTGGAACGTGCGGCCAACGCCCAGCCGCGCGATTGTTTGCGGCGAGAGGCCGATCAATGCCCGTCCGGCCAGGATTGCGCTGCCGCGATCCGGGGTAAGCTGGCCGTCAAGGACGTTGAACAAGGTCGTCTTGCCCGCACCATTCGGCCCGATCACCGCGACGCGCTCGCCCGCGCCAACCTCGAAGCTCACGCCGGCGAGCGCCTGGACGCCCCCGAAAGCCTTGGCAATACCGCTGATCGTCAGCAGCGGTGCGTTCATGCTGACGCCGCGTGAGGAGGTCGGTGTCGCCGCAGACGACGCATCGCGTCACCCAGCGCGCCGACGATGCCCTGCGGAAAGAGCAGCACCAGCACGAGGATCACGGCGCCGAGCATCGCGCGCCAGTATTCGGTATGCCGCGCGAGCGTGTCCTGCAGCCACGCCAGCAGTGCCGCGCCGGCGACCGGACCGAACAGGGTCTGCAGCCCTCCGAGCAGCACCATCACCAGGCCATCGACCGAGCGCGGTATCGACAGCGCCTCGGGCGAAATGCTGCCCTTGGAAAATGCGTACAGCGATCCGGCGATTCCGGCGCCCAGGCCCGCGAGCACGAACGCTGCCCAGCGAACTGCGCGCACGTCGACACCGATCGCGGCGGCGCGCCGCGGCGAGTCGCGTCCTGCGCGGAGCGCATAACCGAAGGGCGCGAATACGACGCGCCACAGCAGAGCGATTGCGCTGGCGGCGATCGCCAGCGTCAGCCAGTAGTAGGCGGCACGCGACGAGAGCCACGGCGCCGGCCAGACACCGACCAGACCGTTGCTGCCGCCGGTAACCGCGTCCCACTGGTAGACGATCGCCCAGGTGATCTGCGCGAAGGCGAGGGTCAGCATCGCGAGGTACACGCCCGACAGCCGCACGCAAAACCAGCCGAACACCAGCGCGCCGATACCGGCCGCAAAGGGCGCAGCGAACAGCGCGAACTCCATCGGCATCGTACGAGCGACGAGCGCCGCGGCATAGGCACCGAGGCCGAAGTATGCGGCGTGGCCGAACGAGGCCATGCCACCGGGCCCCATCATGAAATGCAGGCTTACGGCGAACAGCGCGAATATCATCATTTCGGCCCCGAGCACCAGCGCGTATTCGTCGGCGAAGAGCGGCGCGGCTGCCAGCGCCGCGAGCAGCAGCACCGCGGCTAGCGCGAAGCGCCGTCCCGGCGGCGTCTGCAGCTCATGCTGTTCGGCGACCATCGGCAGGGCGGCGGGATTTCCGTACAGTCCCCACGGCCGCGCGACCAGCACCACTGCCATGACGACAAATTCCGCGACCAGGGTCAGTTTCGCAAACGAGACGACCGAGCCGAACAGCGCGACGTCGCCGATGCCGATGCACAGCGCCTTGACCACGCCAATGATCAGCGCTGCCACGAACGCTCCGCCGATACTGCCGAGTCCGCCGACGACAGTCACGACGAAGACGTCGGCGATGATCGTCAGGTCCATGTTCAGATTGGCCGGCTCGCGCGGCAGCTGCAGCGCGCCCGCCAGGCCGGCGAGCAGGGCGCCGACGAAGAACACGCCGGAAAAAAGCCACGATGGATTGACGCCGAGCGCCGCGGTCATGTCGCGATCCTCGGTCGCCGCGCGCACGAGCAGGCCCCAGCGGGTGCGCGCGAGCGCGAGCGACAAGACGGCCAGCACGACCGGCGCGAGCACGATCAGCAAGAGATCGTATTGCGGGACCGCCCGGCCGAAAATCACGATTGCGCCGGCAAGTCCCGGCGCGCGCGGCCCGAGCAGGTCCTCGGCGCCCCACATTGCCAACGCCGCATCCTTGACCAGCAGCACCACGCCGAACGTCGCGATCAACTGCAGCAATTCGGGCGCGCCGTAGAGTCGCCGCAGCAGCGTCCGCTCCATCAGGACGCCCAGTGCGCCGACGGCGATCGCCGCGAGCAGCACCCCGCCCCAATAGCCGAGGGGGCCGGAACCGAACCGACCGATCAGGCTGTAGGCGAGGTAGGCGCCCAGCATCATCAGCGAGCCGTGCGCGAAGTTGACGATGCGCGTGACGCCGAAGATCAGCGACAGCCCGGCTGCGACCAGGAACAGCGACGACGCGCCGGCCAGGCCGTTGAACAGTTGAACGAGGAGCGCGGAGAGGGTCAGGAACGACGTGCTGTCAGTTGCCCGGGCGGTGCGCGCGCACCCAGTCGTCCGACGGCAGGTAGTCCGCGCCGTCGGCGTATTTCGCATCGACCATCACGCCCTTGCCGTCCTTGATCGCGAGTCTTCCGACATAGGCGCCCATCGTCGACTGATGGTCGATCGCGCGGTAGCGGATCGTGCCGAAAGGGGTGTCGACGACGAGGCCCGCCATCGCGGCGATCAACCGGGCGTTGTCGGTCGATTTTGCCTTGCGGATCGCCGCTGCCGCGCTATTGACCACGCTGTAACCGACGACCGACCCCTGGCGCGGATAGTCGTTGTATTTGGCGCGATACGCGTCGAGAAAGCGCCGGTGCGCAGGCGTGTCGATCGCGTACCACGGATAACCGGTGACATACCAGCCGACCGGGGCCTCGTCCTTGAGCGGGTCCAGATACTCGGGCTCGCCGCCGAGGAGATCGAACACCGGCCGGTCCTTGAACAGCCCCCGGAGCTCACCCTCCCGCACGAATTTGGCGAGGTCGGCGGCGAACAGCGACGAAAAAATGGCATCGGGCTTGGCGTCTATCATTGCCTGCACGACGGGTCCTGCGTCGATCTTGCCCAGCGGAACGGCGAATTCGACGAATTCGATGCCCGCGCTCTGCCGCGCGATCATCTGCTGTTTGAATGCTGCCGTCGCCGACTTGCCGTATTCGTAGTCGGGATAGACGATTGCCCAGCGCCGCTTGCCGAGCCGCGCCGCGTCCGGCACAAGCATCGCCGTCTGCATGTAGGTCGATGGACGCAGGCGGAACGTGTACTTGTTGCCGTTGTCCCACACGATCTTGTCGGTCAGCGGCTCCGATGCGAGGAACAGCCGCTTGCGCTGCTTGGCGAAGTCGGCGATTGCCAGGCCGACGGCCGACGAGAAGGTGCCCATCAGGACGTCGACCTTTTCGCGCGAAACCAGCTCCTCTGCGACGCGCACCGCATCGCCGGGGCTGCCGGTGTCGTCCCGCACGATCAATTCGACGGGCCGGCCGAGCAGGCCGCCGCCCCGGTTGATCTGGTCGACCGCCAGCTCCATGCCCCGCTTGTAGGCTTCGAGAAAGGCGGGAAAGGTCTTGTAGCTGTTGAGCTCGCCCAGCTTGATCGGTTGCGCGCCCGCCGAAAACGCGCAAAACGCCGCGCCCGCGACGACATACCGGATCAGCGATGCAATGCTCTTCATTCGAACTCCGCCATCGGCCGCGTCGGCGACCCCTTGCCGCGCCGATCGAGCCTTGAAGTATGCATGATAGCGGTCGCAAGCCGGGCAGGGGAAGCTCGGCTTCCTCGTCGCCGCAGGACGCGCAGTTCTATGGTTATGCGCGCAGGGCCGGTCGCGGCATCGTCGCGCAGGTAAAATATCCCATTTGCCCGATCCCGCCGGAGGCCGGCATCGTCCTCGCCGCCGGCGTACGCGAAGCGCCTTGATGCTGAAGCTCGCCTTTGGACTGACTTTTCCGGACTTGTACGCGACGGAGGGCCTCGCTCGCGTCGACGCGGCGTTCCTCGCGTTCCTGCGCGCGGCCGATGCTGGGTTGGCGCAGAGGCTCGTCGCTGGCCGCGCAAGCGCCGCCGCGCTCGACCGCGGCGAGGAGTCGGCGCTGCTGATCGCCGTCGCGCCGCATTTGGAGGATTTTGTCGCGCTGCTGTTCGGCGTCGAAGCGGAAGTCGCCGCCTTGCAGCGGGCACAGCACGAGCTGGCGCCACTCTACGCATGCAAGCGCCAGGTCGTGCAGCGCAAGGCGATGAACAAGTACAAGGCCGACGAGGCGGCCGGCTTCGACGGCGACGCGCTGCGCGCCGAGCTGGAGTCCCGTCTCGGAGCACGGCTGGAAGGCTTGCCCGGCGAGCTGGCATTCGCGCGCGCGGTGGGCGCATGGGGCGCGGACGAAGCCGCGCACGCCTCGGACATCGACTTGGCGCTCCGCTATGCTGCGTGGGCGGCGCACACGCCGGCAGGCAAGGCACGGCACCGCTCCGGCGTGCTGTTCAAGGCGCCGCGCAAGCTCGACTATCTTCGCCTGATTCCCGTCGAGCACGAGCGGCGCGACGGCGTCGATCGACTTCGTCTGCCCGACGACCATCTGCGACGACGCGATGGGTTCGCGCTGACCGATCCGGGCACCGACCTGGCCGGTGGGCTCGACCAGGCGAACTACTGCATCTGGTGCCACGAGCAGCAAAAGGATTCGTGTTCGTCGGGCCTGCGAGAAAAGAAGACCGCGGGCGGCAGCCACGCCTCCGTTCAAGTCCTCGCCGTTCGGCGCGCCGCTGGCCGGCTGTCCGCTCGAGGAGCGAATTTCCGAATTCCACAAGCTCCGCGCGGAGGGCTGGGCGCTGGGCGCGCTGGCGATGATCTGCATCGACAATCCGATGGTCGCCGGTACCGGTCATCGCATCTGCAACGACTGCATGAAATCGTGCATCTACCAGAAGCAGGAACCGGTTGACATCCCGCAATCCGAGACGCGCGTGCTGAAGGACGTGCTGGCCCTGCCCTGGGGCTTCGAGGTCTACGGCCTGCTGACGCGGTGGAATCCGCTCGACTTGCGCCGGCCTGTGCCGCGCGCACCCAGCGGCAAGCGTGTGCTCGTGGTCGGTATGGGGCCGGCCGGGTTTACGCTGGCGCATCACCTGCTGAACGACGGACACACGGTCGTCGGCGTCGACGGACTCAAGATCGAGCCGCTGCCGCCGTCGCTTTCGGGGGTGACCGCAACGGGGGCGCGCGTGCCGTTCGAGCCGATACGCGACATCGACGGGCTGCGCGAGCCGTTGGACCAGCGCGTGATGGCGGGATTCGGTGGGGTCGCCGAGTACGGCATCACCGTGCGCTGGGACAAGAACTTTCTCAAGTTGCTTCGCCTGTTGATCGAACGCCGCGAGCGCTTTGCGCTGTGCGGCGGCGTGCGCTTCGGCGGCACGCTCGACGCGGAAGACGCCTTCGCGCTGGGCTTCGACCATATCGCGCTCGCCGCGGGCGCTGGTCGTCCGACGGTGCTCGATCTTCCGAACGCGCTGACCAAAGGCGTGCGCACGGCGTCCGATTTCCTGATGGCGCTGCAGCTCACCGGGGCCGCGCGCAAGGACTCGGTCGCCAATATGGAGATTCGTCTTCCCGTGGTCGTCGTCGGCGGTGGATTGACGGCGATCGACACCGCGACCGAGTCGCTGGCGTACTACCCGGTCCAAGTGGAGAAATTCCTGGCGCGTTACGACGAGCTTGTGGCCGAACGCGGACACGAGCGTGTCGAGTCGGAATGGACCGACGACGAGCGCGATGTCGCGCTGGAATACCTGGCGCACGGGCGGGCGATTCGCGCCGAGCGCGCCGCCGCCGCTCGCGAGGGCCGTGTCGCGCGCGTGTTGGAGTTGCTGCAGGCATGGGGCGGCGTGACCATCGCCTACCGGCGCCGGCTGATCGACAGTCCGTCGTACACGCTCAATCACGAAGAGGTCGAGAAGGCGCTGGAAGAAGGCATCCGCTTCGCCGAAGGTCTGACCCCGCTGGCGATCGAGGTCGATGCATGCGGCCGCGCCAGCGCGCTCAAGGTGTCGATCCAGCACAACGACGGCGACGGCGTCTGGCATGAATCCGGCCGGGCGTCGCTGCCGGCGCGGACGGTCTTGATCGCGGCCGGCACGCAGCCCAACACCGTGCTGGCGCGCGAGGACGCGGCGCATTTCCATCTCGACGGCAAATATTTCCGCGCGGTCGACGAGTCGGGCAATGTCGTCAGGCCGGAGCCGGGCCTTGCCAAGCCCGCGGTCCCGCATGTGTTGACCGCGATCGAACCCGACGGGCGCGCGATCAGCTATTTCGGCGACCTGCACCCTTCTTACTTCGGGAACGTCGTCAAGGCGATGGGCAGCGCCAAGCAGGGTTACCCGACCGTCAGCCGGATGCTCTCGCGCGTCGCGGCGGCTTCCTCGCTCGACGACGCGAGATTCCTCGCGCTGGTCAACGGCGAGCTTCGGGCCAGCGTCGAGCGCGTCGTGCGCCTGACGCCCACGATCATCGAGGTCGTCGTCCGCGCGCCCGCGGCAGCGCGGAAGTTCGCGCCGGGACAGTTCTACCGGCTGCAGAATTTCGAATCGCTGGCGCAGCGCAGCGCCGGCACGCGGCTGGCGATGGAAGGACTCGCGCTGACGGGGGCCTGGGTCGATCGCGAGCGCGGCCTGGTATCGACTATCGTCCTCGAAATGGGCGGATCGTCGGACCTTTGCGCGCAACTCGAGCGCGGCGAGCCGATCGTGCTGATGGGCCCGACCGGCTCGCCGACCGAAATCGAGCCGGGTGAGACGGTGATACTCGCCGGCGGCGGCCTGGGCAATGCAGTGCTTTTCTCGATCGGTCAGGCCTTTCGCAATGCCGGGTCGAAGGTCCTTTACTTTGCCGGCTACCGGCACATGATCGACCGCTACAAGATCGCCGATATCGAGGCAGCCGCCGACGTCGTCGTCTGGTGCTGCGACGAGGCGCCGGGCTTCGTTCCGCGGCGGCCGCAGGACAGGAGCTTCGTCGGTAACATCGTGCAGGGGATGCTCGCCTACGCCAAAGGCGAGCTCGGGGAGTCGGCGATCGCAGCCGGTGCGGCGGACCGCATCATCGCAATCGGTTCGGACAAGATGATGGCAGCGGTCGGTGCGGCGCGGCACACGGTATTGAAGCCGTATCTAAAACCCTCGCATCGCGGCATCGCCTCGATCAACTCGCCGATGCAATGCATGATGAAGGAAATCTGCGCGCAATGCCTGCAGCCGCAGCACGATCCCGCCACCGGTAAGCTGAGCTACGTCTTTTCCTGCTTCAATCAGGATCAATCGCTCGACAGTGTCGACTTTGCGGGCCTCGATGCGCGCTTGTCGCAGAACGCCGTGCAGGAAAAGCTCACCGCGCAATGGGTCGAGCATTGCCTGCACGTCGCCGCGGCTGACGCATGATCAGAGTGCGCTGACGCGAAGCGCGGCACCACCAAGCCGCGCGATTCCACTGTCGCCGATCGGCGACGCTCCTGCGCCGAATCGTCGTCACATCTCGTTACTACGCCGCGCTGTAGTCGAAACGGGGGCTTGCTGCGTTAATCACCCTACGGGCGAGCGGGATGCAGCGGCACGGTTTCTGCTGAGCTTTTGCCACTGCGGCGTGGCAACTCGTCGCATGCGTAATAGATGCAACCCAAGCGGTAATTTTTGCGCGCGTTGGCCCACGTTTTCAATTCGAAAAGCAAGGAAAAAAGCATGAATGATATTCAGTCCAGGCTGCGGCTCCTGGCGGTCGCCTTTGTCGGCGCGATGATGGTGTTGCTGTCCGGTGCAGCACTGGCCGATCCTCCGACGCGCGTCGCGCGACTCAGCTTTCTCAGCGGTCCAGTGAGCTTCTCGCCGGCGGGGGAAGACGAATGGGTGCTGGCCGCACCGAACCGGCCGCTGATCACCGGCGACCGCCTCTGGGCCGACGCCGGCGGGCGCGCCGAGCTGCAAGCGGGGAGCGTCGCCCTTCGTCTGGGGGCGTCGACCAGCGTCAACGTCCTGAACCTCGACGATCGCACCACGCAGATGGAACTCGCACAAGGCTCGCTCTACGTGCGCGTGTGGCGCCTCGACCGCGACGAGGCGGTCGAGATCGATACGCCGAATCTCGCCTTCACGATCACCAGTGCCGGGCGCTATCGCATCGACGTCGATCCCGAAGGCAACGTCACGACGCTGGCCGTGCTGGCCGGCCAAGGCGAGGCGTACGGCGAAGGTGCGGGTTACCGTATCGGCGCTGGCGAACGCTACAGCTTCAGTGGAACGGGTTTGCGCGACTATGAATACAGCGACATCGGGCCGGCGGACGAATTCGACCGCTGGGCCGCCGACCGCGATCGCCGTTACGACACCTCGCTTTCCGCGCGCTATGTATCGCGCGACGTGATCGGCTATCAGGATCTGGATCAATACGGAACGTGGAGCGTGGTCGCGGACTACGGCAACGTCTGGTATCCGCGTTCGATACCGAGTGGCTGGGCACCGTACCGCACAGGACAATGGGCGTGGATCGATCCCTGGGGATGGACCTGGATCGACGACGCGCCGTGGGGCTTCGCACCGTATCACTATGGCCGCTGGGCGTACGTGACCGGTCGCTGGGGATGGATACCCGGCCCGGTCAACGTGCGGCCGATCTATGCGCCGGCGCTGGTCGCCTTCATCGGCGGCGGTGATTTTCGCTTGTCGCTGAGCGTCGGTGGCGCCGCGTCCGGCGTCGCATGGTTCCCTCTGGGACCCGGCGAGGTCTACCAGCCCGCGTATCGCGTCAGCCGCGACTATTTCACCAATGTGAACATCAGCAACACGCGAGTCACCAACGTCAACATCACCAACGTCTACAACAACTACACGACCAATACGACGGTGACCAACGTCACCTATCGCAACCGGCAAGCCCCCGGCGCGGTGACTGCCGTGCCGACGACGGCATTCGTTCAGTCGCAGCCGGTGGCGCGGGCCGCCGTGCAAGTCCCCCGCGAGGTTATGGCGCAGCAAGCGGTGAGCGCCGTTGCGAGAGTCGCACCTACCCGAGCGAGCATCGTCTCCGCTGCTGCCCAGGCATCGGCTGCGTCAGCCGCGAAGCCGCCGGCCCGCACTCTGCAGCGCGAAGTCGTCGCCCGGAACAAGCCGCCAGCTCCCCCGGCCGCCTTTGCGAGCCCGGCAGGCCGCGCTCGCGGCAAATCCCGGCAGGCCGATCGAGCCCGCCGCAGCCCAGGCGCAGCCCGCGCCCGCGAGCACCGCTCCGGCAAGGAATGTGAAGATGGTCGCCCCGACCCAGGCGGCCGCGCCGGCGCCGAAGGAAGAGGGGCGCCGTGCGCGCGCGCAGCCTGGCAGGGCCGGCGCGCCGGCAGGGCCGCAAGCGGTTCCGGCGGGTCCTCAACCTGCCGCTACGGGCCCGCAAGCCATTCCGCCCGGCCCGCCAACCGGGCCGGCGCCTACGGGAACGCGCCCGACTGGCGAGCCGCCGCCAGGGGCCGAGGCTGCGCGTCGCGCGCGAGAGAGCGGGCAACGCCCGGCCGAGCGACCAAGGGTGTAACGACCGAAGCGCCGCCCCCGACCGGCGCCGGACAAGCGACGCCGGTGCCTCGGCCGCCGCAGGATCGCCGGACCGGTCGTCCGCCAGAGACCCCGGTTCCGACCGGACGGCCCGAAGCATCCAAGGGTACGACGCAACCGCCGCAAGCCGCGCCGCAGCCCGCCCCGCAAGCGCAGCCACGCGGGCCGGAGCCGAAGCGTGAAGCCCCGCCTCGGGCTCCGGAAGCCCGCCGCGAGGCGGCGCCACCCCAAGCTGCGCCGCAGCCCGCCCCGCAAGTGCAGCAACGCGGGCCTGAGCCGAAACGTGAAGCCCCGCCGCGGCCGCCCGAAACCCGGCAAGCGCCCACGCCGCCGCCGGCACCCGCCGCGCAGCCGCAGCGTCCGGAGCCCAAGCGCGCGGCGCCCAAGGCAGAGCCTAAGCGGGAGGAAGGCAAGGACAAGAACAAGGAAAAAGACAAGGATCAGAAAGACAAAGATCAGAAAGGCAAGGGATCCGAAGGTTAAGAAACCGCAAGGGTTGTCTCGTAGCGCGGCCGCGTCGTGATCCGGCGCGGCCGCGTTTTGCATTTGCGTAGCGCGAGGCGTTTGCAGTGGGTCTGCCCAGCCGTCTGGCCGCCGGGGCGCATCCGCCGGTATCGCCGACGCAGCGTCCGCGCGCAGCCCATGTGTGCGGCACGGTTAATGCTGCATTGGCATCGTGGCCGGCGCCGCGCGCGCGGCCGCAAGGCAATCGCAGCAATATTTACAAGCACTTGTAAATAGTTGCGCCTGCTGCGCGGCTCTGGCGCGCCAGGTAATTCGCGCGCCGGGCAATCTGGCGGTGGCACTCGCCGTCGCTCGACTGCAGGAGATCACATGACACCCATCATCGCCGGGAGATTCGAGCAGGAAGCGCGGGCCGAGTACGCAGCCGAGGCGCTGCGACAACGAGGTTTCGCCGCGGAAGACGTCACGGTCTTTTATTTGAATCCGCCGGGGCAGCACGCCACGTTTCCGGTCGGCGGCGACCGCGACAAGTCCCACGGTGCGACGCTCGCGCACAATGGTGCACTCAAGGGCGCGGCCGTCGGCGGCGGCGTCGGGCTTGGCGTCGGCACGCCGGCCGCCTCGTTAGTCGGGCCGGTCGGGGCACTCGCCGGTGCGGGCGCAGGCGCCTACGTCGGATCGCTGGCGGGCGCGTTGGGCGACATTGGCGAATCCGATTCGGCGGCCAAGGATGCAGGCGACCCGCCGGACATACCGGCGGACGATGTTCCCATGGAGCGGCCCGCGGGTTTCATCGTTGCGGCGCGCGCGCCCGAATACGCACGGCGGTTGATCGCCGCCAACTTGTTGCAATCGGTGGGAGCAAAGGATGTCGAGCGCGCCGACGGAACCTGGCAGATGGGCAAGTGGGTGGATTTCGATCCGCTGCAGGCCCCCAAGCTGGTCGACCTCCCGGCTTCCGGCCATGGAAACACGCAGCGCTAGCGAACGACCGGACCAACCCCTAGGAGACCGCAATGAACGTGACGTTGACGCTCGGGCCGCTGATTTCGTTGATCGCCGGCATCCTGATCCTGCTGATCCCGCGACTGTTGAATTACATCGTCGCGATTTACCTGATCGTCATCGGCGTGATCGGCCTGTTCGGCGCCGGCGGCATCAACCTGCGCTGACGCTAGACGACCTTGACGCTGATGTTCGGCAGGCCGTCGATGTGGCCCTCCATGATGTCGCCCTTGACGACCGGACCGACGTTCTCCGGCGTGCCCGAATAGATGATGTCCCCGGGCGCAAGCTCGAAAGCCTCCGAGAGCTTGCTGATCTGCTCGGCGACCGACCAGATCATCTGCGACAGATCGGCACTCTGCTTGATCTGCCCGTTGACCTTGAGCCAGATCGCGCCCTTGGTGAAATGGCCCACCGCCGCTACCGGCTGAAGGTGTCCGAGCGGGGCGGAATGATCGAAGCTCTTGCCGATTTCCCACGGCTTTTTTTCGTCGCCCATCGCGCGCTGCAGGTCCCGCCGCGTCATGTCCAGGCCGACCGTGTAGCCGAGCACATGGTCGAGCGCCTGGTCGATCGGAATACTGCGGCCGCCGCTTTTGAGCGCAGCGACCAGCTCGATCTCGTAGTGGTAGTTCTTGGTCAGCGGAGGGTATGGATGATCGACGGTCGCGCTCGGCGGCACGTTTTGCACCGCGTCGGTCGGCTTCTGAAAAAAGAACGGGGGCTCTCGCGTCGGATCGGAGCCCATCTCCCGCGCGTGCGCCGCGTAGTTGCGGCCGATGCAGTAGATGCGGCGCACCGGAAAGACCTCGCTGCTGCCGGCGATCGGAATGAACGTCGGCGCGACATTGAATGGCGTGCGAGGCTCTGCCGCTGCGTTGCCCGACATCGCGTAGGCGGCGACCCCTCCGGCGGCCAGCGCGCTCGCGCGACGCAGCACTTCCCTGCGCTGTCTTGACGTCATCGCGCCCTCTAGCGCCCTTTCGAGCTCGCCTTGGTGCGCGGCATGATGCGTGGCACCGACGGCGCCTGTGGGCGCTTGATCTGTGGAATCTGGATCGGCTGCCCGGTCTTCGCGTCGCGTCCGCGGAAGCTGCCGCTGCCCTTGCCTTTGCTCATCGGTGGATCCTCGTTTTAGTGTATTGACACGATTATCATGCTACCGCGAATCGGCGGCCGCAAGCCTCGCATCCCGGTGCAAGCTGGCTCACGCTTCCGGCGTCAGCAACGACACCCCCAGACGGGCGCGGCGCGACAGCCATGGACTCGGCCGATAGCGCGGGTCGCCGTAGGCGCGCGCGAGTTCGTTCAGGATCGCGAACACTCGTGCCGGACCGAGCGTGTCGCCCCAGGCCAGCGGCCCCATCGGATAGGCGAGCCCGATCCTGACCGCGAGATCGATGTCGGCGGGCGCCGCGATTCGCTGCTGCGCGATATCGCAGGCAACGTTGACGATGTGCGCAAGAACGCGCTGCACGATGAAGCCGGGGCTGTCGTGAATGATCGCGACGCTGACGCCGTCGCCGCCGAACAGCGCATGGACGGCATCGCGCACCTCGGATCGGGTGACCGGTGTCGTCATCAGCGTGCGGTGCTTCGCCAGGTCCGGCAGGACGTCGAGCGCGACGGTGCGTTCGGGGTCGAGTCCTTCGTCCAGCGCCGCGGTCGTCGCATCGCTGCCCCAGGGCAGCACCAGACATACGGCGTCGGGCGCCGGCACTGCGGCGGGATCGACCTCGGCGCCCAGGCTGACGACCAGCGAGGCGACACGCTCGCGGGCGGCGCGATCCCGCGCGCTCACCCAGACGCGCCGTACGGGCGCCGAGACAGACGCGGGCGGCGGCGGGATGGCCGCGCCGCCGCTGCTGCCATACTCGTAAAAGCCGCGCCCGGTCTTGCGTCCGAGCACGCCGGCGGCCAGCCGTTGCGCGCCGAGCGGCGAGGGCCGGAAGCGTGGTTCCTCATAGTACTGGTGATAGATCGATTCCATCACCGGCTGCGACACGTCGAGGCCTGTCAGGTCGAACAGCGCGAACGGTCCCATGCGAAACCCAGCCCCGTCGGTCAGCACGCGGTCGATGGTGGGTACGTCGGCGATACCTTCGCCCAGAATGCGCAGCGCTTCGGTGCCGTAGCCGCGGCCGGCGTGATTGACGATGAATCCCGGTGTGTCGCGGGCGCGCACGGCCGTGTGACCGAGCGCCGCGCCGAAAGTCAGCAGTCGCTCGACCACCTCCGGTGCGGTCAGCAACCCGCCGATCACTTCGACCAGCTTCATCAGGGGCACAGGGCTGAAAAAATGCAAGCCGGCGACGCGTGCCGGGTGCGCGCATGCGGCAGCGATTGCGGTGACGGACAAGGACGAGGTGTTGGTTGCGAGGATGCATCGCTCGCCGACGATCGACTCGAGCTCAGCGAACAGCGCCTGTTTGGCGTCAAGGCGCTCGACGATCGCTTCGATCACCAGCTCGGCGCGCGAAATCTCGGCCAGCCCCGCGACGACTGCAATGCGAGCGACGGCGCGTGCGGCCTCGTCCTCGGTCAGCTTGCGCTTGGCGGCAAGCATCGACAGCGTCGCGGCGATCGCGCGCCGGGCTTCCGCCGCAGCGCCGGGCTTGACGTCGAAAATCGCTACGTCGCACCCCGCCTGTGCCGCGATTTGCGCGATGCCGCGCCCCATCAGACCGGCTCCGACGACGGCTATCGTGCGCAGGCCTTCGGGCATCGCGGTCATCGTGCGCGGGTGGTCAACATGCTGGCGGCGGCCATTATCCGATGAACGGCGCTGCGACGCGAATGGGCTGCCGTCGCGCCCAGGCGGACCCTCGAGACCGGGGCTACGGCGCCGATGCAGTAAACTCCGGGTCGACCGGCTCGCCGGCTCGATCGACGCACAGCAAGGCGAAACGTTTGCAACCCGGCAGCATCGACATTCCCGCGCTCGTCCTGACCGCGACCATCTGGGTCTACTGGTTCGCTGTCGGCGCCATGGTCGTTCGCGCGCGACGGAAGACCGGGCAGCTCGCCGGGCTTGTTCCCGAGCAGGCGCTGGAGCGAAGGATCTGGCTGGTGCTGGTGCCGCTGATCGTGCTCTGGATCGTTCTGCCCTGGCTCGCGCTGACGCGAACGCAGGCGCTCCTCGCCCCTCCGGAATTCGCCTTGCGCGTCCCCGCCTTCGCGGCGCTGCGCTGGGTGGCGGCGGTCTGCGCGGTGATGTGCCTTGCATTGACGGCGAAATGCTGGGCACGCATGGGCAGGGACTGGCGCATGGCGGTGAGCGAGACGCAGAAGAGCGCGCTGATCACCGACGGGCTGTTCGCCCGCGTCCGGCACCCGATCTACGCCTTGCAGATGCTGTTGATGCTGTGCTCCGCGATAATCGTCGCGACGGTGCCGATGCTGGTCGTCGCGATCGTGCATTTCTGTCTGATGTATCTCAAGGCGCGCAACGAGGAACGGCATATGCTGAAGGTGCATGGCGTGAGCTACGAGGCCTACCTCAAGCGCACCGGCCGTTTTTTTCCGCGGCTCGCCGCCGGCGCCGGCTAGGCCGGCAAGTACCATTCTCGAATCTTGATGCGGGGTACGACAAGCGGGAACCGCAGATGCGCGCGGCGCGGGGCTGGGAATGGCTTGCGTGCGGGCATGACGCTGGCCGTGCTGGTCGCCTTGCTGCCGGTGGCGCAGGCGGGCCTGCCGGCAGCGGCCGATGCCTCGGCCCCGAGCGAGACGCTGCGCCGGCTTCCGTCCATCGATCGAGGCATCGAGGACCGCATCCTGGCGCTCGATCCGAGACACATTACGGCGACCGAGGTCCGCGATGTGCTCAAGCACGCGCCAGCACCGCGCATTATCGGCATCCAGGGAAGCTTTCCGCTGATCACGATGCGGCCGTTCGCCGAGTACCTTATCGCGATGGGCTATCCGGAAGAAAGCCTGCGCGATCCGCGCGACGGCAGCATGTCGCTCAGCAGCTTCACCGACAGCGAGCAGCTCGCCGGTGAGCTGGCCTGGTACTACGAATCCGACGGCATGATGCCGATGCTGATCGGCCACAGCCAGGGCGGCATGCTGGCGATCAAGGTGCTCTACGAGCTCAACGGGTCGTTCCACGCGGCGATTCCGGTGTGGAATCCGTTGACCGGCGAGGCGGAGCAACGCACGAGCATCATCGATCCATTGACGGGTCGGGAGCGCCCGGTCGATCGGGCTCAAGGTTCCCTACGTGGCCGCGCTCGCCACCGGCAAGCTCCCGCGTTTTCTGCTCGGCCAGTGGAGCATGATGGGGAAGCTTCGCGCGATCCCCGACACGGTCGAGGATTTCACCGGCTTCTCGATCGAGTGGGACATGATCGCCGGCACGCCGCCCGGCAGCGAGGAATACCACGCGGACGGGAGCGCGCAAGTGCGCAACGTCGAGCTCTCCGCCACGACCAGCCATATCCGTATGCCGCGCACGCGGTACCTGACCCGCAGTGCGGCGACGCGTGCCTGGATCGACGATTACGATCCGGCGGTGGCGCAGGCGCCGCTGCCCGAAGGGCCGGACGTCGACAGCGCCAACATAGTGCATGCGGCGGACATCTGGTACAGCGTCAAGATGCACTGGTGCATCGAAGCGCAGCGCCTGATCAGGGCACGCCGCGACGCAGCCAGGTCAGGAGGCGCCGGGTGAAGGGCAGGCTCAACCTGTTCCAGGCGGCGATGGTGCGTTGGCGCGAGATGCATCCGTACAACGCCGTGCACGTGGTCACACTGCCGCAACCGCTCGACCTGCCGCGGCTCGAAGCAAGCATCCGGCGCCAACTCGAAGGCCTCGGCCTCACGGGGCTCATGCTGGATAGTCGCCGCCTTCGCTACGAATGGACCGGAGGCGCCGCGGCGGCGCCGTTGGCGGTGCTCTCCGGCGGCGCCGATCCGCAGGCGTGCGTGCGAGCCGAAATGGAACGTCAGTTGAACCTCGCCTTTCCCGCAGGCGGCCGCATCGAGCCGTTCCGGTTTTTCGCGGTCGAGGCCGCGCCGGCGTTCCATCTCGGCTTGGCCTACGATCACTTTATCGCCGGTGGCGACTCGATCGCGAGGTTGCTGCAACGCCTGGTCGAGGACTATTGCGCCATCACGCCAGCCGGCGCGGCACTGCCGCGTCCCGATTTGTACCCTCCCGGATACCGTCGTCTGTTCGCTCGCCAGGCGTTTCCGCTGGCGCGGGGGCTGGCAAGCTGGCGCCGCCTGATCGCGAGTTGCCGCCGCTCGGTCCGGCCGCCGTATCCCAAGGACGGTGACGGGTACAACGGCGTCGTCTTCGCCCGCCTCGAACCCGTGGATTCGGCGATACTTGCAGGCACCGCGCGTTCATGGGGCACCACCCAGAACGATCTCTTCCTCGCGATCATGCTCAAGACCTTGTCGCCGCTGGTGGCCGAGCGCCGTCAGGCCAAGCGGCGCCACGATCTCGCCGTCGGGTCGATCGTCAACGTGCGGCGCGATTTCGGCGCCAGGGCAGCCGACGGCTTCGTGCCGCTGCTCGGGTCATTTCGCATCGCCCATCCGGTTCCGCAGGACATCTCGCTGCGCGAGCTGGCCCGGTTTGTGTGCCGCGAAACCAGCGGCATCAAGCGGCGCAAGCTTTATCTGCAGACGCTGCTGGCGATCGGCTTGTCCGGCCTGCAATGGCGCTTTCTTTCGAGCGAGGAGCGGCAACGCTTTCATGCGAAGAACTACGCGGTATGGGCGGGGATCACACCTCTGCAGTTGAACGCCCTATGGCCGGAGGCGAAAACCTACCCGTTTCGGCTCGGCTATGTGCGGGCGGTTTCCACCGGTCCACTTTCGCCGATCGTTGTTGCGCTGACGACGTTGGGCGGTGTCGTCGAGGTGGCTTTATCATTCAGGAGGGCGGCTTTCGATCGGCATCGCGCCGAAGCCTTGCTCACCGATATCATCGATTGCATCAGGAGCCTTGCGCCGTGATCAAGCCGTGCCGAGCCGTCGCGTTTCTTATCGCAGCCACCCTGGCGGCGACCTTGTCCGGTTGCGCCACGACGCCGCTCGAGCCGCCGGCCGACGACCTTCGTGCGGCGACGGCGGGCAGCGTGCTTCGCTCTTTGAAGATAGACCCCGCCGTCGAGGAGCGCATCCTTGCGCTCGATCCGGAGCACATCGGCGACGACGACGTACGCAATGCGCTCGCCAAGGGGCCGACGCCGCGCATTTTCGAAGTGCACGGCGGCATCTACCCGGTCTACCTTCTGATGGAATCGTTCGGTCAATTCCTGACCGGCATGGGTTATCCCGAGCAAAAGATCCGCGATCCGGAGGACGGAGCCTACTCTCAGAGCCCCTACGAAGACAGTGCGCAGCAGGCCGGCGAAATCGCCTGGTACTACGAGCACGAAGGCGTGCGGCCGATCCTGATCGGGCACAGTCAGGGCGGTATCCAGGTCGTCAAAATCCTGCACGAGCTTGCTGGGAGCTTCGGCGCGGAGCGGCGCGTGTTCAATCCGTTGACCAGGCAATATGAAGATCGCACGACCATCGTCGACCCGCTGACCGGCCGCGAACGGCCGGTCGTCGGCGTGTCGGTCGCCGATGCATCGGTCGTCGGAACAGGAGGCTGGGCACTGGTCCTTCCGGTTCACTGGAAGGTGTTTCCGATCATCCGATCGATTCCCGATAGCGTCGACGACTTTACCGGATATCGGATCGGTCTGGACTTCTTCGCCTGGGATGCGCCGGGATTCGAAAACGTGAAAACGTTTCACGCCGCAGGCAAGGCAAACGTCCGTAACGTCACGTTGCCCGCCCAGTATTCGCACGTCTTCGTCCCCGACACCGCCCAGCTAGCCTTGTCGGCGCCGATGCGGGCGTGGATCAATGCGTTCGATCCCGACAACACCGCCGCCCTGGCGCCGCTGCCGGACGAGAATGCGAGCAACGTGATGTGGGCCGCCGACGTCTGGCACAGCATCAAGAAGCACTGGTGCCTCGAGGCGCAGCGCCTGCTGCGAGCGCGGCGCGCCGCATTGGGGCGATAGGCGCGCGCACCGGCGCCCGCCGCCGCGGGCAGCGAGACGATCGCGCCATTGTCGCGCGGGCCGCGGTCGGTTTTTCCGGGGCGCGAGGTTGCTCCGCACAGCGAAGCAGGCGATAATTATCGATTGTCCCGGGGCAGGGCGTGGGGCCCGCGTGCCCGCACCGCCCGCACCCGGCCGCCTTCGTCCCGGAATCCACAACGACCGACTGCCGCCCGATGTCAGGCCCCCTTGCCGGAAAGGTTGCGCTCGTGACGGGCGCCTCGCGCGGCATCGGTCGCGCGATCGCGACCAAGCTCGCCGCAGGCGGCTGCGACATCGCGGCCAATTACTACAACAGCCACGACGAAGCCGAGGCGCTCTGCGCTGGCCTGCGGGCAGCGGGCCGCCGGGCGCACGCGTTCCAGGGCAGCGTGGGCCTGCCCGAAAGCGTCGACGAAATGTTCGCCGCCATCGCCACCTATTTCGACCGCATCGACATCGTCGTCAGCAACGCGGCCAGCGGCGTGCTGAAGCCGGCGATGGCGATGTCGCTCAAGCACTGGCGCTGGTGCCTGGAGACCAACGCTTTCGCGCTCGCGCTGCTCGCGCAGCATGCGGTGCCGCAGATGCGCGAAGGCGGGCGCATCATCGCCATGTCGAGCCTGGGCGCCTCGCGTGCGATGCCCGACTATGGTTTCATCGGCGCGTCGAAAGCCGCGCTGGAGTCGCTGGTGCGCACCCTGGCGCAGGAGCTCGGGCCGAAGAACATCCGGGTCAACGCCGTCAGCGCTGGTGTCGTCGACACCGACGCGCTGCGCTATTTTCCGAACCGCGAGGAACTGCTGGCCAATTTCGCCCATCGGACGCCGGCGGGGCCGGTGCTGACGCCGGAAGACGTCGCTGGCGCCGTTTACCTGCTCTGTCTGCCCGAGGCGGCGATGATCACCGGCCATACGCTGGTCGTCGACGGCGGTTTCTGCATCTCGGGATGAGCCGGCGATGAAAGTCGATTCCGGGCTGGCCGGCAAGGTCGCGATCGTCACCGGCGGCAGCCGCGGCATCGGCCGAGCGATCGTCGAACTCCTGGCCGACGAAGGCGCCGACGTCACGTTCTTCTATCGGGACAATGCCGAGGCCGCGGCCGAAGTCGTCGCCGCCGGCGGCGCAGCCGGTCGTACGATCAGCGCCGATCAGGTCGACGTCTGCGACGCGAAGGCCTGCGTGGACGCAGTCGAGCGGGTTGCCGCGCGCACCGAACGGATCGACATCCTGGTCAACAATGCCGGGGTCATCCGCGACAACCAGCTCGCGGCGCTCGACGACGAAGACATTCGCGTCGTCCTCGAGACCAACGTCGGAGGCGTGTTCAACACCACCCGCGCGGTGATTCCGCACATGATCGTGCAGCGGGCCGGCAAGATCATCAACCTGTCGTCGGTCAGCGCCGACAAGGGCGGGCGCGGCCAGACCAACTACGCGGCGAGCAAGGGCGCGATCAACGCATTCACCCGGTCGCTGGCGGTCGAGCTGGCGCCGCGGAAGATCACGGTGAACGCCGTTGCACCCGGCGTGATAGAAACCGAAATGTCCAAGGATGTGCGCGAACTCGCCGGCGACCAGGTGAAATCGCGCATCCTGCTCAAGCGTTACGGCAAGCCCGAGGAAGTCGCGTACGCGGTCTGGTTTCTCGCCTCACGCTACGCGGACTACATGACCGGACAGGTCGTCGCCGTCGACGGCGGCTTCAAAATGGAGTGAACAGCATGGCGCAAAAAGAGATAAGCAAAGAAGAGATCCTGGCGGTATACCCGAAGGTCGCCGAGACGATGGCCGACGCGCTCGGATGCGACGTCGAACAGGTCAAGCTCGACGTATCGCTGATCGAGGGGCTCGACGCCGAATCGATCGATTTTCTCGACATGGTGTTCCGCCTCGAGCGGGCCTTCAAGATCAAGATTCCGCGCGGCAAGATCGTGGAGAACGCTCGTGGTGATCTGCCCGAAGCGGAGTTCGAGCAGAAAGGCATCGTCACCGAAAAGGGCCTGGCGCAGCTCAAGTCGTACCTGTCCGAAATCCCCGCCGAGCGATTCAAGACGCCGATGAAGGTTGCCGACATTCCGCGCCTGTTCACGCCAGAGACGTTCTGCAAGCTCGTGATCAGCGCGCAGCGCGAAGCCCAGGCGGCCGCCTGACGACGGCGCGAACTCTGCCCGCATGAGCGATCATTTCGCCGCATTCTCCTTCGTCGACCGGATCACCGAATTCGCGCCTGGCGCGCATGCACGCGGGTGGTACGCGATGCCGCGCGACATCGTCGAATTTCCGCCCGTGCCTGGTCGCCGAGGCCGTCGGCCAGCTCGCGGCGTGGGTCGCGATGGACAAGCTCGCCTACCGCGGGCGACCGGTCGCGGCGCTCGCGACCGAAACACTGTTCGAACGCGACGTCGGACCGGGCGATCTGCTCGAGCTTTACGTCGACATCGAGGACTGCGACGATTCAGTCATCGTCTACGGAGGCTGGGCCAAGGTCAATGGCAAGCGCGTCATCGAGCTCAAGCACTGCCTGGGCCCGATGCTGCCGGTCGAAGAGTTCGATTCGCCGGATGCGTTGCGCGAGCGCTTCGCGCTGCTGCGCGGCCGCGGCGCCGCGGCCGGCCGTTTTCACGGGCTCGCGCCGGTGCCGGTCGCCGTCGATGCGAGCGTGCCCGGCAAATCATTGCGAGCGACGCTGACGGTGCCCGAGCACGCGGCGTTCTTCGGCGATCATTTCCCGCGCCGCCCGGTGTTTCCGGCGACGCTCCTGCTCGACGCGCAGATGCGGCTCGCCATCGAGCTCGCGAATGCGACCGACGATCGGCCAGGCGCAGCGGCGATGACGCCGTCGCGGATGACCAACGTCAAGATGCGTACGTTCATCACGCCGGGACAGCGGGTCGGGATCAACGTCGAGATGCTGCCGGCGGCAGACGAAGGACCGGCAAGGATCGCGCTGAGCGCCCACGTCGGTGATCGCGCCGTCGCGACGGCGCGAGTCGAGCTGGTCGCCAAGGTGCTCGCATGAAGGGCCGGCGCAGAGTCGCGATAACCGGGCTCGGCATGGTCACGCCGGTCGGCAACGACGTGTCGACGACGTGGGCGGCGCTCCTCGAAGGCCGCAGCGGCGTCGCGCCGATCACCATTTTCGATGCCAGCGGGTTTTCGACTCGTATCGCCGCCGAGGTCAAGGATTTCAGCGACGCTGCGCTCGGCATCGACCGCAAGCTGCTCAAGTTCGCCAATCGCTCGCATCGCTTCGCGCTCGGCGCAGCCGAGCAGGCAATGCGCGATGCGGGCATCGCCCCGACCACCGCGACCGCAACGCGCTGGGGCTGCTCGGTGGGTACCGGCATGATGGGCGTCGCGTACGAAGATCTATCCGCCGTGCAGCGGCATTCCGCGGCCGACGGTGAGTTGCATGCCGACCAGCTGGTGAACGATCCTACGGCGGTCGATCCGATCGTTTTCTGCCGCAGTCAGGCGACGGCGGGACTGGCCTTGCTGACCCGCCGCTTCGGCATCCACGGTTACGCGACGTCGGTGCATACCGCCTGCGCATCGGGCGGCCAGGCGATCGGCACCGCGCTCAAGCTGATACGGCGGGGCAGCGTCGATTACGCCCTTGCCGGCGGCTTCGATTCGATGATCAGCCCGGTCGGGCTGGCCGGGTTCTGCCTGTTGTCGGCCGTGTCGGCCGACAACGATACACCGCAGCGCGCGAGCCGCCCGTTCGACGCGACGCGCAACGGCTTTGTGCTCGGCGAGGGCGCCGGCTTTGTCGTTCTCGAGGAATGGGAAGCGGCGCGCCGCCGCGGCGCGCACATTTACGCCGAGCTTGCCGGAGACGGCAATTCGCTGTCTTCGTACCGAATCACCGATTCACCGCCGGACGGTGACGGTCCGATCCAGTCGATGCGCGCTGCGCTCGCCGATGCCGGTGCCACGCCGGAGGAGGTCGACTACATCAATGCGCACGGCACGTCGACCTACATGAACGACAAAAGCGAGAGCGCCGCGATCCACACCGTTTTCGGAGATAAGACCGCCGAGGTGGCGGTCAGCTCGACCAAGAGCTCGATGGGCCACCTGATCGCCGCGGCGGGCGCAGTCGAGGTCGCCGTGTGCGCGCTGGCGATCCGAAACGGCGAGCTGCCCGTCAATGCGAACCTGCGCGAGCGCGACCCCGACTGCGATCTTAATCTCGTCGTCGCGCCGACAAAACGGCGCGTGCGGATGACCTTGTCCAATTCGTTCGGATTCGGCGGCTCGAACAGCTGCGTTGCGCTGCGCCATCCCGACGAAGTGGCCGGCGCCGGATAGCCGTGCCTCGTCCGCGAATCCTCATCACCGGCACCGGCGCGGTCTGCGCGTCGGGCATGGACCCTGGCGCAGTCCTTGCAGCGGTGCTCGACGGACGTTCGGCGATCGCGCCGATCACGCAATGGGACACCACCGGGTGGCCAGTACGCATCGCCGCCGAGATGCCCGACTTCAATCCACGCGCGCTGGTCGAGGATCGCAAGCTGCACAAGCTGATCCGGCGCAGCGACATGTTCGGGCTCTACGCGGCAAGCCAGGCGATCGATGCCTCAGGATTCATGGCCGCGCGCAATGGCGTGGAAGGCGAAGCCGCGGCATTCAACGATCGCAGCGGACTCTACGTCGGGTCGGGTGGCGGTGCGTACATGTCGCAATACGAATATTTTCCGCTGATGAGCGAGGCGGGCGGCGAGCTGGAGGCGTTCGGGCGCGACCTCGGCAACGAGGTCAACCCGATGTGGCTGCTGCGCACGCTGCCGAACAACGTGCTCTGCCATGTCGGCATCAAGTATGGGCTCAAAGGGACCAACGCCTGCATCACCAATCACAGCGCCGGCGGAACGCTGTCGGTGATCGAGGCGGCTGAAGCACTACGCCAGGGCGAAGCCGATCGCGCGGTCGCGATCGGACACGATGCCCCGATCGAGCCGCAGATGCTTCTCTACTATCACCAGTGCGGCCTGCTCGCAGCCGACACCGTGCGTCCGTTCGACAAGCGGCGCCGCGGCAGCGTATTTGGCGAGGGCGCCGGCGCGCTTGCGCTCGAGACCGAGGAAGCCGCCGCAAAGCGCGGCGCCGCCGTGCTGGGTGAGGTGCTGGGTGGCGGCTATGCGGCCGAAGGCGAGGGCCTGCTCGCCATCCGCGAGGACGGCGACGGTCTTTGCCGCGCAATCACGCAGGCGCTCTCCGAAGCCGGGCTTGCGCCCGCCGACATCGGAATGATCGTCGCTCACGGCAACGGTACACCGCTGTCCGACTCGTCGGAAGCGGCGGCGCTGCGCGGCGTGTTCGGCACTGGAGCAGCGGCGCCGCCGGTGACGGCATTCAAGTGGGCGACCGGTCATCTGATCGCCGCGGCCGGCATCATGGAGGCAGTCGTCGCGCTGGCCGCGCTGCGCAAGCGCATCGTACCGGGCATCGCCACGCTGACTTCGCTCGACCCGAATTGCGAGGGGCTGCGCGTCTCCTCCGCGCCGCAGGACCTTCGCGGCGACACGGCGCTGATTCTGTGCCGCGGGTTTGCCGGGACCAATGCCGCGCTGATCATTCGCGCGCTGCAGTGACCACGGATGGCGGGCTCCGCCGAGCAGGTCGACGTGGAACGCGGGGCACCGACGCGCTGCGGCATCGACAGCGTTGAAATCGCGCGTATCGAGCGCCTGTTGCGCGAGACGCCCGCGCAGGATCTGCCGCGCTTTTTCTCACCGCAGGAGCTTGCCGACGCCGGTGAGGGTCCGGGCCGCGCAGCCAGCCTGGCTGCGCGTTTTGCCGCCAAGGAAGCGTGCGCCAAGCTTTTTCCGCGCGAGCTCGCGTTGGGGGAAATCGAGCCTGCCGACTTTTCGCTCACGCGCGATCCTTACGGTGCGCCTCGGGTAGTCTGCAGCAGCAGGGCGGAACTCGTGCTCGGCCGGCAGCGCCTGCGCGCGATCGCAGTATCGCTGACGCACGATCGGTCGAGCGCATCCGCGGTCGCGTTGGCACTTCCCGCACGTGCCGAAGCACCGCTGGCTGGGCGGATCCTTTACCGGCTTCTGCCATTGCGTCGGCGCGTGATCCTGGAGAACCTGCGCCGGGTATTCGGGCCGGCCGTGCCGGATACCGAAATCGTGCGACTGGCTCAGGCGCATTACGCACATCTCTGGCGGCTCGCCGGCGAGTTCGTACGCTTTCGCTGGCTGTCGGCAGAGCGCAAGTCGGCGCTGATCCGCGTTGATAACGTCGATGCACTGGCGCGCGCCCTCGAGCAAGGCAAAGGCGCCCTGATCCTTACTGGGCATTTCGGCAATTTCGAGGTGGCGACGATCGCAGGCCTGCGCCATTTTCCGCACATGCGTGGCAGGTTTCATTTCGTTCGCCGCGCGATCCGGCCACGCTGGCTCGACGCACTCGTGACGCGGCGGTTCAGGCAGGGAGGCTTCGGCGTGCTGGGCAAGCGCGGATCGCTCGACGCGATCCTCGAGCGCCTCGAAGCGGGTGATCTGATCGTATTTCCGTTCGATCAGCACGCCGCACCCCCCGACGGCATCCCAGTCGACTTTTTCGGCCAGCCCGCCGGGACCTTCAAGAGCCTGGCAATCATGGCGCTGGCGACCGGCGCGCCGGTCGTTCCCGCGTCGAGTTGGCGTGAGACCGACGGCTCGCACGTGCTGCGCTTCGAGGAAGCGCTGCCGCTGGTCGAATGCGACAACGTCAACGAGGAAATCCGGCGCAACACCCGCGCCTACAATGCGATGCTCGAGATCCTGGTGCTCCGCCATCCGGAGCAGTGGTTCTGGGTGCACCGGCGCTGGAAGATCGGGGCCGCAGCGGCGCCGTGAGGCAACGGCGCGCGGGAGAGCCCTGGGCAGCCCAGGCGCTATAATGGCAGCCGCCAACGAAGACCCATAATGATCGAGCATCTGCCCAACCTGCTGGCGCCGAAGTTTTTCATCCTCTACGCGTTCATTGCGTCGGGCGTGTACGTCCACTATCGCGGCCGCATACGGCATCGCTTCTACCGCCAGCTGACCGATCATTCGACGTTCATGGCGCCGTACAACGTGCTGATGTACATGTTCTCGGCGGTGCCGAACCGGCCGTATGTCGATGTCAAGCTGTTCCCCGAGCTCAAGCCGCTCACCGACAACTGGAAAGTGCTGCGCGAAGAAGCCTTGCAGCTCTTCGACGAAGGCCATATCCGCGCCGCGGCGAAATACAACGACCTGGGCTTCAATTCGTTCTTCCGCCGCGGCTGGAAGCGGTTCTACGTCAAATGGTACGACGAGCCGCTGGATTCGGCGAAGGCGCTGTGCCCGAAGACGGTCGCCCTGGTGCAGTCGATTCCATCGGTCAACGCGGCGATGTTCGCATTGCTGCCGCCCGGCGGCGACCTGGGCAAGCACCGCGATCCGTTTGCCGGATCGCTGCGCTATCACCTCGGGCTGTCGACGCCCAATTCGGAGAACTGCCGCATTTTCGTCGACGGTGAGCCTTATCACTGGCGCGACGGCGAGGCGGTGATTTTCGACGAGACGTTCATCCACTGGGCGGAGAACAAGACCGATACGCTGCGCGTGATCCTGTTCTGCGACGTCGAGCGGCCGCTGACCAGCCGCATCATGGCCAAGATCAATCACTGGTACGAGGCGACAGTCATACGCGCCAGTCAGACCGAGAACGTCGCGGGCGACCAGGTGGGCGTGCTGAACAAGATATTCGGCTTCGCGTATTACCTGCGCCTTCCCGGCAAGGCGCTGAAGCGCAAAAGCAAGTTCGCCTATTACTCGGTCAAGTGGCTCCTGCTCGGAGGCTTGCTGGTATGGATACTCGCCTAGCGTTCGCTCGTGCCTCCTCGCGACGTGTCTTTTGGCGTGCGCGCTGTTCGGAGGCGGCGGCGAGCGCGCAGGACGTCTATCCGTCCAAACCGATTACCTTGATCGTCCCGTTTCCTCCGGGCGGCGTCGCCGACATCGTCGCGCGGCCCGCCGCGGATTCGATCGGACGGGTGCTCGGTACGCCGGTCGTTATCGAGAATAAGGCCGGCGCGGGCGGCGGCATCGGCATGGCCTACGTGGCCAAGGCGAAACCCGACGGCTACACGCTGCTCCTCGCGCTGTCGTCCATCTCCATCCTCCCCGAGGCCGACAAGATCATCGGCCGCGCGCCGATGTACCAGCTCGATCAGCTGGTGCCGATCGCTCGACTCACCGCGGACCCGACGGTTCTCGCAGTGCGCGCGGACAGCCCATGGAAGACGCTGCAGGAATTCGTAGCCGACGCCCGGAAGCGGCCCGGCGCCATCAGCTACGGCTCGTCGGGCAACTACGGAACGATGCACGTGCCGATGGAAATGTTCGCCAGCGACGCGAGTATCAAGCTGCTGCACGTCCCGTATACCGGCGCCGGCCCAGCGGTCGTGGGTCTGCTCGCGGGCAACATCGACGCCGTCGCCTCGGGCCCGTCGACGGTGATCCAGCACGTCAAGGCGGGCAAGGTTCGCGTACTCGCCTCGTGGGGCGACCACCGACTCGCATCTCTTCCCGACGTACCGACGTTGTCGGAATCCGGATTCAACGCCGTGTTCTTCCAATGGTCGGGGCTGTTCGCGCCGGCCGGTACGCCCGCGCCGGTGCTCGCGAAGCTCCGCGACGCGGCGCGAGTCGCCGCTGCCGACCCGCGCTTCGTCGCGGCGTTGGCGACCGTGGAAACGCCAGTCCAGTATCTCGACGCGCCGGAGCTGCAGCGCT
The DNA here is from genome assembly GCA_963776175.1 of uncultured beta proteobacterium. GTDB lineage: Bacteria > Pseudomonadota > Gammaproteobacteria > Burkholderiales > Casimicrobiaceae > PALSA-1003. The sequence continues at coordinate 20,020 of CAVZLP010000010.1, read as the reverse complement.
TTTGGGACGACGATGCCAAGAAGCTCGGCGCCGTCGTCCACCGCGTCGGCAAGCTCGATTGACGCATCGATCCGGCTGGGTCAGGCCGCGCGAGAGATGAGCGCGCCAGACTTCTCCGTTCCGATCGACCAACGCTATTTCGAAGACTATACGGTCGGCTCGACGTACGAGTTCGGCACCGTCACCGTCGACGAGACCGAAGCGATCACATTCGCGCGCGCGTTCGACCCGCAGCCGATGCACATCGATCCGGTGGCTGCGGCACAGGGCCCATTCGGCGGCCTGATTGCGAGCGGCTGGCATACGGTGGCGCTGATGATGCGCCTGTACGTCGACAACTATCTGTCGAGCGTTGCGAGCCTGGTTTCTCCCGGCATCGACGAACTGCGCTGGCTCGAGCCGGTGCGCCCCGGCGACACGTTGCGCATCCGGGTAACGATCTCCGACTCCCAACGCTCGCGTTCCAAGCCCGATCGCGGCATGGTGCGTACGCTGATCGAAGTCCTGAATCAGCGCGGTGAAATCGTGTCGAGCATGAAGGCGATGAACCTGCTTCGCTGTCGCCGCGCAGGCTAGTCGCACCCGCCCTTCGGTGTAGGCGCCTGTCCTGCACGTCGCGCTTCTTAATCGGACAAGCAAAAAAGCATTCGGCCGATAGGCGATCGCGACGCCCTTGCGCGAGACTTCCCAGAAAAGAGGGAGATCGCGATGATCGATAACAAAAGCACCGTTAGGACTTGTTTGGGCGCGCTCGCGCTGCCCGTCGTCGTGCTGGCTTTGGCGGGCTGCGCGACCACGTCCTATGCTCCGGGCGCCGGCGGCGGACGCAGCGAACTCCCTGCAGCCCATCTGGCCGCGACCGGCGGCGAACTGATCACCGCGGAGTCGCGGCGCGCCGTCGAGGATCGCATCCTGGCGCTCGACCCCGACCGGATCAGCGACGAGGACGTGCGTAACGACCTCGCGGCCGGGCCGACACCGCGCATCGTTCTCGTCCATGGCGGCGTCGTCGGCGTCTATTTGATGATGGAATCGTTCGGGAAATTCCTGGTGGGAATGGGCTATCCGGAAGCGCAGGATCCGCGATCCGCACAACGGCGAATGGTCGCAGAATCCGTACGGCAGGAGCGAACGGCTGGCCGGCGAGTTAGCCTGGTACTACGAGCGCGACGGCGTTCGTCCGATGATGATCGGCCACAGCCAGGGCGGCATGCAAACGGTCAAGGTGCTGCACGAGCTCGCTGGAGATCTCGGCGGCGACATCCTGGTGTGGAATCCACTGACCGACACTGCCGAGCAACGGTACGCCATCACCGACCCGGTGACGCACGCACAGCGGCCGGTCGTCGGCGTCAAGCTTTCGTACGCCTCGGTGGTCGGCGCCGGCGGCCTCGAATTCTGGGCGCCCACCGGATGGCAACTCGCCGGCCGCCTGCGCGCGATCCCCGACAGCGTCGAGGAATTCACCGGCTATTCGATCGCCGGCGACCCGATCGCGCTGACGCCGCCCACCGGCGCCAGTTCGTATGACCTCTACCGTCAGACGGGGAACGCGCAGGTGCGCAACGTCAATCTTCCGCTCGGCTACAACCACGTGTTCGTGCCCAATACCGACTACCTGATCGAAGAGCCGCGCAAGCGCGACTGGATCAACGATTATGGGGGCACCAAGCAGACCGATGCGGCGACGATACCCGACGGCGACGATGACCATATCCTCTGGGCCGCGGACGTCTGGCACAGCATCAAGAAGCACTGGTGCCTCGAAGCGCAGCGTCTGATCCGAGCCGAGCGCGCGAACGCCGCGTCGCGCGGCCGCCAATCGGCGCAGCGGTAGCGAGTCGCAATTTGCAAGGTGCTCTCGCGCCAACCTGCCATTGAACGATCCGATGGTTGCGGGGCGTCCTCGATTGACCCTTCCGACGCCGTAGCCTAAACTCGCTCGCGGATCGCGGCGAGCCGCGGCGCCACGGAACATAGAATGTCCGCGATACGCCCGCGCGATATGTGCAAGGGACAAGGGGATACTGATGATCAAGTTGGCCACAGCAGCGCTTCTGGGAGCGCTTGCGGGAGTGTCGTGGGGCGCGCCGTTTCAGAACGGGAGTTTCGAGCAGGGCCCTGCGAATCCTTGCAATACCTTCAACATTCCGGTGAACGACACGAGGATCACCGGCTGGACGGTGTCGGTCGGAAATATCGACTGGGAAAGCGCGCCCGGGTGCGGCTGGGAGCCTTCCAACGGCAGCAACAGCTTGGATCTCGTCGGCACCGGCGGCATCGGGGGAATCCAGCAGACATTCGACACGACCCCGGGTGTCACCTATCGCGTTTCGTTCGACCTCGCCGGGAACTACGGGAACCCGCCAGTCGTCAAGCCGCTGGCCGTCACGATCAATGGCGTGACCACCAACTTCACCTTCGACACGACCGGAAAGAGCCAATTCAACATGGGCTGGACGACTCATACGCTGACTTTCGTCGCGGCCTCGACCAGCAGCACGATCAATTTTGTCAGTGACGTCACGCCAGCCGGCGGCTTCCTCAACGCCGGCGCCGCGCTCGACAATGTCCGGATTGCGCCTATCACCTCGGTCCCGCTGGACTGGGCGCAATGGGCGGCCGCGGCATTGCTGGCGCTCGCTGGGCTCGTCCTGGTTAGGCGGCGCGGCATGAGAAGCGCGGCGCGGTAGCATCGCGGCGCCCGTCGCCCTTGTCGTTGCGGATGACGCCGCTGGCCACCCCGGCGGCGCTACCGCAGATGTTCTCTTGGTTTCGACCTAGTTCGCCAAGTACTGTCCGAGCTTTGCGCCCGTGCGTTCCCACGCGTCCGGAGCGGCGATCGCATCATAGTTGCGTCCGCCCATGATGAAGTCGTGATCGGCTCTGGGATAGCTGACCAGCTCGAAAGGCAATTTGCGTTCGGCTGCTGCGGCGGCCACTTCCCGTATGGTCTCGATGCGGCAACAGTCGCGATAGCTGTCTTTTTCGCCGGCCAGCACTAGAATCGGCACCTTGAACCTGGCGACAAATCCCCTAGGATTCTTGATGGTCGTCGTCATCGGATACATGACGACGACCACGGCAACGAGATCGGGCCATCGCGTGGCCTGATTCAAGACGACACCGCCGCCGAGCGAAAAGCCCACTACGCCCGCCTTTCCCGGTAGTGCATGCGCCGACTGCTGCGCCTTCTCGATCGTCGCCTTGAGTGCCGCGCCCTCGTCGCCGATCATGGTGTTGCCGTCGACGAGAAACACGTCATAACCGAATTGCGCGAGCTTCCGCGCGGCGAGCTGGTACGCTCCCGCGCCCAGCGAGCCGGACACCGCGACGACGACGCGTCCTTTTCCCGACGGTGGTTCGAACTCCGTTTGCGCTTGCGCGTGCGCGCATGCGGTAAACGCGATCACGGATATCACGATTTTCCAGCACCGCTTGGTCCATGACATAGAATCGGGCCCTTCTTTGAGTAGGTTCATTGGCGATGGTGGGGCGAGCGCGAGACGAAGTCCTTTCAACGGCACTTAGGGCACGGCGGGTTGGCGGGTAACTGTCAATACGGGCGGATGTGCCAGCGTTTGGTACACGACGCAGTATCTCTCGGTAAGGCGAAGAAGGGTGGCGAGCTGCTCCTCCGAGGCGTCGGTGTCGAGCACGAACTGCAGCCGGATACTTTGAAAGCCGACGGCAACTTCCTTCGAGAGACCCAGAGTTCCGCGGAAGTCGAGGTCGCCTTCCGCCCGGAGCGTGGCATCCCGGAGCTCGATGCCAAGCGCCGTGGCAACGGCGTTTAGAGTCACCCCGGCGCAGGCCACCAGGGCTTCCAGCAGCATGTCACCCGAGCATGCGTTTTGCCCGGTTCCTCCGGTGCCGGGGTGCAATCCGGCGTCGACCAGCGCCTTGCCCGTTGAGATCTTGCAACTGACCCCTTCGCCCAGACGTCCTTCAGCGCGCAATGTGATGAACGCCGCCTCGGGGTTTTCGCGGTAGTGCTCCTTCAGAGGAGCTTGGACGGAGCGCAACTCTTCGGCATTCATGATGAGCTCCCCGGGTGATTGTTTCGTGACGCCCGACGGTTAAGTGACGCCGGGCTGTTGCCCGCGGCCGGCGCGCTGCTATTTCACTCCGGCAATCCGGCTTTGAGCAGACCCTCGCGGAGGTGATCCCGATTGGTGTCGAGCCGATAATGCGCGGTCGCTAGACACCGCTGGACCAGGAAAGTCGGCTCCTGTCGCAAGACCTCTTGCGCATGCGCGGCCGCTGCGGTCTTGTCTCCCAGCTGCCCCAACGCGGCCGCGAGGAGAGCGTGGTGCGTGTAATCCGGCCGCGTGATCCGGCTTAGCGCTGCGACTGCTTCGGAGTATTGTCCCGCAGTGTAGTGGGCGCGGCCCAAATGGTTCCAGAAACGCTCGGGGTGGTACGGGTTGAGCCGCATCGCCTTCCTGATCCACTCTATGCCGTCTTCGGGCCGGCCCAGCCAAGTGAGCAGCTCACCCTGCTGAACCAGGATGAGGTCGTTGTTGGGATTGAGGCTAAGCGCGCGCTCCTGGTGATACTGAGCCTTATCATGTTCGTCGTGGGCCAGGCTCACGGCTGCGAGAACCCGGTGCACGTCGCTGTCGTTGTCGTCCAGGGCGAGAGCGACGTGCGCTTCATCGATCACCTGTTTCCAGGTGTTTCTGCGATCTTCGCACCAGTTATTGACCCATGTCTGCGCCAAGACGCATGCTTTCCAGGCATGCCCGTGGGCATATTTCGGGTCCAGCGCGATGGCGCGATCGAGCATGCGCTGCGCTTCGGCGTTGTCTTCCTTGGTCGTACGGTGGTGCAGTATCTTTCCGGCGAGCACGTATTCGTAGGCTGCCATGCTTTGTGGGGGTTTGCGCTTCGCGCGATCGTGGCCGGCGGCTTCGATCCGGCCGGGAAGCGTGCCGACGATCGACGAGGTCACCTCGTCCTGGATGGCGAAAATGTCCTCGATCTTGCGGTCGTAGCGCTCCGCCCAGATATGGCGGTCGGTCTCGGCATCGATCAGTTGCACCGTTACCCGGACGCGGTCGCCGGCTTTACGAACGCTCCCTTCGACCACGTAGTGGACTCCAAACTCGCGCGCGATGTCGTGTACCTTGACCGCCTTGCCCTTGTGCACGAATGCCGAGTTGCGCGAAATGACGAGCAGATCGCGGAACCGGGACAGCTCGGTAATGATGTCCTCGGTGAGGCCGTCGACGAAGAACTCCTGCTCCGGATCGCCGCTCATATTGATGAAAGGCAGCACCACCAGGGACGGCTTGGTGGTCGTGCTCGGACCGTCCGCCCCGCCTTCCACGCGAGGGCGAGGGACCTTGTCGAACAAGACACGGAAGATGCGGATTGGCCGGACGATGTTCTTGACGTTTTGTTCGCCCAGGTCCTCGAACGTGACCTCGAGACGATCGCCGACCTGATCGCGCACGGCGGCGGAGACGCAGATCCCGTTCGGCGCAGCCAGCTCCTGGAGGCGCGCCGCCACGTTGACCCCATCGCCAAAAATGTCACCGTCCTCGGCGATCACGTCACCGAGGTTGATCCCGATCCGGAATTGAATCCACCGCGCCGGAGATACATCCGCGTTGCGCCGCGCCATCCTGCGCTGGATTTCGGCAGCGCACTCCACTGCGTCGGCAACGCTTTGGAATTCCACGAGCATGCCATCGCCCGTCGTCTTGATGATGACTCCTTTGTTCTTGGCGATGACCGGATCGACGAGCTCGAGCCGATGAGTCCTCAGCCGCGCGAGCGTGCCCTTTTCATCGGCTTCCATCAGTCGGCTATAACCGACCATGTCAGCCGCGAGAATCGCCGCCAGTCGCCGCTCGCCGCCAAACTGTTCCATTGCGCCTGTCTCGCAGAAAATCAACACATTCTAGCAACGAGCAGAGCAGGAAAGCCAATCGCACCGCGCGGCCCGGGCGAGCTCGTCGTTTCCCGCCGATCAGCGGTTACAGGGGGAGACGCTTCCGTCTGGCGACCGACGTGGGAGGGACGTGGCGCTCGGCGCGCTGTCGATGTCGATGCAACGCCGCCCGGATCAGCTGGCGCGTGAAACCGACATGGCCTTCCGGATCGTGCGCCAGACAGAGGTCGGCGCTGCCGGCGTCTTTGGGAAGGTAGTAAACGCCGCAGTTGGGATTGATTTCCAACATGAAGGGCACACCGCTGCGGTCGACACGGAGATCACAGCGGCCGAAGCTCGCGCCCTTGAGAGCGACAAAGAAGCGGGCAGAAACATCGCGCAGGCGGCCATCGAGAATCGGATCGTCGATGGGGAAGGCCGACATCTTTCCGTAATGCACCCACTTCATGTCCGCGTGCTTGAAGGTCTCGCCTTCGGGAAAGCGGTATTGAATCGGCGTGTAGGTCTTGGGTCGCGCCGGATCCTCCGGATTCTCCGCCACGAGGACCGTACACTCCGTCCCCTCGACGAACTCCTCGATCAGCGCCGCCCCATGGCGACGGACGATCTTGCGTGCCTGCTGGCGTAGTCCCGCCGGCGAACAGACGCGGGAGCGCCGCGAAAGATCGACGCTGGAATAACTGCTGTAGTGTTTCACGAAGAGGGGAAAGCGCAGTATCTGAGCGGCTCGCTCGACATCTGCCGCGCAGCTTGCCAGGACGTAGTCGGGGGTGTCGATGCCCTCGGCCTTACAAGCGAGTTTCATCGCCTCACGGGAGGGCTCATAGAATTCCGACGTCGCGCCGGTGAAGGCGACACCATGCTCTTCCAACGTCTTCACGACCTCGATGCCCGGGGTGTTCTGGTCGGCGGCCCCATCGCAGAGATTGAAGAAGAGATCGAAGCCCTGCTGGATTCGACGAGTGACCTGTTCGACCGAGGTCGACTTCTCGAGGCACTCCACCTGCCAGTGCGCGTCGGGATAAAAGGGCCTTGGATCGCACGGCCAGTCATCGGAGGGAAAGGGGTCGGCGAGAAGATTCTGGTTGGTCAGGAGGCAGATGCGCATAAACGCTGGCCGATGGCTCACTCAAGTCAATACGTCGACGGCTTGAAGTCCGGCCATACTACGCCCCCGGGGTGGATTCACGCAGACGGGCGAGGAGCAGCGTGTCCTCGCCGCCCGTAGGAGTGGCGCTAGGCTTACGGGAACTCGGCCGGAGATGAAAACGGCTTGGCGCCGTCCACCACAAACATCACCAGCGAATGAAGGTCCGTCGAGCCGGTGCTCGACACCTGCATCGGCGTATTGCCGCCACGGCCCGCCGCACCCTCGCCCGTTCCGACACGCATCACCCCATCGGGCGTCCGGCTGCTGGTCTCGCCAGCGAGCACGTAGAAGGCTTCTGAGCCCGGATGCGTGTGCACGGCCGTTATGCTGCCGGGAGGGCCGCTTGCCTCATTGATCCGAAGGAGATACTGCGTCGCGACGATGTTGGGGAGTGGTCCAACCTCGGCGACCTTGGTCCCACCCGCCGATGCGCCGCCCGCCGGACCGAGCGTGAGGAGCCAGACTTTGCCTCCCGATTGGACGACCAATCCCGTGGGACCCGCGGCGGCCTGCGCCTGTGCGAGCGCGGGGAAATTCTCCAGCCTCCAGAACAGCGGTCCGGCCGGCAACTCCGTCACCTTCTTTTCGGCCAGTGGCTTGATGACAAGCGCCTGCTGCGCGATCGCCGGCAATTGGGGCAAGCATAGCGCTGATGCGAAAACCAGGAGCATACGAGTGAGAAACCGCTTCATGGGGACACCTCCTTAGTGGTCAAACTTCTATCTGATTTGCCGTAGCCGGCACATTGAACGCGATCGCAGGTTAAAAAGTCCCGAAGAAACGGCTAAGCTCTGGCGAAGGATGCGAAGCATTCATAGAGTTGTGGTCACCGTGAGCCCGAGTCATGTCCGTTGGCACTGAATCGGTTCCCGCGCCGCGGAGGGCGAACGTGCAAGTCGGCGACTGGACGGTCGAGCCCGCGCTGAATCAACTCTCGTCCGCGGGTAAAGCCGTGAAGCTCGAGCCCAAGGTCATGTCAGTTCTTGTGTATCTTGCGGACCGCCCGGGGCAGGTCGTGAGCCGCGAAGCGCTGCTTTCTGCCATTTGGTCCGGCGTGGTTGTGGGTGACGACTCCCTCACCCAGGTCGTCATCAAGTTGCGGAAAGCCCTGGGGGATGTCCCAGAGAGACCGGCCTATATCCAGACGATCTCGAAGGGAGGCTACCGGCTGGTCGCCCCGGTGGTGAGATCGGAGAAGATCGCCTCTGCGCCGGTTCGGCCGGATTCGGAATCCCCGCACGCCCAACGCAAACGGCGCGTCCCATGGATGACGGGAGCGGGCTTAGTCGCACTGCTGCTCGTGGCAGCCGGCAATCTGGTGGAGCAGGGGCGAAGACGTAACCGGCGTCCTTCCGGGCCACCTAGCGATCCCGAGCACCGAAGCGACCCGCACAGCGCAACCGACCGTCACCGTCAGGCCGTTCGAGGCTCTGGGCGACGACCCGCGGGCGGTGCTGCTCGCTCAGGGCCTAGCAGCGGACCTCGTGACCGACCTCTCGAAAGTGTCCGGGCTCTGGGTCATCAGCCTTGCGCCCTTGGGCGGCCAAGCGGGCGCCGAGACCGCGACCGATGCCCCACCGATCCGCTATGTCGTGTCCGGATCCGTTCAGCGCGTCGACGAGCGCCTGCGGCTGCACGTCTATCTCACCGACGCGGAGACCGGGAGACAGTTGTGGTCCGAGCGATTCGACCGTGCGCTGACCGACTTGTTTGCGATCCAGGAAGAGCTTGGGCCGAAGATTCTCCAGACTCTGCCTGCAAAGGTCAGCGAAGCGGAGCTGCGGCGTGTGGCGCAGCGCGATACCCGCAATCTGGAAGCTTATGAATATTTCCAGCGCGGGCAGTCGGCGCTGCTCGTCCGGCAAAGAGCGGAGAATGAGACCGCTCGCGAAATGTTCCGGCGCGCCATCGCGCTGGACGCGGCCTTTGCTCGTGCATATGCAGGGCTCGCACTGACTTACGCCGCAGACTTCCGTAATCAATGGACCGGAGACGGCGCCGCCGCCCTCGACCGTGCATTCGAGATGGCCCGGACCGCACACCAGATAAATCCGGACATTCCGGAGACTTACTGGGTGCTCGCCTTCGTGCACGTAGAACGGCGTCAGCACGAACAGGCGTTGCAGTACCTGGAGACCGCCGTCCGGCTCTACCCATCGTTCGCCGATGGCTATGCGCTGATGGGCGGCATCAACACGTACATCGGGCGTCCGGCCGATACCGTGCCGTTATTGCGAACCGCGATGCGCCTCAATCCCCAGGCTGGGGATCTATACTTCTTGCTGCTCGGACGCGCGTATCTGTTTCTCGGGGACCTCGAGCAGGCACGGGTCAATCTGGAGCACGCGCTGTCACGCAATCCGGTGAACCTCGAGGCGCATATATACATGGCGGCGTTGTACGTAATGGCTGGCGACAAAGCAGCTGCGGCTTGGGAAGCGGAGGAGATCCGCGCGCTTCAGCCCGGTTTCTCCAGCCGCGGCTGGCTGGAAACCTATCCGATGACCGACGTTGCGCAGCGGACGAAGCTCGTGGAAGTGCTGGGCGCGCTAGCATTCTGAAGCTATCCGCCTACACGCTCACCCGCGCGGCAATCTGATATCTAACAGGCCGCGGTTTGCCCGCTCGATCCTGATCCGTCGCGACCTTTCTCTTGCGCCGAACCCACCCGAGCGTATTCCTATTCCTGATCGTTCCATTCGGAGCGATGGGTGGGTACCTCTCCGTGGCGATCGGCTATCAACTCACGCAGGCCGGCGTCAGCGTGGAAGAGGTCGCCGGGCTCGTCGCGTTCAGCTATCTCCCACAGACCTGGAAATTCCTGTGGGCGCCGGTGGCGGACACGACGCTGTCGCGCAAGACATGGTACCTACTCGCGGGCCTGGTAAGCGCGTTGGGTATTTTCGTGACCGGAGCGGTCCCCGCCGATACGCAATCCCTGCCGCTGTTGTATGCGGCAGTGCTGATTTCGAATGTTGCATCCACCTTTCTGGCAATGGCGACGGAAAGCCTGATGGTCTACAACACGCCACCGGATTTGCACGGTCGCGCTGGCGGATGGTTCCAGGCCGGTAACCTCGGCGGCAATGGCCTGGGTGGCGGTGCCGGGCTATGGCTGGCGCAAACGCTGCCCGACCCGTGGATGGCCGGCGCCGTGATTGCGGTGGCATGCGCCCTGTGTGGAGCAGCGCTGTGGTTCGTGCCCGAACCCCCGCCGCTCGCGCGAACCGGGCACTACGGTCGCATGCTGGTCGCAGTGTTGAAGGATCTGTGGCAAGTGGCACGGACCCGGGCGGGCATTCTCGCGCTTCTCATCTGCTTTCTTCCCATCGGTTCCGGCGCTGCGACTAATCTGTGGGCGGCAGTGGCCGATGACTGGCACGCCAGCGCGAATACCGTGGCGTTAGCAACGGGAGTCTTCAGCGGTATCGTGTCCGCGGTCGGTTGTCTCTTCGGCGGTTACGGCAGCGACCGAATGGACCGCAAAACCGCGTACGCGGTGTACGGACTGCTGATGGCGATATGCACCGTCGGCATGGCCTTGGCGCCGCGCACCGAGGAGATGTACGTTGTGTTCACGCTGATCTACGCGTTCATTCAGGGACTGACCTACGCCGGTTTCACGGCGGTAGTGCTCGAGACGATCGGCCTCGGCGCGGCGGCGACGAAGTACAACGTGTACGCTTCGCTGTCGAACATGCCGATCGCGTACATGACGGTGGTCGACGGCTGGGCGCACACCCGCTGGGGCGCGGCCGGATTGCTCGACGTCGAAGCTGCGATCGGCGTGGTGGGCATCATCGTGTTCATCGCCGTTGCGATGGTGTTGCCGCGGCGAGCACTGCCGGCATCGTGACTCCAAGCCCCAGCCCGTCTCCCAGCCATGAGCGATGTCCTGACCCCCTTTGACGATGTGGCGACCACAGCCGACGTGATCGCGTCGACGCAACGCTGGCTGGAGCGAGCGGTGATCGGGCTCAACCTGTGCCCGTTCGCCAAAGCCGTCTACGTCAAGCGGAAGATTCGTTTCACAGTCACCGCGGCGACGACGGCCGAGGAATTGCTCGCGGAACTGCGGCACGAGATCGAACTCTTGGGGCAGGCGGATCCGGAAGAGGTCGATACCACGTTGCTGATCCATCCGCGGGTGATGAACGATTTCATCGACTTTCACATGTTCCTGAAGGAGGCCGACAGGACGATCAGGAACCTCGGACACGAAGGCAGCTTGCAGATTGCGAGCTTCCACCCGGCCTACGAGTTCGCCGGCAGCGCACCCGACGACATCGCCAACTACACCAACCGTTCACCGCATCCGACGCTGCACCTGTTGCGCGAGGCCAGCATCGACCGCGCCGTGGCCGCGTATCCCGATGCTGCCGCGATCTACGAGCGGAATATCGAGACGCTGCGCCGCCTCGGTCGCGAAGGCTGGCGCCGGTTGTGGACGCCCGACCCGGGTTGAGTGGACGCTGGGTCGTGCGAGTTGCATGCCGCAGAAAGGCCGATTCCCCACCCGACCTATCACGGCGATAGGTCTGAAGGGTCGAGCACCGGTGGTGCGAAAACCGAGGCAAAGTGGGTCGGCGCGTGTAAGTAAGGACCCCAGTCCGCGATCGGGCCCTTCCCCTCACTACAGAGCGTAGGGCATGCGGTCGCACCCGCCCAATAGGATACTCGCGACAATCTCGCGTATGATGCCGCGCAAGTCCCTACCCTAGGAAACGTAACGATGACCAAACGACTCGTCACCGCTTTGCTGACCATTGCACTGTCGTGCCCCGCGCTGTCGCCCACTGCATATGCCGCCACGGCACAAATCGTCGCCGTCACGCTTCAGGACCCGAGTGTCGATCCCTCCAATTCAGGCATGGTGATCAAAGCCGATACCGCGAAGGTGAAAGCCGGCCGCGTGACGTTCGAGGCGGTCAACCGATCGAAGGATCTCGTGCACGAGATGCTGGTGGTTCCGGCCCCGTCAGACGGAAAGGAATTACCCTACGACACCAAGACCGGCAAGATCATCGAAAAGCGCGTGCACTCGCTGGGCGAGATTTCGGAGTTGAAGCCCGGTGCCCGCGGCAAGCTCACGCTGAATCTCAAAGCCGGAACGTACCTTCTGTTGTGCAATCAGCCCGGGCATTACAAGTCAGGCATGTCGACCAAGGTCGTCGTCGAGAAATAGCGCAACCGCCGCTGACAGCGAATTTTCTAGAAGGCGACGTACGGTCCGCTGCCGCCGGGCGTAACGCGGCCTTCGATGGCAGTGTAAACGCTGCGTCCGAAGAAGAAGGGCAGGCCCCAGGCGAAAGTAATCGTGTCGCCGGCGGGCGCCGCCAGATCGTCGAATGCATCGGAGGCGGGACTGGCGCCAAACAGCTGATCGGCGTTGGCGACGCTGAAGCCGATGGTGGCCGCGCCCTTGACGGGTCCCTGCAGCGTCGCCGACAGATTTTGGGTTGTGGGCGGACAGTAAAGACCTGCGCCCGCGCCGACACATACCGGGAAGGCGTTGTTGCCGAATGCGAGGACGCTCGTACCGGCGTCGATGTAACTGTTGGCATACGTGTGGCTGTTGTAGGTCGTCACGATGTTGCCCGTATTCGGGTCCACCATCAGCACCGCGGCGCCGCCGAGGCCATTGTTCGCTTGGGTCCCGATGCCGAAGATCAGCGAGCCGGCAGCCGTGGCCGCACCGGTCGCCGGAACCGACGGCAGCGCGATGATCACGCCGTTGTTGTCGGAGGCGAACATCGCGACCGGGTTCTGCAGTTGCTGCACAAGAGCGACTTGCGTCGGCTGACAGCCGGCTGACAGACATGTGTAATAGGCGCCCGGAACGGCGGCCTGAACGCACGCACTGCCGCAATCCTGCAGGAACAGGCCTACGCCCAGCAGCCCGTTGGCCCCGAATGCCATGCACGGTGTTCTCGGGTGGACCGCTGTTCGAGCAGCTTGGAGGAATCGTGGGAAAGGCGGGGTCGCCGATGATCTGGATCGGCACCGAGTTCGCCTGCTCGCCGACCATGCGGATGTCGGCGACTCGCACCGACCCCCAACTGTAGCCGTCGACGAACTGGGCGCATTCCGCGAGCGGATTGCCGGTGGCGCTCATCTGTTGCGGAAGAGACAGCGTCGGAGACAGCGCCGACGCGACGATCCTCAGGCCGGTCGATCCGGTGTCGACCTGGACGTGGTCGATGGTCTGGCAATTGCTGCTGGAACCCGGAGCGCAGACGGTGACGCTGGTGAAGACGAGGTCCGGAATGTTCGCGGGTCCACCATCGACCGTGATGGCTTGCACATTCTGCGTCGGCTGGCTTGACGATGAGCCCGCCACCGCCGCCGCAGCCGGCGAGGCAAAGCACGGTAGCCAGCAAGAGCGGGGCCCGCAGGCGGTCCATCGGCGGTCGGATCATTGAATGTCCGCTGCGGCGACACCCTGCGGCAGGCTCTGGGGCAGATACGCCTTGCCGGCAAAGGCCCGCATGTGCCCGCTCGAGAACACGACCACGCCTGGCAATTCGATCAGCACGGGAGCGCGGCGTGTGCGCCTCGCTGCCGCTGCGCCGACGTATGGGTCGAAGTACGCTCCGAGAAGCTGTCGCAGATCCGGCATTGCCGCTCCTTCCCAGGCGACGCCGAACACCATGCCCGCAGGCGACACGTATTCCCTGACCGTCGTTCCCGCCGTCTTGAGCTCGTGAACCGTCAGCCTTTCGGCCGGCATCACCCGCAGTGTCGCTTCCAACCGCGTCTGGTCGACCTGCACCGACGCCTCGGTTTCGCCCAGGGCCGCTTCTGCGCGAGACGCGGCGGCGAACATCAGCATGCCGAGCGCGGCCAGCTTGGAGATGAACCACGCGGCGCGGCAGATGCAAGCAATCATAGGTTGTTGGGAATGGCTCTCGAGAAGACGAGGGATAGTCCGACCCTGGCATTGGAGATGCCCGTGCGGCGAAGGTTCCGGGTCGGCCGTGCGGCGTGCGCGGCGCGCGCGCTGCCCCGAGGCGCGGGTATAGTCGTCGCATGGACGACGCATCCGCAGCTCCGCGCACCGCCTTGCTCGCCGGTGCCACCGGCCTCGTCGGTCGCGCGTTGTTGACCCTCCTGCTGGCCAGCAGGCGATACCGCCGCATACATGTCCTGCTGCGCCGCGCGGCGCCGGACATCAAGGCCGATCCCAAGGTGAAAGTTCACCACGTCGACTTCGCAAAGCTTCCCAAAGCGTTCCCACCGGTGGATGACGTGTTCATCACGCTCGGCACGACGATCAAGGTTGCGGGCTCGGAAGCGGCATTTCGTCAAGTGGACTTTACCTTCGTCGTAAGTACTGCACGAGCCGCCAGAGCCGCGGGTGCGACGCGGTTGGCCGTCGTATCGGCCCTGGGCGCCGATGCAAAGTCGCGCGTCTTCTACAATCGCGTGAAAGGGGAGATGGAGGCCGCCGTCGCGCAGCTTGGCTACCAGTCCATCGTAATCGCGCAGCCGTCAATGCTGCTGGGCGACCGGGCGCCATTGGGACAACCGGCGCGCAGTCTGGAAGTCTGGGCGTCGCGGCTTGTCGGGCCCATCCGCTGGATGATTCCGAAGGGCGTGCGGCCGATCGAGGCCCGTGCCGTGGCGTCGGCGTTGCTGACCGCCATTCTCACCGCGGGCCCGGGCGTTCGCGTCCTGAAATCGGGAGCGATGCAAGCGCAGGACCATCCCTAGCGCGCTACAGCGACGCATCCGCAGATTCGAGCCGCTGGCTGCGACGCGCGCGCCAGTGGCTGTCAGTGCGGCGGCGCTCCCGCGGGCGCCGCCGGAACCAGCCCGAACCGCTGCATTGTTGCCATCAGCGCGGCCTTGTCGGGCGGTCCTCCCGCATCGACGATGGCTCTCACTTCGCGGAAGTACTGCGCCCCGATGTCCGGTGTGTTGATCACAAGCGCGCGCGCCACGGCGCCGTGCGGGTTGCTGAACGAGTGCACGACGCCGCGCGGCGTGGCCATGGAGTCACCGGGCTGCAAGTCGCGCGTCTCGCTGCCCACGGTGTAGCGCAGCGTTCCTTCGAGTACATACACCAGCTCTTCATTGGCGGAATGACTGTGCGGCGGCGGCACATTGGAGCCCGGCGGCACGCGCATCTCGAAGGCACCCATCTGGCAGCCGTCGCCTGCCTCTTGCAAGTACCGGATTTCCAGTTGTCCGAGGCGGATGAGCTCCGGCGCTGCTGGCGTACGCGCTTCATTCATGGCAAACTCCCTCCGTAAAAACTTTGTACTGCGAATGTACAGAATCTTTACGAAAATGTCAAACACCAAAAGAAGCACGTCGAGGAGGCGGGCGCAGAAGGCGGTCACGCCGATGATCGGCTCGCTGCTGCGCCTGCCGCACGAGGTGGTCGTGGCCCGCTTGCTCGAAGCTCTCAACAGCAACGGCTTCGACATCACTACCACCGAGCTGGGGGTGTTCCTGTACCCGGGCCCCGACGGGCGCCGCCCGATCGATCTGGCCCGGCAGTGCAACATGACCCGGCAAGCCATGAACTACGTGCTCGCGGGGCTGGAGCGCCGAGGCTACATCGAGCGACGTGCCGGCGCCAGCGGGGCAGCGCGGGTGGTGCGCATGACCGACCGGGGCTGGGACATGGTTCCTCACATCCTCGGCTGCGTGGCCGCGATCGAGCGGGACTGGGCTGCGCATCTGGGCGCGCGGCGGTTCAAGGCCTTGCGCGAGACGCTGCACGACCTGTCGCTGTGGCTCGGCAAGCTCAGTTGAGCGTGCCGCGCGGATGGCCCTGCGCCGCGGAGCCTCTGCGGCATCCCAGGTTGACATCGATCAATGCGCATCGACCGGGCGGGCGTACAAGGAAGTAGAGGAGAGGCGGCTTTCGGCCAGCCTCGCAGGGTCCAGCAGGTTGGCCAGCTTTACACCCAGTTGCCGCACGCCCCAGCGACGTGGAAGCAGGAACAGACCCATGATCAGAAACACGTTGGCCCGGCGGGTCGTCGCACTTAGTCTCATCGGCATCGGCGCGGTGCTTATGTTGCTTGCGCCGCCGGTCTGGGTTGGAATAATCCCACTGGTCCTAGGTCTCTTGCTGGAGGTGATCGGCATTGCGCTCGAGCGCAATGAGGAGAAGCGATCGCGTCAACGCTGAAAGCGTCGCTCCAGCTGATCGCAATCGCCCTCAAGCACGCTTCGCATGCCCAACTACCCGCAGCCAGCGCCGCAGGGCAGGGCGTTCAGCGTCGAGATTCCGGTCGACGGCGAGCGGCTGCAGGGCACGCTTGCCCTTCCACCGGCGAAGGTCGGCGTCGTAGCGTTCGCGCACGGCAGCGGCAGCTCGCGGCATAGTCCCCGCAACGCCTTTGTCGCGCGGGTGCTGGCCGACGCCGGCATCTGCACGCTGCTGTTCGATCTGTTGACTGTCACCGAGGACAGCGACTACGCGACCCGCTTCGACATCCCGCTGCTGAGCTCGCGCCTCATCGGCGCGACCGAATGGCTCGCGCGTCAGGACGCAGTCGCCGGCCTGCCGCTGGGTTATTTCGGTGCCAGCACGGGCACCGCTGCTGCCCTCGTCGCGGCTGCCGAACTGGGGCCGCGTGTGAGCGCGATCGTTTCGCGGGGTGGCCGACCGGACATGGCGGGAGCGATTGCGCTTCGCCGCATTACCGCCCCCACGCTGCTGATCGTCGGCGGCGAAGACTCCACGGTGATCCGGTTGAACCGCGAGGCGTACGCGCAGCTTGTGTGCCATAAGGTCCTCGAGATCGTGCCCGGGGCAACCCACCTGTTCGAGGAGCCCGGTACGCTGGAGGCAGTCGCAGCGCTTGCCGCCGCGTGGTTTCGGCGCTATCTCACACCCGCAGGCTCGCCGGGCTGATCGCGGCGGCGAAAGCCGCCCGATGCCGCCCTCCGAGGGTCCCGCGACTCTCGAGAGCTTGACGCTGGTCAAAGCAATGCCACGGGCCGAGCGGATAGTTGCCGCATGGGACCGAGCGTCGGATTCGATGCCTATGCGCCAAAGGAAATCGCGGAGCGGGTAGAGGCCGTTTGTGTCGCGAAAGCGAGCACACCGCTGCTTTCTCTGGTGATGCTTGGAATCCTTGCGGGCGCTTTCATCGGGCTGGGATCGCTGTTCTATGTCATCGTGGCGAGCGATTCGAGTCTGGGATTCGCGGCTTCTCGCCTGCTCGGTGGCGCGGCGTTCTCGCTGGGGTTGTTCCTCGTGGTGGTAGCGGGCGCCGAGCTCTTCACCGGCAACAACCTGCTCGCCATGGCTTGGGCGCACGGCTGCATGACGACCCGTGAGGTACTCCATAACTGGGTCGTGGTATGCGCGGCCAACTTCGTCGGCGCCGCCGGGCTCGCGGCAATTGTCCTCCTGTCCGGGCACACCGACATGAACAGCGGTGCGATAGGCAGGACGTACCTGCAAATCGCGGCGGCAAAATCGTCGCTGCCGTTCTGGACGGCGTTTTTTCGAGGCGTTTTGTGCAATGTGCTGGTGTGCATGGCCGTCTGGATGACCCTTGCCGGGCGGAGCCTGGTCGACAAGTTCGTGGCGATCCTGATGCCGATCGCAGCCTTCGTCGCTGCCGGCTTCGAGCATTCGATCGCGAACATGTACTTCCTGACGCTTGCGATAATGCTCCAGGCGGCGGCAGGCGATGCCGTGCACATTTCCGGCCTGTGGCGAAACCTGGTCCCGGTCCTCGCTGGCAACATCCTCGGCGGAAGTGTGCTGGTGGCACTCGTCTACTACGTGATCTACCGTCGTGCGCCGAAAGTGAAGGAGGCCGGCAGTCGCGTCCGATCTGTTCGGGAAGATCGGTCGGGGTCGTAAGCAAAGCTACGGGGCGTCAGGCGAGCTAAGCGGCCCGCACCAACCCGTGTTACGCTGCCGCTGCGCGCCCTTTGCGGGGGTGCACTTCCTTTTCTCCACGGCGCATCACGTCCCGGCCGATCCGACACGACTCGATGTCCTCCATCACTCGCGCCGACGCTTCCGCGCCGTCGTTTCCGACGGGCACGGTGACGTTCCTGTTCACGGACATCGAAGGCAGCACGCGGCTGTGGGAGTCGCAGCAGGCGGCGATGCAAGCCGCCCTGCCGCGGCACGACGCGCTCGTGCGCCAGTGCATCGCGGCGCATAGCGGCCATGTGTTCAAGACCGGCGGCGATGCCTTTTGCGCGGCATTCCACACGGCTCCGGACGCGCTGGCGGCAGCGCTCGAGGCGCAGCGAGCGATTCACGCCGAGCGCTGGCCGGAATCGGCGAAGCTCCGCGTGCGCATGGCCCTCCATACCGGGGCGGTCGAATTCCGTGACGGCGACTATTTCGGCGCCCCGCTGAATCGCGTGGCACGGCTGCTGGCCGCCGGCCATGGAGGCCAGACGCTTCTGTCGGAGTCGACGCACGACCTGTGCCGCGATCACTTGCCGCCGCTGGCTACCGCCAAGGGGCTGGGCGAACACGGGCTCAAGGACCTGGCCCGGCGGGAAGCGGTGTTCCAGCTCTGCCATCCCGACTTGCCACAGAGCTTTCCGCCACTGAAGACTACGCTCGCTCCGCTCGACCGGGAAACGCCGTCGATCGCCGTGCTCCCGTTCATCAACATGTCCCGCGACGAGGAGAACGAGTACTTCGCCGACGGGCTCTCGGAGGAATTGCTCAACGTGCTCGCGAAAATCCGCGGGTTGCGCGTCGCGTCGCGGACGTCGGCGTTCTTCTTCAAGGGCAAGGACATCGACATTCCGACCGTCGCGCAAAAGCTCAACGTCGCCACCATCCTCGAGGGCAGCGTGCGCAAGTCCGGCAAGCGCGTGCGCATCACGACGCAGCTCATCCAGGTGGCGACCGATTCGCACCTGTGGTCGGAGACGTACGACCGCGAGCTGGAGGACATCTTCGCCGTTCAGGACGACATCGCGCAGTCGGTGGTCAAGGAGTTGCGTGCGGCGCTGTTGGGCGAGGGCCTTGGGGCAGTCGCGGATGCCAAGGCGAAGGCAGAAGTCCAGGCAGCCGCCGCCGGTCGCGCCGACAATCCGGAGGCCTATCGCCTCTATCTGCAGGGGCGCTATTTCATCGACCGGATGACGCAGGCGGATGTGGCGCGCGGCGTCGACTACTTCCGTCAGGCGATCGCGCTGGACCCCGAATTCGCCCTGGCGTGGACCGGCCTGTCGCAGGCCTACCATGTTCAAGCAGGTTACGGCTGGGCGCCGGTGAGCGAAGGCTTCGAGCGGGCGCGCGACGCCGCGAACCGGGCGCTCGCGCTGGCGCCGGATCTGGCGGAAGGGCACGTCTGTCTCGGGCACGTCCTCGAGGGTTACGATTGGGACTGGAAAGCCGCCAACGCCGAATATCAGCGCGCATTCGCGCTGGCGCCCGGCAACGCCGACGTGCTGCGTGCGGTCGCCGGCATGACCCGGATTTTCGTCGGCCCGGATGCAGGTATCGACCTCCTGCGCAAAGCCGCGGCGCTGGATCCTTTGAGCTCGTCCGCCCAACGCATATTGGGCTTGCGCTGCTTTCTCGCGGGCCGCCTGGACGAGGCAGAGGCGGCACTCGACGCGTCCATCGATCTCAATGCCAAGGCAGGGCTGGTCCACTGCTTCCTTTGCGCGACGCGCCTGGCGCAAGGTCGAGCGACCGAGGCACTCGAGCTGGCCGAACGCGAGGTCCTCCCGGATTTCCGGTTGCTGGGAATCGCGCTCGCACAACATACGCTCGGTCACAAGCAAGAGTCGGACGCCGCAATGGCGCAGCTGATCGAACGTCACGGGAACGAGGCCGCGTATCAGATCGCGGAGGCGTGCGCGTGGCGCGGTGAAATCGACCGCGCGTTCGAATGGCTGGAGCGCGCGTACACGCAACGCGATCCCGGGCTGGCGATGACGTCCTCCGACCCGTTCTTTCGGCCGCTGCAAGGCGACCCGCGCTGGCCTCCGTTCCTGAAGAAAATGGGATTCGCTTA
>CAVZLP010000009.1:0-13401 GCA_963776175.1 uncultured beta proteobacterium | reverse complement strand
TCCGCTCCTGGCCAATGCTGTTGAAAAACGCAGCGTTTGAGCGAGGAGGTGCTCCCGCGAACGTTGGGTGGAAGGCGGATCGGTGAATGAGGTTGCTGTGCTTGTAATGGCGACAGTGTTCTTCGCCAATTCAGATTGCCATGTTCGTCACTTCTGGTTCTGTGGAGAACAACCACTTCGCCATTCGTCGTAAGTTCTGCGCGGTTGCTGCCAGAAGGAACTCGTCGTGAGCGCCATTCGGCCCACGCAAACGCAGTCGATCAAGCTTCAGGATTCGCTTGAGGTGTGCAAAGAGCACCTCGACCTTCTTGCGATCCTTGCGTGATTGCTTGTACGCGTCGGTCTTGGCAATGTCGCGAGCGATATCGCGTGCCGATTCATGGATGCTGCGCGCGATCTTCCGAGTCGGTGTGTTCGGACAACAGCGAGGCTTCATCGGGCAGGTCGCGCAGTCTGCTTGTCTGGAGTGATAGAGAATGGCGCCGTCTTTGGTGACATGGGTACGCTGGATCCTGAAGGTGCGCCATTGCCTGCGCAGCACCTTGCCCTGCGGGCAGCGATATTCGTCGGCCTGCTCGTCCCATTGGAAATCGCTGCTGGATAGCGTGTCGTCGTTGCGTTGTGTCTTATCCCACGGCGGCACATGCGGCTCGATCCCTTTCTGGTTGACCATCCAGCCCAGTAACTCGGCACTACCGTAGGCCATGTCGCCGATCAGCCGCTGCGGCTTCAGGTCAAACCGTTCCTCGACGCGCTCGATCATCGTCCGTGTCGCATTGACTTCAGCCGTTCGCAACGTTGGCGTCGCTTCGACATCGACGATGATGCCGGCCTGCACATCGATCAGATAGTTGGTCGAGTAGGCATAAAACGCTGGCCCGTCCACCGCCGTCCACCGCGCCGCGGGATCAGTCGGCGAGATCGACGCGGGAACGGTGATTGGCTCACCCTGTTCATCGAGCGCGGCCAGATACTCGCGTACCGCCCGCGTCGCGAGCTGTGGATCACGCAGGTCCGCCTCCTCGCGCTCAGTACTGCGGCTGCGGTTGGCATCGGCCTTGATCACGCTGGCATCGACGGCAAAGCCTTCGCCACCGACCAGTCCCTCCTTCATGCATCGCTCGACCACACCCTCGAACACCTGCCGAAACGCATCGCTCTCACGGAAACGGCCGTGACGGTTCTTCGAGAAGGTCGAATGGTCCGGCACCGCGTCCTCCAGGCCGAGTCGACAGAACCAGCGATACGCCAGATTGAGATGAACCTCTTCGCACAACCGGCGCTCGGAGCGAATGCCGAAGCTGTAACCCACGATCAGCATTCGTACCATCAACTCTGGATCGATCGACGGCCGCCCGGTATGGCTGTAGAACGGTATGAGGTGACGCCTCAGCTCGCTGAGGTCAAGGCAACGATCAATCCCTCGCAGCAGGTGATCCGTCGGAATGTGTTCATCAAGCTTGAATGAGTAGAACAACGGCTTCTGCCCGCCCGTTCGTTGCCCCATCATCGCCGTCGCTCCCTCTCGAACGCCTTGCTTTCAGCATAGCTGCCAGGCGCGCACTTTCAAGGGAGTTCTTCAACAGCATTGGCCGATCTGAGACCTTCGTGAACGACTGCAACCGACCCGGACCAGGCTCAAGGTCCCCAGTGCGACGAATTTCAGGAATAGGCAACGATCTTCGGGTGCCTACCCAGTCCTCGCTAGGTGAGAAAATCTCGTCAGCACGTAATGACCTCGACCCGCTGGCCCCGACCCCGAAGATACTAAATGCGCTACGAGCTCTACTACTGGCCATCGATCCAGGGACGCGGCGAATTCGTGCGCCTCGCGCTCGAAGAGGCCGGCGCCGATTACGTCGACGTCGCGCGCACCGACCGGCGGCGAAGCGCGATGCTCGCGCTGCTCGACGGCAACGCGTCAGGCCCGCCCACCGTTCGCGCCGCCGTTCCTCAAGGCCGGCAAGCTCCTGATCGGCCAGACGGCGAACATCCTGCTGTTTCTGGGCGAGCGCCACGACCTGGCGCCCGAAGAGCGACGCGGGGCGGCTCTGGACGCACCAGCTTCAGCTCACGATCGCCGACCTGGTCGTGCGAAGTGCACGACACCCATCATCCGATCGCGTCGGGCCTCTACTACGAGGACCAGCGGCGCGAAGCGAAGCGCCGCGCCGCCGACTTCGTCGCCAACCGGCTGCCGAAATTCCTCGGCTACTTCGAGACGCGTGCTTGCAGCGCAATCCGAGCGGTCCTGCCCATCTGGTCGGCGGCCGCCTCACCTATGCCGACCTGTCGCTGTTCCAGATCGTGGCCGGCCTGCGCTACGCGTTTCCGAAGGCGATGGCGCGAATCGCGCGGCATTATCCGCACATGATGGCGCTGCACGCGCGGGTTGCGGCGCGGCCGCGGATTGCAGCGTACTTGGCGTCGTCACGCCGTATCCCGTTCAACCGGACGGCATCTTTCGTCATTACGCGGCGCTCGACCGCTAGCCTCGCCGAGACATTGGCCAACGGCTGCAATCGACCCAAAGCAGCCATACGCCCCTCCCGAAAGCGGTCATTCAAATCAGCCTCGACGAAGGATGAACCTAGCCGGCATCCCACCTTGCGCTCCGTCCGTCTGCGTCTATCAGGGTTTCTGGAAAGAGCCGCGACGCGCTGGATGAGCGATCGTCGGGGTCTCGATGCGGGATCCTGCGAGTGCTGCGAAGTGGTCACGAAGGAACTTGACAGTCTCCGGCGCTTGCGTCGCTAGGTAACTCCCGAACCCCTTCTCGCGCCGCAATCTGCCAGCGCGCCAAGTCCGTATGTGCGCTAGCGCGCAGACAGCGCAGCAGGCTCGCCGTATTCTCCCGCATCAAACGCGACCGGCTGACATCGCGCGTGAATCCGGGGAATCGACGTAACTCCGATAGCGCGGGTGTGGAACGCATTTTGCGCAGGTTTCATCAACCAGCCCGGAGCCAGACTACGCGTGAATCTCCGGGCTGCATGCCACAGACGGAACAATCAAGATCGGACGTAACACATGAATTCGATAAGCACACAAACATGGATCGTCCTTGGTGGGGCTGTCGTCCTTGTGTTGTTTGCACTTGGGGCATGGGTCTCCTACAAGAAAAAGCAGTCGCAAAGACTTCAACAGCGGTTTGGTCCGGAATACGGCCGAACCGTTCATGAACTCGGAAGCCAAACAAAGGGCGAGTCGGAACTCAAGGCGCGCGAAAAACGCGTTCAACGCTTCAAACTCCTTCCTCTACCGCCGTCCGATGCCGCCCGGTTTAGTGAGGCGTGGAAGGTCTTGCAAGGCCGCTTCGTAGATGACCCCAAAGGTGTATTCGTCCAGGCGGACCAGTTGGTTCGTGATTTGATGTCACGGCGCGGCTACCCTGTCGGTGATTTCGAGCGCCGCGCGGCCGACATCTCAGTCGATCACCCCGCCGTTGTCGACCATTACCGGGCGGCACAGGCCGTCGCGGTGCGCAACGAACGCGCCGAAGCGAACACCGAGGAGCTACGCGCAGCGGTCGTGCATTACCGCGCCCTTTTCAACGAACTGCTTGAGGTCGAGGAAAGCAAGGTTGAAGTCACGCAGCC
Source organism: uncultured beta proteobacterium (assembly GCA_963776175.1). Lineage (GTDB taxonomy): Bacteria > Pseudomonadota > Gammaproteobacteria > Burkholderiales > Casimicrobiaceae > PALSA-1003. The sequence goes on along the minus strand of CAVZLP010000009.1, from coordinate 9,802 downwards.
AACGCCAATGGAGGTGTAATCATGAACGTAGAGTTGAAGGAAAGAAGTTTCACCCCGGCGGATTTGGCTGCGGAGGCAGAGACAGCGACTGCGCAACCAGAACTTGCTCGAGATCTCAAAGAATCAGTGGTCGAAACAAGACCTCCGAAGTGATGAATGAAGGTGAGCAACTCGCCCCACTCTTCGTGCCCGATGTGGCCAAGAATTTTCGCTCGCGCTGGGATGCCGTACAAAGCAGTTTTGTTGATGACCCGGTGCAAGCCGTCCGGCAAGGGGACGAGCTCGTTACCCAGGTCATGAAGAGCTTAGCGGACACATTTTCCGGTGAGCGCGTAAAGCTCGAAGGTCAGCCGGCCCCGGCAGGCAAGGACAAGGCGTCCACTGAGGATCTGCGCGTTGCCCTGCGTCGTTACCGCTCGTTTTTTGAGCGCCTGCTGTCTCTCTAACGGCCTTGGCTCAGTCTGAGACTCCGGTGATTTCGCCAGACTATTACTACGTGACTACCGAGCAACTGTGCTTGATCGCAACGCCCAGATTCGTGGGCATGAACGAGGGGTAACACAATGAACCGGTTATGGCAGCATCTCATCCTTGTCGTCATCGTATTTGCTTCGGGCACGGTGATGGGCAACGTTACACTCTTTGAAGCCGAAAACTTCGGCGGCCATCAAATTACCGTTGACCGGTCGCTGCCAAGCTTCGGCGCCCTCGGTTTCGATCGCCGTGCGCGGTCGGCAGTCATCGAAGGTGGTTCATGGGAAGTTTGTGCCGACCACGATTTCAGCGGCGGCTGTACGATCCTGGCTCCGGGCCGGTATCGGATGCTCGACAACTGGTCGGGCCGGATCAGTTCTGTGCGGCCGGTCGGAATGGCTCCCTTAGCCGCCGCGCCGCCGATTGTTGCCATTACGCTGTTTGAAGCCGAAAACTTCGGCGGGCGTCAAATTTCCACTGACCGATCGCTGCCGGGATTCGGCACCCTCGGCTTCGATCGATATGCGCGCTCAGCGATCGTCGAAGGCGGCTCCTGGGAAGTTTGCGCCGACTACAACTTCGGGGGCGACTGCACGACCCTGACTCCGGGCCGGTATCCGAGCCTCGACGCTTGGTCCGGCCGGATCAGTTCCGTGCGGCCGACGCTCACGCCGACGGCCGAATTGCGGCCCCCGGCTGTCGCGCCGCAACCTAAAGGCGGCATCATATTTTTTGAATCCGAGAATTTTGGCGGACGACAATTTATGATCGACCAACCGGACCCCAATTTTGCCGGATCGCACGCGGTTGACCGATATCAATCGGCGATCGTGCAGGGCGGTGCATGGGAGCTTTGCGGCGATGCTGATTCCCACGGCGGTTGTCGAGTTTTCGTTCCAGGCCGCTATCCCGAGCTCGGTGGTCTCAGCGGTCGCATCAGTTCGGCTCGCCCGTCTTACGATCAACGCGGCGAAATGCCGCGCGACGAAATGCGTGGCCGCGCCAGTGCGACGCTGTTTTCGGGACCCAATATGACCGGCCGGGCATTCCGTCTCAGTGGCGAAGAACAGGGGAACCTGTATGACCTGTTCAACGATCGAGCGTCGTCGCTGCGGGTCGATCGCGGCTACTGGATCTTCTGCAGTGACGTCGATTTCCGCGGTGAATGCCGAACCTTTGGCCCCGGTGACTATCCATCGCTCGTTGGTATGAACGATGTGATTTCGTCGGGGCGCCGGATCTCGAGCGACTATCCGTACAGCGATAAGCCGGACTGGCAGCGCCATCAGTCCCAGAACTATCAGCGTCAGTAGTGGTTCCTGCGGAGCAGCCGAAGGCCTGGGGCGCGATTGCGCCCCGGGCTTTTTCTAGGGTCTTCGAGGAATTTTAAGACCGCACAGACTGCCAAGCGCATCACGACGGATCGGCGGATCCGCTCCCATTGTCCGGGATCAAAAGAAAGTGCGCTGCGGACGGCATAATACGCCGCTGTTAGGTCCGATCTTCCCAGCCATGCCATTTCCGTCATTTCTGCGCCGGCGCATCGAACCATCTGACGGTCGGTCCCCGTTTCACGACCCGTGGCTTCGGCGCGGGCTGCTGGTCATCGCCGCGATCGCCATAGCGGGATATTTTCTCCGAGACGCGATCCTCGGCGCGCCCGTAGACGTGCAGGAGGTGACACGGGGCGATCTCATCCAGACCGTTGTGGCGAGCGGCCGCGTGATGACACCACTGCGTGTCTCCGTCGGCGCCGTGATCACTGAACGGGTCGTGCGCATCCCCGTCGATGAGGGGCAGTCCGTGCGGCGCGGCGACGTACTGATCGTGCTTGACGATCGCGACGAGCGCGCGGCCGTGGCGCAGGCACAGGCAACGGTCGATCAAGCTGAGGCGAAGCTCCGGCAGCTGCGCGAGTACAGTCTGCCTGCCGCGGAACAGTCGCTGCTTCAGGCGGACGCCAACCTGCGGCTCTCGCGTCAGCAATACGAACGCAATCAGGAGTTGCTGGCGAAGGGCTTCATCAGCCAGTCGGCCCTGGACGACGCGAAGCGGAACCTGGACGTCGCCGAAAGCCAGCTCAAGGCGGTGCGCCTGCAGGTCCAGACGAACGCCCCGAACGGCAGCGATTATCTGATGGCGCAGACCGCCCGCGCACAGGCGCATGCAGCGCTTGAAGCGGCGAATGCGAAGCTCGAGCAGACAGTGATCCACTCGCCCGCCGACGGAGTGCTGATCGCCCGCGACGTCGAGGCAGGCAACGTCGTGCAACCCGGCAAGGAGCTCATGGTCCTGGCGCCGGTCGGGGAAACCCAGATCGTCGTGCAGATCGACGAGAAGAATCTCTCCCAGCTGAAGTTCGGCCAGAAGGCGCTCGCCTCGGCCGACGCCTATCCTCACGAACGGTTCCCCGCCGAACTCTTCTACATCAACCCGGGCATCGACGCGCTGCGCGGGTCGGTGGAAGTGAAACTGCGCGTGCCTGACCCACCGCCGTATCTGCGGCAGGACATGACGGTCTCGGTGGACATCGAGGTCGCGCGCCGCTCAGGAACGCTGGTTGCGGCGGCCGACGCGATTTTCGGCGCCTCCGGTGTGCAACCGTGGGTGCTCGCCGTCGTTGATCATCGCGCCACGAAGAAGCCGGTGACCCTGGGCCTGAGGGGTGAGGGCCAAGTGGAGATCCTCGATGGCGCCGCGCCGGGCGACCGCCTCATCCCGGTGGCCACCGGCGTCACGCCCGGACAGCGGGTGCGCGTCGTTGCCGTAGCGAGGCAGCGACCGGCCATGAACCCGTTCGCGCTGTTCGAATCGGTTGTGGCATTCCGCTTCATGCGCGAGGGCCTGACACAGACGCTGCTCATCATCTTCGGCGTCGCGCTCGGCGGCGGCGTCATCGTCTTCATGTCGGCGCTACTCGGGGGCATGCAGGCGAACATCGTCCGCCGGACGCTCAACTTCCAAGCGCCGATCCAGATCCTGGCACCCGACCAGGTCGCGCGGCCGCTACGCGCCGGCGAGCCAGCCGCGGTTGCAGTGCAGATTCAGCCGCGCTCGCAGCAGCTGCGCTCGATCGACCAGTGGCAGAAGGTTCGCGTCGATGTCCTGCGGATACCGGATGTAACCGGCGTGACGCCGGTGGTCACCGGACCCGGATTCGCCCAGCGCGGTGAGGCAACCAAGGCGGTCTCGATCATCGGGATCGAGCCCGAGTCCTACTTTAACGTGATCGCGTTGCCTGAAAAGATCGCCGCTGGGCGATACGACGTCGGACCGATCGACATCATCATCGGTACGGAACTCGCGAAGGATCTCGGCACAACCGTCGGCGACAAGCTCGCCCTCACGACCGCCAATGGAACCGTATCCACGTTGACGGTCATCGGTATCTTCGACTTCGGCAACAAGGGCGTGAACGAACGCAACGTTTACGTCGTGCTGCGCACCGCGCAGAACCTGCTCGATCTCGCGGGTGGCGCCACGAGCCTCGATGTCAAGGTTCGCGATCCATTCGCGGCGGAGGCCATCGCGCAGGCGGTCCGAGAGAACAGCGATCTCCATGTCGACAGTTGGATCAGCACCAACGCCCAGTTCTTCAGCGCGATGTCGGCTCAGATCCTTTCCAATACGCTCATCCGCGTCTTCGTCGGGATCACAGTTGCGCTCGGCATCGCCAGCGTGCTTGTCGTGTCGGTGGTACAGAAATCGAAAGAGATCGGCATCCTCCGTGCGATGGGTACGTCGCGCGCGCAAGTATTGCGCGTCTTCCTGATCCAGGGCGCGTTCATGGGGTTCGTCGGCGCCGTGTCGATCGCTGCTCGCGTTGATCTTTCTGCTGTTGTGGCGTGGCGTTGCGAAGAACCCTGACGGCACGCCGTTGTTCATCATCGTGATCGAGCCCTCGCTCTTCTTGATCGCCTGCGTTGGGGCAACGCTGGTGGGTATCCTTGCCGCAGCGGTCCCTGCCAGGCGCGCGGCGCAGCTCGATCCTGCGGTGGCGATCCGTGGCTGAAGCGACCGACGCGGGCGCCGATACCTTACGCCTAATGGGCGTGCGCAAGGCCTACGGCATCGGTACGCCGATCGAGGCCGAGGTCTTGCACGACATCGATCTCACGCTGCGACATGGGGAATTTACGGCCTTGATCGGTCCATCCGGTTCGGGCAAGACCACGCTGCTAAATCTTGTCGGCCTGCTGGACCAGCCAACGGCGGGGCGAATTGTCATCGCCGGGCAAGACGTTGGTGCGCTGAACGAGATGGAAGTGACGAGGCTGCGCGGCCGTGCGATCGGATTTATCTTCCAGTATCACTACCTGCTGCCGGCGTTCACGGCGCTCGAGAATGTGATGATGCCCATGCTTGCCGCTCGCGGCCACATCGACGCGGAGATGCGTCAGATTGCTGCCTCGCTGCTCGACCGGGTAGCCCTCATGCCTTGGCGAGACCACAAGGCCTCCGACATTTCCGGCGGCCAGCAGCAGCGCGTCGCCATCGCCCGTGCGCTGGCGATGAATCCCGCGCTCGTGCTCGCAGACGAGCCGAGCGGCAACCTCGACACCGAGAACGCCGACGCCGTGTTCGACCTGATGCGCAATGTCAACGAAATCAGCGGGACGACGTTCCTGATCGTCACCCACGACCCGCGTCTCGCGCAGCGCTGCGACCGCATCGTCGAGCTCGTCGACGGGCGCATCGTCTCTGACCGTCCTAACGCGAACGTCGTCCGGCGCGGGTAGCTGTGGTTTGACGGCGAGCACACCCAGCAAAATGTCGCCTCGACTGGCAGCTTCTGGCCGATCGCAGACATTGACCAACGGCTGCAATCGACCCGTTGCAGATATTCCGACTCGAGAGAAGCGGACGTTCACGAGGCCCACCACTGGCCACGCGGATCGCTGCCGGCAGGACGCGGCTGCGTCTCACGGCGCCGATTCCGCCGACCTAAGGTAGTAGGCAAGAATTCGCCCCTCCTGATCCTGCATGACGGCGCTCACTTTGCGCCGAGCGGCGGCACCGACGGCCGTCCGCGCGTCGGGGTTCGCTGCCAGCCAGTCGATACAGGCCAATGCTTCGGCCTCGGTATCTACCAGAAATCCTTCCCGGCCATGTTCGATGAGTTCGGCGGCACCGACACCCTCCCGAAATACAATCACCGGCAAGCCCATCGCCATGGCTTCGAGAATGCATGCGCCGCACGTCTCGAAAAACTGCGGATGCTTGCGATAGACGAAACAGTCGAGGCCGTTCAGGAATTCGCGCGCGCCTTCGCTGCCCGCCGGAAGCAACTCGACGGCCGGAGCAACCGGATCGCCGAAGAACGACGGCTGCAGGAACGTGCCGCCGAGCAGTCGCAACCGGTGTCCGCGGTCCACCAGCTGACGGTACAACGCCGGATCGTTCGGATGGTGCTTCAGCCGATCGTCCCGACTGTGCCGGCCGATGACGAGCGCCTGGCCGGCGCTGCGTGCGGGCGCGGTCCGCGTGTAGTGCGTCACGTCGATCAGCGGGTACTCGACTTCGCCCGGCAGCCCGAAGAGGTCCCGCGACAGCCGCGAGCAGAACGTGAAATCGACACGCGTCGCTTGCCCGGTCTCTTCGATGTCCGCCAGCCGGGCCACCAGCTCCTTCGGAAGGTCGAGGCTCACCCAGATGACCACGCGATCGAAGGCGGCTTGGCTCCACCAGTCGCCGCACTCGAAATAGTGTCCGGCAAGGATCAGCGTTCCGCCGTCGGGAAAGGCGCCCCTTCCCGGGTCGAGCAATTCGATCGGCAGCCCCGGATACTGCCGTTCGAGCGGCGGGGTCGTCGACCAGAGCCGGACGTGCGCATCCGGCGAGAGCATCCGAAACAGGTTGACGGCCTGGTTCTCGGAGCCGCCGATCGACCCCAGCGTACCGACCACGTGAATCGGGCCAGGCTCGCGCGGCGCATGAACGACCGTGCGATGTTCGATGCGCTCGCGTAGGCGGAGCACCATCGCGTGCGCGGAGGCCCTCGCCTGGTCCTGCCAGATGGAATCGCAGCACGCGGTTAGCAACGAGCCTGTCCGTAGTGAGGGCGAGAGCTTCGCCGATCGTTCCAGGAACGCGTAGGCCTCTTCGCATCGGGCGAGGTCGAAGCAGATCTCGCCGGCAGCGCGCGACAGATCCGGGTCACCGACATCGTCGGGCGCCAGCGTGTCGATGAGCGCCTTGGCTCGAAGGGCCTCGCCACGCAGAGCCCATGCGCGGGCCTGCTGCGCGGAGCGATCCGCCGCCGACGGCGCGGGCACCGTCGCCGGAAGTCCGCAGCAGTGCTTGTGCCGCTTGCTGCTGCCGCAGGGACAGGGACCGTTGCGGGAGACTGGAGGCGCTGCGCTGCGTGCGGCGGCAGCCTCCTGTGCGGGCGCGGCATCATCCGGACCGAGCTGGCGCAGGAACTCCGCGACCGCCGGACGCAGCGCAGGTTCTCCGACGGCAAGAGCAGCCTGCTGCCGGGCCTCCCGGCGACGGCCCTGGCGTTGCAGGATCACCGCCCGCGTCAACCGGAATTCGGCTGCCGATGCGTTGGACGCGATCGCCCGGTCGACCAGCGTCTCGGCGCGCTCGAGCGAGCCGTCGTCCAGCGCCATGCGCGCGAGGCCGTGCAACGCGTTCGGGTCCCCAGGGTACTCGCGCAGCAGCGCTTCGAACAAAGCGCGCGACTGCGCACGATCGCCGCGGTGGTAGGCCGCGACAGCACGCGCGCAAAGCCGCGTGCAGCGACGCGTGTGGTAGGCGCCGGTCCCGGCAGCCTTGGCACGTACTAGACTTTCGAAGCGAATAGTCTTGGCCACGTCCCGGTTGACTTCGGCGGTTCCGGAGGTCCCGAGGTGGGGGTGGTAGTTGAAGCCGACGACCGGCACGAAGACAAAGTCCGAGTGCCCGGCGATTTGCGCGATGAAGTCCCGGTCCTCGCCGACCTCCAATGCTTCATCGAAGCGGCAACCCAGGTCGACGACGTTTCGCCTAATCAACGCAGCCTGCCAGTAGAACAACGGCCCGTAGTGCATGAGCGCGCGGTTGAACGGATGGCCAAACACCCGGTCGACATGGCCATCGGCGCGCAGGACCCTTGTGCGTCCGTAGACAAGCAAGACTTTGGGATGTACGCGGGCAGCTTCGACCATGGCCGACACGAAATGGCTGTCGTAGGTGTCGTCATCGTCGAGAAAGCACAGCCATTCGCCGCCTGCGGCCAGCATGCCCATATTGGCCGCTTGCGCCCGCGGCAAACGCCGGTGACCGCCGACGATGCGCACGATGTGGCTCTGCCGCCTCGGGACGGACGGCAACGGCGGGTGGCCACCGCCTGTGGCATCGACAACGACCGTCTCGACTGACGAATAGTCTTGCCGAGCAACGGACTCCAGGGCCATGGCGAGTTCGTGCCGTCCCATGCTGCGGACGATGACCGAAACCAATGGCGGGACTGACAGGCTCGTAGAGTGCGGCACGCTTGCGGACACAGAAGCTGGCGAAGCGGTGGATTGTACTTTGCCAGAAATCCAAGAGATCTGTATCTGTATGCCGACGGAACAGCGCCGCTCGCTTTGATCGCCGGCCAGGACCGCTCGATTGTGCCGTTGAGAGTCCGCTTTCGAGCAAACTCGGTTTGGACCGCTTGTGGCCGGCTGCTGCCCGTTGTCGACTCGAGACCGTCGATTGGTCTTGTGAGAACATGTTACGAACGTTGCCCAAGCGAAACCAGCTGCGCTAAGGCCGCGTTTCCTATCGACCAACAATTCCGATCGGAGGTCAACATGATCAAAGCGTCTACCGCCCCCTATGCGGCGCTGCTCCTGCGCGTGAGCCTGGGCATCATGTTCCTGGCGCACGTCGGCCTCAAGGTGTTCGTCTTCACCATTCCGGGCTTCGTCGGCTATTTTGCATCGCTCGGGTTGCCGGCGATTCTCGCCTATGCCGTCATCGCGCTCGAATTCTTCGGCGGCCTTGCCCTCATCTTCGGCATCTACGCTTCGTGGGTCGCGTTGCCTTTGGCCGCTGGAGATGCTCGGCACGATCGTGTTCGCGCATGGCGCCAACGGGTGGCTGTTCACCAACAAGGGGGCGGCTGGGAATATCCGGCCTTCTGGACGGTCGGCCTGATCGCGCTCTACCTCCTCGGCGATGGCGCCATGGCACTCAAGCCTACCCAGCGCGACGCCACCTGAGCGCTATCGAGCAGCCCAAGGTGGTCGCGTCGTCGAAGGTCCGCTTACAGGCAAGCTACCCTTAGGACCGCTCCTGGCCGATCTCAGACATTGACCAACGGCTGCAATCGACCCGGACCAGGCTCAAGGTCCCCAGTGCGACGAATTTCAGGAATAGCCAACGATCTTCTGGGCACCTACGGAGTCTTCGCTAGATGAGAAAATCTGGTCAGAAACACGTGAATCCTACACCCGCAGGCGCGATCTCGAAGGAATCCCTTGATGCGCTACGAGCTCTACTACTGGTCGTCCATTCAGGGACGCGGCGAATTTGTGCGGCTCGCGCTCGAAGAGGCTGGCGCGAGCTACGTCGACGTCGCCCGCACCGATGGCGGCGAGGAACGCATGCTCGCACTGCTCGACGACGAGGCGCTCGCCTGTCCGCCGTTCGCGCCGCCGTTTCTGAAGGCCGGCACTCGCCTGATCGGACAGACGGCGAACATCCTGCTCTTCCTCGGCGAACGCCATGACCTCGCGCCGAAGCGTGAGGCGGGACGTCTGTGGACGCATCAGCTCCAGCTCACCCTTGCAGACCTTGTCGTCGAAGCGCACGACACCCATCATCCGATCGCGTCGAGCCTGTACTACGAAGACCAGCGGCGCGAGGCGAAACGGCGCGCCGCCGACTTCCTCAAGAATAGGCTGCCGAAATACCTCGGCTACTTCGAGCGCGTGCTCGCGCGCAACCCGCGTGGGCCGGCCCACCTCGTCGGTGGCCGGCTCACCTACGCCGACCTGTCGCTGTTCCAGGTCGTAGCCGGGCTGCGGTACGCGTTTCCGAACGCGATGGCGCGGATCGCGCGACGGTATCGGCACGTGATGGCGCTGCACGAGCGCGTCGCGGCTCGTCCGCGGATCGCCGCGTATCTCGCCTCGGAGCGCCGCCTGCCGTTCAACCAGCAAGGCATCTTTCGCCATTACGCGGAGCTCGACCGGTAACGTCGCCGAGACATTGGCCAACGACTGCAACCCACTCCAGTCACTCGCTCTGCCCTAAAGCGGACATTCGGGTGTCGCGGTAACGGGGCACCGCAACATGCATCAGCAGGGCGAGAATGACCCACAGGTCCTGCGGAAGCCTCGGCCACTCTGTC
>CAVZLP010000008.1:0-117258 GCA_963776175.1 uncultured beta proteobacterium | reverse complement strand
TGCACGCCTATGAGAAAGGCATCATCTGGGGTAACGACAACTACCTGATCCAGTCGGCGCTGGTGGACCTGGTACTCGCCACTCACAATGTCGGCCGCCGCGGCACGGGTTGCGTGCGCATGGGGGGGCATCCGAGGGCTACACCCGTCCGCCGTATCCGGGCAACACCAAGATCTTCATCGACGAGGAGTTGATGAAGGGCAAGGGCAAGATGTTGACGGCGTGGGGCTGCAACAACTTCCAGACCACGCTGAACGCGCAGGCGTATCGCACCGAGATCCACCGTCGAGCCAATATCGTGAAAGAGGCGACGGCCCAGGCGCGTGGCGCCACGACCGCGCAGATGGTCGATGTCATCGTCGACGCCTGCGACAAAGGTGGCCTGTTCGTCACGACGATCAATCTCTATCCGGTAATGTTCTCCGAGGCATCCCACATGCTGCTCCCGGCGGCGCATCCGGGCGAGATGAACCTGACGTCGATGAACGGCGAGCGCCGAATTCGCCTGTCGCAGAAATTCATGGACCCGCCCGGGACCGCGAAGCCGGACTGCCTGATCGCGGCGGCAATCGCGAACAAGCTGAAGGCAATGTACCAGGCCGAGGGCAACGCGGCGATGACGGCGCGCTTCGACGGCTTCGAGTGGAAGAACGAAGAAGATGCTTTCAATGATGGCTTTCGCCGCGCCGGACAACCGGGAGCGCCGCCCATCGACAGCCAGGGCGGCGGCACCGGCAACATCGCCACCTACGAGCGTCTGCGAGTGATGGGTAACAATGGCGTCCAGTTGCCGATCAAGGAGTACAAGGACGGCAAGCTGATTGGCACCGAGATGCTTTACACCGACAACAAGTTCGACACCGGCGACGGCAAGGCAAAGTTCCTGACCTCGCCGTGGCCCGGACTGCCCAAGCCGGTCGCCGACCTGAAGGCCAAGCATAAGTTCTGGATCAACAACGGGCGAATCAACGAGGTATGGCAGACGGGCTACCACAACAAGTACAACGCCTACGTGCGCGGCCGCTACCCCATGTCGATCATCGAGATGAACCCGCAGGACATGGCCGCGCTCAACGTCGAAGGCGGCGACATCGTCGAGGTGCACAACGACTGGGGTTCGACGTTCGCGATGGCCTATCCGGAACCCGACCAGAAGCTGGGTCAGACGTTCATGCAATTCGGCTACGACAACGGTGTGCAAGGGGACGTCACCACGAACTGGACCGATCGCAACATCATTCCCTACTACAAAGGCACGTGGGCGAGCATTCGGCGAGTGGGCGGCGGTGACGAACACCGGAAAACCATCAGCTTCAAGAGTCGCCGCTACGACCGGGTCTAGGCTGGCAACGCGCGGCCTCCTCCTCCGCGCGAGATGCAGATTGGGCGCCCGTGCGGGCGCCCTTTTTTCGGCTGCATGGCGTTCAACCGCGCGCGTGGTGACGCCGCGGTCCGGTACCACATGGCCTGTTACGATGAGCCGTTCTCGCACTCACGAGCCTCGCGTTTTGCAACAGGATCACTGCGCGCCTGCACTTTTCGGTTTCGTCGGTCGTTCCGGCGCCGGCAAGACCACGATCATCACCGACGTGATCGCTTGTCTCCGGCTGGATGGCTTCACCGTCTCCGCCATCAAGCGCGCGCACGACGGCTTCGATTTGGATCGTCCGGGCAAGGACTCGTGGCGGCTGCGTGAAGCAGGATGCCGCGAAGTGATGCTGGTTGGAGATCGACGCTGGGCGCTGCTGCACGAATACGATACCGATGCGGAGCCCGCCCCACTCGATCTCGCCCGCCGGATGAAGGGCGTTGACATCGTCCTGCTCGAAGGCTTCCGCAGCGCGCCGATTCCGATGATCGAAGTGCATCGCCCCTCACTGGGGTTGCCGATGCTGTGGCCGTCGTGCCCGTCGGTCGTGGCGCTCGCCATCGACGGGGCGGTCGACTGTCCGCTGCCGATGTTGGATCTTTCGGCACCGCAGGACGTCGCCGCCTTCCTGACCGCGCATCTCAGGCTCGACCAAATCTCGCGTTGAGGCTACGGTTGCGCAAGGTGCTGAAACCGCGCCTTATCGCGACATTCGTCGGCGTGGTCGCCACCGGCATCCTGATCGTTGGCTTCGTGTTCAATGCCGTGCTGTAGGGAATTGAGGTGCGCTGCTCGACCGGTGAGTCTCAGATGGTGGACCTCTGGGTTCTGCGCCCCGCTCTGCCAATGTCGCTCGATATTCCGCAATGCATTGACCGCAGTCAATCAAGCCCAGCAGCTTCTCCTGGAAGATCGAAGGTAGCGCCAGCGGTTTCTGGATATTTTGAGCAACGAGAAGTGTCAACTCGAAGCAACTCGAGACGCGGGCGCGCGGACTGGACCCCGATAGTGCGGTCGATCTGATCATTCGCGGGATGTTGACGTGAGCGCGAGCCATAGCGAGCCGCACGGGCACGGATCCGGGGCCAAGACCAGCTCGCTGGCGCTGCTCTTGGCGATGCTCCTGACGCTATGCTATGCGGCGGTAGAAGCCGCGGTGGGATGGTGGTCCGGCTCGCTCGCCCTGCTGGGCGACGCCGGGCACATGTTCACCGACGCCGTCGCCTTGCTGATCGCGATGCTGGCTGCCCGGATTGCTCGCATGCCGCCTTCGCCGCGGCATTCATTCGGCATGGCGCGCGCCCAGCTCGTGGCCGCCCTTGTCAATGCGGCGTTCATGCTGGCCGTGGTTGCCATGCTCTCGGTCGAGGCGGTTGCCCGACTAATGAACCCTGTTGACGTCAACGGTGAAGCCGTGTCGGTCGTTGCAGGCGCGGGCCTGCTACTCAATATGGCGGTCGCGTGGATGCTCTCGCGTGGCACGCCGGACCTCAACATGCGCGCGGCGCTGCTGCATGTGATGGGCGACCTGCTCGGGTCCGTCGCGGCGATCGCCTCGGGTGTAATTGTACTGCTCACGAACTGGACTCGCGTCGATCCCGCGCTCACTTTCGTGATCGCGGGGTTGATCGGATTCTCGAGCCTGCGCCTCGCGCGGGAGGCGCTCCACGGCCTGATGGAAGGCGTCCCCTTTCACCTTTCGCTGGTGACGATCGGAAAGGCGATGGCAGCGGTCCCCGGTGTGGCCTCGGTGCACGATCTGCATATCTGGTCCATCTCAGCCGAACGAATTGCGCTTTCCGCGCACGTGGTGTTAGACCGGATGGGGCAATGGGATGCAGTGTTGGCCGCCCTGCAGACCCTGCTGTGCGAGCGTTTCGAAATCGAGCACGTCACCCTTCAGCCCGAGTCCACTAGCCAGGTCCTGCGGCTGATGCCGCGAAGTCAGGCACCTGTCCGCGCAAACCCGGGGCCTGGCCGGCCCGACGATGGGCGCAAAGGTTGAGGCGGCTGCAATGGCAGCCAATGAGTAAGAGCTGATAGATCATGTCGATCACTTTCTACTTGATCACCGCGCCTGTGGTATTTCTGTTTTCCGGCCTGCTGGCAATGGCTGGATTGGGAGCGGCCTTCCTGTTCGTTCCCTTTTTTTACTATCTCGGTGTACCCCTTGCCGAGGCTGCCCCAGCTGCGCTTCTCCTCAACGCGATCAGCCTTTCGTTCGCTACGGTCAACTATTGGCGTGGCCGGCTCATCGACTGGCGCATTGCATTGCCGATTGCCGCTATCGCCGTCGTGTTTGCACCCCTTGGCGCTCGCCTTACGCCGCACGTCGACAAGACGACTTTGCTCTTTCTCTTCGCCATCTTTCTGGTGTTTGCCGGCGGAATGATGCTTTTTTATCAGGGACAGGCGCGCGCTCAAAGTGCCGGCTCGGCTAAGGTCTGGCTGGTGGGCGCGGGTGTCGGTAGTACGGCAGGTTTCATTGGAGGGCTGCTTGGGGTGGGAGGCGGAAACATCATTGTTCCAGCGCTCAATTGGCTGGGCCTTGATACGAAACGAGCGGCGGCAACTTGTGCCGTAGCAGTGGTGTTTTCTTCACTCTCCGGTTTTCTCGGTCATGTGACGTTCGGAAAAATGGACATCACTTTTCTGGGAATCATGGCGCTCATGGCTGCGGGGGGATCGCTCGTCGGATCACAGTTGATGAAGGAAAAACTCTCCAGCAGCCAGCTCAAGAAAATCATTGGCGTCGTGCTGTGGCTGGTTGCGGCGAAGATGTTTTTTGACGTTCTCAAGTAGTGCTTTGTTATCAAGGAGAATCATATGACAACGCAACATATCGCGCCGGAATGGGCCTTTGAATTCCACGGGCATCAATGTCCATTCATGCCGATCGGCTATCGGATGGGCCGCCTCGCCCTGGAAAAACTGGGGGTCGAAAGAGAAAAGGACCACGGTTTCTTCGTCTTTCCGGAACTGGGCGAGGCGCACCCGCAGACCTGTCTGATGGACGGCATTCAGGCAGCCACCGGGGCCACCTATGGCAAGCTCCTCATTGCCAAAACGTTCTACGGCAAGCTCGCGGCAACCTTCTATCACCCGCAGAAGGGAGGCATCCGTTTTTCGCTCAAGCCGGATGCCGTTGATGCGATGGGCAAGTTCGAGTTCATCGCCATCCGCAAGAAAGGGATCGAGCCATCCCAGATTCCGGCGCCGGTCAGCGAAGAAATCATCCGCTGGGTCTATGAACAAACCGACGACGCGCTCTTTGCTGTGGAGCTAAAGCCGGACTTCCAGTTCAAGCCCCCCAAGGGTTCGTTCAACAAGACAAAGTGCGGTACCTGCGGCGAATACGTGTTTGATCGTTACCTGAGAATGAAGGACGGGAAACCGGTGTGCATTCCCTGCTCGGGCTATTGAATCATTCACCGGGAATCGACTGGTCCAGAAGAATCCCATGGTCAACCAAGCAGGCAACCTATACCCGCTGTGCCGGTCTCCACACCTGCGGGACTGACGACGTAGAAAGCCCCCGAACTGACCCTAACTCAAGAGTTGGGTCTCCGCCGCTGCCGCAGAACACTCCGGTGGTAACGGTGGTGGTAAGGGTACGCGATGGGGCTTGCTATCGTGTTTTTCCTCTATGGTATGGCAGCCGGTTCGATTCCGACCTCCGCTTCAGAACTCGTTGCTGCCATTTGACTGCTGACTGAAGGCCGATTGGGCTGCTCGCAGATGTAACCCCGGCGTAACCCGGGCCCACAATGCGAAACGGCCCGCATTCCTGCAGGCCGCATATAGCTTGGCTCCCCGACCAGGGCTCGAACCTGGGACCTGCGGATTAACAGTCCGTCGCTCTACCAGCTGAGCTATCGGGGAACAGCCTTCTATTATATCGAGCCGCTTCAGACCGGGTCAATTTAACGTACCGGCACGCGCACTACATCGGCGGGTCGCGCGGCGATTCGGCCGCGAGATGCGGCGCGGCCAGCCGCAGGTAGTGAACCATCGACCATAGCGTCAACACTGCGGCAACCCACAGCGCCGCCTTGCCCAGCAGCTTGGTGTCGATACCCGGGATCACAGGCTGATAGAGCAGCAACGCGATGATCGCGGTGATCTGCGCTCCGGTCTTCACCTTGCCGATGAAGGCGACGGCGACGCTTTTCGATTTGCCGATCTGCGCCATCCATTCGCGCAGCGCGGACACGGCGATTTCACGTCCGATGATGATGATCGCGAGCCATGTCTCCGCGCGGTCGAGCCAGACCAGCATGATCAGCGCCGCTGCGACCATCAGCTTGTCGGCGACCGGATCGAGAAACGCACCAAAGGCCGACGTCTGGCCCCACCGGCGCGCCAGGTAGCCGTCGGCCCAGTCCGTGATCGCGGCGAGTGCGAAAACCGTCATCGCGAGCCAGTTCTTGTAGGGCATCGACAGCATCGAGGCCGGCAGATAGTAGACGCCGACGAACACGGGAATCAGAACGATCCGCAGCCAGGTCAGCGCGGTGGGAAGATTGAATGGCATGGCGATGGCCGCGCCGCTGCGCGCGGTGAGCGCATTCTACTCCGCCCGCCTTCGGCCAAGACAGCTGCGCCGGCTGACGCGTGTCCGCCGCACACGCAGACGGTTCCCCGCGGTCGCAATCATCAGTGCAACTCGGCGAATATGCGCTCGGCCAGGGCGCGGCTGATGCCGGCGACGCGCGCCAGGTCGTCGACACCTGCTGCCTGAACGCCCTTCAGGCCGCCAAAATGCGCAAGCAGTGCCTGTCGCTTGCGCGCCCCGATGCCGGCGATCCCTTCCAGGGTCGACGTCGTCCTGGCCTTGCCGCGGCGCGCGCGGTGACCTTGAATCGCGAACCGGTGCGCCTCGTCGCGGATCTGCTGCAGCAGGTGCAGGCCCGGATGGTCGGCCGGCAGCTGCAGTGTCCTGTCGGTCTGCGGAAATACGATTTCTTCCAGGCCGGGCTTGCGCTCGGGCCCCTTGGCGATGCCGATCAGATGCGTTGCATGCAGCCCTTGCTCGGCGAGCACGTCGGCGGCAACGCCGACCTGCCCCTTGCCACCGTCTATCACCAGCAGGTCGGGCGCCGGGTATTCGCCGGAGACGATCCGCGCCACTCGCCGCGTCAGGGCCTCGCGCATCGCCGCATAGTCGTCACCGCCGGTCGGCGGCTTGACGTTGAATCGCCGGTACTCGGCGGTCTGCATCGCCAACCGGTCGAAGATCACGCAGCTCGCGACCGCGGCTTCGCCCATCGTGTGACTGACGTCGAAACACTCGATGCGTTGGACCGATTGCGGCAGTCCGAGCGCTTCCTGCAATGCGGCGAGCCGCTCGTCCTGGGTAGCCTTTTGCGCGAGCTTCTGCCGGATAGCGAGCTCGGCGTTCTGCACCGCCATCGTCACCCAGACACGGCGCTCGCCGCCGGGGTTGGTGACGAGCTGAACCTTGTGTCCCGATTGCGCCGACAGCACTTCGGCGAGCACCGGATCGTCGCGTCCTCCGGACGCGACGATCGTCGGCGGCGTTGGCCGCTCCAGATAGTGCTGGACCAGGAACGCCGGAACGATCTCGTCCAGCGTCGCGCCTTCGGCACGCTGCGGGAAAAAGGTTCGATCACCGACGTGCCTGCCGCCGCGTATCATCACCAGGTTGACCGCCGTCAGTCCGCGCTCGGCGACGCCGGCGATCACGTCTACATCCCCGGCGGTCGGACTCTCGACGAACTGTCGCGACTGCAGCTGTTGCAGCCGCGTGATCTTGTCGCGCAGCCGCGCCGCGCGCTCGAACGCGAGCGACGCCGCGGCGGCGTCCATCTGCCGCTGCAGCTCGGCCAGCACCTCGACCGTCTTGCCCTGCAGGAACAGGGTCGCATTCCTGACGTCGTCCTGGTAGTCGGCTTCGGAGATCAGGCCGACGCAAGGGCCAGTGCAGCGCTGGATCTGGTGCAGCATGCATGGCCGCGAACGGTTCGCGAACACGCTGTTCTCGCAGGTGCGGAGCTGGAACACCTTCTGCAGCACGCCCATGCCTTCGCGCACGGCGCCCGCGCTGGGAAAAGGTCCGAAGTAACGATGCGGCTTGTCGAGCTTGCCGCGGTGAAAGCGCAGCTGCGGGAACGTCTCGCCGGTCAGGCAGATGAACGGGTAGCTCTTGTCGTCGCGAAAGACGACGTTGTAGCGCGGCTGGTGCGCCTTGATCAGGTTGTTCTCGAGCAGCAGCGCTTCGCCTTCGGAGCGCGTGATCGTCACCTCGACCCGCGCGACCTGGGCGACCATCGCTTCGGTGCGCGGATGGTGCTCGGATTTCTGGAAATAATTCGAGACGCGTTTTTTCAGGTTGCGCGCCTTGCCCACGTACAGCGTGTCGCCGGCGGCATCGACCATGCGGTAGACGCCGGCGCGATTGGGCAGCGACGCGAGCAATTCGCGGGCGTCGAAGGCTTCGCTTTTCATGCTGGCGGTATCGTCTTCTGACATCGGGTCTAGCCGTGCTGCGCGGCGGCCACATCGGCGCGAAAGCGGGCGATCGATGCGAACACCTGCTCGAACATCGCCGCCGTCAGCCGCCGCGTGTTGGTGTTGTAGCGACTGCAGTGATAGCAGTCGAACAGGTGCACCGTGCCGCGTTTGCTCCGAGGCAGCGCGTGCTCGGCGCCGTGCGCGAAAGGATAAGTCCGCGGCGCGAGGCCCAGCCCCTTTAGCGTCGCATCGTGCGCTATCCGGCCGAGGGCGAGAATCGCGGCACGGTCGGGGAGCGTGCCGAGCTCGGCAGCGAGATAGACGTTGCAGTTCCTGATTTCCTCGGGCAGCGGCTTGTTCGCCGGCGGCAGGCATTTGACCGCGTTGGTGATTCGCGCGTCGATCAGTACGAGACCGTCGTCCGACCCCAGAGATTGCGATCGGCTCGCGTAGCCGAACTTGTGCAACGTCTGGTAGAGCATGATCCCCGCGTAGTCGCCGGTAAACGGCCTGCCGCTGGCATTGGCGCCATGCATACCCGGGGCGAGACCGACGATGACCAGGCGCGCCTTCATGTCGCCGAACGGCGGCACCGGTCGGCAGAAGTAGCCGGGATTCGCGGCGAGGACCTGATCCAGAAAATGCGCGAGCCTCGGGCAGCGGCGGCAGTCGACATCGTACGCCGCGGCCGGGACCGCGGCATGATCGAATTCACGGCGGTGCAATCGACTCATGTAGAATGGCGCATTGCCCCCGCCGCGGCATGATTGCTGCGAAATTGCCGGAGCGTGCGCCGGAATGAACGGCGGCGGCGGGTGACGGCAATCTTAGCACGCCCGCGCGTGCGAACCGGCTCCGATGCTCCCTCCCGAATCACGGCTCGAAGTGCGTGCGCGGCTGCCTGCCAAGCCGAGCTCGAAGCCGCCGCTGCTGTTCGTGCACGGCGGCTATTGCGACGCGTGGTGCTGGGAGCCCTACTTCCTGCCCTTCTTCGCCGCGCGCGGCTACGCGGCGCACGCGCTAAGCCTGCGCGGCCACGGCGCGAGCGGCGGGCGCGAAGCGCTGTTCGTCACCGGCCTCGACGACTATGTCGCCGATGTCGAACACATCGCCGGCACCCTGCCCTCGCCGCCCGTGCTGATCGGGCATTCGATGGGTGCAGCAATCATCGAACGCATGCTGACAACGCGTCCGGTTCGCGCCGCGGCCTTGCTCGCGCCGATCCCCCCGGCGGGACTCGCTCCTGTGGCGCAGCGTTTGCTTGCCTGGCAGCCGGAATACCTGGTCAACATGCATCGGCTCGATGCCCCACATTTGAGCGGCGACATCCTGGCCGCGCTGCGCCCGATGTACTTCAGCGCCAGCGTCTCGCCCGAGATACTCGCCGAGGCGATCGCCCACCTGACGCCCGAATCGCCGCGCGCGCTGATGGACCTGACGCTGCGCCTGCACGGCGGTGCGCCGGTCGCGCCGGCGCGGCTGTTCGTGCTCGGTGCCAACGACGACCGGATTTCGACGCCGGCCGACGTCAAGGCGACGGCATCGCTGTACGGTGTCCCTCCGTTGGTCCTGCCCGGCCTCGCGCACATGCTGATGCTGGAGCAGGACTGGGAAACCGCGGCGCGGCCGCTCCTCGCATGGCTGGAGCGCCTCCTCAGCCGCGACGCTCCCGCACGTTAGCGTGGGCTAGGCGCTGGAAGAAGGGAGCCTCAGCGCTATCGATGCTTGCCGGCGAACTCGGCGAATTCATCGGCCGGCATCGCCTCGCTGAACAGGAAGCCCTGGAAGCAGTGGCAGTCGCGAGCTTCGAGAAAGGCGAGCTGACCGCTGGTACCGACGCCTTCGGCGACGACTTGCAGGTTGAGGCCACGCGCCAGAGCGATGATCGCCTCGGTGATTGCGGCATCGCCCGGGTCGGTTTCGAGATCGGCGATGAACGAGATGTCGATCTTCAGCGTATCGATCGGGAAGTGCTTCAGGTGCGACAGGCTGGAATAGCCGGTGCCGAAGTCGTCGATCGCGACCGAGAAGCCCTCGTCGCGCAGCTGCTGCAGGACCTTGCGGATCGCGTCGAGATCGTGCAGCAGGCTCGATTCGGTGACCTCGAGCTCGATCCACGATGACTGGCAGCCGGCGTTGCGCACGATCTCGGAAATGCGTTGCGCCAGGTCCTCCCGATAGAACTGGCGCCCGGAGAGGTTGATCGACACCGTCAGCTCGAGGCCCGCCTTGCGCCAGGCCGCGCACTGCTCGGCGGCGCTCTTCAAGACCCAGTCGCCGAGGATGTGGATCAGTCCCGACTCCTCGGCCAGCGGAATGAAGACCTGCGGCGCGATTTCGCCGTGCTCCTCGTCGTGCCAACGCAGCAGCGCCTCGGCGCCGACTATCGTCCTGTCGGCGATGCGCACGATCGGCTGATAGTGCAGCTTGAGCGCGCATTCCTTGACGGCGGTGCGTAACGCGCTTTCCAGCGTGTGCTGCTTGAGCCGTCGCGCCGCTAGATCGGCGTCGAAGAACTGGTAGGTATTGCGCCCAAGCTCCTTCGAGCGGTACATCGCGACGTCGGCGTGCTTGAGCAGGCCCTCCGGATCGTCGCTGTCGTCAGGATAGATCGAGATGCCGATCGACGAGGTCACGTAGATGTCGTGCTCCTCGATCTGGAACGGCTGCGCGATCGCGTCCTGCAGCTTCTGTGCAACCCGGTTCAGCACGGCGGCGTCGTCGAAGTCCTCGACGATGACCATGAATTCATCGCCGCCGAGGCGCGCCAGCAGGTCGGTTTCGCGCAGCGCCCCCGATAGCGACTTGGTCACCTGCTTCAGGAGCTCGTCGCCGATCCGGTGTCCGAGCGTGTCGTTGACGTTCTTGAACCGGTCGAGATCGATGTAGAGCACGCCGACGTGTCGGCCGTTGCGCTTGGCCTGCGCGATCGCCTGCGCCAGGCGCTCCTGCAGCAGCAGGCGGTTCGGCAGCCCGGTCAGGGCGTCGCGCGTGGCCAGATACTGCAGCCGCTCCTCCGCCTGGATGCGGGATGACACGTCCTGCACGAACGACAGAATCGACACGATGCGGCCCTGCTCGTCGAGCAGGCACGAGTGATACCACTCGCACCAGATCGTCTCGCCGTCCTTGCGGTAGTTGCGATTGAGTCCCGTCGCGCGCGGCTGCTCGCCGGCCATCAGCTTTTCGATCAGCTCGGTCACCGTCGGGCGATCGGCCTCGTGCGTCAGCTGGCTGCCGGTGATCGGCATGCCCAGCACCTCCTCGGCGCGCCATCCGAAAATCTTCTCCGCCTGCGGCGACCAGCGCACCAGGCGGAAATCGCGGTCCCATTCGAGCACGGCCAGCGGAGTGTTGTTGATGTGCGACGACAGCATCCAGTTGGCGCGGCGCAGCGCTTCCTCGTTGCGCTTCTGGTCGTGAATGTCGGTGTGCACCGCGTAGATGCCGATGACGGTGCCCTCGCCGTCGCGATTCGGCGCAAAGTGAATCGACTCCCATCGCTGCTCGCCGTTCGGCTGCACGAGGAGCTGCTCGGTCGATATGGTTTCTCCGGCGAACACGCGATTCAGCAGCGGCTGCAGCTGTCGCGCGCGGGCGTCGCCGACGACTTCGCCGATGCGCCGTCCGGTCAGGTCCTTGCGGCTTTCCGAAAGCCATTCCTCGTTGTGCCGGTTGAGGAAGCGGAAACGCGATTCGCGGTCGATGTACGCGACGCGGGCCGGAACGTTGTCCATGATCAGCCGCAGCTCGCCCTCGCTGGCGCGCAGGGCTTCCTGCGCCTGCTTGAGGCCATGGATGTCGTTCATCAGCACGAACGCGCCGTTGACCTCGCCTCCCGGCGCGGTGTCCGGCACGACGCGGATCGTCATCCAGCGGCGAACGCCTCCGGCGCCGGGGACGAGCCGGTCGAACGACGTCGATTCGCCTTGCAGCGCGCGCGACAGCAGTGCCTGCGCGCTGGCGTAGATGCCATGACCGACGACGTCGCGCAGGCGCAGTGCAGCCACCTCCTGCGCAGTCAGGCCGAAGTACTGCAGGAACGGGCGGTTGACGTACTGGCAGCGCTCGTCGCGGTCGATATAGGCGACCGGCGCCGGCACACCGTCCATGATGGCGCGCAGCTGCGATTCGCGCGAAGCCAGCGCCTCCTGCGCCAGCTTGAGGTCGGTGATGTCGTGGCTGACGATGTAATAGCCCTTGATCGTCCCGTCGATGCGCATTTCGGGGACGATCTTGTTGCGCAGCCAGCGCTGTCGGCCGTTGACGTCGACAGTCTCGCGCTCGTAGGTGACGCTCTCGCCCCGGGCGGCGCGGTCGATGAACGGCTGCTGGAACTCGAACGCTTCCGGCCCCAGCACGTCCTTGACGCTCTTGCCGATGATCTCGTCGCGGCCGATACCGACCAAGGTTACGAAGGCATCGTTGACGAACGTGTAATGGCGATCGAGGTCGACGTAGACCACCGGCTCCGGGATGTTGTCGGTGAACAGCCGCAGCTGCTCCTCGCGAGCCGCCAGTGCCTGCTCGGTGAGCTTGAGATCGTGGATGTCGTATTCGGTGCAATACAGCCCGCGGACCTTGGCCGTGGCGTCGAGGTCGGGCGCGATGCGACCGTGCATCCAGCGTCGCTTGCCGTCGGCGCTTGCGCCGATCCGTTCGTACTCGACGTTCTCGCCCTCGAGCGCGCGCTTGATGATCGGACGCAGAAACGCGTTGACGTCGTGCGGCATGACGTCGTACGGCGTCTTGCCATAGATCTCCGCCTGCGGACGGCAGACCCAGTTGGCAAAGGCCTGGTTGACGAACGTGTACTTGAGCTTGCGGTCGAGGTAGGCGATCGGGCCGGGAATGTTATCGGCAAACAGTCGCAGCTGCGATTCCTGCGATTTCAGCGCCTCGCGAATCCGGACGTCGTCCTCGATGTCGTTGATCACCACGAACGCACCGCCGATCCTGTGGCCGGGCTCGCGGTCGGGGAACAGGGTGATACGCACCCAGCGTAGCTCGCCGCTCGCCGGACGCTCGCGGCGGTCGTAGCTCACGGTCGCGCCGGCGAACGCCCGCTCGACGTATCCCATCATTTCGTTGAGCGCATCGGCCGCGATGAAATTCTTGAGCGGTTGGCCCAGAACGTCATCGACCGCAACGCCGATGTATTCGCCGTAGGGCTTGTTGGCAAAGCGCAGGCGGAACGCGCGGTCGAAATAGAAGATCGGCAGGCTGACGCTGTCGGTGACGACGCGCAGCCGATGTTCACGTTCGCCGGCTTCGAGCTCCATCTGCTTGATGCTGTCGACGTCGGTGTAGGTCGCCAGCACGCCGCGGACCTCGCCGCGTGGCCCGCGATCCGGGTAGTAGTCGACACGGACCCAGAAGGCGTTCCGCTTGACCGACGAGAGCTGACGCTCGAAGCTCACCCGCTCGCCGTTGAGCGCGGCTTCGAGGTAGGCGTGATAGAGCTGATAGAGCTCGCGGCCGTCGACTTCGACGACCTCGCGGCCGATGACCTCGAATTGCGGCTTGCCCGACCAGTCGAGAAACGCGCGGTTGACGAAGCGGTAGCGCTGGTCGACGTCGATGTAGCAGATCGGCAGGCCGAGCGCGTTCAGCTTGCGCTGCGACAGCGCTAGCAGGGCTTCCCTGTCCAGACCTTCGCCGACCGTTTGCTGCGTCGGCAGGTCCAGGCGAGTCAGTGAGCGGGGTAACGCCATGGCACCGGGTCGAACTGCCCGCCTCCACTCCTTGGAAAACGGCGGCTCAAGCAGTCTAAGTGTCGAATCCGCCACTTACAAGCAAGTAGTCTGCCATTCGGGGAAGCAACTGCCAAAAGAGGAGAAAAAGGGTGTTTTCGGCCGTCGAATTGGCGGCACGGGGGCGCCGCGCTACAATCAGCGGCACAAAAACCCGCCGGACGGCACTTTGGTGACCGTGTCCTGCTTGCAGCGGCCGGCCCAGTTTCGCCTTACGTCTATTCCCACGCCGCCCGCGACGGCAGCCGGCAATCAGGAGGAATTCGATGTCCCGCGTCTTAGCCTGCGTTGCCCGCTTGCTGGCGATGTGCTCCCTGTTTTTCCTGCCTGCAGTGGCTGGCGCCGCGCCGGCCGAGCCGCCGGCGGTTGCCGGCGTGCCGATCGATTTCCTGCTGTTCGCGCTCACCCTCGCCGGCGTCGCGCTGTTCCACCGCCACACCTTGGCGATCGCCGTCGGCGGCATGGTCGTGATCTCGCTGTTCAAGATCGCCTTTTCGCCGTTCGCGGAGGGCCCCGGCGTCGCCGGCTGGCTCGATCACCTCGGCCACGAATGGGTGCTGCTCACCAACCTGCTGGGCCTGCTGCTGGGATTCGCGCTGCTATCCAAGCATTTCGAGGCGAGCCGCGTCCCCGAATGGTTGCCGAAACTGCTCCCCAATGACTGGAAAGGCGGACTGGTCCTTCTTTTCATGATTTTCGTGTTGTCCAGCTTCCTGGACAACATCGCCGCCGCACTGATCGGAGGGACGATCGCCGGCGCGGTGTTCCGCGGCAAGCTGCATATCGGGTACCTGGCCGCGATCGTCGCGGCGTCCAACGCCGGCGGCTCGGGCAGCGTCGTCGGCGACACGACGACGACGATGATGTGGATCGACGGGGTCAACCCGCTGCAAGTGATAGAGGCCTATATCGCCGCCGGCACGGCGATGCTGGTTTTCGGCGTTCCCGCGGCGATCCAGCAGCAACGCTATTCGCCGATCACCCGCGAACCGCCGGTCGGCGTCGTCATCGACTGGGCGCGCGTGTTCATTGTCGCGCTGATCCTGGTGACCGCGATCGTCGTCAACGTCGTCGTCAACGTCCACTACAACGATATCGCGGGGAACTTCCCCTTCATCGGCGCCGCGGTCTGGGTCGCCCTGCTGGTCTGCGTGCCGCTGCGGCGTCCCGCCTGGAGCGAGCTTCCCGGCGCGATTCGAGGCAGCATCTTCCTCCTGTCGCTGGTGCTCGCCGCATCGATGATGCCCGTGCACAAGCTGCCGGACGCATCCTGGCACGTCGCCCTGGGGCTCGGCTTCGTATCCGCCGTCTTCGACAATATTCCGCTCACCGCGCTGGCGCTCAAGCAGGGCGGCTACGACTGGGGGTATCTGGCCTATGCCGTCGGCTTCGGCGGATCGATGATCTGGTTCGGCTCGTCAGCCGGTGTCGCGCTGTCGAACATGTATCCCGAGGGCAAGGACGCGATCGCCTGGGTGCGCGGCGGATGGCACGTCACCCTCGCCTACGTCATCGGGTTTGCGGTGATGCTGGCGGTGCTGGGCTGGTTTCCTCAGCCCAAGCACGAGGCGCCGAAAACCGGCGCCTTCGGTCGTCGCGGTCGCCATCGCCGCACGACGATGCCTTGAAGACGTCCGTCAGGGCTCGGCGCAGTCGCGCCAGCCCGACGGACGTGCGGCGGGAGCGGTGCCGCCTTCATCGGGCCCAGCGCCCCTGACGCATGTGCCAGCGTCCGTTCGGGCCCTGGACCCAGCCGTCGGGCTCCCAGTGAAAGCCGCGCCGCTCGCCAACCCACCTGCCGTTGATCCAGACGTGCCGGCGGCCGTTCCAGCGCCAGTATCCGGGCGCCCAGACGTAGCCGACGCGCGGGGCCGGCACGACTTCGACGCGCGGCGCGGGCGGCGCTACCTGGATCTCGACAAAGGTCCTCGCCGTGCCGGGCAGCGACACCATCGCGGCGCTCAACGCGACCGCAGCGAGCAGGACTCGATTGCGTATGGTCATGGTCTTCCCTCCGGTAGTCGCCACGCCCGGCGATGCCCGCCGGGCGACATTGCGATGCCTGGCTTAACGTCCGGCCGGCATCCGCTGTTGACAGGCGCCTGGCGCTACAACCTCAATGATCGACGACCAAAATGTGAACCCGGTACGGCCCGTGCGCACCGAGCACGATCGTCTGTTCGATGTCACCGGTGCGCGACGGCCCCGAAACGAGATTCACGGCGCGCGGCAGCAGAGTGCGCTCGCCGCGGATCAGCGCGAACGCCTCCTCCATGCCGGCGACAATGCGCGCCGAGGAAACGACGGCGACATGGGTGTCGGGCAGCAGCATCGTGCCTGTCGGCGTCGAGCCGCCGGAGAGCAACACCAGCGTCCCGGTTTCGGCGATGGCGCAAAACGCCCCCGTGATGCCCAGCTTGTCGCCGCCGGTGGTCGGGCGCGGCTCGATCGCAAGTCCGGCACCGGCCCAGTCCAGGTCGGCCAATTCCGGCCAGCACACGCCCTGCCGCGAGCGCTGTGCGGCGAGTGCAGGGGCGAGTTCAAGGGCGTCGAGATAACGCGCGACGCTCGCCGGAATTTCGCGCCGGTCGGCGATGCGTACGACGGTGCTCTCCATGTCGGTTGCGCGCTGCATGAAACGCGCGAGGAGGTCGTCGGGCATGCGCGGCCTTGGGCCCTGTGCGTGCGCGGCGACATACGCCTCGGCGTCAGCGCGCGCGGCGGCGGCGTCTCGCGCCGCGCCGGATTTCGACAGCGCCCCGCGCACCCGGCCGAGGATGCGCTCGCGTGCGTCGTCGCCGCCGGCGTTCACCGGGAGCTCGTTTCGATGAAGGTGGCGATGCGCTCGATGCCGGCGCGTATCGCCGCCGGCGAGGCCGCATACGAAAAGCGCACATGCTGGCCGTCGCCGGGCACGCGGCGTCCGAAATGGATGTCGGCGAGCACCGCCACACCGGCCTCGTTGAGCAGCCGCTTGCGGAATTCCTCCGAATCGGCGCAGCCGGTGCGCTTGCATGCCTCGGTAACGTTCGGCCACGCGTAGAATGCGCCGCCGGGAGTTTTGCAGCTGATGCCGGGGACCTGGTTCAGCAGCGTGACGATCAGGTCACGCCGCTCCAGGAACGAGCGCCGCATAGCCTCGGCGTCGTCCTGCGGTCCGGTGATGGCCTCGAGGGCGGCCCACTGGCTGATCTGCGACGCGCAGGAATCGGTGTTGGTGATCCAGCGAGTGAACACCGGGGCGAGCGCGCGGTTGGCGACATAGCCGAGCCGCCATCCCGTCATCGCCCAGGTCTTCGACGCGCCGTCCGAGATGATCGTGCGCTCGAGCATGCCGGGCAGCGCCGCGAGCGAGGCAAATTCGCCGTCGTAGCAGAGGCGCGAATAGATTTCGTCGGCATACACCCAGATCTGGGGGTGCCGGCCCAGGATCTCGGCGATCGCGCCCAGATCGGCGGGCCGGAGGCTCGCGCCAGTCGGGTTGTGCGGCGAGTTCAGAATCAAGAGCCGGGTCTTCGCCGTAATCTTGGCTTCAAGCTCGTTCGGATCGAAAGCAAAATCGCGCGATTCGCGCAGGTGTATCGGGACCGGCAACGCGCCATTGGCGACGATCTGCGACTCGTAGATCGGAAAGCCCGGCACGGGGTAGATCACCTCGTCTTCGGCGCCGAAATCGGTCACCGACGCGATCGCGTAGGCGATGAAAGGCTTGGCGCCGGCACCGACGACGACATCCTCGGGCTCGATGACGAGGCCGCGCCGCTGTCCGATATCGCGCGCGGCGGCGGCGCGCAGCTCGTCGATGCCGGCAGACGGCGTGTAGCCGTGCTTGCCGGCCCGGATCGCCGCCACGGCGGCGTCCTGAATATTGACCGGTGTCGGAAAGTCGGGCTGGCCGATGCAGAACGAAACGATGTCGCGGCCTTGGCGGGCGAGCGCATTGACCTCCGCGAGCACGACAAAAGCGTTCTCGGTGCCCAGGCTTTCTCCGCGGCGGCTGATCCTCGGCGCGGTCTTGACGGCTTCGCGCAGCGCGTTCATTGCTTCCCGCCGGCACGTCGGGCGGCGTAGAGCTCGCGAAATGTTCGCCCGGCCGGCGCCGGCATGTCGCGCCCGTCGGTCCAGCCTCCGCCCAGCGGCAGGCGGTGGATGAGGGAATCGCGGCCACCCATCCGGCGCAACATGCGCACGCCGATGCGCGTCGACGCACCGAACAGGCGCGGATGTCCGGCAAGCCACGACCACAGGCGCAAGCCCGCCCGCTCGGGCCACGGCCGCAACCGCCGCTCAAACTGCTGCTCGCGCAGCTTTCTCAACAGGTCGGGCAGCGGGATTTTGACCGGACACACGACACCGCACTGATTGCACAAGGTCGACGCCTGCGGCAGGTCGAGCGCGTTTTCGAGGCCGATGTACGACGGCGTCAGGATCGAACCGATCGGTCCGGGGTAGACCCAGCCGTACGAATGCCCGCCGATATTCTGATAGACCGGGCAATGATTCATGCACGCGCCGCAGCGGATGCAGCGCAAGGCTTCGCGGACTTCGCTGCCGAGCACGGCGCTGCGGCCGGCGTCGACCAGGATGAAGTACATGTGCCGGGCGCCGTGAAATTCGCCCTCGCCCCGGGTGCCAGTCAGCACGTCGACGTAGTTGGCGATCGACTGTCCGGTCGCCGAGCGCGGCAGCAACCGCATCAGAGTCGCCACGTCTTCGAGCGTGGGGACGATCTTCTCGATGCCGGAGATCGCAACGTGAACGTCCGGAAGCGTCGTCGTCAGAGTTGCGTTGCCCTCGTTGGTCACCAGCACGACCGAGCCGGTCTCGGCGACGAAGAAATTGCCGCCCGAGATGCCCACGTCGGCGGCCAGGTAGTGTTTGCGCAGCACCTGGCGCGCCTCCAGGCAGAGCTCGTTGATCTCCGTCTTGCGCGCGGTACCGTGCACTTTCGCGAACAGGTCGGACACCTCCTCCTTGCTCTTGTGCAGCGCCGGTCCGATGATGTGCGACGGCGGCTCGTAGTCGTTGATCTGCAGGATGTATTCGCCGAGGTCGGTCTCGACGACCTCCAGGCCTGCAGCCTCGATCGCACGATCGAGCGCCGATTCTTCGCTGACCATCGACTTGGACTTGATGATCTTGCCGGCGCCGTGACGCGCGGCGATTGCCAGCACGTGCCGGTTGACGTCGGCCGGAGTCTCGGCCCACAGCACCGTGGCGCCGCGCGCGACGGCATTGCGCTCGAACATCTCCAGCCAGACGTCGAGGTTGTCGAGCGCGCGCTGGCGGATCGCGCGCGCGGCCTCGCGCGTTGCCTCGAAGTCGTCCAGTTCGACCAGCGATTCGCGCCGCTTGGCGACGAACTTTCCCTTGAACTTGTTCAGGTTGCGCTGCAGCTGGGCGTTGCCCATGTTGTCGTGCGCGCGTTCCTTGAAGTGCATCGAGGCGATCTGCATGAACGAGGTCCTGACGAAGCTAGTCGCCGGCGAGCAATTCGGCGATGTGAAGCACGCGGGTCCAGCGATCGCCGCGCCGGCGGAGCCTGCCTTCGATGTTCAGCATGCAGCCCAGGTCGCCCAGCACGACCGCATCGGCGCCCGAGGCCGCGATCTGCTCGCACTTGTTTTCCGCAAGGCGAGTGGAGATTTCGCCGTACTTGATCGAGAACGTCCCGCCGAATCCGCAGCAGGTCTCGCATTCGGTCATCTCGGCGAGCCTGACACCCGGCATCCGGGCCAGCAGCGCTCGCGGCTGTTCCTTGACACCCATCTCGCGCAGTCCGGCGCAGCTATCGTGGTAGGTGACGGTGCCGGTAAAGCTGCCGGGGACCGCATCGAGCTTGACCACGTTGACCAGGAAATCGGTCAGCTCGAAGGTCCGCGCGGCGAGCGCCTCGGACCGCCCGAGCATCGGCGGATCATCGCGAAACAGGTCCGCGTAGTGGGTCTTGATCATGCCCGTGCACGAGCCCGACGGAGCGACCAGATAGTCACAGGTTTCGAATTCGCCGACGAGCTTGCGCGCCAGAGCGCTTGCTCCGGCGCGATCGCCCGAGTTGTAGCCGGGCTGACCGCAGCAGGTCTGGGTGCGAGGCACGAAGACCTCGGCACCGCCGGCTTCGAGCAGCTTGATCGCCGCAAAGCCGATCGCGGGCCGCATCAGGTCGACAAGGCAGGTGACGAAGAATCCGACGCGCATGTTGATCCGAATGTCGGTGATCTCGGCAGCTTACGGCCGCAGCTATCAGTAGGATCGCGTCAGGGCGACGACGCACATGCCCAGCAACCACTGCGGAAAAATGCCCAGCAGCAGCAATGCGAGCCCATTGATCGACAGCAGCGCCCTCGTGTCGCCTCGCGCCTCAAGTGGCGCGGTGTCGACCGGATCGTCGAAGTACATCAGCTTGACGATGCGCAGATAATAGAAGGCGCCGATCAGCGAGGCCATGACCGCGACGACGGCGAGCCAGACGAGCCCGACGTCGACGGCGGCCTCGATCACGGCGAACTTGGCGTAGAAGCCCACCGTCGGCGGAATGCCCGCCAGAGAGAACATCGTCAGCAGCATCAGGAACGCATACCACGGGCTGCGCTGGTTGAGGCCCTTGAAGTCGTCCAGCTGGTCCGCTTCGAAGCCCGCGCGCGACAGCAGCAGCACCATGCCGAAACTGACCAGTGTCGTCATCACATAGGTGATCGTGTAGAACATCGCCGCGCTGTAGCCGTTGATGTTGGCGGCGAGAAAGCCCATCAGCATGTAGCCCATGTTGGCGATCGTCGAATACGCGAGCATCCGCTTGATATTCGTCTGCGAGATCGCGATGACGTTACCGGCGATCATCGATAGCAGCGAAAGGATCAGCAGCATTCCCTGCCAGTCGAACGCCGCCGCCGCGAGCGCGCCGACGAGCAGCCGCGTCATGAAGCCGAACGCGGCGAGCTTCGGGGCGGAGCCGACGAACAGCGTCATCGCCGTCGGGGCGCCCTCGTACACGTCCGGCACCCACATGTGATACGGCACGGCGCCTAGCTTGAAGGCGATCGCCGACACGATGAACACCAGGCCGAAAGCGAGCATCGTCTTGTTGACCCCGCCGGCGAAAACGGTCGTGGCGACGCGCGCGACGTCGAGGGTTCCGGTGGCGCCGTAGATCATCGACATGCCGTACAGCAGCAGGCCCGAAGCGAGTGCGCCAAGGACGAAATATTTCATCGCCGCCTCGACCGCCTGGCCGGATTCGCGCTGCAGCGCGATCATCGCGTACAGCGACAGCGACATCAGCTCCAGCCCGAGATACAACAGAAGGAAGTGGTTCGCCGAAATCATCACCATCATGCCGAGGAGCGCGAACATCATCAGCGCGAAGGTTTCGCCGCGGAACAGGCCGCGCGCCTCCAGATAGCTGCGCGAGTACGCGAGCGTCAGCGCCACGGTGACGCAACTCAGGAACTTGAGGACGTCGGCCAGTGCATCGGCGATGAAAGTATTGCCGAAAGTGTGCGCCGGCGATTCGTGAAAAACGTAGAGTGACAGCCACGCCGTAGCGACCACGCCGATCTGTGTCAGCCAGTAGCTCCAGCTGCGCCGTGTTTCCGGCAGCACCAGGTCGACCAGCAGCACGACGCACGCCGCGACCAGCAGCGCGATCTCCGGCAGGGCGGGCAGGAAGTCGAAATTCACAGGCGTCGCGCCGGTCATCACAATTTGCTCTTGGCGACGTGGGCCAGCAGTTCGGTGACCGACGCGTGCATGACGTCGGTGAATGGCTTCGGATAGACACCCATGAACAGGACCACCGCAGCCAGCGTCGCCAGCAGCCAGAACTCGCGTCGGGACAGATCCTTGAGGGCGGCGACGCGGTCGCTGACCACCGCGCCGAACCAGACCCGCTTGTACATCCAGAGCGTGTAGGCGGCACCGAGGATCAGCGTGACCGCGGCGAGGAAACCGATCCAGAAATTCGCCCTGACAGCAGCAAGGATCACCATGAACTCGCCGACGAATCCGCTGGTGCCCGGAAGGCCGGCGTTGGCCATCGCGAACAGCATCGCCAAGGCGGCGAACCGGGGCATCGTGTTGACGACGCCACCATAGTCGGCTATCTGGCGGCTGTGCATGCGGTCGTACAGCACCCCTACGCAAAGAAACATGGCCGCCGAGACGAAGCCGTGCGAGACCATTTGCGTGAGACCACCCTCGACGCCGAGCTCGCTGAACAGAAAGAAGCCCAGGGTGACGAAGCCCATGTGCGAGATCGACGAATAGGCGATCAGCTTTTTCATGTCGGCCTGCACCAGCGCGACGAAGCCGATATAGATCACCGCGATCAGCGAGAGAGTGATGACGAAATTGGCCAGATAATGGCTGGCATCAGGCAGTATCGGCAGCACGAAGCGGATAAAGCCGTACGCGCCGACCTTGAGCGTCAGCGCCGCGAGCACGACCGAGCCGCCGGTCGGCGCCTCGACGTGCGCATCGGGCAGCCAGGTATGCACCGGCCACATCGGAACCTTGACGGCGAACGAAAGGAAGAACGCGACGAAGAGCAGCAGCTGCGTCTTCAGCGACAGCGGCAGCTGATACCACTCGAGAATCGAGAAACTGCCGCCGCTGACCGAATACAGATAAATGAATGCGACCAGCATCAGGAACGAGCCGAGCAGCGTGTAGAGGAAGAACTTGATCGCCGCGTACACCCGGTTCGGGCCTCCCCAGACGCCGATGATCAGGTACATCGGGATCAGCATCGCCTCGAAAAACACGTAGAAGAGCACGCCATCGAGCGACGCGAACACGCCGTTGATCAAGCCCGACATGATCAGGAATGCCGCCATGTATTGGGCGACGCGCTTTTCGATCACGACCCAGCCGGCCCAGACAACCAGAACGGTGATGAAGCTGTTGAGCAGAACGAAGAGCAGCGAAATGCCGTCGACGCCGAGCAGATAGTTGACGTTGAAGCGCGGGATCCATTCGACCGCCTCGACGAACTGCATCTCGGCGGTGCCAAGCGTGAAATGCACGTAAAGCGGGATCGTCACGGCGAAGCCGGCGACGGCGCCGACGAGCGCGAGCCAGCGCGCCGCGGCAGCGTCGGCGTCGCGGTTGACCGCGAGCACCAGCAGGCCCGCGACGATCGGCACCCAGATCGCAAGGCTCAGGTAGGGCAGCATCAGACGACCCTCAGCACGACCCACCAGAACAGAGCGATGAACACGCCCAGGATCATCGCGAACGCGTACAGGTACATGTAGCCCGACTGGATCAGGCGCAGCGCGGCGGATGCGGCGCCGATCATGCGCGCGCTGCCGTTGACGAAGAAGCCGTCGATCACCGAACGATCGCCGACTTCGGAAAAGAGGTCGCCGGTGCGTCGGAACCCGCCGGCGAAAAACCAGTCGTTGAAGCGGTCGATGTAATAGTTGTTGACGAGCAGCGCGTACAGCGACTGGGTCCTAGCCTGGATCTTCGCCGGCAGGTCGGGCCGCCGGATGTAGAGCAGCCACGCGAGACCGATGCCGGCGAGCGCGAACCAGAACGGCGCACCGGCGAGGCCATGCCCGATGAACTCGCCGACGCCGTGCCACTCCTCGCGCAGCGTCGCCATGCCGGGGTGCTGCGTCGCGACGGCGATCGAGCTCCCGAAGAAATCGCCGAACAGCACCGGATCGACGTACGCCCAGCCCGCATAGATCGATGGGATCGCCAGCAGGATCAGCGGCACGGTGACCACCCAGGGGCTCTCCCGCGGCGGACCGGCAGGCGCATGCGCGTCGTGTCCCGGCTCCTCGTCGGCGGCGCCCGCCGGGTGCGGCTGCCGAAAGCGCTCTTCGCCGTGGAAGGCGAGGAACAGCATGCGAAAACTGTACAGCGCCGTCACGAACACGCCGAGCGTCAGCGCTACCCGGGCGTAGTTGTGCCCGGTCACGGTCGACAGCTGCACGGCCTCGATGATCGCGTCCTTGGAGAAAAAGCCGGCAAACGGCGGGATGCCGGCGAGTGCGAGCGAGCCGATGACCGTCGTCCAGTAGGTAATCGGCATGTATTTCCTCAAGCCCCCCATCTTGCGCAGGTCCTGCTCGTGATGCAGCGCGATGATCACCGAGCCCGCGGCGAGGAACAGCAGCGCCTTGAAGAAGGCGTGCGTCATCAGATGGAAGATCGCCGCCGAGTACGCGGACACGCCGAGCGCGACGGTCATGTAGCCCAGCTGCGACAGCGTCGAATAGGCGATGACCCGCTTGATGTCGTTTTGCACGATGCCGAGGAAAGCCATGAACAGAGCGGTCGTCGCGCCGATGATGGTCACGAACGACAATGCGGTCTCGGACAGCTCGAACAGCGGGCTCATGCGCGCGACCATGAAGATTCCGGCAGTCACCATCGTCGCCGCGTGGATCAGCGCCGAGATCGGCGTCGGACCTTCCATCGAGTCCGGCAACCACACGTGCAGCGGAACCTGCGCGCTCTTGCCCATCGCGCCGACGAACAGTCCGATGCAGATCGCCGTCAGCACCGACCATTGCCTGTCCCCCACGAGATTCAGCGTTGCCGCGGCGCTTTGCGGCGCAGCCGCGAATACGGTCGCGTAATCGAGCGAGCCGAAGTACGCGACGATGAGCCCGATACCCAGCACGAAGCCGAAATCGCCGACTCGATTGGCCAGAAACGCCTTGAGGCTCGCGTAATTCGCCGTCGGCCGCGTGTACCAGAACCCGATCAGCAGGTACGAGACCAGGCCGACCGCCTCCCATCCGAAAAACAGCTGCAGGAAGTTGTTCGCCATCACCAGCATCAGCATGCTGAAGGTGAAAAGCGATATGTAGGCGAAAAAACGCGTGTAGCCCGGATCGTCGGCCATGTAGCCGACCGTGTAGACGTGGACCATCAGCGACACGAACGAGACGACCGTGATCATCAGCGCCGTCAGCGGATCGATCAGGAATCCGATCGCGAACTTGATGCCGCCCGACGACATCCAGGTGTAGACGTCGCCGTTGAACGAATGGCCGGCCAGCACATCCTTCAGTACCCAGGCCGACGCAGCGGTGGAGACCGCAACGCCGAGTATGCAGATCCAGTGCGACAGCGCCCGGCCCAGTTTCGGTCCCCAGAGACCGACCAGCACGGCCGCCAGCAACGGCGCCAGCGGTATCAGAAGGTAGAGCTGTTGCCTCGTCATCGGTTCGACCTAATGCTTGAGCGTCGCCAGATCTTCGACGTCGATCGAGCGCACCGTGCGGAAGAGAAGCACCAGGATCGCGAGACCGATCGCCGATTCGGCGGCCGCCACCGTCAGGATGAAGAAGACGAACACCTGTCCCGCCGGATCATTGAGGTAATGCGAGAACGCGATGAAATTCAGGTTGACCGCCAGCAGCATCAGCTCGATCGCCATCAGCATCAGGATGACGTTGCGTCGATTGAGGAAGATGCCGATCACGCTGATCGCGAACAGGATCGCGCCGAGAACCAGGTAATGCGTCAGCATCGGATGCCACGAAAACGACACGTCTGTTGCTCCCTGAAGGCTGCGGCCCCGCCTGCAGCCTTCACTATTGTTGTTGCGCGCAGCGCCTTTCGCCGCGATCAGCGCTCGTTCTTCTCCGCCGGCATGTCGAGCACGCGCAGCCGATCGCCGCGCCGCACCTTCACCTGGCGCCCGGGATCCTGGCGTTTGGTCGCGCGTCGCGTCCGGTGCGTCAACGCGATGGCCGCGATGATCGCGACCAGCAGGATCACCGCGGCGATTTCGAACGGATAGGCGTAATCGGTGTAGAGCAGCAGTCCGAGCGCGCGGGTATTGCTGTAACTCGCAGAGGCAGTCGCCGGCGCCGCGCCGGTCGCCGGGGCGAAGTAGCCGCCGACCAGCACCAGCGTCATCTCGATCAGGATCAGGATGCCGACGGTCGCGCCGACGGGAATATAGCTCCTGAATTGCTCGCGCATCTTGGCGAAGTTGACGTCGAGCATCATCACGACGAAAAGGAAAAGCACCATGACCGCACCGACGTAGACCAGCACCAGTGCGATCGCCAGGAATTCCGCCTGCAGCAGCAGCCATATTCCCGCCGCGCTGAAGAAGGAAAGGACCAGCCAGAGCGCCGAGTGCACCGGGTTGCTGCTGCTGATAACGCGCAAAGCCGCGAAGATCAACACCGCTGCGAACACGTAGAAGACGACTGGTTCGATATTCATCGATCGCTCATCATCGGTACTTCGCATCGGCGGCGCGGTCCGCCGCGATCTGCGCCTCGTAGCGGTCGCCGACGGCGAGCAGCATTTCCTTGGTGTAGATCAGATCGCCGCGCTTTTCGCCGTGATACTCGAGGATCCGCGTTTCCACGATCGAGTCGACCGGGCACGACTCCTCGCAGAAGCCGCAGAAAATGCATTTGGTGAGGTCGATGTCGTAGCGCGTCGTCCGCCGCGTGCCGTCCGCGCGCGCTTCCGACTCGATCGTGATCGCCAGCGCCGGACATACCGCTTCGCACAGCTTGCACGCGATGCAGCGCTCCTCGCCGTTCGGATAGCGGCGCAGCGCATGGAGCCCGCGGAAGCGCGGGCTCATCGGCGTCTTTTCCTCGGGAAACTGGACGGTGATCTTGCGCCGGAACATGTTGGTCAGGGTGACGCGCAGGCCCTGCCACAGCTCGATCAGCAGGTAGGCATTGAAGAAGTCGCGGATTCTCTGCAGCATCTCGATTGCTCAGTGGAAAAGGAACGCCCAGCGCGTCTGCATCATGGCGCCTAGAAAAGCGATCCATACCAGCGTCACCGGGATGAATATTTTCCAGCCGAGCCGCATGATCTGATCGTAGCGGTAACGGGGAAAGGTCGCGCGTATCCAGAGGAAGATGAACAGCACCGCGCAGATCTTGACGAACAGCCACAGGAAGCCGTCGCCGACTGGATGGAAGCCCGCGATAGCGAAGTCGTTCAGGATCGGCAGCGGCGCGAGCCAGCCGCCGAGGAACATGGTCGAGGCCAGGGTGGAGACCATGATCATGTTCATGTATTCGGCCAGGAAGAACACCGCGAACGTCACTCCTGAGTACTCGACGTGGAAGCCGGCGACGATCTCGGATTCGCCCTCCGCGACGTCGAACGGATGGCGATTCGTCTCCGCGATGCCGGAGACGAGATAAACGACGAACAACGGCAGCAGCGGCAGCACGTACCAGTGCCAGAAGCCGCCGGTCTGGCCGCGGACGATGTCGCTGATGTTCAGGCTCGATGCCGCCATCAGCACGCCGACCAGCGCGAAGCCCATCGCGATTTCATACGACACGATCTGCGCCGCCGAGCGCAGGCATCCGAGGAAGGCATATTTCGAATTCGACGCCCAGCCCGCGAGAATCACTCCGTAGACGCCGATCGAGGTCATCGCGAGGAGATAGAGCAGTCCGGCGTTGATATTGGACAGGACGATGCCATCGTCGAAGGGAATCACCGCCCACGCCGCGAGCGCCGGTCCGAGAGACAGTAATGGCGCGAGGAAGAACAGGCTGCGGTTCGCCCCCGACGGGACGATGATTTCCTTGAACACGAGTTTGAATACATCGGCGAACGGCTGCAGCAATCCCAGCGGCCCGACCCGGTTGGGGCCGATGCGGACCTGCATCCAGCCGATCACCTTGCGCTCGGCCAGGGTCAGGTAGGCGACAGCCAGGATCAGCGGAACCGCGATCGCGACGATCTTGGCCAGCGTCCACACCGCCGGCCAGGTGGGGCCGAAGAAATCCTGCACCGGTGCGAGCAGCTCGTTCATCCAACCGCCTCGACCGCGATCGGTCCGAACATCGGGCCCAGCATGCTCGTCGTCGGATGCGCGGCCGCGATGCGCACACAGCCGTCGGGCACGCCGGCATCGGCAACGACCTTGAGCATCGCCTCGCCCTCGCCGCGGCGTACGCGGGCAGCGTCGCCGTCGGCGAGCTGCAGCCGCGCCAGGGTCAGTGCGTTGGCGCGAACCACGGGGGGCCGGGCATTGCGCGTCTTCTGCAGCGAGACCGCGCGCCGCACCAGCGGATCGGAAAAATACATCGGCACGTCGGCGACACGCTCGGGCGTGTCGCCGGCATCGGCCGGCGCGCCGATCGCAGCGTCGGTCGCGTTCGACAGCGCGGCAGCGATCGCTTCCGCCGCCGGCAATTCGCGGCGGACGGCGTCGATGCCTTCCTGCGCGAACCCTTCCAGGCCCAGCAGCGACCCCAGCACGCGAAGCACTTTCCAAGCCGGCCTCGCCTCGCCCAGCGGCGGCGCGACGCCGTTGAAGGCCTGCGCGCGTCCCTCGCAGTTGATGAACGTGCCAGCGGTTTCGCTGAACGGCGAGACCGGCAGCACGACGTCGGCATGCTCGGCCACGCCGGAGCGGAACGGCGAGAGCGCAATCACGCATTCGGCGGCCTTGAGCGCGGCGCGCGCGACGCCGGGGTCCGCCGCATCCAAGTCGGTCTCTACATGCAAAAGCAGATAGGCCTTGCGCGGCGCGGCCAGCATCGCCTGCGCATTCATCCCCCCGCGTCGCGGCGCCGCCTGGGCGATGTGCCCGCCGAGCGAATTGGCCGCTTCGGTCAGGAAGCCTTGCTTCGCGCCGGTCAGCCGCGCGAGCTCCTGCGCGAGCGCATGCAGCTGCGCCGCCTGCGGATGGTGCTGCGCGAAATTGCCGAGGAAAATTCCTTTGCGCTCACCCGACGCGAGGCTGGCCGCGATCGCCTGCGCCGTGGCCGACGCGGTGATCCTCGAAAGCGCCGCCGGCGCCGGTTGGCCTGCCGCCGCCGCGGCCGCGACGACGATTTCCGCCAGCATGCGCGGCATCGCCGAGGGCGCGACGATCGCCTTGTGCGTCACCTTGATCAAAAGGTCGTCGTCGCTCGCATGCAGCAGCGAAAGCTGCGCACCCTTTTTTGCCGCCTGGCGCAGCCGGTGCGCGAGCAGCGGATGATCGTTGCGCAGGAAGCTGCCGACGACGAGCACGCGGTCGAGCGCGGCGAACTCGGCGATCGGCATGCCGAGCCAGGGCACGCCGCGCCGCGCGCCGGCGGGGGCGGCGTCGGTCGAAAAGTCGACCTGGCGCAGACGGAAATCGATATTGTCGGTGCCGAGGCCGCGCATTAGCTTTTGCGCGAGGTGCAACTCCTCCAGCGTCGAATGGGGCGAGGCCAAGGCGCCGATGGCGTCGGCGCCGTGCCGGTCGCGCACGCGTTTCAATTCGCCGGCGGCGTACTCGAGCGCGGTCTGCCAGTCGGTTTCGACCAGCTGCCCATCGCGCCGGAGCAACGGAGTCTTCAGCCGATCCTCCGAATTGAGTCCCTCGTAGGAAAACCGGTCTTTGTCCGACAGCCAGCATTCGTTGACCGATTCGTTTTCCAGGGGAACGACGCGCATCACCCTGTCGTTCTTGACCTGCACGACCAGATTGCTGCCCAGGCCGTCGTGCGGCGACACCGACTTCCGCCGGGCCAGCTCCCACGTCCGCGCGGTATAGCGGAACGGCTTCGACGTCAGCGCGCCGACCGGGCATAGGTCGATCATGTTGCCCGACAGCTCGGAGTCGACGGTGCGGCCGACGAAGGTCATGATCTCCGCGAATTCGCCGCGGCTGGCCATGCCCAGCTCCATGACGCCGGCGATCTCCTGGCCGAAGCGCACACAGCGCGTGCAATGGATGCAGCGCGTCATGTCGGTCGCGATCAGCGGTCCGAGGTTCTTGTTGAGCACCACGCGCTTGGGCTCGTCGTAGCGCGAGCTCGACGCGCCGTAGCCCACGGCGAGATCCTGCAGCTGGCACTCGCCACCCTGGTCGCAGATCGGGCAGTCCAGAGGGTGATTGATCAGCAGGAATTCCATCACGCCCTTTTGCGCGGTGACGGCGGCTTCCGAGTGCGTCCAAACCTTCATGCCTTCTGCCGCCGGCGTCGCGCAGGCCGGCAACGGCTTCGGCGCCTTCTCGATCTGAACCAGGCACATCCGGCAATTGGCGGCGATGGTGAGCTTCTTGTGCCAGCAGAAATGGGGAACGTAGATGTCGAGCTTGTGCGCGGCGTCCATGACGGTGCTGCCGTTGGGCACCTGGACGGTCTTGCCGTCGACTTCGAGCGTCAGCATCGCGCCCGCCCGGGAGATCGCGCCGTCGGAGGGTCAAACATAAGGGGACACCAGGCACTGCTTGTGATCGATGTGATACTGGAATTCGTCGCGGAAGTGCCTGATGAAGCTCTTGACCGGCAACGCCGCGGCGTCGCCCAGCGCGCAGATCGTGCGTCCCGCGATGTTGTCCGACACCGACAGCAGCAGGTCGAGGTCCTCGTTTTTTCCCTTGCCGTGCTCGATGCGGTCGACGACGCGCCACAGCCAGCCGGTGCCTTCGCGGCAGGGCGTGCACTGCCCGCAGGACTCCTCGAAGTAGAAGTATGAAAGCCGCAGCAGCGAGCGGACCATGCAGCGGGTATCGTCCATCAGGATGACCGCGCCCGAGCCTAGCATCGAGCCTGCCTTGGCGATCGAGTCGTAGTCCATGTCGGTAGCGAGCATGACCTCGCCCGGCAGCACCGGCATCGACGAACCGCCGGGAATGCATGCCTTGAGCTTGCGCCCCGCCCGCATCCCGCCGGCCATCTCGAGCAGTTGGGCGAACGGCGTGCCCAGCTTGACCTCGTAGTTGCCCGGTCGCGCGACGTCGCCGGACACCGAAAAGATCTTGGTGCCGCCGTTGTTGGGGCGTCCGAGGCCCAGAAACGCCTCGCCGCCGTTGCGGATGATCCACGGCACCGCGGCGAAGGTCTCGGTGTTGTTGATCGTCGTCGGCTTGCCGTATAAGCCGAAGCTCGCCGGAAACGGCGGCTTGAAACGCGGCATCCCCTTCTTTCCCTCGAGCGACTCGAGCAGCGCCGTTTCTTCTCCGCAGATGTAGGCGCCGTAGCCGTGAACGTTGTACAGGTGGAACGAAAAGCCGCTGCCGAGGATGTCGTCGCCGAGGAGTCCAGCCGAATACGCCTGGTCGAGCGCCTGCTCGCAGCGCTCGTAGGTATCCCAGATCTCGCCGTGGATGTAGTTGTAGCCGCGCTTGCAGCCCATCGCATACGCGGCGATCGCTATCCCCTCGATCAGGATGTGGGGGTTGTAGCGCATGATGTCGCGGTCCTTGAAGGTCCCGGGTTCGCCCTCGTCGGAATTGCAGACCACGTACTTCTCGCCGGCGTACTGCTGCGGCATGAAGCTCCACTTAAGGCCGGTAGGAAAGCCCGCCCCACCGCGCCCGCGCAGCGCCGATTTCTTGACCTCGGCGATGACGTTGGCCGGCGGGATTTTCTCGGTCAGGATTTTTTTCAGCGCCTCGTACCCGCCGCGCGCGACGTAGTCGGAGAGTTCCCAGTTGCGGCCGTTGAGGCCGGCCATGATGATGGCGTCGGGCCCGTAGTCGAGAAATTCCGCCGGCGCGTTCACTGTCCGGCCTCCGCCGCGAGCTCGGCCAGGAGCCGATCGAGCTCTTCCGGACGCATCCAGCTGCACATCC
Source organism: uncultured beta proteobacterium (assembly GCA_963776175.1). GTDB lineage: Bacteria > Pseudomonadota > Gammaproteobacteria > Burkholderiales > Casimicrobiaceae > PALSA-1003. The sequence goes on along the minus strand of CAVZLP010000008.1, from coordinate 86,144 downwards.
GTTTGTTGTTGACCAGCACGACCGGTGAGTCGGCGCAGGCGCCGAAGCATTCGCCCTGCTTCAACGTGAAAATCCGGTCCGGCGTCGTTTCGCCGAATCCGATGCCGAGCTTCCGCTTCAGGTGCTCGGCTGCCTCGCCCGCGCCCTGCAGCGCACAAGGAAGATTGGTGCAGATCGTCAGCTTGTACCTGCCTGTCGGCTCGGTGTTATACATCTCGTAGAAAGTTGCGACTTCGTACACGGCGATCGGCGGCATGTCGAGATAGCCGGCGACGAAGTCCATCGTCTCGGTCGACAGCCAGCTCTTCTCGTCCTGGGCGATCGCCAGCGCGGCGATCACGGCCGACCGCTTCTGCTCGGGCGGATATTTGGCGATCTCGCGATCGATACGCTTCAAGGCGTCCGCGCTCAGCATCTTCGCTCGATGAGGAATGAGGACAAGCGTCGCGATGCCTGCGCAAAGCCGATGCCGGAGGGAAACGCGCTCATGCCTCGTCCGTCCAGTAGTCCAGGTGGTCGCCCACGCGCGACATGTGTCGAAAGCCGCCCCCGAAAGCGCCCACTTTCTTGGAGTCCGGATATTCGCAGACCTCCGCCGGCATCATTGTGCTGATCGACAGATAAGCGAGCTCCGAATCCGAGTCGTTGACGATCTGGTGGGCCGTTTCAGGGCCGCCGATAGGGCAGCAGATCACATCGCCAGCGCGAATCTTTCGCGTCTCGTCGCCGTAGCGGAGCGTTCCGGCGCCCTTGACGATGAAGAACATCTCCTCTTCCGCGCGGTGGCTGTGAAAAGGGCACGAGCGCTTGCCTGGCGGGACGACATCGTACGAATAGCCCAGGTCCTTCGCGCCGAGCAGCGGACCGATACGCGCGAAATTAGACTCGAACTCGCTGCCCTTGGCGAAATGCTCGAGTTTCAATTCGTCGATGTTGATGACTCGAGTATCGATGACGCTCACCGGTCGATCTCCCCGAAGACGATGTCCTGGGTGCCGATGATCGCGACGACGTCGGCGATCATATGGCCGCGCGACATCTCGTCAAGCGCCGACAGGTGCGCGAAGCCGGCGGCGCGTATTTTCATACGGTAAGGCTTGTTGGCGCCGTCGGAGATCAGGTAGATGCCGAACTCTCCCTTCGGATGCTCGACCGCGGCATACACTTCGCCGGGCGGCACGTGGATGCCTTCGGTGAAGAGCTTAAAATGGTGGATCAGCTCTTCCATGTTCGCCTTCATTTCCTCGCGAGAAGGCGGCGCGATCTTGTGGTTGGCGGTGATCACCGGGCCCGGGATTTGTGCGCAGCCAGTCGACGCACTGCTTGATGATCCGGTTGGCTTCGCGCATTTCCTGCACGCGGACCAGGTAGCGGTCGTAGCAGTCGCCGGTCGTGCCCACCGGAATGTCGAATTGCATCCGGTCGTAGACTGCATACGGCTGCTTTTTGCGCAGATCCCAGGCCACGCCCGAGCCGCGCAGCATCGGGCCGGTGAAGCCCAGCGCCTTGGCGCGCTCCGGCGTCACCACGCCGATGCCTACCGTGCGTTGCTTCCAGATCCGGTTTTCGGTCAGCAGGGTTTCGTATTCGTCGACGTAGGTCGGAAAGCGCCGTGTGAAATCTTCGATGAAATCGAGCAGGCTGCCCTGCCGGTTCTCGTTCATCCGCGCGATCGCGCGGGCGTTGTGGATCGGCGACGGCTGGTATTGCGGCATCCGGTCGGGCAGATCACGGTAGACGCCACCCGGGCGATAGTACGCGGCGTGAAGGCGCGCGCCGGAGACTGCTTCGTAGCAGTCCATCAGGTCCTCGCGCTCGCGGAAGCAGTACAGAAACGTCGTCATCGCACCGACGTCGAGCGAATGCGCGCCCAGCCACAGCAGGTGATTGAGGAGCCGCGTGATTTCATCGAACATCACGCGGATGTAGAGCGCACGGATCGGCACCTCGATGCCGAGCAGCTTTTCGATCGCCAGACAGTAGGCGTGCTCGTTCGACATCATCGAGACGTAGTCCAGCCGGTCCATGTAGGGCAGCGACTGGACGTAGGTCTTGTATTCGGCGAGCTTCTCGGTGGCCCGGTGCAACAGCCCGATGTGCGGATCGGCCCGCTGGATGACCTCGCCGTCGAGCTCGAGCACCAGCCGCAGCACACCATGCGCCGCCGGGTGCTGGGGTCCGAAATTCATCGTGTAATTGCGAATTTCCGCCACGTATTCAGCCCTTGCGGAACCCTTCGCTTTCCGCGTAACTGTCCTCGCGGATGATGCGCGGCACGACCTCGCGCGGCTCGATCGTGACCGGCTGGTAGATAACGCGGCCCTGTTCGGGGTCGTAACGCATTTCGACATTGCCGGACAGCGGAAAGTCCTTGCGGAACGGATGGCCGACGAACCCGTAATCGGTCAGGATTCGGCGCAGATCGGGATGGCCGGTGAACATGACGCCGAAGAAGTCGAATGCTTCGCGTTCATACCAGTTGGCCGATGGCCAGACGTCGATAACCGACGGCAGCACCGGAAAATCGTCGTCAGGGGCGAAGGCGCGCACGCGCAGCCGGTGATTGTGGGTAATCGAGAGCAGATGATAGACCGCCGCATAGCGGCCGCCGTGCAGTCGCTCCAGCGGCTCCGCCGGAGTAGCGTCGGAGCTCGAGTACGCGAGCCCGCGCGAGGTGGCGCCATAGGCCGAATAGTCGACGCCGCAAAGATCGATCAGCGTCTCGAAGCGAAACTCTGGACAGGTCCCGCAACGAACGCATCGTCGCGACCAGCCGGTCGGCGCCGACGATGGCGGTGACCGCGCCGAATGCGATCTCGATGCGAAGCTTGTCCCCGAACACGGACCCGAGCGCTTCGGAAAGCATCGCGTTGTTCATCAGCGCGCGATCGTATTGGTGCGCCAGATCTTGTTTTGAAGCTGGATGATCCCGTAGAGCAGCGCTTCCGCCGTCGGTGGACAGCCCGGCACGTAGACATCCACCGGCACGATACGGTCGCAGCCGCGCACGACCGAGTACGAATAGTGGTAGTAGCCACCCCCGTTGGCGCAGGATCCCATCGAAATGACCCAGCGCGGCTCGGCCATCTGGTCGTAGACGCGGCGCAACGCCGGCGCCATCTTGTTGCATAGCGTGCCGGCGACGATCATCACGTCGGATTGCCGTGGGCTCGGCCGGAAAACCACGCCGAAGCGGTCGAGATCGTAGCGCGCTGCGCCGGCATGCATCATCTCGACCGCACAGCAGGCGAGCCCGAAGGTCATCGGCCACATCGAGCCGTTGCGCGACCAGTTGATCAGCGCGTCGAGCGACGTGGTGACAAAGCCCTTCTCGAGGATGCCTTCAATCGGCATGTGGGCCGCCTCCTTGCATGACGGGCGCCACACAAAGGCATGCGTGTCGGCGGCATGCTCCGCTCGCCGGTCGCATCCCCGCTGCGCGGAGCCCCTGCTCTGCGGCGCTCGGCACTATTCCCATTCCAGCGCCCCCTTCTTCCACTCGTAGACGAAGCCGATCACCAGGATCGCGAGGAAGACCATCATCGACCAGAAACCGAAGATGCCGATGTCGGGCAGGACGACCGCCCAGGGAAACAGGAAAGCGATCTCGAGATCGAACAGGATGAATAGGATGGCGATCAGGTAGTAGCGCACGTCGAATTGCATCCGCGCGTCTTCGAAGGCCTCGAACCCGCATTCGTAGGGGGACAGTTTCGCGGCATCGGGACGGTTGGGCGCGACCAGCGTTCCCACCGTGAGCAAAAGCAGCCCGATGCCGACGCCGACCAGGATGAAGAGCAGGATCGGAAAGTACTGTTCCAGCATGATGGTATCCACCACCCCCGTCAAAACGCCGAGACAGCATTAATCGCCGCCGCAACGCACTGCTACTGCCCGAGCGCTAAGCCACGCTTCGTCAATCTGGTGCCGACGGGGAGACTCGAACTCCCACGGCTTACGCCACTGCCCCCTCAAGACAGCGTGTCTACCAATTTCACCACGTCGGCTTGTCAGCGCTTTGCACGGTCGTTTCGCATCCGGCAAACCCGCAGCTCTGGTTACTGCGGTAAGCCTCGCCGCCGACCGCCGCTATTTCGGTATTTCCCCCGCCTTCGAATTCGGATCGGCTGGCACCGGAATCGCCGGTGCAGTCTGCGGCGGCAGATCGCCGGCCTTCGGCGCCGTCGCGGGCGCTTTCGGCGCCACTCCCTGCTGCATCAGATCCCTCGCCGCCTCATGATTGATCGACAGGTACGTCAAGCCGAGACTCGACAGAAAGAACACGGTAGCCAGTATCGCAGTCGTTCGCGACAGGAAGTTCGCCGAGCCCGCCGCGCCAAAAAGGCTGCCCGATGCGCCGCTGCCGAACGCGGCACCCATGTCCGCCCCCTTGCCGTGCTGCATCAGAATAAAGCCGATCAACGCCACGGCCATCAGAAAGTGCACACCGATCAGAACCGTTTCCCAGATCATCCGTCATTCCTTGTTGCGTCGCGCTGCGTCATCTTAGGCACGCGCAATCGCCAAAAATTCGTCGGCCTTCAGCGATGCTCCGCCAACAAGGCCCCCGTCGATATTCGCACACGCAAACAGCGTCTTGGCGTTGTCCGCCTTCACGCTGCCCCCGTAAAGCAAGAGCATCTCGTCCGCCGACGCGCCCACCGCCGTCCGCAGTCGCCGGCGCAACAGCTCGTGAACGGCTTCGGCCTGCTGCGGCGTCGCCGTTCTGCCGGTACCGATCGCCCACACCGGCTCGTAAGCGACCACCGCCTGCGAGAGCTTCGCGCCAAGCACCGCAACCACGGCATCCAGCTGTCGCAATACGACCGCATCGGTAGCCGATGCCTCGCGTTCGGCAAGCGTCTCGCCGACGCAGACGATCGGCGTCAAGCCGGCCGCCAGTGCCGCGGCCGCCTTGTTCGCGGTCGCCGCGTCGGTTTCACCATAGAGCGCCCGCCGCTCGGAGTGGCCGACGATAGCCATACGGCTGCCGAATTCGGCCACCATCGCCGCCGCGACCTCCCCGGTGAATGCTCCGGAAGCGTGTTCACTGACGTTCTGTGCGCCCCAGTCGAGCGCCGAGCCGGACAGCGCTGCCTGCGCCTGCCAAAGATAGGGAAACGGCACGCAGACCGCTATTCGTCGTGACGGCATCGCCGTCCAGCCCGAACGCAGGTCGGCGAGCAGCGCGTCGTTCTGCCGCAAACTGCCGTTCATTTTCCAGTTGCCGACGACGAGTTTGCCGCGCATTGCTCGCTTGTAAAACCGCGTTCGGCCAGAATTCCGGCCGGCCTGGCTATAACTTGTGGATTTTACCCTGTCGCGCCTCGTGGGGTCAACGCGCTGCGGCGCAGCATCGGGGCGCAGCGGCCAGGCCGACGAGTCGGCCGTCGTGTCGCGTCGCGCTGCCGGCGATCAGACACGCGCCAGGACAAAGGCACGCAGCGCATCGAGCAGGCGATCGAGATTTCGGCGCAACGAATCGAAGCCGTCGAGCTTGGCCAGCGTTTCCTCGTTCATGTAGAGGCGACGGTTGATTTCGATCTGCAGGCTGTGCCGGCGCTCGTGAGGGCGTCCGAACTTCCGGACTAGCTCGACGCCCTTGTACGGGTCGTTGATTGCCACCCCGTAACCCATCGCCGCCAGCGTTGCGGCGACGAACGTGGTGAATTCAGGCGCGCAGGTGGTGGCGTCGCGGTCGCCGAGGACGAAGTCGCCGCGCGGTCTTCCCGGATCGTCGGCATTAACATCACCCTCCGCCGGCATCGAATGACAATTGAGATGCCACACCACACCGAAAGCGTGATGCCGCTCATCTAGCGCCGCGGCAAGCTCCGCATGATAAGGCTCGTAACATTGCTCGATGCGCCGCTGTACCTCGGCCGCGCCGAGTCGTCGCGAGTACATCGGCGCCCCACCGTGCGCAAGTCGCCAGACGAGCCCGATGCCTTGCTCGGTCTTGCGCGACGGCGTCACGGGCCCGGGCCACGGATCGGCGAGCAGCTCGGTGTCGATGTCGGCAACGTGCCGGTTCGGATCGATGTAGGCACGCGGGAACAGCGCTTCGATCAGCGTCGCGCCGACGCGCGGTGCCGAAGCGAACAACTCTTCGACGTAGGTGTCCTCGGCGCGTCGCACCAGCGAACGCGGCGCCGCATGGTCGAAATCGGCCGGATAGGCGGTGCCGCTGTGCGGCGAGTCGAGCACCAGCGGGATCGGTTCCACCTTTTCGATGTGACGTCGAATGGCGCCCATCAGTGCTGTGTCGGGTTGTTGAGATGACAAGCCGACCACCGGCCCGGGGCGATTTCGTCGAGCGGTGGTGCGACGTCGCGACATATCGGCATCGCGTATGGGCAGCGCGGATGAAAATGGCAACCCGGAGGCGGTGCCAGCGGCGACGGAATCTCGCCGCGAATGGGCACGAAGGTACGCTTTTTCGGCTCGAGACGGCCGATCTCGAGCAGCAAGGCCTGCGTGTACGGATGGTTGGGCGCGCTGAACAACTGTTGCGTCGAGCCCGATTCGACAACGCGTCCTAGGTACATGATCACGACTCGGTCACTGATGTGCCGTACGACTCCCAGATCGTGGCTGATGAAAAGGTAAGTCAGGTTCAGCGCCGCGCGCAGATCCATGAACAGGTTCAGCACCTGCGCCTGGATCGACACGTCGAGCGCCGCGATCGATTCGTCGCAAACCATGAATTCCGGCTTGACTGCCAGCGCTCGAGCTATGCCGATGCGCGCACGCTGGCCGCCCGAGAACTGGTGCGGAAAGCGCCGCATCAGCGTCGGGTCCAGGCCGACGCGGTTGAGTTGAAGGCCGACGTATTCGACCTGCTGCTGCGGCGCGATCAGCCCATGCACGACCGGCGCTTCGCCGACGATGTCGACCACGCGCAGGCGCGGATTGAGCGATGCATACGGATCCTGGAAGATCATCTGCATCTTGAGCTGCTGCTCGCGCGCGTCCGCGGGAGGATGATCCGCCAAGCGAACGCCGCGCCAGCGCCGCTCGCCTCTGCTCGGCGGCAGCATGCCGACGGCGATCCGTCCGAGCGTCGACTTGCCGCAGCCCGATTCGCCGACCAATCCGACGACCTCGCGTTCGGCGATCCCCAGATCGACATGATCGATTGCGTGGACGACCTGGTCGCGCAGGCCGGCACCCAGCAGGTTGGCGATGCGCGCCGGCAGGTCCAGCGGCTTCGCGAAGCGCTTGGAGATGCCGCGGAGCTCCAGCAAGGGCGGCGTCTGGGGCACCAGGTCGACTTCGACGTCGGCAATCATGCGCGTGGCGCGGCGATGGCGCGTTCCCACATTCCATCGAACGCGTCCTCAACGGCCCGCGCGAATCCGGCCGCATCGAGGAGCGGCGAGGCGCGAAGACGATCGCGCAATCCGGCACGAAGCCCGGCAAGCCGCGTCAGATCGGCGGCCAGATCGACCGCCGCTCGCACGTACTCGTCCGGCGTGCGCGCGATGAGCTCGGTCAGGCCCGCGTTGCGCAGCAGGCTCGCACCGCTTCGCGAAAATGGCCGATCGCCTACGAGCGTTACGACCGGCACCCCCATCCACAGCGTGTCGCAAGTGGTCGTCCCGCCGGCGCAGGGTAGGCTGTCGAGCGCGATATCGGCGCGAAGGTAGCGGGCGAGGTACGTCGCGATCGGGGCTTCGCCGACCTGCTCGATGCGCTCGCGCGCGATGCCCTGCGCTACGAAGAATTCCAGCACCTTGGCCCGCTGGCGGGCGTACGGCGTGGCCAGCAGCGTCAGCCGTGACGCCGGAACCGCCGCGAGAATGCGGGCCCAAAGCGCGAGTGCGGTGCGCGAGATCTTGGTTGCATGATTCATGCAGACGAACGTGACGGCGCCCGCCGTCGCCGCCGGAAGCGGGCCGACTTCCGGCGCTTCGACGTACGGGCGATAGCACCATTGCGTCAACGGCAGTCTCCAGAGCGCTTCGACGCCGCCAGCCTCGGGCTCGCCCGGCGGATCGGTGAACGCGTCGCTCAGGCGGTAATCGATCGTCGGCACGCCGGTGCTGCCCAGATAGCCGAGCCAGGTGGCTTGGACCGGCGCTGGCTTGAAAAAAAACAGCGGCAAGCGGTTGTGCGCCGTATGCCCGTTCAGGTCGACGAGAATGTCGATCGCGTCGGCGCGAATACGCTGGGCGGCCTCGGCATCGGGCATCGAGGCGATTGGAACGAAACGGTCGGCCAGCGCCACGAAGCGGGCCGTGATCTCGTCGCTGCCGGCATAGTTCTGATAGCAGAAGATCTCGAAACGGTCGCGGTCGTGCGCAGCGAGCAGCGGTTCGGCGAACACCGCGACCGCATGCCGCCGCCAATCGGACGAAACGTAGCCTATCTTCAGGCGCCGGCCCGCGCGCGGCTTCGCTGCGATTGCGGGCAGCCGCGCGATCCGCGCCGCGAAGCGCTCGCCGAAAGCGCGATGCTCTGCAGCGATACCGCGTGCGGTCGCACGATCCGAGACGCTGAGGGCGAACAACAGCGCGCTCCAGTTCGCCGGGCGATCGGGCGCGAGCGCGACGGCGCGCCGGAACGCGGCGATGGCGGCGTCGTTCTCGCCGATGCTGAATTGCAGCATGCCGAGATTGCCGTGCGCCTGCGAAAGGCCCGGATCGAGTTCGATCGCCTTGCTGTAGGCGGCGATCGCGGCGTCGAATTGCTGCTGCCGCGCGCGCAGATTGCCCAAGCTGTTGTAAGCGATCGCCGACCCAGTGTCGGCGCCCAGCACGGCCTCGATCTGAGTTTGGGCGCCGGCGATGTCGCCCTCGTCCAGCAGCGCATTGCCGAGATCCAGCCGGGCATCGATCAGCTTGGGATCGAGGGCCGCCGCCCTTCGCAGGGCGATCAAAGCTTCGACGCGGCGCCCGGAGGCTCGCAGCGCAAGCCCTTGCAGATGGTGCGCGCGTCCCCGGCGCGGATCGGCGGCGATCGCGCGCTCGGCGTAGTCGAGGGCCGCGTCCGTGCGTCCGCTCCGCAGGGCGAGCAGCGCGCCGAAGGTCAGCGCCGAGGCATGGTTCGGATTCAGTCGCAGCGCCTCCGCAAGAATGGCGATCGCCTCGTCGGCGCGACCCGCCAGTTGTGCGGCGGCAGCGCGCGAGACCAGGCGGTCGATCGGCTCCGACGATTGTTCGCCGGCGGCCTCGGGCTTCGTCGATCCCCGGTTACCATCGCCGCTCATGCGCCGGCCTCCGGACCGCCTCGTGAGCGGCAATAGCTCTCGCGTCGGCCTACGCGCACTCGCTCGGCGACGGCCCTTCGGGTCTTCAAGCTCCCGCCTCGCTCATGCGCCGGCCCCGGGCAGTGGGTGGAAACAGCGCAGCGCGTGCCTGGGCGCGCCGATCTGCGTCATTTCCGGCGTCTCTTCGCAGACGCCGGTCGCATAGGCGCAGCGTGCGCGAAACGCGCAGCCCGGGCCGATTTCCAAGAGTGAAGGCGTCATCCCCGGTATCTGCCGCAGGCGCTTGCGCTCGTTGGCTTGGCCTGGCACCGAGTCGAGCAGGCCCCGCGTATAGGGATGCCTCGGCGCGCCGAGAACTTCGGCGGTCGTACCGTGCTCGACGATGCGGCCGGCGTACATCACGCAGACGCGATCGGCGAGCCCTGCGATCACCGACAGGTCGTGCGTGATCCAGATCAGCGCGGCGCCGGTTTCGCGCGTCAGTTTCTGCATCTCGGACAGTATTTGCCCCTGGATAGTCACGTCGAGCGCGGTCGTCGGCTCGTCCGCGATGATCACGTCCGGGGCGTTCAGCAGTGCGATCGCGATCGCCACGCGCTGCCGCATGCCGCCGGAAAACTGGTGCGGGTAGGCAGCGAGCCTGGCGTCCGGCGACGCGATGCCGACCTGCACGAGAGCGGCGCGGGCGCGGGCCACGGCAGCCGCGTGCGGTACGCGCTCGTGGGCGAGGATCGTCTCGACCATCTGCGTTTCGATGCGCAGGACGGGATTGAGCGTCATCATCGGATCCTGGAAGATCATCGCGATCCGGTTGCCGCGCAGCTGCCGCATCGCTTCGGATCCGAGCCGCGTAAGGTCGTCCTCGCGATACATGATCCGACCGGCGACGATTCGGCCTGGCGCATCGATCAGTCCCATGATCGAGTATCCAGTCATCGATTTGCCCGAGCCCGATTCGCCGACGAGGCCCAGCACTTCGCCGCGCGCGAGGCTGAAGCTCAGATCATCGACTGCCTTGACCACGCCCGCCTTGGTGAAAAAATGCGTGCGCAGCCCTTCGATGCTCAACACCGCATCGTTCATCGCTGCAGCCTCGGATTGACGACATCGCGCAGCTGATCGGCGACCAGGTTGATGCTGACGATGGTGAGCAGCAGCGCAATCCCGGGGAAGAAGCTGATCCAGTACTTGCCGGACAGCAGGTACTGGTAGCCGTTGGCGATCAATAGCCCCAGCGACGGCTCGGTGATCGGGAGCCCAAGGCCGAGAAAGGACAGCGTCGCCTCGAGCGCGATCGCCGCCGCGACCTGCACCGTCGCGACGACGATCAGCGGCGGCAGGCAGTTCGGCAGGATATGGCGGAACACGATACGCGCCGGGGCCAGCGCGAGGCAGCGTGCTGCCTCGACGTATTCCTTGCGCTTCTCGACCAGCGCGGCGCTTCGAACCGTCCGCGCGTAATACGCCCATTGCACGGTGACCAGCGCGGCGATGATCTTCGACATGCCTTGTCCGAGAACGGCCAGAAGGATCAGCGCGATCAGGATCGCTGGAAACGAAAGCTGGATGTCGGCGATGCGCATGATCAGCGTCTCGACACTGCCGCCGAAGTACGCGGCTACGAGGCCCAGGGCGAGTCCAAGCGCCAGCGCCAGCACCGTGCTCGCCACGCCGACGGTCAGGCTGATCCGTAGGCCGTAGAAGATCGCGGAGAGCATATCGCGTCCCTGGTCGTCGGTACCGAGCCAGAAAGTCGCGCCATTGGCCGACACCGAACCGGGCGGCAGCCGGCTGTCGAGAACGTCGAGCTGCGCCAGATCGTAGGGATTCTGCGGCGAGATCAGCGGCGCCATGATCGCGACGAGCAGGATCAACCCGAGCAGCGCGAGCCCGAACACGGCAATCCGGCTCGCGGCGAAATCCGACGCGATGCGCTGGAACGGCGTCTCTCCCGCGGCGCTGGTCAACGCTATCCCCTGCTGCCGGCCAGACGGACGCGGGGATCGAGCGCAGAGTAGAGCAGATCGACCAGCAAGTTGATCACGATGAACATGAACACGGTGATCAGCAGATAGGCGACGATCACCGGCCGGTCGAGCAGGTTGATCGAATCGATCAGCAGCTTGCCCATGCCGGGCCACGCGAAGACGCTCTCGGTGACGATCGCGAAGGCGATCACGGAGCCGAACTCCAGTCCGATGATGGTCACGATCGGAATCAGGATATTGCGCAAAACATGCACGCCGATCACGCGCGTGTTGGACAGACCTTTGGCGCGCGCGAACTTGACGTAGTCCTGCAGCAGCGCTTCCCGCGTGCCGGCACGCGTCAGCCGGATCAGCAATGCCAGCTTGAACAAGGCGAGGTTGATCGCCGGCAGAATCAGGTGGCGCCAACCCTCGAGCGACAGAAAACTGACCGGCACGCCGAAAACGTCTCTGGTCGGCCCGCGCCCGTTCGAGGGCAGCCAGCCCAGCATCACCGAGAAGACCATGATCAGCATAAGACCGACCCAGAACGTCGGCAGTGAAAATCCAAGAATCGAACCAGTCATGATAGAGCGGCCCGCCAACGAGTGCGGTTTCAGTCCCGCCCAAAGCCCGAGCGGAATGCCCAGTAGGACGGCAATCAGCATCGCGACCAACGCGAGTTCCAGCGTCGCCGGCATGCGTTCCAGGATCAGTCCGAGCGCGGGCGTGCTGTGCACGAACGAACGGCCCAGATCGCCGTGCAGCGCGCCGGCCAGGAATTTTCCGTATTGCGTCCAGAGTGGCTGATCGAGGCCGAGTGTGGCGATCGCGTGTTCGCGTTCGATCTGGTCGGCGAGCGGATTGATCAGGATGTCGATCGGATTGCCGATCGCATAGACGCCGATGAAGACTAGTATCGACATCACGAACATCACGAGCAAGGCCTGCAGGCTGCGGCGTATGACGTAGACGAGCATGGGCGGATGCCGGAAGCGACGGCGCGAGACCCATAGATTACCTGAACGGATGCGTGTGCCTGTTCTTTCCTACAGTTGACGGCACGCGCCATGCAGCTAGAGTAGGCACACGCTGCCGAGGTTTTCGCAGCTTGATCTTCACGTCCTGGGGAGAGCGATGAAGATACTCGTGATCGACGATCACCCACTGATACAGGAAGCGCTCAGGCATGTATTGAGCGAGCTTGATGCTGAGCTCGATCTCGTCCAGGCCGAGGATGCGTCCGACGCGCACGCGGCGCTCGCTGCCGCGCCGGATACCGAACTGATCGTGCTCGACCTGACGCTGCCGCGCAGCGATGGCTTCGAGCTGCTCACCGAACTACGGTGCGACTGGCCCGGGATTCCGCTGCTGGTACTATCGGCGACGCACGATCGCGCGACGGTCGAGCGCGCCCTCGATCTGGGCGCAATGGGGTTCATTCCGAAGACGGCCAATACGCGGGTGCTGATCGACGCGCTTCGGCTCGTGCTTTCCGGTGGCATATACGTCCCGGCCGATTGTCCGGTAACCGGAAGCGCGCGGCCGCGCGCTGCAGCGAGGGCCCAGGATCTGGGATTGACCCTGCGCCAGTCCGACGTGCTGCGTCTGCTCGTGCAGGGCAAGCCCAACAAGCTGATATGCCGCGACCTCTGTCTGTCCGAAGGCACGGTGAAAGTGCACGTCAGCGCAATCCTGCGCGCACTCAACGTGCACAATCGTACACAAGTCGTGATCGAACTCGCCCGACGCGGCGTCCGACTCGATTCATACGCGGCGCGGCCGCGCTAAAGCGGCGGCACAGTTCGTGGCGTCGCTGACCGCGCTGGCGCCGCCTTTGCTGCAACGCGCCCGCGCCGACCAGGTGGCAACGCTGTTCACGCAATGGCCGCGCACAACCGCGGCGATGGCGCTCGGCGGCGCAATCCTGATCACCGTCATGTGGGGTACGGTGCCGGCAGCGGCGTTCGCCGCATGGTTCGTCGCGATCCTGGCCAACCAGGCATGGCGCTTCGTGCTGGTGCGCCGCTATCGCGCTGCGGCGCCGGCCGAATCCGCGGCCGCCCGCTGGGGCAGCGCGTCGGCGCTGGGTTCGACCTTCGCCGGCGCGCTTTGGGGATGTGCCGGGGTCATGCTGTTCGTGCCCGGCGATCCCGGCCATCAGGCACTCGTGATCGTCTGCCTGTTCGGCGTGATTCTCGGCGGCATCAATCTCACGTCGGTCTACAAGCCGGCGTTCTACGGCTTCGTCCTGCCCGCGCTCTTGCCGCTGATCGTGCGCGTCGCGGCCGAGGGCGACCGGCTGCACTTCTACATCGCCGCGGTCATGCTGGTCGTGCTCGCGTTCATTCTGGGCTTCGGGCACAACCTCAACAACCTGATGACACAGTCGCTGACTATACGCTACGAAAACGTCGACCTTATCGGCGAGCTCACGCGCGAGACCGCCGCGGCCGACCGTGCGCGTGCCACTGCCGAGGCTGCCAATCGCGACAAGACGCAGTTTCTCGCCGCAGCGAGCCACGACCTGCGCCAGCCGTTGCATGCGATGGGCCTGTTCGGCGCCGCGCTGGCCGCGCGGGTCGAAGATCCGGCGGCGCGCGAGATCGTCGATTGCATCAACGCATCGGTCGAGGCGCTGGAGCGGCAGTTCACTGCGCTGATGGACATATCCAAGCTGGACGCCGGCGCCGTGACGCCGTCGCGCGCCAGGTTTCCGCTGGCGCCGCTATTCGCGCGACTCGAGCGCGAATTCGCTCCGGTCGCCGCGGCGCGCCGGCTGCGGCTATTGATCGCGCGCACCGGCGTGTGCATCGACAGCGATCCGGTACTGCTCGAGCGCGTGCTCGCCAACTTCGTTTCGAATGCGGTGCGCCATACCGAACGCGGCGGCGCCGTCCTCGGGGTGCGGCGGCGCGGTCGGCAGATCGCCATCGAGGTACGCGATACCGGCCCCGGCATTCCCGCCACCGAGCGCGAAAGGATATTCGAGGCGTTCTACCAGATTCGCCCGCTTCGCGGCGCTGGTCAGGGCATGGGACTCGGGCTCGCGATCATCCGGCGGCTCGCGGCGCTGCTCGACCATCCGATCGAGATTGATTCGTCGCCCGGGCGCGGCTCGCGATTTGCCGTCGTGGTGCCGCGCGCGGCGGCGGTCGCCGCATCGTCGCCGCAGCGACAGCAGGAAGGCTCGGCAGGCTCACTGGCCGGCGCGCTGATCGCGGTCGTCGACGACGAAAGCCCGATCGTCGACGCGATGGGCTTCTGGTTCGCGCAGTGGGGCGCGCATGTCTGCGGCGGCGGATCGGGCGCCGACGTGCTTGCCGCGCTGGGCGAGCTGGGCCGCTACCCGGATCTGATCGTGGCCGACTATCGGCTGGCCGGCGGTGCGTTGGGCACCGACGCCGTTGCGCTGCTGCGCGCCGAATTGGGGCAGCCGATACCCGCGGTGCTGATCAGCGGCGATGCCTCGGCCGAAGCCTTTGCCGCGATGCGTTCGACCGCGCGCGACGTGCTCCTGAAACCGGTCCTGCCGGGCGAGCTACGCGTGCTCGCCGAGCGCCTGCTGGCCGCATCGTCCGGGCAAAACCCCAGGGGAAAGGCAGCGGACGTCTGCACTGCCTAAAGCGAACGGTTCGAGCAGGCAAAAAAAGCGCCCCGCTAGGGGGCGCGTGAGGACAGACCGAGTTCGTAGACCCTGTTCGGATCCTGGGGGAGGAGTGGACCCGGCCTGCGGAGAGACGTGGCACGCCGCCGGAGCGGCGCCGCCACCGATTATGACGACAGCATTATCGTCCAACGACGCGCCCAGACAAGGCCGTCCGTCGCCGCAGGACGCCGCATATCGGCGCCCCGCCGGAATGCAGGGTTTACTTCCCGTGCGCCGCCCGCATTTGCGCGCGGAACGCCTCTACCTTTGCAATGCGCGCGTTGATCGCGTCACGCACGGTCAGCTTCTGCTCGGCGGATAGCGTGTCGTACAGCGCAAGCCAGGCCGCACGGGCCTGCTTGCGCAGCCCGCTATTCTGCTGCTGAACCTGGTCGGACAGTGCGGCCAGCGATGCCAGGTCTGGGGCGCTCTTGGCGAGCTCGGACTGAGACGCGGTCTTGAGCTGCGCGAAACCGGTGCGCATCGCATCGCGCGCGGCTTTGCTCTGGGCGAGAGCGTTGTCGAATTGCAGTTGCTGCGAGGTATCGAGCTTGAGCTGCGCTTGCAGGCTGGCGATCACGCTGATCGGATCGGTGTCGTGACCGTGGCTCGCGCCGGCGGCCCAGGAAAACGCGGCAACGCCGCAAAGTGCGAGCGCCGCGATCGAGGCAATGAGGGTGCGTTTCATCGTGTGGACCTTTCGTCGAGGATAGGTTGTCTTTGCTGCCGCCGCGACTCCGGTGGCGAACGAGGCCGACTGTAGGCGCCGTCTGTAACTCAAGCGTTGCAGAAACAGGGCGATTTGTAACGGATCGTTCCCCCGGAGCGCATCGACGCGGGAGCCGCCGCGGAGTGTAACCAATCGTTGCCCTTACGGCCGGGCGTTACAATTCGTGACAAGTCGTGATCGCCGCACTGTGCGCGACCGCGATAATCGAAAGATGAAACAGCCTACGCCGAAAATTCTGGTCGTCGACGACGATCCCCGCCTGCGCGAGCTGCTGGTGCGCTACCTGACCGAGCAGGGGTTCCAGGTGCAGGCGCTGCCCGATGCGCGCGAGCTCGACAAAAAGCTGCAGCGCGATCCACCGCACTTGCTGGTGCTCGACCTGATGCTTCCCGGCGAGGACGGCCTTGCGGTCTGCCGAAGGCTGCGCGGCTCCGGCGAGACCGTACCCATCATCATGCTGACCGCGAAGGGCGAGGACATCGATCGCATCGTCGGCCTCGAGATGGGCGCTGACGATTATCTGCCCAAGCCGTTCAATCCGCGCGAGCTGGTGGCGCGCATCCACGCGGTGCTCCGCCGCCAGATCGAGCGCCTGGCGCCCGGTGCGCCGACCGGCGAGGGACGGATCAGCTTCGGGCCATACGTCCTCGACCTCAGTACGCGGACGCTGACCCGCGACGGAATGGTATTGCCGATGACCACGGGCGAGTTCGGCCTGCTCAAGGTCTTCGTCACCCACGCGCGGCAGCCGCTGGCGCGCGAAAAGCTGATGCTGCTCGCTCGCGGGCGCGATCACGACGTGTTCGATCGGGCGATCGACGTCCAGGTCTCGCGGCTGCGCAAGCTGATCGAGCCCGACCCCGCGGCGCCACGCTACCTGCAGACCGTCTGGGGCTTCGGCTACGTTTTCGTGCCGGACGAAGTCGCCAAAAGCCCGGCGGACACCGGGGCCGGTCCGTGAAGTTGTGGCCGCGTTCGTTGTTCGGGCGCTTGGCCCTTCTGCTGCTGATGGTCATCATCATCAGCCAGGGAACGGCGATACTGCTGTACCGTCAGGATCGCGCGGCGCTGGTGGCGCGCCAGTTCAGCGACACCAAGGTCTTGCAGCTGCAGGCGCTGCGCGCAGCCCTGGCGGCGACCGATCTGCGCGAGCGCAGCCAGACGCTGACCCGGCTCGGCGAAGAATACGGGGCGCGCATCGTCAGCGACGACGCGCGTGGCTTCGTCGGCGCCTCGCCGCAAAATCCGCTTCTGGTCGAGCTTGGCGAGCGGCTGCGGGCCGAGCTGGGGCCGCAGACCGAGTTGCGCCTGCAACCGCGCCAGCAGCTGCTGTGGATCAAGCTGCAGGCCGGCGACCAGGCTTACTGGGCGGGTTTTCACTGGCCTCGCCCGTCCGACGCGGCCCAGTCGCGCGCACTCGAATGGAGCCTGATCGCGCTGGTCGTTCTGCTGGCGAGCGCCTACGCATTCGCGCGCTACTTGGCCAGGCCGCTGTGGCAGCTAAACGAGGCCGTCGCCAACGTCGGGGCCGGGAAGGCGCAGCCGCCGCTGCCGGAGAAGGGACCGTCGGAAATCGTCAACCTCAATCGCGGCTTCAACCAGATGCTGGCCGACCTGCGGCAGGCCGAGCAAGACCGGGCGCTGCTGCTGGCCGGCGTATCGCACGATTTGCGCACGCCGCTGGCGCGCCTGCGCCTCGGTGTCGAGGTTGCCACGCACGACGAGGCAATGCGCGAGGGCATGGCTGCCGACATCGAGGAAATGGACAAGATCATCGGACAGTTCCTCGACTTCGGTCGCGACGATCGCGACGTCGCGCTGGAGGTGCGCCCGCTGGATGAAATCGTTGCACCCTTGCTCGAGCGCTACCGCCGCGCCGGCAGCGAGGTTCACTACAGCGCGGGCGAGCTTCCTGCGTTGCCGATGCGGGCCACCGCGATGTCGCGACTGCTGTCCAATCTAATCGACAATGCGCTGCGCTACGGTGGAGCGCCGGTCGACGTTTCCGCGCGCAGCGAAGGCGCCTCGGTGGTGATCGAAGTCGGCGACCGCGGCCCCGGCATCCCGGCGGAACAGGTCGATCGGCTGAAACGTCCGTTCACCCGCGGCGACCCGGCTCGGAGCGGGGCCGGTGGTGCCGGCCTGGGGCTCGCCATCGTCGAGCGCATTGCGCGGCTGCACGGCGCCCGCTTCGACGTGCTCGCCCGCGAAGGCGGCGGCACGCTGGCGCGCGTGACCATGCCGGCGGGCGCGGGAGTCTAGCGCTTCGCAATCAGAACGAGCGAGACCATCGCAGCGATACCTTCGCCGCGCCCGGTGAAGCCGAGACCGTCGCTCGTCTTGGCCTTGACGTTGATCGAGCCGGCGGCGCAGCCGAGATCGGCCGCAATGTTGTCCGCCATCGCGGCGAGATGCGGCGCGAGCTTCGGCGCCTGGGCGATGATTGTCGCGTCGATGTTGCCGAGCTCGAAGCCGCCGTCATGGGCAAGCTGCCAGGCCCGGCGCAGCAGCACACGGCTGTCCGCATCCTTGTATGCCGCGTCGGTGTCGGGGAAATGCATGCCGATGTCGCCTCGCCCACATGCGCCGAGAATCGCATCGCAGACCGCATGCAGCAGCACGTCGGCATCGGAGTGCCCAGCCAGGCCGCGGTCGAACGGTATGGTTACGCCGCCGAGCACCAGGCGGCGGCCCGGCACCAGCGCGTGGGCGTCGAAGCCCGTTCCGACGCGCACCGTACCGATGATCAGGTGCCCATCGCGCGGGCGGCCAGTATCGCCTCGGCGACCGCAATGTCTTCGGGATAGGTCACCTTGATGTTGGCGGGGTTGCCCTGCACCAGCCGCGGCTTCACCCCGAGCGCCTCGACCGCCTGGGCCTCGTCGAGCAGTTGCGCGACGTCGGCCCGCCGCAGCGCGTGGTTGAGGATCGCGTAGCGGAACATTTGCGGCGTCTGCGCGCACCATAGCGCGTCCCGCGGCTCGGTCGAGGCCGCGCGCAGCCCGGCGCCGACCTCGGCGCGCTTCAGCGCGTCGCACAGCGGCACGGCGAGAAGTCCACCGACCGGCTCGTCCTCGAGCTCGTGCAGCAGACGGTTCAACGTCGTCACGTCGATACAGGGCCGCACCGCATCGTGCACCAGTACCCAGTCTTCGGCCGCGGCCCGCTTGCCGACCGCAACCAGGCCGTTCCTGACCGATTCACCACGCGTGGCGCCACCCTCGTACACCGGGACGACGCCGGCTACCGATCCGATCCGCTCGGCGAAGTATTTGTCGCCACGCGCAAGCACGACAAAGATCGCCTCCAGCACGATCGAGCGGTTGAGCGCCGCGATCGTATGTGTGAGAAGCGGCAGGCCGGCGATCGGTGCGTATTGCTTCGGCAGCCCGCCGCCGAAGCGGACGCTATTGCCCGCGGCGGCAATCAGCGCGTAGCGGCGCGGCGTGGTCGTCATCCGCGGTCACTGCCTGTTCGGCGGCCGCGGTGGATCGATAGTCGGGCGGGAGGTGCGGGTTTCATCGGAGTGGTCAGTATGCGGGCTCGACGCATCCGGCGGCGATTGTACGCTTTGTTCCTGTCAGACTCGGGCGAGCAGCGGCGTCAGCGCAGCCCGTATGACGTCGGGCACCGGTGTAGGGCGCCGGCTGGCGCGATCGACCCACACATGCACGAAATGCCCGGTCGCTGCCGCGTCCCCGTCGCCGGCGGCGAACAAGCCTATCTCGTAGCGGACCGACGTCGTGCCCAGTCGGGAGACGCGCAACCCGGCGTCGACGATCGCGGGAAATGACAGCGGCCGATGGAACCGGCAAAGTGTTTCGACGACCAGGCCGATCGCCGGGCCGTCGCGGATATCTAGGCCGCCCGTGCGAACAAGATGCTCGTTCACGACGGTATCGAAGTACGCATAGTAGACGGCGTTGTTGACATGGCCGTAGCTGTCGTTGTCGATCCAACGCGTCGGGATCGCAAGAAAATGACGATAGTCTGCGCGTCGCAGCGGCGCCGCGTCGCTCATGATCGCGGCAGATCGCGCAGTCGCGACTCGAAAATCTCCACCCAGTGCTTTACCGGGCGCGTCGCGCCGCTGGCGAGATGGACCAGGCAGCCGATGTTGGCGGTCGCGACGATGTCCGGCGCACCTGCCTCCAGCGCAGCGAGCTTGTTGGCCTTGAGCTCACCCGCCAGTTTGGGCTGCAGGATCGAGTAGGTGCCGGCCGAGCCGCAGCACAGATGCGAGTCCGCGACCGGCGTCAATTCGAGGCCGATCGCCTCGAGTATCTCCTCGACGTCGCCGACCAGCCGTTGACCGTGCTGCAAAGTGCACGGCGAATGAAACGCCACCCGCTGCGGCCCGTGATCCATGGCGACCAGCGGCGCAAAGCGTTTCCATTCGGCGGCGATGACCTCCACCGAATCGCGCGCCAGCGCCGCCACGCGACGCGCCTTGTCGGCGTACGCTGGATCGTCGCGCAACAGGTGCCCGTACGCCTTGACGACGACCCCGCATCCGCTGGCGCTGACGACGATTGCCTCGACGCCGCGCTCGATATGCGGCCACCAGGCGTCGATGTTGGCGCGCGCATAATCGAGCGCCTCGTCGTGCGCGCCCAGATGATCGCTCAATGCGCCGCAGCAGCCCGCGCCCGAAGCCCGGACGAGCGTGATGTCGACCCGGTCGAGCGCGCGGGCGAGCGCGGCATCGATGCCGGGCGCCAGCGCCGGCTGCACGCAGCCCGCGAGCAACAGCATCCGGCGCGCGTGGCGCGGCGGCGGCCAGCGTTTGGCCGGCTGCGACGCGGGAACCTTCGCGGCGAGCGCGCGCGGCAGCAATGGCCGGACCATGCGGCCGGCCGCGAGCGCCAGTCCGAACCAGGGCCGATGAGTCAGCCCCTTGCGCAGCAGCCAGCGGCGAATGCGATCGCCCGCCGGACGCTCGATATTTCGCTCGGCGACGCGGTGCCCGATATCGAGTAGTCGCCCGAAGCTCACGCCCGACGGACAGGTCGTTTCGCAACTGCGGCAGCCGAGACAACGATCCAGGTGAAGCGCCGTCGTGGCGGTCACCGCATCGCCCTCGAGCATCTGCTTGATCAGGTAGATGCGCCCGCGCGGACCGTCGAGCTCGTCACCCAACAACTGGTAGGTCGGGCAGGTGGCGGTGCAGAAGCCGCAGTGCACGCAGGCGCGCAATATCGAGTCTGCGTCGCGTCCATCGGAAGTGTCGCGGATGAATTCGGCCAGATGCGTTTCCACCGCCTCAGAGCTCCGCGTACATCCGACCGGGATTGAAAATGCCTGCCGGATCCAGCGCAGCCTTCAGGCGTTGATGCAATGCCAGCAGCGCGGGTGGCAGCGGCTGGAACACCCCGGCGGACTTGTCGACGGCACGAAACAAGGTGGCATGGCCGCCGTGCGCTGCCGCCCAGGCGCGGGCCTGCGGTGCAGCGCCGTCCTCCGTCGCGGCGAGCCAGCGCAGCGCCCCGCCCCATTCGATCATCGTTGCGCCGTCGAGTCGGGCGTGCGGCGCGGTCGCGCGCACCGACAGCCGCCACAGCGCCGGCATGCGCGGCGCCGACGTTTCGCTGCCATCCTGCGCGCGAAACGGCGCAAAGAAAGCATGCGTCTGGTCGCGCACCGCGGCCCAATATCTCGCGGCGTTTTCCAGCGACTCGCCACCCAGCCGCCGCACCGCGGCAGCCACCGCGCTTTCGGCGCCGGACAGACGCACATGCAGGCGCTCATCGTGCCAGCAGCTCGCCGACACGGGCAACGGCGTCGCGCTCCAGGCGTTGAGCCTGCGCAGTGCCTCGTCGGCGGGCAGTTCGAAAGTTCGTGTCATCTCCGCACGCGGCAGTGGCAGACACTTGAGCGACACCTCTAGAATGACGCCCAGCGTCCCGAGCGATCCGGCGAGGAAACGCGAGACGTCGAATCCGGCGACGTTCTTCATCACACGGCCACCGAACGCCAGCTCATCGCCGCGCCCGTCGAGCAGGCGTATGCCCAGCACCAGATCGCGCGCCGCGCCCGCGTAGGGCCGGCGAGGTCCCGACAGGCCCCCCGCGATCGAGCCGCCGATCGTTGCGTTCGGGCCGAAATGCGGAGGCTCGAACGCGAGCATCTGGCCCGATTGCGCCATCGCTTGCTCGATGTCGGCCAGCCGCGTGCCGCAGCGCGCCGTGATCACCAGCTCGCTCGGATCGTAGTCGACGATACCGGCGTGGCCCGAGACCTCGAAGATCTCCCCGTCGAGACGCTGTCCGTAGAAATCCATACTGCCGCCGCCCACGATGCGCAACGGCGTCGTCGCCGCAGTCGCTGCGCGCACGCGGTCGCGCCAGGCGGCGAGAAGATCGCTCATCCGCCGTTCGGCCGACTCATTGCTGCTGCGCCTGTGCCATTGTCCGGTCGAGCATGGCGATATGCTCGGTCTCACGCGCTGCGCCTTCGGCCCATTCGCGCATCGCCGGTAGCGCGAGCAGCGCCCGGTGATACGTCGCTGATACATCGTCCAGCACGACGCCGTAGCTTTCGAAGCGAAAGGCGACCGGGCAGTAGAACGCATCGACGACGCCGAACGCGCCGCACAAAAAATCCCCGCCCTGGCCAAAGCGCTCACGCCCCTCGCGCCACAATGCGGCAATGCGCGCGATGTCACTTTCGGCCGCCGGCGAGGCTTTTCGCATCTCCCGGATGCGCAGATTCATTCCGAATTCGTTGCGCAGCTCGCTGTAGCCCGAATGCATCTCGGCGGCCGCCGAGCGCGCCCACGCGCGCGTGCCGGCAGCTGCGGGCCACATGCCGGGATGCCTTTCGGCCAGATACTCGGCGATGGCGAACGAGTCCCAGACGACCGTGCCACCGTCGTGCAGGCAGGGCAGCCGGCCCGAAGGTGAATGGATGCGGACCCGTTCCGAAGAATCTGGTTCGTAGAGCGTAATCCGATGCTCGTTAAACGGAATGCCGAAGGCTTTCATCAGGACCCAAGCGCGTAGCGACCACGACGAATAGTTCTTGTTGCCGATGTAAAGCGTATACATGGAGTGCGGTCGCCGGAGGAACCTTTGCTCGGCGCCGTCAGCGCTTGCCTGTCATTAGCTGCCAGTCAAAACGGTACGGTCTTGCCCGGATTCATGATCCCGTGCGGATCGAGCGCACGTTTGATCGACCGCATCAGATCGACCGCCTCACCGTGCTCCTGCGCCAGCAAGTCCAGCTTGTGCCAACCGATGCCGTGTTCGCCGGTGCAGGTGCCGCCCATGGTGATCGCCCGCATGCTGACCGCTCGCGCCAGCGCGTCGGCGCGAGCCCGCTGGTCCCCGTCGGCAGGCTCGTAGAGCACGACCAGATGAAAATTGCCGTCGCCGACGTGGCCGACGATCGTCACGGTCAAGCCGCTTTTTTCGATATCGGCCCTGGTCTCGAGTATGCAATCGGCCAACCTGGAAATGGGTACGCAAGCGTCGGTGGCGATGGCCGTCGTTCCGGGCTTGAGCGCCAGCGTCGCATAGTAGGCGGCATGCCTTGCCTTCCACAGCCGCGTGCGATCCTCGGGCAGCGTCGCCCATTGGAATTCGCTGCCACCGAACTCGTCGCTGATCGCGCGCATCGTCGCCGACTGCTCGCGCACGGCGGACTCGCTACCGTGGAACTCGAAGAAAAGCGTCGGCAAAGCCCTGTACCCCTCGAGCTTCGAATAGCGTATGCACGCGTCCATCTGGGCGTCGTCGAGCAATTCGATCCGCGCCATCGGGATCCCGGTCTGCATCGCCGCGATCACCGTGTTGACTGCGCCGGCCAGGTCCGGGTACTGGCAGACCGCCGCCGCTATCGCCTCGGGCACGCCGTACAAGCGCAGCTGGATTTCGGTGATCACGCCCAGCGTGCCCTCGGCGCCGACGAACAGACGCGTCAGATCGTAGCCTGCACTCGACTTGCGCGCTCGGCCGCCGGTGCTGATCACGCGGCCGTCCGCTGTCACGACGGTAAGACCCATGACGTTCTCGCGCATCGTCCCGTAGCGTACCGCGTTGGTCCCCGAAGCGCGGGTCGACGCCATGCCGCCGATCGTGGCGTTCGCTCCGGGATCGATTGGAAAGAAAAGACCGGTACCTTTGAGCTCGACGTTGAGCTGCTCGCGCGTAACGCCCGCCTGGACACGGCAATCCAGATCGTCGGCGTTGACTTCCAGCACCCGATTCATCTGCGACAGGTCGAGGCATACGCCGCCGTACAGCGCGGCAACGTGGCCTTCGAGCGACGTGCCGACGCCGAACGCGATCACCGGGACGCGCGACAAATGACAGAGGCGGACGATCGCCGCAACCTCGTCGTTCGAGCGCGGGAATACGACGACGTCGGGCAGAGCCGCGTCGGACAGCCCCTCGCCGTGGCTGTGATGCTCACGCACGGCGTGCGTGGTCACCGCGCGCTCGCCGTAGTCACCGCAAATCCGCGCCACCAGCCGTGCGACGACATCGGGCTCGGGCCGTACGACGGTCTTCGGTTCCATGCAGCAGCTCTCGCGTCTAAAAACGGGGGAGTTCGGGGTGCGGCAACTGGCCGTGATGGACATGCATCCTGCCCATCTCGGCGCAGCGATGCAGCAGCGGCACGGCCTTGCCGGGGTTGAGCAGGCCTTCGGCGTCGAACGCGCGCTTGATCGCGTGAAAGCGCTCGAGCTCCGGCGCGGCGAACTGGTTGCACATCTGGTCGATCTTCTCGAGCCCGACGCCATGCTCTCCGGTGATCGTACCACCGACCTCGATGCAAAGCTCGAGAATCCTCGCGCCGAACGCCTCGGTCCTGGCGATTTCGTCGGGGACATTGGCGTCGTAAAGGATCAGCGGGTGCAGGTTACCGTCACCGGCGTGGAAGACGTTCATGCAGCGAAGGCCGAATTCGCGCGACAGTGCTTCGATGCGCTTGAGTACCGGCGCCAGCGAACGGCGCGGTATCGTACCGTCGATGCAGTAGTAGTCGGGCGAGATGCGGCCGGCAGCCGGAAACGCCGCCTTGCGGCCCGACCAGAACTTGAGGCGCTGCGCCTCGCTTTGTGACACCTGGATGGTCGTTGCGCCGCTCGTTTCGAGCAGGCCCCGCATCAGCGCGATCTCGTCGGCGACCTCGTCCGGTGTGCCGTCGGATTCGCACAGCAGTATCACCGCAGCGTCCAGCGGGTAGCCGGCGTGCACGAAAGGTTCGACTGCTCCGATCGTCAGCTGATCCATCATCTCGAGCCCGGCCGGTATGATGCCCGCCCCGATGATCGCCGCGACCGCGTCGCCCGCCTTTTCCAGATCGTCGAAGCTCGCCAGCACGCAGGTTGCTTGCTGCGGCTTCGGCGTCAGCTTGACGGTCACCTCGGTAATGACTGCCAGCAGGCCTTCCGAGCCGTTGATGAGCGCGAGCAGATCATAGCCGGCGGCATCGAGCGCCTCGGCGCCGAATTCGACGACATCGCCGTCGATCAGCACCGCGCGCACGCGCCGAACATTGTGCACGGTGAGGCCGTACTTCAGGCAATGGATGCCGCCGGAATTTTCGGCGACGTTGCCGCCGATCGTGCACGCGATCTGCGACGACGGGTCCGGCGCGTAGTACAGGCCGTGCACCGCCGCGGCCTCGGAGATCGCCAGGTTGCGCACGCCCGGCTGGACGACCGCGCTGCAAGTCAGCGGGTCGATCGAGAGAATGCGCTTGAATTTCGCCAGCGACAGGACGATGCCCTTGCGGTAGGGCGTGGCGCCGCCGGAGAGTCCGGTGCCGGCACCGCGGGCGACCACCGGCAGCCGTGCCGCGTGACAGAGTCGCAGGATGCCGACCACTTGTGCCTCGTCCTCCGGCAGCAGCACGGCCAGCGGCTGCTCCCGGAACAACGTCAAACCGTCGCACTCATAGGCTCGCGTGCCCTCGGCCGTGGCGACGATCGCCGACGGCGGGAGTATGTCGCCAAGCGCGGAAAGCAGGGCTGGATCGAGCATCGGAGAAGACGCGTCTTACCGGACCGATTATTCCACAAACGAAGAGCTGGCACTATGCAGCTTGTATCCTGCAACTCGGCTCTCGCCGCGCTGCGCGAATGCCGACCTCGTCTATAATCATCTTCTGTTTGGAGATCGCGGCGGGGCACCAGCGGGAGCTCAGACGATGAATCCTGATGAAATCTACGCCAAGACCGAAGAGGGCTTGCGCGAGCTCAAGGAGCGCACGCACAACCTCCCGATCGCGCTGCGCAGCCTGCTGATCATGGTCGACGGCAATCGCACGGTTGCTGAAGTTCTCGATCGGGCGCGCGCTGTGCGGGCGGACGCCGCGGCTCTGGCGACGCTGGAACGCGTGGGCCTGATCGCCAAGCGTTTCAGCGCACCGTCGTCGGCCCAGAACGAGATCGCGGCTGCGCCGCGCAGCGAGGACGAAGTGCAGCGCTTCATCGCCGCGCAGCAGCGCATCAGCGATGCGATCAACAGCCACCTGGGATTTCGCGGCTACCTGATGATGATGCGGTTGCAGCGCGCCGAAAACCTGCGTGATCTGCGCGACTTCCTGCCGGACCTCGCGCAGGCGCTGGTCAAACGCATCGGGCCGGCCAACGCCGCGCAAATCGTCTCCGGCATCGAACGACTGATCACCAGCGCCTGAGCCGCCGGCCCGCGCGACCGCCCCGTCGCCTGGCCGGCGCTGCGCCCGGCCCGTGCCAACGCTGCGATGCCTGCTGGGTACTGGCCCGGCTGTAGCCCGCCAGGTCGCCGCATCCCAGTGCCAGCACATAGCAGCGATAGGCGAGCCGGCGCTCCACGCGCAGCGCAATGACGGCGGCGCGAATCAGCGTGATGGCCGCCGCCCGCAGCACGGGGGCGAGCAAGGCGGCGATCCATGCACGTCTCGCATGCACATACATCGGATGCCTGATCCGCGCGTCATGCCGTCGGCCTTGCGGCGACAGGTCGTCGTAGTAGGCGAAGCGTCCAGCGCCGGTATCCTGCGCGAGCTGGAGCCACAGGGTCTGCGGCATATCGTTGTAGTGCGTCGCCAGTGGCGAGAGGATGCGACCGACAACCGCACCCTGCTGCAGCGCGCGGTGAAACAGCGCCGTCTCGCTGAAACGCATATAGCGCGCCTCGAGCCCGCCGAGCGCATCGAGACTGGTTCGCCTGATGACGCTGTTCGCACCGAGCGAGAAAACCCCAGCGGCCAACGCGCGCCGTTGATGGATATCGTTGTGCATTGCGATCAGTCTCCCCAGCGGCGACCCCGCGTAGTTGTGCCGGGGTGCCCAGGCAATTTCGCAGTCAGGGTGGCGGGAGAAATGCTCGTCTATCAGCGCACAGCAATCGACGCGCAGCACGGTGTGCCCCTCGCAGAAAAATACAAGCTCGCCGATGCAGCGCCGGAGACCGGCCAAATAGAGTTGGATTTCATTGGCGGTGAGCGTCGGATCGAGGTCGGTGCGCACGACGCAGTCACAGCGCGCCAGGAGCGTAGCCACGACCGGGTCGCGCGCCTCGGCGTCATCCCGCGCCGTCACAGCGACCACTTCGTAACGTTCGCGCGGATAGCGCTGGGCGAGCGCCGACTCCAGCGCGTGCCAGCCGGCGTTTCGCCGGTCGAACAGCGGCAGGATGATCGAAATCTGCTTCAAGTCGTTTGGTGGCATACGTTGCGTGCGTACGCGGACGTGCCGGACCTGCCCATAGGCGCGGACCCAGTGCGACAAGGATGCCGCCATCCGCGGGATGCGTCCACCGGGTGGCGTTGCCGCCGCGAATCGCGATGCCCCTTGCGCCGACCCGCGGCAAGCGCATTCAGCCGGTCGACGGCCCGTAACGGCCATTGCGGAGGCGGCGGCCCGGGGTTAAGTTAGCTGCTGTCCGCATGTACGGGGATCACGCCATGTCTTGCTCATGCCATCGTGCCGGCGTTGCTGCGGCACTGTTCGTCGTCGCGCTCGTCCCGGCGGCGAATGCCTATGCCGCCAAGGCCACCGAATGCACGAAGGTGGGGATCTGTTACTGCGTCAACGACGAGTTGAAGGCGACGATCGCAGCCAAGGTCGAAAGCTTCCGCCAAACCATCGCCGAGCAACGCAAGGCCGGCAAGGCCATTGGCTACCTGAGTGTGCCTCTCACGTCTGCCGGCGGGGGCAATTTCGACGTCAACAAGGAGGTGGCGGAACGGGCCAAGGCAGCGGTCGAGAAGCGGTTCGGCGCAGACTACATCTTCGTCCTCAATCCCGGCACCAAGGAGGCCGACCTGCCGCGTGGCAGCAGCGGCGCCGATTACATGCTGATGTGGACATCGTTGCTGGAAGGCGCCGACGGCCTCGGCGAATTCGACTTCGTCTATTTCGCGGGGCCGCAGGACTTCGCGCGCTACTTCGGCTTCGACGGCAGCAACGACATGGGCAAGCTGGATGCCTATTTCGACAAGCGCGTCGCGGCGGATCCGGGGTTCGCCAAGGCCGTTCAAGGCGGCCTCAACAAGGCCGCCTTCCGCAAATACTACGCGCTGCGCGCATCGACCAATGTGAGCCGTGGCGCGCACGACGAGTGGAACATCTTTCGCATGCTCAACGAGAAGCGGCGGGCCAACGACCAATACGGTGCCGGGGGTCAGATCGCCGTGCTTTTCGACGGTGCTGCCGTCGCGCCGCCGCAGGGCGAGACCGCGGTGTCCGACGGTTACGTCGGCAAGTGCCAGCCGTAGCGGGGCCGGCCCGCCGCCGGCGTCATTTCGCCGGACGGAACTTGTGCGCCAGGGTGTTCTCGTCGGTGCGCGGCACGTAGGTGATGCCGTTGCGCGTCGCCCACAGGTTGACCTGGAAGTGCAGCGGGATGATGCCGGTATCGTTGATCGCGATCTCGGTCGCGCGCTGCAGCAAGCGCCTCCCGCTTCGGATCGTCGACGGTGGCCAGCGCCTGTTCGAGCAGCGCATCGACTCTTGGGTTCGAATACCGGCCGCGATTGGCGGTCCCGAAACCCTTGTCGCGGCTGTATGTCGCCAGCAGCGCCTTCAACGGGCTAGACGCTTCGCCGGTGCCCGAGCTCCACCCCACCAGCATGAAGCTGAACTTGAGATCGGTCGCCTGCGGAAAATAGGCGGCCGACGGCAACGCCTCGACCCGGGTCGCGATGCCGATGCGCGTCAGCATCTGGGCGACCGCCTGCGCGATCTTGGCATCGTTCACGTAGCGATTGTTCGGCGCATGGATGGTCAGTCCGAAGCCATCGGGGTACCCGGCTTCGGCCAGCAGCTTTTTCGCGCCGGCCGGATCGTATGCTTCGACCTTCAGATTCCTGGTCGTGCCGAACATGCCGTCGGCCAGGAGCTGGCCGGCCGCCACCGCTTCGCCCTCCATCACCTTGTCGACGATCGCATTGCGGTTGATCGCCTTGGAGATCGCCTTGCGCACTCGCGCATCCTTCAGCGGATTCTTCGTCAGCGGCTTGCCGTCCTTGTCGGTCATGTAGGGCGAAACGTCCCGATCGCTGTCCATGTGCAGGTAGATCAGGCGGTCGGCGATGATCTTGTACACGTTCAGGCGCTTGTCGGCGCGGATCCTTGCCACGTCCGACGTCGGCACGTACTCGATGGCCTGCACGTCGCCGGCGAGCAGCGCCGCCACGCGCGACGCGTCGTTGGGTAAGAGCCGCAGCGTCACCTTCTCCCACGGTGTCTTGCCGCCCCAGTAGCCGTCGAAACGCGCGAGATCGATGCGGTCGCCCTTGACGTAGCGCACGAGCTTGTACGGGCCGGTGCCGATCGCGGCCTTGCCGCTGTTGAAGTCCTCGGTGCTCGCCTTCGCTGCCTTGGCCGAAATGATCGCCACCTGCGTCATGTCCGTCGGCATCAGCGGATACGGGGCCGCGGTCCGGAAGCGGATCGTATAGGGGTCGACGATCGTCATTTCCTTGATCTGCTTGCTATAAGCGGTGAAGGGAGACGGGCTGTTCGGGACCAGCGGAATCCGCTCGATCGAGGCGACGACATCGGCGGCGGTGAACTCGCTGCCATCGTGGAATTTCACGCCTTTGCGCAGCTTGAACTCCCAGGTGAGCGGGTCGACGGTGCGCCAGGATTCGGCCAGTCCGGGAATCGGCTTTTGTCGTTCGTCGCGCAGCACGAGGTAGTCGAAGATATGCGCGGCGACGTTGTTGTTCGGCGTGACGTTGTGGTAATGCGGATCGATTGCCGTCACGTCGGCGCCGATTCCGATCGTCAGGTCGGACGCCCCGGCGGCTCCGGCGACGATCGCGACCCACCCGGCGAATAGGAGAACCAGCGATCGGATCATCATCGGATGCAACATCGCATTCCCTCAAAGTCGAGCGCCGGTCGGCGGGGCCGCACAGCACAATCGTAACCGATTGTAACCGACTGTTCCCACGGGGAAACTCGATGTCAACGCGGCGGTCTATCCACCGTTAGGAAAGGTGTCGCGCCATTCGCGATTTTTCGACTGAAGGAGCTCCATATGAAACATCGCCTTGCCACGATCACTGCCGCGGCCGCCTTGGCGCTTGCCGGCACGACGCTCGCATCCACCGCATCGGCCCGGGACTTCTTCTCGGTCTCGATCGGTGCGCCGGGCTTTGCCGTCGGATACTCGAACTACGGACGCTCGTACGTGTACGCAGCGCCGCCGGTCGTCTACGCGCCGCCGGTCGCCTATTACGGCGCTCCGGTCGCATACCCTCCGGTCGTCTACGGTCCGCGGGTCGTGTACGCCAGCCCGTACGTCTACCACCGCCCGTACTGGCGCGCACATTATGGCTGGCGCTAACGGGTTCCGATGTAGCTGATACGGTAGATCGCTCCGGCGTAATCGTCTGAAACCAGCAGTGAGCCGTCCGGCATGACCAACACGTCGGCCGGACGGCCCCACGCCTGTTCTCCCTGCAGCCAGCCGCTGGCAAACGGCTGGTACGAGACCGCTTTCCCGCCGTCCACTGTCACGACCGAGACACGGTAGCCGACCTTGCGGCTGCGGTTCCACGATCCGTGCTCGGCAATGAATATCTGCTTGCGATAAGCCGCCGGAAATTGCGCTCCGGTGTAGAAGCGCATGCCGAGTGGCGCGACATGCGCGCCGAGATTTTGCGCGGGTGCTGCGAATTCCGAGCAAGAGCGCTTGCGGCCATACTCGGGGTCGGCGATTCGAGTCCCGATCCGTCCGGGTTCATGCGCATCAGATTGGCGTAGCGATCGGAGTCGGGCTCGCAGATATTGCACGGCGCACCGACCGGCACGTACAGCTTGCCGTCGGGCCCGAACGTGATGAATTTCCAGCCGTGATGCGTGTCCGTCGGGAAACGGTTGCTGACCAGCACCGGCTTCGGCGGCGCGTCGAGCCGGTGTTCGATGTCGTCGAAGCGCAGTATGCGATCGGTCGCCGACACATAGAGCGCGCCCCCGTGAAAGGCGACCCCGACGGGCATCTGCAAGCCGGAAGCCACCGTCGTCACCCGCGCCGGCGCACCCGGCCGCAACGTCAGTGCATAGACGTTGCCGGCGCGCATCGATCCCGCGAACACGGTACCGGCGGGACCCAGCGCCATCTCCCGCGGATTGTCGAGCCGTGCGAGAACTTCGATCTTGAATCCGGGCGGCAGGCGGATCTTATCGAGCGCGACCGCTGTCGGTTGCGCGACTGCGCTCGCGGCGACGCTGACGAGGGCGAGCGCGAGCAACTGTCCCCACCGACCGCGCATGATCGCCCCGTCGATTGAATTCCGATTCGTTACCGGTCGCATATATATCCCCCCCGCCAAAGCGCCTTCGCCATTGACATAGACCCACCCGGTTTCTATCCTGTTCCCTCGTCACGTCGAAAGTCGCAGCATGAATGCGCCCGCAGTCGTAACCGCCGTCACGCCACAGCTGGTCGCGATGCCGCTGATCCGGACGCTGATCGGCTTCGACACGACCAGCCGCGAATCGAACCTGGCGTTGATCGACTGGGTCCGCGAATATCTGGCCGGCTATGGCATCGAAGTCGCGCTTACTTTCGACGACGACCGCCGTAAGGCGAATCTGTTCGCCACGCTGCCGGCGCGCAACGGCAACGCGACGACCGGCGGCATCGTGCTTTCCGGACACACCGACGTCGTTCCGGTCGACGGTCAGCCGTGGGACAGTGATCCGTTCAGCGCAACGATCAAGGGCGACCGGCTGTACGGACGAGGCGCCGCCGACATGAAGAGCTTTTCGGCGATCGGTCTCGCGTTCGTGCCGCAATTCTTGAGCCGCGGCCTCGAGCGTCCGCTGCATTTCGCTCTGTCGTACGATGAGGAAGTGGGCTGCGTCGGGGTCCGTCGCCTGCTGCAGGACGTCATAGCGCGCGGAATCAGGCCGGCGGGCTGCATCGTCGGCGAGCCCACCGGGATGCGGCTGGTCGTCGCGCACAAGGGGAAGAGGAGCTTCCGCTGCCGTGTGCGCGGCCATGAGGCCCACTCGTCGCTGACCCCGCGCGGCGTCAATGCCGTGCAGGTCGCCTGCGAGATCGTGACGTTCCTGACTCATATGGGCCGCCGCTTCCGTGATCGCGGCGGATTCGACGCCGCGTACGACGTCCCGTATACGACCGTTCACACCGGGGTGATACGCGGTGGGACCGCACTCAACATCGTGCCGCGTGATTGCAGCTTCGATTTCGAATTCCGGCATCTGCCGTTCGACGATCCCGACGCGCTGCTCGCCGAGGTCCGGCGTTTTGCCGCGACGCTGCTGCCGGAAATGCACGCGGTGTCGCGCGATACCAAGATCGAATTCGACGCCTTGTCGGCGACGCCCGGCCTCGATACGCACGGCGCAAGCGAGATCGCCGAACTGGGGCGCGCCTGCAGCGGCTCGCACGACCTCGGCAAGGTATCCTTCGGCACCGAAGCTTCGCTGTTCCACTGCAGCGACATCTCGGCCATCATCTGTGGCCCCGGACACATCGAACAAGCGCACCAGCCGAACGAGTGGATCTCGCTCGAGCAGCTCGCGCTGTGCGAGTCGTTCATGCAACGGCTCGCGGATCGCATTTGCGCGACGTGAGCGTCCCCGGCGGACCGCCGGCGCCGTCGCTCCCGGCGTCGCCACCGATCGAGGTGGCATTCCCCGACCTCGCGCGCCACGCGCCGGGCAACAGCGGCATCCGCTACGTCTGGACGTTCGCCGCTTCGCGTCCGGGCCCGCACCTGGTGATCCAGGCTCTGACACACGGCAATGAAGTCTGCGGCGCAATCGCACTGGACCGGTTGTTGTGCGAAGCGATTCGGCCGGTGCGAGGCAGGGTGTCTTTCGTGTTCGCGAACGTCGACGCCTACCTCCGATTCGACAGAGCCCGACCGTTCGCATCGCGTTGCGTCGACGAGGATTTCAACCGTCTGTGGACGGCCGGGGTGCTCGACGGCGAGCGGGACAGCAGCGAACTCCGACGCGCCCGCGAATTGAGGCCCCTGTACGAACGCGCGGATTTCCTGCTCGACATCCACTCGATGTCCGAGCCCTGCCCGCCGCTGGCAATGGCGGGCCGGCGCCGCAAGGGCATCGCGCTCTCGCGTGCGCTCGGCATGCCCGAGCATATCGTCGTCGACGCCGGCCACGCGGCGGGCCGGCGCCTGCGCGACTTCGCGTTCTTCGACGATGAGGACGATCCGCGTACCGCGTTGTTGATCGAATGCGGCCAGCATTGGGAAGCCGCAGCGCCGGCAGTCGCTCGCGACGCGACGCTGCGTTTTCTGCGCCATTTCGATATGGCCGAGGAAGCCTGGCTTGCGCGCGAGCTCGACGGCAGCCGGGACGCGCTGCAGCGGGTGGTGGAGGTGACGACCGCGGTGACCATCGCGAGTGACGATTTCCGCTTCACGATACCGGTGCACGGGTTGCATACGATCGCCCGCGCGGGAACCGCGTATGCAAACGATGGCGGCACCAAGATCGTCACGCCGCACGATGACTGCGTGCTGATCATGCCGACCCGCCATCCCAAGCGCGGTGAGACCGCGGTCCGCCTGGGCCGATACATCGACTGACGCCTGCTCGCGGCTTCAGCGCGCCGCCGCGATTGCCGCTTCTGCCTGGCGCACCAGGTCGTCGCCGATTGCGGCGGCCCACTTGTCGTATACCGGCCGGGTCGCGTTGCGAAAGGCTTCCTTGCCCGCGGCCGTAAGACGCGTCACCGTGGCGCCTTGCCGAGCCGCCTCGCCCAGCGCGGCGTCGCCGCCCTGCCGCAGTCGAAGGGCAATCGCATCCGTCGCAGCATCGCGAGCCGCCTGCCGAATCAGTTCGCGGTCGGCCGGGCTCCACGCATTCCAGGCCTGGCGATTGACGGCGAACATCAGCGCATCCGCATGTGCACTCCACAACTGCAGATGCGTGAATCCGGCCGCTGCCGCGCGCGATGCGCGAAACGCGTTCGTCGTCGTTTCCTCGGCATCCAGGCTTCCGGCGAGCGCCGCGAGTCTCGCGTCGGTGCCGTTCATCGCCACCGTCGACGCGCCCAGCCGGGCCAGCGTCTCGTCGAGCAGCGCCAGCCCCGACGTGCGCACATGCAGCCCCGCGAAGTCGGCGGGCGTGCGCAGCGGACGCCTGCTGGCGATCTCGCTGAAACCGTTGGACGCCCAGGCGACGACGACGACGCCCAGCGTTTCCAGCCGCGCGGCAAGGTCCGCGCTGACCGGGCTTTCGAGCAGCGCGTCGAGCGCGCGTTCGTCGGTGAAGAGCCATGGCAGCGCGATCAGATTGAGTTCGGCGACATAAGGCGACCAGGCGAGCGTCGAGCCGACGGCGAACGCGATCGAGCCTTCGCGCAGCGCAGCGAATTCTCGCGATGCATCGCGCTGGAACAGCGTCGCACCTGGATAGTGCCGGACCACG
Organism: uncultured beta proteobacterium; assembly: GCA_963776175.1. Lineage (GTDB taxonomy): Bacteria > Pseudomonadota > Gammaproteobacteria > Burkholderiales > Casimicrobiaceae > PALSA-1003. The sequence goes on along the minus strand of CAVZLP010000008.1, from coordinate 51,716 downwards.
AGGCGACCGGCGGAACGCTCCTGAATCAGCGCCGCCCACCGCTCGCCCGCCTTGCCCTGCGGGTACACGGGCCCGAGCGCGGTCGACAGTTTCCACTCGGATGGTGCCGGCGCACTGTCCAAGGCGGCGCCCTGCGCGCACACGAGCGTGCTCGCCACTAGGAGCCAAGCGGTAGCGGCCGCGCCGCCAAGGGAAAACACCACGCGCCGAGCGTAGCGGCCGCCGGGCAATCGAGTCAACGGACGCCGCTGCCTGCGAACATCTGCGGAATCAGATACCGAGCAGGCCCCGCGCCGCAGCCTCGTCGGTGATCAATACGCCGGCACCGGTGGCCTTCAGTGCGGCGCGTATCGCCGCGACCTTGCGGCGCCCGCCTGCCGCGATCACGATCTTTGCCACGCGCCGCAGATCGTCGAGGTCGACCGCAACCACGCGCCGGTTGACCGGATGATCGACGACCTTGCCTTCGTTATCGATGAAATGACACAGGACGTCGCCTACCGCGCCCGCCGCCTGCAGGCTCGCCAGCGCCGAGCGCGGCAAAAGTCCCTGGCGAAACAGCGTCGCCTCCTCGCTGACGTCGCCGACGCTCACCAGCGCCAGATCGACACGGCGCGCACGATCGAGCAATTCGCGCAGGCCAGGCTCGGACCACAGCGCCGTTCGCACCGATTCGTTGGCCACCACGACCGGTGCGGTCAACTGGTAGCACTCGGCGCCGAACGCATCGGCGATTCGTCGCGCGACGGCCGACGGATTGACCGTACGCGAATGCGTCATGCCGCCCAGCAGTGACACGACCGACAGCCGCTGACATGGTTGCGCGCCCAGCGCCTTCAAACTCATATGCAAGGTCGCGCCCCAACCGACACCGAGCGACATGCCGTCCTTGACCTGGTCGCTCAGATAGGTACCCGCGGCATGCCCGACGACCGTGGCCACCTCGGCTTCATCGGCCGGAGCCGGGACGACAATGGCGTTGCTGAGACCGAAGGCGGCTACCAATTGGCGCTCCAGCGCAATCTGCTCGCTGGCCCGGCCCTCGATACGGATGCGCACGATGCCGCTGTCGCGCGCCGACGCCAGAAGTCGAATGACCTTTGCCCGACTAATGTTCATGAATCGGGCGATCTGTTCCTGGGTCATGTCTTCGATGTAATACAGCCAGGCGGCTCTGACCCTCAGGTCCGGCACGGCCGACGGCTCCCGTGACGCAGGAGGGTCGTTGTCTGGCATCGATCGCTTTCTTCCTATCCGCGGGGTGCGCAGCGTGGCATCGTTGCCCGCGACTGGCAAGCGCCGGGGAACCTGTCCGGTGGCTAGCCCGGTCGAATAGCCCTTGACTAAGCCGTATGGTTGGAGATATGTTTTGTCGATAATACAAAAGTCCGCACATTGGTGCTACCGGACGTCATAACTAAGCGAGGACAGCCATGCCCCACCCGTCCACAGCACGCCCGGGCGATTCGATCGCCGAAGCGCTCAAGCTTCGCCAGATCGAAGGTCGGCCGGTGCGCGTCGGCCTGATCGGCGCCGGCCAGATGGGTACCGACATCATCGTCCAGACTGCACTGATGACCGGGATCGACGTCGTCGCCGCCGCTGATGCGTTCGTCGAGAACGTTTTCGCCGCGCGCGCGATCGCCGGGTCCGGTGCACTCGAACCGGTGCTGGTCGAAGGGAACGCCGCGGTCTCCCGCGCCGTTTCGCAAGGCCAGCTGGCCGTGGTGCGGTCGCACCGCGATGTCTGCACCGCCGATGGCGTCGATGTCGTTATCGACGCGACCGGCAATCCCAACGTCGGCGCAGAGGTCGCGCTGGCGACGATCGCCGCCGGCAAGCACATCGTGATGATGAATGTCGAGGCCGACGTCACCATCGGCGCGTATCTCGCCGCCAAGGCGGCGGCGGCCGGCGTCGTCTACACGCTCGGAGCCGGCGACGAGCCCTCCTCGACAATGGAATTGATCAATTTCGTGCGCGGTCTGGGCTACCCGATCGTCGCCGCGGGCAAAGGCAAGAACAACCCGTTTCGGATCGACGCGACGCCCGACGCCTACGTCGAGGAAGCGAAACGACGCAACATGAATCCGCGCATGCTGGTCGAGTTCGTCGACGGCTCGAAGACGATGGTCGAAATGGTCGCGATCGCAAACGCAACGGGACTCGTGCCCGATATACCGGGCATGCACGGCCCCGACGCGCCGTTGGCTTCGCTGCACAAGGTGCTTTGCCCGCGGGAAGAAGGCGGCTTGCTGTCGCGCAAGGGCGTCGTCGATTTCACCGTATCTCCGGGAGTCGCCCCGGGGGTTTTCGTCGTCGCCGAAATGCGCCACCCGCGTCTGCGCGAGCGGATGAACGATCTGCACCTGGGCGAAGGGCCCTATTACACTTTCTTCCGTCCCTACCATCTGACCAGTCTGGAAGTGCCGCTATCGGCGGCGGCCGCCGTGCTGTTCGGACAAAGCCACATGCGGCCGCTGCCGGTGCCCTCGGCCGAAGTCGGCGCGCGCGCGAAACGCGATATCGCCGTCGGCGAAACGCTCGACGCGATCGGCGAATACTGTTACCGCGGTTTCGCGCTGTCGCGCGCCGACGCGCTCGCCCACGACGCGCTGCCGCTGGGACTCGCGCAGGGCGCCGTCGTCAGGCGGCCGATCGCCAAGGGAGAATTCTTGACCTACGCGAACTGCGCGCCCGACGAACGTCTGAAGATCGTCCAGGTGCGCCGCGCGCAGGACGAGATGATCCGCGCCGCGACCGACGAGCCGGCGCTGGCCGTCGCCTCATGACCGCAAGCGGCGTCGATCGCGCGGCGGCGACCAACGCCGCGGCACGCTGAGCGTGGCTACCGCCTCCGGCAGCCGGACCGCGGACGCGCGCGCACGCGAGCGTCCGGAGCTTGCCGCGCTGGAAGACGATGCGCTGCGCCTCGCAATGTCGCGGATGCACCTGATCCGCAAGTTCGAAGAGGCCGCCGAAGCGAGCTACATGCGCGGCCTGATCCACGGCACGATGCATCTGTCGATCGGGCAGGAAGCGAGCGCGGTCGGCGCGACGCTCGAGCTCGCGCGCGAGGACTACATTCTTTCGACGCACCGCGGCCATGGCCACTGCATCGCCAAGGGGGCCGATCCGGCGCGCATGTTCGCCGAGTTCTTCGGCAAGGAAAACGGCTACTGCCGCGGCCGCGGCGGCTCGATGCACATCGCCGATGTCGAAGGCGGCAATCTGGGCGCCAACGGGATCGTCGCCGGAGGCCTGCCGATCGCCGTCGGCGTCGGGATGAGCATCAAGGCGCAAAAGCAGGACCGCGTCTGCATGGTTTTCTTCGGCGATGGCGCGACCAACGAAGGCGCGTTTCACGAATCGCTCAACATGGCGTCGATCTGGAAGCTGCCGATCGTCTTCGTCTGTGAAAACAACAAGTACGGGATGTCGATGGACATTGCCCGTGCGATGGCAGTTCCCAATGTCGCCGACCGCGCGCCGGCATACGCGATGCCGGGACTCTCGGTCGACGGCAACGACCTGCCCGCGGTCGTCGCCGCGACGCGGCCGGCGATCGACCGCGCCCGCGCGCGGCGGCGGTCCGACGCTGCTCGAATGCAAAACCTATCGGCTGCGCGGGCACTCGAAAAGCGATCGCAACCTCTATCGCACGAAGGAGGAAATCGAGGCCTGGCGCGACAAGGACCCGATTCGCCGCCTCGAGCGCGAGCTCGTCGCGCACGGCCGCTTTGGCGAAGGCGAATTGCGTGCGATCGAGGCGGCGGCGCAGAAGACGATCGACGATGCGCTGGAATTCGCCAAGTCGAGCCCCGACCCCGATCCTGCCGAGCTGACGCGTGACGTCTATGCCGCCTGATCTCGTCGCGGCCGAAGCCGGAACGCGGGAACTGTCGTACGCCGAGGCGATACGCGAGGGGCTCGCGCAAGCGATGCAGGCCGACGAACGCGTCTTCCTGTTCGGCGAGGACGTCGGTGTGTACGGCGGCGCGTTCGGCGTCTCCGGCGACCTCCTCCATCGGTTCGGTTCCGAGCGCGTGATCGACACGCCGATCAGCGAACTCGGCATCGCCGGTGCCGCGGTCGGCGCCGCGATCACCGGCATGAAGCCGGTCCTCGAGTTGCAGTTTTCCGATTTCGTCACGCTGGCGATGGAGCAGATCGTCAACCAGGCGGCGAAGATCCACTTCATGTTCGGCGGCAAGGCGACCGTGCCGATGGTGGTGCGCCTGCCGGGTGGGTCGGGCACCGGCGCAGCGGCGCAGCACAGCCAGAGCCTCGAAGCCTGGTTCGCCCACGTCCCGGGCCTCAAGGTCGTGCAGCCCTCGACGCCGCACGACGCCAAGGGCCTGCTGCTGGCGGCGATCGACGACCCGAACCCGGTGCTGATCTTCGAGCACAAGCTGCTCTACAAGACCCGGGGGCCGGTGCCCGAGAACGCCTATCGCGTGCCCATCGGCAAGGCGGCGATCCGTCGCGTTGGACGCGACCTGACCATCGTCGGCGGTTCGATCATGGCGATCCGCGCCGCCGCGGCGGCGGTTCGGCTCGCCGCCGAGGACATCGACGCCGAGGTCATCGACCTGCGCTCGCTGCGTCCGATCGATGTCGCGACCATCGCGGACAGCGTGCGCAAGACGCACCGACTGCTGATCGTCTATGAAGGCGTCAAAACCATGGGTATCGGCGCTGAAATTTCCGCGATGATCGCCGAAAGCGATGCCTTCGATTTTCTCGATGCGCCAATCGCGCGGCTCGGCGGCGCCGACGTGCCGCTGCCGTACAATCCCGTGCTCGAAAAGGCCGCGGTGCCGCAGGAGGACGACATCGTCGCCGCGGCGCGCCGCCTGGTGCGCGAAGGACGCGCCTGATGCCGGTCGAAGTCATTCTGCCCAAGGTCGACATGGACATGGAGAACGGGATCATCACCGAATGGAAGGTGTCGCCCGGCGATCGCGTGACTCAGGGCCAGATCCTGTTCGACATCGAGACCAACAAGTCGGTGATGGAAGTCGAATCTCCGGGCAGCGGCGTCATTCGCGACCTGGCGCCGATCACCGGCGAGCCCGTGGCCGTCGGTACCGTCGTCGGCTGGATCGATACCGAAGGCGAAGCCGGCGCGGCGTCACCCACGACCGCGGACCGCGCGCACACGGTGTCCACCCCCGCAGCGGCGGCGCACCTCGACCGCGCGGCGACGCCGCGACGGCCAATGGCGGCGCCGGAGCCCTCGACCGTCGCGCCTTCGGGCTCGATTCGCGCTACGCCGCTGGCGCGCCGCGCGGCGCGCATGCTCGACGTGAATCTCGCCGACGTCGCCGGTTCCGGACCGGCCGGTCGCATCGTCGAAAAAGACGTCGCCGCCCACGCCGGCCCGGCATCGGCGCGCTCCGTCGCGAGCACGGACCGCCTCGTTCCGTTCAATCCGGTCCGTCGTATCGTCGCGCAGCGCCTCGCGGAAAGCGCACGAAGCGCGCCGCACTTCTTCTTGACCGCGCAGATCGAAATGAGCGCTCTGCAGGCGGCGCTGCGCGCCCCGGGCCAGCCGAGGGCAATGTCCGACGGCGCGCGTCCGAGCATGACGGTCGCGCTTGCCCACCTCACCGGCCGCGTGCTGGCGCTGCACCCGCTGCTCAATGCCAGCATCGAGGGCGATGCCGTACGCCTGCATACGACAGATCAATATCGGGGTCGCCATCGACGACCAGGGCGACTTGTTCGTGCCGGTGCTGCGCGACGTACCTTCGCACACGCTGGACGAACTCGCCCGCGATTTCGCGCGCCTGCGGGCCGCGGTGCGCGCGCGCGAGATCGTTCCCGAGGACATGCGCGGCGGCACGTTCACGATTTCCAATCTCGGCATGTATGGCGTCGACTCTTTCACGGCGATCATCAACCCGCCGGAAAGCGCGATACTCGCGATCGGGCAAACGATATCCACGCCGGTCGGACGCGACGGCAAGGTCGTGCTGCGTCCGATGGCGACGTTCACATTGTCATCAGACCATCGGATCGTAGACGGCGTGACTGCGGCGCGCTTCATCGCCGACTTGCGCGAGGCGATCGAGCGCCCCGAAGCCCTGGCCTGATCGCGAAACAAGAGGTACCTGGCGGCGAAACCAGCCGTTGCCGAGTGGCACGGCGGACGGTATAAGAACGAGCGGCGGCACCGATCCGGTGTCGAACGTCTTTCTCATTGCGGAGGAGTGACATGAAATACTTATCGCGCGGCATATTGCTTGCTGCGGCGCTGGCATGCTCGCTGGCACCGCTTTCGACGCAGGCGCAGGCGCCGAAAGGCAAGCTGGTGCTCTACACGTCGCAGCCCGAGCGTGACGCGACGCAGACGACCGCGGCGTTCAAGCAGGCCTATCCCGGCGTCGAGGTCGAGGTCTTCCGCTCCGGCACGACCGAAGTGATGGGCAAGCTCGCCGCCGAGTTCGCCGCCGGAGCACCCAAGGCCGACGTGCTGCTGATCGCCGATGCCGCAAGCATGGAAGCGCTGAAAAAGGACGGCCGGCTCCTCGCCTATCCGGAAGCCAAGGTCGCCGGGCTGGCGGCGGGCACCTACGACGCTGACCGTACGTATTTCGGCTCCAAGCTGATCACCACCGGCATAGCAGTCAACACGGCGGCCAAAAGCCGTCCGTCTTCCTGGGCCGATCTCGCCAAGCCGGAGAACAAGGGCCAGATCGCGATGCCGAGCCCGCTTTATTCGGGTGCCGCGGCGATCATGCTCGGCACGATGACCGCGCGTTCGGATCTCGGCTGGGGCTTTTTCGAAAAGCTTAAAGCCGACGAGGCGGTGGCGGTGCGCGGCAACGGCGCCGTGCTGACCGCGGTCGCGAGCGGCGAAAAGCCCTACGGCGTGCTGGTCGACTTCATGGCGTTCAACGCCAAGGCGAAGGGATCGCCGATCGACTTCATTTTCCCCGCCGAGGGTGTGCCCGCGGTGACCGAGCCGGTTGCGATGCTGAAGACGACGCAGAATCCTGTTGCCGCGCGCGCGTTCATCGATTTCATCCTGTCGGACGAAGGACAGAAGCTCGCGCTGTCGATGGGCTACATCCCCGCCAGGGCCAGCATCGGCGCGCCATCGTGGCTGCCGCCGGGAACGATCATCAAGCTGATGCCGACCGACATCGGCAACGTGGTGCAGAACAATAGCGCCAATCTGAAGCGTTTCGCCGAACTCTTCGGCAACTGAATCTCTAGCCGCCGGCGCGCCACGATGGCGGACACCGCAGGCTGGCGCGAGCGCGCCGAGGAAACGGCGCTGTTGTGGGTGCTGGTCGCGATCGTCGCGATCCTGTCGCTGCTGCCGCTGGCGCGGCTGCTGTTCGAGGGCGTCGCGCCGAACGGTCGGTTTTCGACCGTAGCGCTCGCCAGCGTCCTGTCGAGCAGCACGACCTGGACCGCGACGCAGCACAGCCTGGTGACGGCATGCGGCGGCACGGTGCTGGCAGTGCTGATCGGCGCGACGGTCGCGGTGCTGGTCGGACTCACCGATATCCGCGGCCGCAACGCCTTCGTCTTCTGCTTCGTGCTGCCGCTGATGATCGCGCCGCAGGTCGTGGCGCTGGCGTGGCTGCAGTTGTTCGGCCCATCGAGCGCGCTGCTCAAGATGCTTGGCCTCGCGCCCCCGATGGGCAGCCGTAATCCGCTCTATTCCGCCCAGGGCATCATCCTGCTGCTCGGCGTCCAGTATGCCCCGCTCGTGTTCCTGACGCTGCGCGCAGGCCTGCGCACCTTGCCGCAGGAGCTGCTCGAAGCGGGGCTTGCGGCGGGCGCCAAGCCGCTGACCATTCTGCGCACGATCGTCCTGCCGCTGATGACGCCGCCGCTGGTCGCCGGCGTCGCGCTCGCCTTCGTGTCGTGCCTCGGCAACTTCGGCATTCCGGCGTTTCTCGGCATCCCCGGCAACTACCTGGTCCTGCCGACGCTGATCTACCAGCGCCTGGCCGGCCTGGGACCGAGCGTACTGTCCGAGGTCGCCGTGCTGTCGTGCCTGATCGGCTTCATCGCAGTGCTGGGCATCTTTCTGCAGGATCTGCATGCTGCGCCGGCGCGACTTCCGCATCACGACGACATCGAACGCGATGCGCCCGTTCGAGCTCGAGCGCTGGCGTCTTGCAGTCGAGATCGGACTGTGGATCCTGACCATCGCCGTGCTGGTGCTGCCGCTGGTCGCACTGCTTTTGAGCTCGCTCGTGCCGGCGGTCGGCGTGCCGCTGACGGCGAAATCCGCGACCTTGTCGAATTACGACTACGTTCTGTTCGACCATGCGGCCGCGAAGCGCGCTTTCGTCAACAGCTTCACTTTGTCGGCGACGGCGGCCGTCGTCATCGTCATCGTCGCCGTTCCGCTGGCGTATTTCCTGGTCTGGCGTCGCTCGCGGCTGCTCCGCGTGCTGAACCTGGTCGCCGAAATGCCGTACGCGCTGCCCGGGGTGGTGCTGGCGATCGCCGCCATTCTCGTCTTCTTGAAGCCGCTGCCGGTACTGGGCCTCACGCTCTACAACACCGTCTGGATCATCCTCTTCGGCTATCTGGCGCGCTTCCTCGTGCTGGGGCTGCGGCCGGTGATCGGCGGCTACTACCAGCTCGACCGCACGCTCGAGGAAGCGGCGCAGATCGCGGGCGCGCGCCTGCTGCGGCGGCTGACGACGATCATCCTGCCGCTGGTCGCACCGATGGCGGTCGCCGGCGCGCTGCTGGTGTTTCTCACCGCGTTCAACGAGCTCACGGTATCGGCGCTGCTGTGGTCGTCCGGCGCGGAGACGCTGGGCGTGGTCGTATTTTCCTTCCAGCAGGGCGGCGACTCCACCTACGCCGCGGCGCTGGCGATGCTCACCGTCGCCGTCACCATCGCGCTGATGCTCTCGACCTTGCTCACCGGCAAGCCGGCGAGGGGCGTCCTGCCATGGCGCGGCTGATCGTCGATGGCGTCACCAAGGCGTTCGGCACGTTCCGCGCGCTCGACCAAGTCTCGCTCGACGTCAGCGACGGCGAGTTCGTGGCGATACTCGGCCCGTCGGGCTGCGGCAAGACGACCTTGCTGCGGCAGATCGCCGGCTTCGACAAGCTCGACGCCGGCCGCATCGTCATCGGCGAGACGGTCGTGTCGACCGTTACGCAACACGTTCCCCCCGAGCGGCGCCGCATCGGCATCGTCTTTCAGTCGTACGCGCTGTGGCCGCACATGACGGTCGCCGAGAATGTCGCCTACGGGCTGACCGTCGCGGGCGTGCGTGAACCCGAGCGCGCGCGGCGCGTCGATGCCGCGCTGGCTCTGGTCGAGCTCGAAGGCTACGCCGCGCGCCGGCCTTCGCTGCTGTCCGGCGGTCAGCGCCAGCGCGTCGCGCTCGCACGCTGCCTGGTCACCGAACCTTCGCTGGTGCTGCTCGACGAGCCGCTGGCAAACCTCGACGTGCATCTGCGCGCTTCGATGGAGGACGAATTCGCCCGCTTCCACGAGCGCACCGGAACGACAATGGTGTACATCACGCACGACCAGGCCGAGGCGATGGCGCTGGCCGATCGAATCGCGGTGATGGACGGCGGCCGGCTGCTGCAGGTAGCCACGCCATCGCAGCTCTATCGCGAGCCCGCCGACGCGACCGTCGCAGCATTCATCGGCGAAGGCATGGTCGTGCCCGCGGAGGTCGTCGACGTCGACGGTCAGGGACGCTGCCGCGTCGACCTGTTCGGCCTGAGCGTAAGCATGCGCTGCACGCCGACGCAGCAGCGGACACGCGCGGCGCAGGCGTGCCTGCGAGCCGCTAACCTGGCAATCGTCGGTGCTGGCGTTCCGGGTATCGGCGCGCGCGTCGCTCGCGCCGTCTACCAGGGCGGGCACTTCCGCATCGAGGCGCAGCTCGAACACGCCGATGGCGTGCTGGTGCACTTGGCGGCGGCCGAGCCCTGCGCCCTCGCGTCCGGCGGCGCAATCCGCATCGGAATCGACGACGGCTGGGTTCTTCCCGCCGACCGCTGAGCCCATGCGTCTGCGCCTTCATGGAGGCTTCGCCGAAAAGGGACGCACCTGCCTGGGCGTCGAAGTCGACGGCTACCGTCTACTGCTCGATGCCGGCGTAAAGACCAGCGCGCGCGGCGCCGAGTATTATCCGGCGATCTCGGCGGAGGAATTGCGCGCGACCGATGCGATGGTGATCACGCACGCCCACGAAGACCATGTCGCGGCGCTGGGCTGGTGCATCGCCGGCGGCTTTCGCGGCCGACTTTTGATGACCGCCGAGACCGGACGCGAAGTCGATCTGTTTCTGGAAGCGTACGCCGAGGCCTCGCATCGCCGCGCCGCGCGCGATTTCGCGCGCGAGGATCTGGCGGTCGGCGCGCAAGTCGCGCTCGGGCCGCTGCAACTCAGTGCCGGCCGCTCCGGCCACGTATCGGGCGGCGTCTGGTGCGTCGTCGCCGACGGGCGGCACACGCTCGGCTACTGCGGCGACGTCGTTCCGGCGAGCGAGGTTTTCGCCATGGATCCGATGCCGCGCTGCGATACCGTGGTGCTCGACGCCTCGTATGGCGATGACGACGTTACCGCGCATGAGCGCGCGCAGGCCGTACGTGATTGGGTGCTCTCGCATCCCGAAGGCTGCGTGCTGCCGACGCCGCTCAGCGGACGCTCGGCGGAATTGCTGGCGATTGTCCCGGGAGCGGTCGCGCTGTCCGATGGCATGCGCGAAGCGCTGCTGCTGCAGATCGCCGATCCGGCATGGCTGGTCGGCGCGGCTGCCGCGCGTCTTTCGCAGCGGCTCGCGCTTGCGACCGACTGGCGCGCTGGGTCGCCTCTGCCGCGCGCCGCGCTGATCTGTCACGACGGCATGGGCATCGCCGGTCCGTCGCGCGATATCCTGCGTACCGCCGCCGCCGACGCTCATCCGGTGCTGTTCACCGGTCACCTGCCCGCGGACAGCCCGGGCGAGCGGATGCTCGCCGCCGGCCAGGCAGCGTGGCTGCGGCTCCCGACGCATCCGACCTTGTCCGAGAACGTCGCGATCGCCGCCGGCAGCGCGGCGGAAACGGTCATCGGGCATTCATGCGACCGTGCGGCGCTCGATCGGCTCAAGCGCCACATTCCGCGCCTGCGCACCGACCTCGCCACCGGCGATCGCCTCGAGCTCTGACGAAGCGGCCGTCATGCGCATCCTGGTTGGCAACGATGACGGCATCGCCGCGCCCGGCCTCACCGAGCTGGTCGGCGCCTCGGCGGAGCTCGGCGGCGAATTGTGGGTCGTCGCGCCCGAACGCAAATGGACGGCGGCAAGCCATCAACTCTCGTTCGACCGGGAGCTCACTCTCTCGCGTGCCGGCGAGCGCGCCTACGCCTGCTCGGGCGCACCGGCCGATTGCGTCGTCGCCGCGATGACCGTGCTGTTCGCCGATGGCCCCAAGCCCGATCTGGTGCTGGCCGGCATCAACGACGGACGCAATGTCGCCGAGGACATCGCCTACTCCGGCACGCTCGCGATCGGGCGCGAGGCGGCGTTCTGGGGAGTGCCCGCGATCTGCATCTCGCGGGTGAAGAGAGCCTCGCACGCCGCCGGCGACAATGCGGCACTGCGCGCGCTGCTGCGTACCCTGTGGAATACGCGCGACGAATGGGCGGACGACGGATCCTGGCTCGCCGTGAATCTGCCTGCGGTGCTACCGGCCGCGATCGCGCCGGCCACGATCGGCCGCGACAAGATCGCATCGGCCTGCGATGTCGTGGAGCGCACGAACGAGCGCATCCGCTACCGCTTGCGGCGTGGCCGCGCCCACGCTTCGGGCGCCGGCGACGAGAATGCAGAGATCGACGCCGGCAACATCGTCATCGTGCGCCACGGCTGGGCCGAAACAGCAACGCTGCCCGAGGGCCTCGTCGACTCCTGGAATCGCGCGCTGCGCTGATCGCGCGCGCCGTCTCGCGCAGCGACCTCATTCCAGCGGCGGCAACGCCTCACGCACCGCCGGATCGCGCCAATATCGCCGTTCCCGCTCCCGCTCCCGAGTCGGGCTCACCGCGCCGGGCTCACCGAAGGCGAAGCTCAGCGCTCCGTCGTAATCGGTGCGGTAAGCGCGAATGCCGGCCGCCGCGTAGCGTGCGACGACTTCGGGCCGAGGGTGTCCGAAGCGATTGCGATAACCCGGGGTGTACACGGCGACCGCGGGGCGAACCGCGGCGATGAATGCGGGTGTCGACGACGTACGGCTGCCGTGATGTGGCACGATCAGGATGTCGGAGCGCAGTGCCGGGGCGTCGTGCGAGACCATCGCGAGCTCGGCGCGCGCTTCGATGTCGCCGGTAAGAAGCACGCTGCCGCCGGCGCCGCTGACGCGGATCACGCACGAAAGGTCATTGGTCTTGATCCGCGGCTCGAGATAGGTCGCGTCGAATGGATAGAGCGTGCTGAATTCAACACCGTCCCATGTCCAGTGCGCTCCCACGAGACATCGCCGCGCCGCCGCGCCGCGCCCACGCTGCGCACCGATGATAGCGTTCTGCTCGGGCAACGACGAAGCGAGCCAGCCGACCGGCACCGTCTGCAAAAGCGACAGCGCGCCGCCGCTGTGGTCGCTGTCCTGATGGCTTACCACCAGCGCATCGAGCGCGCGTATGCCGGACGCGCGCAACATCGGCGCGATGATGCGGTTGCCCGCATCGGCGGTGTCGTTGTAGCGCGGGCCGGTATCGTAGAGCAAGGCGTGAGCATGCGTCTGAACCAGCACGGCGAGCCCTTGCCCAACGTCGAGCACGGTCACGCGAAACGCGCCCGGCGCCGGCTGCAGCGGAACAATGACGAAAAGCGGCGCGAGCCAGGCCAGCCCCAGCACGCGACAAGGAACGCCGCGCGGGGCAAGCAACCACAGCACGCCGATCGCGCCCGCGAGCGCGGTCCATAGCGGCGGCGCGTGCTGCTGCCACACGGCGGCGGGCAGCCCGCTCAAGAGCTCGAGCAGCAGCGCAAGCCAGGCGAACACCTGGTGCGCGATCACCAGCAGCCCATTCCACGGTATTGCGATCGATGCGAGCGTCAGCGGTACGACGATGAAGGTCACGACGGGAATCGCCACCGCGTTAGCCACCGGCGAGACGATCGACACCTGCTGGAACAACGCCAGCATCAGGGGAATCAGGCCGAGCGTGATCGCCGTTTGCGCGCGCACGGCGGCGCGCCAGGACTCGGTGCGGCCAACACGTCCGACGCCGGTGTAGAGCAGCAAGCCGACGGCACCGAACGACAGCCAGAACCCCGGGGTCAGGCTTGCCCAGGGATCGTAGGCGAGCACGACCGCAAGCGCCCACAGCCACACCACCGCGGCCGTACCCGGCCGTGCAAGCCAGAGTCCGATCGCCGCCACCGTCAACATGTACAGCGTTCGCTGCGCCGGCACGGCGAATCCGGCCAGCAGCACGTAGCCGAACGCAGCCAGGACGCCGGCGATCGCTGCGGCCTTGCGCGCCGGCAGGCGCAAGGTCAGCGCATGGCGACTTTTCCATGCCCAAAAAACCAGCACGCCGATCAGCGTCGCGAAGAACGTGACGTGCAAGCCCGAAATGCTGATCAGGTGCCCGATGCCGGTGCGATTGAACAGCAGCCACTGCCCCGACGGAATCGCCCGCTCGTCGCCGATCGCCAGCGCGGCGATCACGCCGGCGTAAGGCCGCTCGCCGAGAGCGTGCAGGATGCGATCGCGTATCGCCTCGCGGGCGCGGGCGACGTGGTCTTCGGCGCGCCCCGCGAATGCATCGAGTCGGCGGTTGGCGTCGTCCTTGCGCACATAGCCGGTGGCGCGCAAATTGTTGGCCAGCAGCCAGGCCTCGACGTCGAAGCCGTGCGGGTTGACGGTGCCGTGCGGGCGTTTGAGACGAACCGCGAGCGACCAGCGCTCGCCGGCGTGCAACGCCGGCACGTCGCCGGTCCCGGCGCCGACTGCAAAGCCACTGTACCAGGCAAGCGACACGCGCGACGGCACGGCGGCATCGGACGGGGCGACGCTTTCCACGGCGAAGGCGAAGCGCGTGCCGCGATCGACGGGCTGCGGCAGCTCGTCGATCACGCCGGTAAGGCGGATATCGCGACCCTCCCAGGCCGGCGACAGCGAGTCGGCGAGGCGAAGCTCGGCGCGCCACGCCGCGTAGAAGAATCCCGAAGCGCCGGCCGCAAGTGCAAGGGCGACAACCGCCAATCGCGTGCGTCCGGCGAGCAGCCACCACAAGAGCGCAAGCAGCGGAATGCAGACAGCAGGACGCGAGTCGGGCAGTACCGCCTGACTTTGCAGCAGGACGGCGCCGAGCGCGAAAGCCAGCAGGACGAGCTGCAACGGCAACGGAGGTTTCCGACGATTCGGCGCGCGCCGAATGCGTCAGTCTAGCGAGAGCCCCGTCGCTGCCTGATCGGCCGGATGGATGATGTCCAGCCAATCGGTCACCGATCGCGAATCGCTTGCGCGGAGTCCGACGTCAGTGCAATTCCCTTCTTGCGCGCATGCGGAGCGCGATCGCAGCCAGCGCGACGCCACAGATTGCGAGCGGCACGAATGCCAGCGCCGGGATGCCGCTCAAGTCCCATGCCGCGCCGCTCACGACGGCAATCGCCACTGCGCCACCGTAACTGATCGTGAACGTGCCGGCCGACGTGCGCGCGACGTCTTCGGGCGGACAAAGCAGCGCAGGCAAGGTCAGCCGACGATAAGCGCGGCGGCGTCGGAAAAGCCGAGCAGCGCCGCCCAGACGATCGTCGCCGGTCCGACCATCAGCACCAGCCCCGCGATCGAGATCAGCGAGAGCATGCCCGATGCGAGATAAGGCCAGACCTTGCGCTCGAGCCTGCCGGCAAAGGCGAGCAGCAGCAACGACGCGGGCAGCTGCCCGAAATTGAGCGCGGTCAGCGCGCCGCTGATCAGATCCGGCCGGCCCGCGCTGGTCAGGTAGATCGGGATGAAGGCGTTGGCGCTGAAGTAGATCGCGTTGATGCAGCAGAACAAGCCGCCCAGGCGCCAGACCAGCGATTTGTGCCAGTCCGGCAGCCACTGTCGCGGCACCGCCGCCGGCGAGCTGGCGATGCGCACCGCCGCGCGGTGCGCCGGCATAGATGGCGACCGCGATGACGGCGATCGGCGCCGACCAGGCGACGAGCGACATGCGCCAGTCGCCTCCCACCCACGGCAGCACGTAGGGAATCGTCAGCAACACAGGAAAGATCTCTGCGACCAGCAACCCGTTGGTGTAGATCGCCGTTCCCAGGCCGATGCGCGTCGGAACCCACTGGCGAACCGCGGCCGGCATGATCGGCTGCATGATGGCGATTCCGGCCGACATGACGATGGTCGTCGCGAACAGGATGGCGAAATCGGTCGAGAGGCCGCGCAGCGCCGAGCCCGTCGCGACCAGCACCAGACCGCCGACCAGCGCCGTGGTCACGCCCAGCCGCGCGACCAGCAGCGACCCCGCCAGCGAAGCGATCGCGAACAGTGCGGGCGGGATGCTGGAGAGCAGGCCGACTTCGGTCGCGCTCAAGCCGAAGTCGTCACGAATCATCGCCAGCACCGGCGGAACGGCGAGGATCGTCAGCCGCAGACCGGCGCCCGCGAGCCACAGTAGCATCAGCGCCACTGGCAGGCTGTGGCGCCAGGAGTATCGTTCGTTGGGCATCGTGTCGGCGGCGGCGCCGCATTATCGCCGACGCTCGCCTTGCGGTGCGGGACGGGCTTTATTTTTTCGCGCACAGCAGCGCAAAAAACGCTTCGGCCGGCGCGGGCTCGACTGCCCGGGCCGGCCGAAGCCGGATACACGATGTCAGGCGATCAGTTTTTCGCCGCCGCCTGGCCCAGCAGCTCCTGGATCTTGGCGTCGAACTGCTCGTACGGCATCGCGCCGACCAGGCGCACACCCGTGAGCTTGCCGTCCTCGATGCGGCCGAGGACGAACGACGGGGTCCCGTTGACGCCGGCCGCCATGCCTTCAGCGATGTCCTTGTCGATGGCCGCCTTGTACTTGTCTGCAGCGATGCACGACTGGAACTTGGCGACGTCCATTTTCACGTTGGCCGCATAGCTCGCGATCTTGTCCTGCTGCAGCTGGCTCGCGTTGACGATCATCGCGTGCCGCAGTTCCCAGAACTTGCCCTGCTCGGCAGCGCAGCGTGCGGCGTTGGCGCCGCGCCGAGCGTTTTCGTGGAAATCGAGCGGAAAGTCGCGGCTGACAAAGCGGACCTTGCCGGTGTCGATGTAATTGGCCTTGATCTGCGCATACGCGGTGTTGTGGAACTGCTGGCAGAACGGGCACTGGTAGTCGGTATATTCGACCAGCACCAGCGGTGCATTCGCCTTGCCCTCGCTGAAGCCGCCGGAGGGGAAGGCCATGCTGACCTTGTCGTCGGGCGCGGGCGCCGCCTGACCGGCCGCCTGCCCGCCCTGCTCGAGCGCCTTGCGGATCGCCTTGAGCTCGTCGAGGATCTGCTGTGCCTGCTCGCTGGTGATGCCGTCTGCCTGCGCCGGCATCGCGGCTGCCAGGACAGCGGCGGTCAGCGCGAGCGCGGCGATTGTGCGCCAAGATCTGATCAACATTGCCTTGCCTGCCTTCCTTGAGTTGTCGACGATCCGGGCGGGGTTGCGGACCCTGCCCGAAGATTGGCCGCCATCATAGGGTGCGCGCCCGGCATCGGCGCGGCGGTCCGATGTGAGGCATTTGACGAAGAATGAACGGTTGACCACCCCCGTGAGGGCCTACGCCCAGCGTCAGATTTGGCGGGGCGGGGTCACCCGTTGCGCGGCCATAGCACCATCTGCGTACATCGGAACAGCGCGATTTTCTTTCCCGTCGTGCGGTCGCTCACCACCGCGTCCCAGACCTGCGTCGCCTTGCCGAGGTGAACCGGCGTCGCGACACAGACTATCGTGCCGCCACGCACGGTCCCGAGAAAATTGGTCTTGAGCTCGACCGTGGTGAAGTTTTCCGCGCCGGCCGGCAGATGTGCGAGGCAGCCATAACCGCAAGCGGTGTCGGCGAGCGCAATGACCGTCGCCGCATGCAGGTAACCGTTCGGCGCAAGCAGCTCGGCGCGGACGTCGAGCTCGGCGTCGACCTCGCTTTCGGTCAGGGCGGTGAAACGCACTCCGATCAGCCCCGGCAGGAATCCGTCACCTCGGTGCGAGAGTTGTGCGAGCGTGACGCCGGCGCGCAAAGTCATCGCGTTCTTCCCTTTTCGCGGCGACGCTAGCGCGTAGCCTACAGTCGCTGCTCGACCCAGCCGCGAACGCTGGCGAGCGCCGCGGGAAGGGCTGCGGCGTCGGTCCCGCCAGCCTGCGCCATGTCGGGCCGACCGCCGCCCTTGCCTCCGACCTGCGTCGCGACATGGTTGACCAGATCGCCCGCCTTGATTTTCGCCGTCAGGTCCGACGTGACGCCGGCGATCAGCGTCACCTTGCCGCCTTCGGTCGAGCCCAGCACGATCGCGGCCGACTTGAACCGGCCCTTGAGCTGGTCGAGTGTTTCGCGCAGGACCTTGGCGTCAGCGCCTTCGATCGTCGCTGCGAGGACGCGGATCGGGCCGCCATGGCCGTTGACTTCGACCGCCTGCGCCGACAGATCGCCGCCCTGGCTCGACGCGAACCTGCCCTTGACGCGAGCAAGCTCCTTTTCCATCGCGCGCACGTTGTCCTGCATTTGCTGGATCTTTGCCGCGACGTCGTTGGGCGACGCCTTCAGGACGCGCGCCGCCTCGTTCAATTTGGCCTCGATTTCGTGGGTGTACGCGAGCGCGCCTTCAGCGGTCACTGCCTCGACGCGGCGTATGCCTGCGGCGACGCCCGATTCCGACACGATCTTGAAAAAGCCGATGTCGCCGGTGCGCGCCACATGCGTTCCGCCGCAAAGCTCGGTGGAGAAGTCGCCCATGCTGAGCACGCGGACCTCATCGCCGTATTTCTCGCCGAAAAGTGCCATGGCCCCCGAACGGATCGCATCGTCGTATTTCATCAGGCGCGCCTCGACCGGGTAATTGGCACGAATCGCGCGGTTGACCTGCGACTCCACCGTGCGGATTTCCATTTCGGTCATCGGCTGCGGGTGCGAAAAGTCGAAGCGCGTCCGGTCCGGGTCCACCAGCGAGCCCCTCTGCTGCACGTGATCACCCAACACTCTGCGCAGCGCAGCGTGCATCAGGTGTGTCGCCGAATGGTTCCACGCGGAGCGGGCCCGCGCATGGGCGTCGACCGTCGCGACCAACGCGTCCCCTATCTTGAGCTCGCCATTCTTGACTTCGCCGTGATGGCCGAATACGTCGGGTTGAATCTTTTGCGTGTCGTGGACGGAAAAGAGCGTGAGGCACGCGCCGCTGCGCGAAAGTTCGCCGCGATCACCGACCTGGCCGCCGGACTCCGCGTAGAACGGCGTGCGGTTGAGGACGACGACTCCCTGCTGCCCGGTCGAGAGCGAATCGACCGCGCTGCCATCGCGGTAAAGCGCCACGATCCGACTCTCCTCGGACAGCGTGTCGTAACCATCGAACACCGTCTTGGCGCCGGAATAGCTCAAGCCGCCGGCGATCTTGAAGCTGGACGCGGCGCGCGCGCGACCGCGCTGCTTGTCCATCGCCGCGTCGAATCCCGCCTGGTCGACCGCGACGCCGCGTTCGCGGCAGACGTCGGCGGTGAGGTCGAGCGGAAAGCCGTAGGTGTCGTACAGCGTGAATGCAGTGTCGCCCGGCAACACCTTCGATCCGGACTTGCGCGCTTCACCGAGCGCCGCGTCGAGGATCTTCATGCCGTGCTCGAGCGTCTCGGCGAAGCGCTCCTCCTCGGCCTGCAGCACCTGCGCAACGTGGGCCTGCTTTTGCGGCAGCTCGGGGTAGGCATCGCCCATCAGGCGCGAGAGCTCCGGCACCAGCTTGTGGAAAAAAGGCTTCCGCTGCCCGAGCTGATAGCCGTGGCGGATCGCGCGGCGGATGATCCGGCGCAGGACGTAGCCACGACCCTCGTTGCCGGGGATCACTCCGTCGACGATCAGGAAAGCGCAGGCGCGAATGTGGTCGGCGATGACGTTGAGCGACGGCGATTCGAGATCACTGGATTGAGTCAATGCGGCGGCCGCCTTGATCAGATCCCGGAACAGGTCGATTTCGTAATTGCTGTGCACGTGCTGCAGCACCGCGGCAAGCCGCTCGAGACCCATGCCGGTATCGACGCAGGGTTTGGGCAACGGCGTGAGCTCGCCCTTCGCGTCGCGGTCGAATTGCATGAACACCAGGTTCCAGATTTCGATGTAACGGTCGCCCTCGGCGTCCGCGGAGCCCGGCGGCCCGCCGGCGATTTCCGGCCCGTGATCGTAGAAAATCTCGCTGCACGGCCCGCAAGGGCCGGTGTCCGCCATCTGCCAGAAGTTGTCCGACGCGTACGGCGCGCCCTTGTTGTCGCCGATTCGCACGATGCGCTCGCGCGCCACGCCGATATCGTCTGCCCACACGGCGTACGCCTCGTCGTCGGTCTGGTAGACGGTCACCCATAGCTTGTCCGGCGGCAACCCATACTCCCTGGTCAGCAGGTCCCACGCATACTTGATTGCATCGCGCTTGAAGTAGTCGCCGAAAGACCAGTTGCCCAGCATCTCGAAAAAAGTGTGATGCCGGGCCGTGTATCCGACGTTCTCGAGATCGTTGTGCTTGCCGCCGGCGCGCAGGCAGCGTTGGACGTCGGCCGCGCGCACATAGCTCCGCGTCTCGGTGCCGAGAAACACATCCTTGAACTGGACCATGCCGCTGTTGGTGAACAGCAACGTCGGATCGTTGGCCGGAACGAGCGAAGCCGATGGAACGATCGTGTGCCCGTTCGCGGCGAAATAGTCTAAAAACTTGCGGCGGATGTCGTTGGCTTTCATCGCGACAGTGACCAAGGCGCGCACGGGCAGGCAAGGCCAAACCCGAGACGACGCGCTGAAAATTCAATATGTTAGCACAGGATTGCAGGCGCCGGCGGCGTCAGCGCGAGACCGTGCGCAGCATCTTGAGTATTGCCGAAAGCTCGAAGCCACGCGATTGCAAAAAACGGATCTGCCGGGCCTTTTCGCGATCGTTGAGAGGCGCTGCGCCGAAGCGTCGCTGCCACAGCGCGAGCAGTGCCGCATCGTCCTCGATCGGCGCGTCGCAAAGCGCTCCCTCGATCGCCTCGCCGCTTACGCCCTTGCGCTTGAGCTCGCCCCGGATGCTGCGGCGGCTATAGTTGCCCGACTTCTGTGCAACCAGCGCGTGGGCAAAGCGCTCGTTCGACAACAGGCCCTGCGCGGAAAGCTCGTCGAGCACGGCGGCGACCTCGTCGCGCGGCGCGCCCTTGGCGAGCAGGCGCTGCTCCAGGTCGGCGCGCGCATATTCGCGCCGCGCCAGCAGGCGAACCGCCTGCGCCTTGAGCGAGACCGGTCTGCCCGCCCTCAACGGTCGCGCTAAGCGTCCGCGGCGAGCGCCGGACGCGGCGAGCCTGCGACGGGCACGCCGACAGCCGCACGGATCTTCGCTTCGATCTCGGCCGCGACATCCTGGTGATCCTTGAGCCAGTCGCGCGTGTTGTCCTTGCCCTGGCCGATCTTGTCGCCGCCGTATGCGTACCACGCGCCGGATTTTTCGATAATGTTATGCGCAACGCCCAGCTCGATGATCTCGCCCTCGCGGGAGATGCCTTCGCCATACAGGATGTCGAACAAGGCTTCGCGAAACGGCGGCGCGATCTTGTTCTTGACGACCTTGACCCGCGTCTCGTTGCCGACGACCTCCTCACCGCGCTTGATCGAGCCGATGCGGCGGATGTCGAGCCGCACCGAGGCATAGAACTTGAGCGCATTGCCGCCGGTCGTCGTCTCAGGATTACCGAACATGACGCCGATTTTCATGCGAATCTGGTTGATGAAGATGACCAGCGTGTTGGCGCGCTTGATATTGCCGGCGAGCTTGCGCAGCGCCTGGCTCATCAGCCGCGCCTGCAGACCCGGCAGCTGGTCGCCCATCTCGCCCTCGATCTCGGCCTTGGGCACCAGCGCCGCGACCGAGTCGATGACGATGATGTCGACGCCGCCCGAGCGCACCAGCATGTCGGCGATCTCCAGGCCCTGCTCGCCGGTATCCGGCTGCGAGATGAGCATGTCGCCGACATTGACGCCGAGCTTTCCCGCATAAACCGGATCGAGGGCGTTTTCCGCGTCGATGTAAGCCGCCGTGCCCCCAGCCTTCTGGACCTGGGCGACCACCTGCAGGCACAAGGTCGTCTTGCCCGACGACTCGGGCCCGTAGATCTCGACGACACGGCCGCGCGGCAGCCCGCCGACGCCCAGCGCAATGTCGAGACCGAGCGAGCCGGTCGAGACTACGGACAGGTCGTTTTGCACCTGGGCCTCGCCCATTTTCATGATCGAGCCCTTGCCGAACTGCTTTTCGATCTGTGCCAGCGCGGCGGTGAGCGCCTTGCTCTTGTTGTCGTCCATTGCGTTCATTCCATTGGATTTGATCAGGCTTACGTTGCTCATCGCGGTCTCTCGGTGGCGGTCCGCTTGGTGCGGACTGGGATAAGACCATTATGGCATAGAACGATCGTTCGATAAAGGTCACTTACGGCCTAATCTTTGGCTTAAGCCAGCCGGTCGACCAAACCCTGCAAGGCGATCGCGACCGATGCCGCCCGCACGGCCGCCCGGTCCCCGTCCAGCCGCCGGTGCAGGGCTTCGACCCCTTGCGGGCCCGCCCAGGCAAACCATACCGTGCCCACCGGCTTGTCGGGGCTGCCCCCCGCAGGCCCGGCGACCCCCGTCACTGCCACCGCCCATTGCGCGCCGCTCGCCGCCCTGGCGCCCCGCGCCATCGCGCGCGCGGTTTGCTCGCTGACCGCGCCATCGCGCGCGATGGTTTCCGGATCGACGCCCAGGAGTTCGATCTTGGCACGGTTCGAATAGGTGACAAAGCCCCGCTCGAACCAGCCCGAACTGCCCGCGATTTCGGTGATCGCCCCGGCGACCAGTCCGCCGGTGCACGATTCCGCAGTCACAAGCATCACCTGCCGCGAGAGCGCCAATTCGCCCACCCGCGCGGCCAGTGCGCGGATGTCGTCGTCGATCTGGCGGGAAGGTGTCGCGTTCAATGCTGCTCGTCGGGCCGCGCCCGGTACCAGTAAGCGTAGGCGGAGTCGAAGCCGAAGCGGCGGTAAAGCGCCAGTGCGGGCGTATTGTTCGCGGTCACCTGCAGGTAGGCGGTGCGCGCGCCGCGCAACTGCGCATCGGCGAGCAGCGCGCCGACCACCGCGCGCCCGAGCCCCCTCCCGCGCAACGAAGGCGCCGTGTGCACCGCGAACAATCCGACGTGATCCTCTTCGATTTTTGCCAAGCCGCAGGCGACGACCTCGCCACCGCGGCGGACCAGCGCACCCAGTTGCGGCAAGGGGTAATTGGCGGCGCGATCGAGCAGGCGCGGCAGCGCATCGCTGGCTACACCGAGCAAGGACTGCGTCGCTTCGACCCACGTCGTCATGGCGACGAGTTCGACTTCTTCGACCGGCGCAGGCGGGACCTGAATCGTCACGAGATCGGTGCGCAGGACCAGCGTGCGCTCGAATTCGCCCCAGCCGCGCTCGGCAAGAAAAGTATCGAGGCCGGGCGGCTGCGCGAACGGCAGCATGCGAAAGATCGCAGGCAAGCCCACAGCCCGATAGAAGTCCGTGCAGTAGCGAAGCTTCCGCTCCAGCGGAAGCGACGACCGATAGGTCGGGTTGATGCAACGCAGACGCTTGGTCGGACCGGCTCTTGACCCAAGCAACCAGCCGTCGTAGAGCAACGACTGGAAGGCGCCCGAGGCATTGAGCGCCATCTCCTCGATCCGCCGCGCGTGCGCGTGCCGATCGGCGGCGGAATGGCCGCTCATCCGAATATCCGCTGCCACAGCGCAAGGACCAGCAACGTATATCCGGCGGCAACCAGATCGTCGGCCATCACCCCGACCCCGTGATGCCACTCGCGGTCGATCAACGCTGCGGGCGGCGGCTTGACGATGTCGAACAAACGGAAGAGAAGGAACGCGAACGCCTGGTGCACCGGCTCGGCGCCAACAATGAAGAGAACGCCCAGGAAGGCGACGACTTCGTCCCAGACGATTGCGCCGTGGTCGGCGACGCCCAAGTCGCGCCCGGTGCGATCGGCAGCCCAGACGCCGAGGGCGAACGCGACGACGACGGCGAGCGCATAACCAGTGTCATTGACCGTCGCGCGAAGCAGTGCGTCGAGCGGCAGAGCGAGCAGCGTGCCTACGGTGCCGGGAGCGATCGGCGAGAGCCCCGTTCCGAAGCCGAGAGCCACCAAGTGCGCCGGATGCGCGAGGAGAAAGCGCAGCGTCGGCGTCTTCTTCATCGCGCTTTGGCGAAAGACTCGGACTCGGTCAACCGATTTCCGCTGCGCGCGCGGTCGCCGCCAGCTTGTCGAGCACGCCGTTCACGTATTTGTGGCCGTCGGTGCCGCCGTAGGTCTTCGCCAGCTCGACCGCTTCGTTGATCGCGACGCGAAAAGGCACGTCCGGCGCATGCAGCAGCTCCCACGCGCCGATGGTGAGAATGCTCTTTTCGATCGGCGAGACCTCGCCGGGCTTGCGGTCGAGGTACGGCGCGTAAGCGGTCTGCAGCGCATCGAACTCGGCCATGACGCCCTGCCACAGCCTCTCGAACAGTTTGTTGTCGCAGCGGGCGAAGCCGGCGCTTTCGGCGAGCTGGCCGCGAATGGCGGCCGGATCGTTGCCCGAGAGCAGCCATTGGTATAACCCCTGCAGCGCAAATTCGCGCGCGCGATGGCGCGGACTACTGCTCATCGATCGCGTCGAGCAGATTCGCCATCTCCAGTGCGGCGAGTGCGGCATCGTGTCCCTTGGCTTCGGCGCGCGCCGAAGCCTGTGCATCGGTATCGGTGGTCAGAATGCCGTTGCCGATCGGGATGCCGAACTCGAGCTGCACGCTGGCGAGTCCCGCCGCCGATTCATTGGCGACGATCTCGAAATGATAAGTGTCGCCTCGGATGACGGCACCGAGCGCGACCAGCGCGTCGTAATCGCCGGTTTGCGCCATCCGTTGCAGCGCCAGCGGCGCTTCCAGCGCGCCGGGAACGCTCGCGATCGTGATCGCCGAGTCGGCGACGCCCGACTCGGCCAGCGCGCGCTGTGCGCCGGCCAGCAGCGCCTCGCCAACCTCCAGATTGAACCGCGACAGCACGATGCCGACGCGCAGATGTCCGGCGCGGGTGCTCGGAACGATTCTACGAACCGGCATGGGAGTCGGCGGTTGGCCTGCCGCGCGCGGCGGGGCGTCGCGAGACGCGTTCAGGACGACGCGGCGCGAGGCGGAGTCTCCTCGTAGCCCGTAACGAGGAGATCGAACCCGGCCATGCTGGGCATCTTGCGCGGGCGCGCCAGCAGAAGCATCTTTCCGACATTCAGGTCGCGCAGGATCTGGGCGCCGATGCCGTAGTTGCGCAGATCCATCTTGCTTTCGACGTGCGGCTGGTCGGCGAGCGCACGATCGCGCAACTCCAGCGCCGACTCGGTACGATGCAGCAGCACCAGCACGCCACGCTCGGCGTGCGCGAGCCGCGACAGGGCCGCCGGTATCGTCCACGAATGCACGCGGCTGCCGTAGTCGAGCAGATCGACGACCGACAACGGTTCGTGCACGCGCACGACGGTTTCAAGCTCCGGCGAGATGTCGCCGCGGACCAGCGCCAGGTGCGTCGCGTCGGCGAGCTTGTCGCGAAACGTCACCAGCCGAAAGTCGCCCGCGACGGTGCGGATCGGCCGCTCGCCGACGCGCTCGATCAGCCGCTCGGTCTGGCTGCGATAGTGGATCAGATCGGTGATCGCGCCGATCTTGAGCGCATGCAGGTGCGCGAAATCGACCAGATCCGGCAACCTTGCCATCGTGCCGTCGTCTTTCATGATTTCGCACAGTACTGCCGCCGGCGAAAAGCCGGCGAGTCCGGCCAGATCGCAGCAGGCTTCGGTGTGCCCGGCGCGCGCGAGCACGCCGCCGCGATCCGCGACCAGAGGAAACACGTGACCGGGCTGCACGATGTCGGCGGGATGCGCATTCGGCGCGCACGCGACGCGAATCGTGTGTGCGCGGTCCGCTGCCGAAATTCCGGTGGTCACCCCTTTGGCGGCCTCGATCGAGACGGTGAAATTGGTACCATGCACCGAGCGGTTCACCGGGGTCATCGGCGCGAGATCAAGCTGCCGCGCACGCTCTTCGGTGATCGGCATGCAGACCAGGCCGCGGCCGAACCGCGCCATGAAATTAATGATGTCCGGCGTCACGACGTCGGCCGCGACCACCAGGTCGCCCTCGTTTTCGCGATCCTCCTCATCGACCAGGATGACCATGCGACCGGCCCTGATCTCGGCGATGATCTCGGGGATCGGACTGATCGCGCGCTCCGCCGACGGAGAAGGCGCCGCGGGCTTGTCGATCGCGTGCAGGTGAGTGGACTTCACGATGGCTGGCGGGTCCCGACGGGAGCGCCCATTATACTGCGCCGGCACGCCGCCGCGACCGGACCGCGATCGAGCAGACACCCTTCGCACGAGGCATCAGGCGAGCAGCATCCCGAGCGTGGCTGCGGTCAATTCGCTCTTCCGATCGCCGAGTTCGGACACGACGCTGAAGTGATGCCGATCGGCGATGAACAACGGACCGTGCGCTGCGGCCAGACGGCATTGCGGCCAGCGCTCCCACAAAAGCCACGATTGCCGGCCGAATTCGCTGGTCTCGCCGCTGCCCACGGCCAGCAGCAGCGGGGCGTGCACTTCCGCGGCGCAATGAATCGGGCTCATCGCCCGCGCTTTGCTTCGATCGAGCTTGAGGTCGGCGTTGAAAGAAACCTGGAGCAGCGGCTCGAGATCGAACACGCCGCTGATCGACAGCCCGCCGCGAATCGCGTCAACCGGCACGCCATAGCGGCGCCAGTCCGTCGCGTAGAGCATCGCGACGAGGTGGCCGCCGGCAGAATGGCCGGCGACGAACAGCCGGTCGACCGGCACGCCGTGCCTCGTGCCTTCGCGCCATAGCCACGCGACTGCCTGCCGGCATTCCTCGACGATGTGCGCGATGCTGACGTCGGGACAAAGATCGTAGTTGATGACCACGACGCCGACGCCTTCTTCGACGAACGCCGGCGCGACGAATGAGTGGTCGTCCTTGTCGAGCGCGCGCCAGTACCCGCCGTGGATGAACAGCAGCGCGCCTCGAGGCGCCTTCGCCGGGAACAGATCGAGCGTCTGCTTGGGCCCACTGCCGTAGCGCAGTCCGAGCTTCGATTCGAGTTGCGATCGGGCGATAGCGCTTTCCGCCGACCACCGCGCAAACCACTGCGGATGGTCGGGAAACGCGCTCCGCAAGTTGTATTCCCGCTCGACAAAGTCGGCTGAGAGCATCGTCAGGATGCCGGCGGGCCGACGATGCGTATTCGCAGCTCGCCGAGGCTTTCGATCCGCCCGACCAGCACGTCGCCGGTCACGACTGCGCCGACGCCCGCGGGTGTGCCGGTGAAGACCAGGTCTCCGGGCAACAGTTCGTAGTATTGCGCCAGGAAATGCAGCATGTGCGGCACGTCCCAGATCATGTCGGAGAGGTCGCCCTGCTGCCGGATCGCGCCGTTGACCTCGAGCGCGATGCGGCCGCGCTTCGGATGCCCGACTTCGGCGACGCGGTGGATCGGGCCGATCGGAGCTGCCTGCGCGAACGATTTGCCTATGTCCCACGGGCGCTTGATCTCGCGCATCGCGTTCTGCAGGTCGCGCCGGGTCATATCGAGCCCGACCGCGTAACCATAGATCAGCGCCTCCGCGCGTTCCGGAACGACGTCGGTACCACGTGCGCCGATGGCGACGACCAGCTCGATCTCGTGATGATAATTCTTGGTGGCGAGCGGGTAGCGCACGTCGGCGATCGCCGGCGGGACGACCGGCACGATCGCATCGGCAGGTTTGGTGAAAAAGAATGGCGGCTCCTTCGCGGCGTCGCCGCCCATCTCCTTCGCGTGCTCGGCGTAGTTGCGGCCGACGCAATAGATATGGCGGACCGGAAAGGCCAGATCGCTGCCGGCGACCGGCACTGAGGGAATGTCCCAGGCGGGAATGGCGTATTTCATCGTCGGCCTAGCTTCAGGGAAGAATCGATCGTCGCTGCGCGTGGCCCCGCTCAAGCCGCGTCCGGCTGGCGGTCTGGCGCGGCGCCGGCAAACGCATCCAGCGCCCGGCACTTCGTGTCGATGCGCAACAGCGTCGGATAGGCGTCGAGCGGAATGTTGGCGCGCCGGGCGTTGGCGAGCTGCGGGACGAGACAGATGTCGGCCAGCGTCGGAACGTCGCCGTGGCAGAACGCTCCCGTGGCGGCTTCTGCGGCGAGCTGCGCCTCTAACGCGGCAAGGCCCGAGTCTATCCAATGCCGATACCACGCGTCCTTGGCTTCCTCGCTGGCGCCCAGCGTGCCTTTCAAATACCTCAATACCCGCAGATTGTTAAGCGGATGAATGTCGCAGGCGATCGCCAGCGCAATCGCGCGCACGCGCGCGCGTTCCGCGGGCGTCGCAGGCAACAGCGGCGGCTCCGGATGACGCTCGTTCAGGTATTCGATGATCGCCAGCGACTGGGTCACTACCGTGTCGCCGTCGGCGAGCGTCGGCACGAGCTCCTGCCGGTTCAGAGCGCGATAGGGGTCCGCATGCTGCTCGCCCCTGACCAGATGCACGGGAGCGTATTCGAAGGGCAGCCCCTTCAGATGAAGGGCGATGCGCACCCGGTACGCCGCCGACGAGCGGAAATAGTTGTACAGCTTCATCGCGAGACGGCTAGCTGAACGCCGATATGCCGGTTTGCGCGCGGCCGAGAATCAGCGCGTGCACGTCGTGCGTACCCTCGTACGTATTGACGGTCTCGAGGTTGAGCAGATGGCGGATCACGTGGAACTCGTCGACGATGCCGTTGCCGCCGTGCATGTCGCGCGCCATTCGCGCGATGTCGAGCGCCTTGCCGCAGGAATTGCGCTTCATGATCGATGTGATCTCCGGCGCCGCCTTGCCCTCGTCCTTGAGGCGGCCGAGCCGCAGGCAGCCCTGCAAGCCGAGCGTGATCTCGGTCTGCATGTCGGCGAGCTTTTTCTGGATCAGCTGGTTCGCCGCCAGCGGGCGGCCGAACTGCGAGCGGTCGATCGTGTACTGGCGCGCCGCATGCCAGCAGAATTCGGCCGCGCCCAGCGCGCCCCACGCGATGCCGTAGCGCGCGTTGTTGAGACAGCCGAACGGGCCGGCGAGACCCTCGACGCCCGGCAGCCGCTGCTCCTCCGGGACGAACACCTCGTCCATCACGATCTCGCCGGTGACCGAGGTGCGCAAGCTGAACTTGCCTTCGATTTTCGGCGCGGAGAGCCCGGTCATTCCCTTGTCGAGGATGAAGCCGCGAATGATGCCGTCGTCGGTCTTCGCCCAGACGACGAAGACGTCCGCGATCGGCGAATTGGAAATCCAGGTCTTGGCGCCGGACAGCTTGTAGCCGCCGGGCGCGGACCGCGCGCGCGTCACCATCGAGCCGGGATCCGAGCCATGGTTCGGTTCGGTCAGGCCGAAGCAGCCGATCCGCTCACCGCTCGCGAGCATCGGCAGATAGTTTCGGCGCTGGGCATCCGAGCCGTACGCGTAGATCGGATACATGACCAGCGAGCTTTGCACGCTCATCATCGAGCGGTAGCCCGAATCGACCCGCTCGATCTCGCGGGCAATGAGGCCGTAACAGACGTAGTTCAAGCCGGCGCCGCCGAACTCGGCGGGCAGCGTCGCCCCGAGCAGCCCCAACTCGCCCATTTCGCGGAATACCGCCGGGTCGGACCGCTCGTGCCGAAATGCGTCGGTAACGCGCGGCATCAGCTTGTCTTGCGCGTAGGCATAGGCCGCGTCGCGGACCATGCGCTCGTCTTCCGAGAGCTGCTCGGAAAGCAGCAGCGGATCGTCCCAGACAAAAGACGGCTTCGATTGCCTGGACTGTCGTAGGCGTTCTGGGGCGTTGATCTGGGACTCCGATGAGCGGCGCTGCGGCCGCCAGCGCAGGCTCTGGATTATCGCTTGGCGGCGGCCCCAGCGCCAGCGCCCGCGCGCCCCGCCGTGACAGCAGCGGCAGTCTTTGTCCACCCAACCAACGGCTTAGGCAATCCGCCGCAGCTGCCCTCGCGAGCAGCGGCCTACATTTTTCGCTTCAGGAGCGGTGGGCTTGCGGCCCTCGCGACTGCGCAAAAGGACGCGCCATGGCCCGAGAAAGCGGCATTCCCCGACCGGAATTCGACTGTAGCCACGGCTTCTCGCTGATCGAGCTTCTTATCGCGGTTGCGATCGTCGGCCTGCTGGTCCTCGCCGCCGGTCCGTCGTATCGCAATTGGATCGCCGCGCAGCAGCTCGCCAACCATGCCCATTTTCTCGCCGGAACGCTCAACCAGGCCCGCAGCGAGGCGATCAAGAGCGGCTACCGGGTCAATCTATGCAAGACCCGCGACGGCGAGCAGTGCGCGGACGACGGCAACGGTTGGGAACTGGGCTGGATCCTGTTCATCGACGAGAACCAGGACGGCGAAATCAGCGCCGGAGAGACCATCATCCGCACCGGAGGACCTTCCGGCAACGGGATCACCGTGCGTGGCAACCGCCCGGTCGCCGACTATGTTTCCTACACCAGCCTGGGCCATGCGAGGATGCTGTCGGGCGCGCTTCAGATGGGTACGTTCGTCGTCTGCAAGCCCGGCCAGGATGCGCTTCAGGTCGTACTCGCCAACAGCGGCCGGGCGCGAGTCCAGACAACTCGCCAGCGCTGTCCATAGCCTCCACCGCGGGGGCGGCTAAGGTTGTCGACGACATCCTGTACGTGCATTTCAGCCGGGCTTGCACGCACGCAACCGTTTGTTCCGTTGGCAATACCTCACATCGGACCGCTTTGCCTGTCGCAGTACGGCGACATACTATCCGCTGCAACCTGACAGGGAGGTGTCTCATGCTAGAAGCCGCAATCCGGCCGCGGTGCAGCCTGCCGAGGCTGCGCATGCGCGGATTCACGCTGATCGAGGTCATGGTCGTGGTCGCGATCGTCGGCATCCTGGCGGCGATCGCGCTACCCTCGTACGCCGACTATGTCCGGCGCAGCAAGATCATCGAAGCCACCCGCGGCCTGTCCGACTTCCGCACGCGGATGGAACAGTTCTTTCTGGACAACCGCACCTATGTCGGCGGTTGCGCGGTCGCCAAGCCGGTCGTCCAGGCCAACGTCAAGACCTTCACATTCACCTGTCCGACCGAGACGGCGACGACCTATGGACTGACTGCCACCGGCGTCGCGGCCGAAGGCATGAACGGTTTCGTCTACACGGTCGATCAGGCGAATGTCCAGGCTACGACCGGGACCTACTGGGGCAAGACCAGCGCCACCTGCTGGATCACACGCAAGGACGGCTCCTGCACATGACACCGTGGGCATTTCGGCTGCGCGAGCGCGGCTTCACGCTGATCGAGCTGATGATCGCGGTGGTGATCTTCGCGTTCCTGATCCTGCTCGCCGGTCCGATGTACACCGACTTCATCGCCAATTCCCGGATCCGCAACGCCGGCGAGGCCTTGCTCAATGGCGTGCGGACGGCGCAAGCCGAGGCGGTGCGGCGCAACACCACGGCTCGATTCGTGCTGAACCCTTCTACCGGTTACAAGATCTACGCGACCGACCCGACCGACGGCGCGGATGACGATGGTTCCGACGCCGCCCACCCGTGGGTAGCCAATCCGTACGTTTTCGCGGATCAGGGCGCGTCGAAGGCGACGATCACGCCCAGCGGCGGCGCGACGACGGTCACGTTCGACGGACTCGGTCGCATTCTTCCGAATGCCGATGCCAGCGCCTCGCTGACGCGCATCGACATCACCAATCCCGACATATCCAGCCCGCGCAATCTGCGGCTGGTCATCAACTCGAGCGGCAGCGGCACCAAGCTGTGCGATCCCGCACTGTCCTCGACCGATCCGGCAGGATGTCCATGAAGACGCACATCAATGCAAGGCGCACCCAGGCCGGCGGCTTCCTGCTCGAGGCGCTGATCGGCGTTCTGATCTTCTCGTTCGGCATCCTGGGCATCGTCGGCCTGCAGGCGGCGTCGCTGCGCCACACCGGCGAATCCGAGTACCGCGCCGAAGCGATGTACTACGCCAATTCGCTGATCTCGCAGATGTGGACCGACGACCCGGCCGGCCTGAAAAACAAATACGACAGCACCGTCGGCGGCGCCGGCTATGTGGCGTTCAAGGGCCAAGTCGCCAATTTGCCGGGCGCGACCGGCGCCAACGTTCCCATCGTCCTCGTCGATCCGGCGAAGGACTGCACGGGCAAGAACGATGCCGCCGCAGCCGCCGTCGCTGCAAAGCCATGTTGTGATGGTCTGCGTTTACTGGCAGGCGCCCGGCGAAGCCGACATCCACAACTACACGACCACCGGCGTCGTCGGCTCCAATCCGACCTAGAGATCGAAGATGGCCGCCTTTTCTCATCCTCGCCGGCAGCACGGCTTCAGCATCATCGAGATCATGGTGGGCGTGGTCATCGGCATGATCGCCGTACTGGTGATCTACCAGGTCTTCGCGACGTCGGAAGGGATCAAGCGCAACATCACCGCCGCCGGCGACGCGCAGCAGAACGGCCTCTTGTCGTCGTTCATGATGGGGATCGAGCTGGCAAATGCCGGCAACGGTCTTGCAGTCGCAGCGCAGGATCTCGGAACCTGCACCCCCGCCGCCAACGCCACCGACTCGCTGCGACCGATCCCGCTCCTTATCACCGACGGCGGCGGCGCCAACAATCCCGACAGCTTCGTCGTCTACTACAGCGTCGGACGCACATTCGTATCGGCCGCCAACATCACAGCCACGGCATTCGCCAATCAGCCGTACCAGGTGCAGAGCGCCAATGGCTTCAAGAAAGGCGACGTGATCGTCGCGATCTCGAATCCGAGCGCCATCTTTCCGGCCAGCGCGGCTTGCTACACCTCGGTGATCACCGATGCGGTGCCGCCGCCGGCCGCCGCGGACGGCGTCGTGACGATCACCCACTCGGGCGCTCCGGTCCCGATCTTCCCGCCCGCGACGCTGTTCAATCTGGGACCCGCGAATCTCGTCCAGAAGGTCCGCTACGACGTCAGCGGCGGCAATCTGCGCGGCACCTCGCTGCTCGATCCGGCCACCGGCGCGCCCGACAACGCGCAGCCGGTCAATCCGCTGGCCTCGAACATCATCAACATGAAATTGCAGTACGGCATAGACACGGTCGGCGATGGACTGATTCACCAGTGGGTTTCGGCAGTCGCAGGCACCGCGTACGGCGACTGGGATGCCGCGACCCTGCTCGCGGCACCGATCACGACGATCAACCGCATCAAGGCGGCGCGCATCGCGGTACTCGTCAAGAGCGAGCAGCCGGACAAGGATCTGGCCGGCCAGGGATTTACGCACACCGTCTTCAACGATTGTGCCGACAGCGCCGCCGGCACCTGTTCGGTCACGTTCAACATCCCCGCGGTCGCCGCCGCCACCCAGCCTTACGGCTGGCGCTATCGCGTCTACGAGACGGTGATCCCGCTGCGCAACGAAGTCTGGAACAAGCAGGTATGAGGCACGAAATGACATCGCCGATCGGGCGCCAGCGCGGCGTCGTGCTGTTCATCGCGCTTATCGTCATGGTGGCGATGAGCCTGGCCGCGATCGCGCTGATCCGCTCGGTCGATACGACCAATGTGCTGATCGGCAACCTCGCGTTCCGGCAGTCGTCGATCCTCCCCGCGAACCTGGCCGTCGAGCAGGCGGCTGCCGCGTTGTTCGCCGACGCGGCGCCCGCGGCACCGACGATCGATCCCACGACCGACCTGGCGGCGGAGAACTATTACTCGACGTGGCAGGGGAACGACGATGGCCGGGGCATTCCCAAGCCGTTGCAGACGAAGGGCGACTGGGGGAGTTTCGGCCTGGCCAAAGAGCTCGTCGATACCAGCAGCGGCATCAACATCCGCTACGTGATCGAGCGCATGTGTCTCGCCGGCGCGAAAGGCACGGTCGCGACGGCTCAATTCTGCGACATGCTGCCGCCGAAGGTCGCCACGGGCACGACGATTCACGACTGCGATCAACCCAATACGACACCCGGATCGCAGCCCGGTTGCTTCGCGCTGGATCCGATCCCGTTCTACCGGGTCACGGTGCGCGTCGACGGACCACAGAATTCGACATCGTTCCTGCAGGCGATGTTGCGGTGAAAGCCGCACAGGGAGAATAAAACATGCGGTACCAACCCGTTCCTCCCCTCGTCCGCCGTTGGCTGGCGGCACTCCTTTCGCTGCTGCTGGGCCTGGGCCCGCTGGCGACGCCTGCGTACGCCGGACTGACGCCGCTCGCCGACGAACCGATCAACATCAAGAACCAGGCAAAACCGAACATCATCCTGACCGTCGACGACTCGACGTCGATGCTCTACGACTTCCTGCCCGATTACGTCGTCAGCAAGTTCTGCCGCGACGGCAGCGGCGCGATGAATGCGCCGTGCGGGTACAGCGGGTCCCCGGCCAACGCCGGCCCGGGCGGACAGTACGTTTCGCCGCAGTACATCTGGGAGCAACCCGCGGTCGCAACGCTCAGCACGATCGCCGCGCCGTTTCCTGCGTACGCAACCGGCGCCGGCGCGGTGCCGGCGAGCTTCAGCCCGCAGCTGTTCACCAACAGCGGCCCTGGCGCAGGATGCAATCTGACCCCCGTATTTCCCAACCCGCCCAGTTGCACGGGCGGCATAGACCCGGGTGCGCTGCCCGGCATCGCGAACTACGCCGCCGCCTCGGGTTCACCCCAGGCCGGCCTGCCGTACGAATACTGGGAGCTGTGGCCCGCGCCGGTGCACAACAGCGCGCTCAACCACATGTACTACAACCCGCGGCTCACCTACGACCCGCCGGCCAATCCTGACGCCACGAGCTTTCCGCAGATGGATGCGGGGAACACGTCGAACTGGACCAAGGTTCGCGCCGATCCGTTCACGACGGCCGATCCGCTCGACTGTTCGAGCGAGCCCTGCGTCGACCTGACCGCGAACGTCATCGTCGGTCAGTGGTGCAATTCCGACTGGACGCAGGGCAACGACGACAGCGGCGCGCCTTTCGTCACCAATCCGGGCATTGCCGCGACCAATGGTCTGATCGCCGCCGCGTCGGCGGGCGCGCCGGCCGCGATCGGCGACTACATGTACCCGTGGGCGCCCGACAGCCATCACGCGCCAACGACGTGACCGTCGAAGGTCGACACCAGCGTCCTGAGCCCCTGGAATTCCGCCAGCCCCGTCAACGCCACGGTCAAGGCCGCATGGACGACCGCGCAGAATCCCGCGCGACGCCAGAAGTATTTCTACGAGAACGACAACGTGCTCTGGTGCGACACCACCAGCCCCGACTGGCCGCAGACCGGCCCGTCGGTAGCGCAAACCTGCCAGGGCATCAGCAATCCGCAGACCTGCACGCCGAATCCGGTCCAGCCGACCTGCACCGGCGGCGCGGGCGGCACCTGCAGCGGCGCGATCGCCGCGGGCACCTGCAATGGCTCCATCGCGAAGCAAACCTGCACCGGATTCGTCGCAGGGCGTTTG
This sequence comes from uncultured beta proteobacterium, assembly GCA_963776175.1. GTDB lineage: Bacteria > Pseudomonadota > Gammaproteobacteria > Burkholderiales > Casimicrobiaceae > PALSA-1003. The sequence goes on along the minus strand of CAVZLP010000008.1, from coordinate 17,007 downwards.
CGCCGGCAACCAGGCCGGCGCCTGCAACGGCCAGCCCGGCGTCTGCGCCGCGCCTGGGGCCGGTACCTGCACGTGATCGCGCCGACCTGCACGGGCGCGGTCGCGGCCGCGTGCAATGGCGTGACGCGCGAAGCGTGCGTCGGCGGGTCGCCGGCGAGCTGCAACAACATGGTTCCGGCAAACCTGCAACGGCGGCACGCAGGCGAGCTGCAATCCCGTCGCCCAGACCTGCAACGGCGCCGGCGCGCAGACCTGCGCCAACATCGTCGAAATACCGCCGGATCCCAGCACCTGCACCAGCGGGTGGGTCCCTGCCGGCTGCAACGTCAATCCCGACCCCGAAGGCACCTGCGTCTACACGACGACGTGCCCGCCGTCGACATTCGCCGGAAAATGCAGCATCCAGACCAGCAAGGTCTGCACCAAGAACGCCGATTGCCCGTTCGTCAACGGCACCTGCAGCGTCGCCGGCAACAGCTGTGCGAGCAATGGCGACTGCAACCTCAAGCGCTGCCAGGGCGCGGTAAGCGGCTCTTGCAACTCCAATTCCGACTGTCCGATCACCGGCGGCACGTGCAACAAGACCGGGCACGCCTGCACGATCACCGCCGGCGTCAGCACCTGCCCGGCCGGCGGGCAACTGCAACAACCCACCCAATGCCGTCTGCACGTCGAACCCGGGATCCTGCCCGGCGATTTCTGCTCATTGCGCGACGACGACCGGCACGAGCTGCCCGGTCGTCACCGCCAACAGCGCGAGCTGCCCGGTCGTGCCCGCTGAGCGGCGCCTGTAACAACCCGCCAAACGCCGCTTGCACGACGGCGGCGACCTGTCCTGCGATCGCCAACAAGTGCAGCAACGCGCCGGCGACGACCTGCGCCAGCGCCGCCGCCTGTCCGGCGACCGGTACGTGCTCGAACACCGGCAACGCCTGTAACGTCAACGCCAACTGTGCCGCCATCGGTGCGAAGTTGCACGAACAGCAAGAAGCTCGGCGAGCCTGCACCGTCGCCACCGATTGCGATTTCGTCGGCGACATGCACGAATTCGAACAGCCTCGGTAACGCCTGCGTCACCGCTGCGGTATGCACTGACCACCGGTACGTGCACGAACGCCGGTGCGACATTCGGCACCGCGTGCGCGACCAACAGCAACAACAGTGTCCCGTGTCAGGACGTCGGCACCTGCCCCGCCGGCAGCGACAGCCCCACTTGCACTGCGGCGGGCAATCCGACCGCGCAATGCGTGAAATCGGGCACCTGCTCGAACCTCGCGGCTGGCAGTGCACGGTGGCCAACCAGGCGACCAACTGCGCCGCGGTGCAGGGCACTGCTCGGCGGGCAAGCCGAACACGACCAAGTGCACGATCAACTCGGACTGCAATGTCGCCAATGCCTGCGGCAACAGCCAGAACAACGGCACCACCTGCGACCCGGCCAACATCCCGACGACCACGTGGCGCCTGCATTCCGAACAAGGGCACCTGCAGCATCAAGACCGCCGTCCAGTGCACGACGGCCGCCGACTGCGCGAAGTCCGGCTTCTGCAGCATCCAGACGACGCAGGTCTGCTTCGCGAATTCGGACTGCGCGAACCAGCCGGGAGCGATGGACCCAAACACCGCGCGTTGCGACACGTTCGGCGTCAGCGGCGGTCTCAACGGCGACTACACCAAGACGCTGCTCGCGGACGCCAACGGGGCGGGCAAGACCTGCCGCCGCAACAACCATGCGTACGCGTCGGATGGCACGACCGCCGCGCAAGACAACTACCCGAGCGGGAAGTTCACGACACCGGTCGGCGGGGAGAACACCGCCGGCATGGGTTGCCACGCCACCAATCGCTATGCGGCGGTGCCGCGCCACTACTGGAAGACCGAGGTGGAATGGTGCGACAAGGCGATCTCGACCGCGGGCGACGAGTGGCTGGGTTACGGCACGCCGACGGGCGGCTCGTGCCAGTCGTTCAAGGACTGCGACGCACGTCTTCCCGCGCTTCTACGAATTCGGCGCGGCGCCGGGCACCGACAACGTGAGCCAGGCCGCGTTCGCGCGCGATCGACCTCGTGCCGACGGCGACCTATACGCACACCTGGACCGACGACTCGGGCACCGTGCAGACGATAAACCGCACCTACGTCGAAGAGATGACCAATTACGCGAACTGGTTCGCGTACTACCGCACGCGCTTGCTGGCGGTAAAGACGGTGACCTCGCTCACGTTCCTCGGCAAGAATGGCGGCACGCTGAACCTCGACGACCAGTTCCGAGTCGGCTTCCACACGATGTTCAGCTTCGCGACATCATTCGTCGACATCGCCGATTTCGACGCGACGCAGAAGTCCACATGGGCGACGCAGTTGATGAACCTCAAGGTTCCGCTCGGGCAGGAAACGCCGACGCTCAACACGATTTCGCGCATCGGCGAGTATTACCTGAACGGCACCAATCCGTCGCTCCCAGGCTCGACCGACCCGATCGTGCTGTCGTGCCAGAAGAACTGGCACATGTTCTTCACCGACGGGTTCACCAACCAGAACTCGCTGCCGACCACGACCGTCGGCGACCAGGACGACACCCTGCCGGCGACCTTGCCCGTAGGCGGCACCGCGGTGGCGATCACCGGCCTGACGCCGGGAGCCGCGTGGCCGCGGCCGTTCCGCGAGGACATGAGCCCCATTGTCGGCACCCGTGCAGTCAGCAATTCGGCATCCGACTACGTGACCCACTACTGGGTGACCAACCTGCGGCCCGCGATGCCCGAGAACGTCGCCACCAGCGCGCGCGACCCGGCGAGCTGGCCGCATCAGAACTTCGCGGCGATGTCGCTCGGCACCGAGGGCATCCTCCCGTCGGGCAATCAGTCGACCGTCGAAGCGCAGCTCGCAGACCCGGCAGGCACGTTGCAATGGCCGAAGCCGCAGCCGACCGTGTTCAAGCCCGACCAGTCCGGCGTCGACGACCTGTGGCACGCGGCGATCAACGGCCGCGGGCGCTTCGTCAACGCACAGTCGGCGGACGAGCTGAAGCTCGGCATGGGCCAGATCCTGCAGGACATCGTCAACCAGGCGGGAGCGCGCACCGGGGCTGCTTTCCAGAGCGTCAGTATTTCGGGTTCGAGCAATTTCATCTACCGCACGTCGTTCCAGCCCGGGTGGGGCGCGAGTCTGCGCAAGATACAGATCGACCCGGCGACCGGCGACGAAATCGTCGGTGATATGGGACGCTTCGACGCAACTTGCATCGCAGCTCACCGTCGTGCCGGGTGTCAAGGACACACCGTGGTTCACCGATCGCATGGTGGCGACCGTCGACGAAAGCGGCACAGGCGGTCCCGTTCCTCGAGGCCAGCATCGGCTCGAACCAGCTCGATTCGCTGGCGCCGGGCACGACCCCGCGGGCGAAGGCGATCCTCGAGTTCCTGCGCGGCAATCGCAACAACGAAGGTACCAAGGTCGGCCAGTTCCGCGTCCGCATCGGCGGCCTGCTCGGCGACATCGTCGACTCGCAGCCGGTCTATGTCGGGCCGCCACGCGCGCCGTACGTGGACGGGAACGATCCGGGCTATACGCTCAACTTCAAGGACGCCGCCGCGTTCAAGAACCGCCCGGCACGCGTCTACGTCGGCGCCAACGACGGCATGCTGCACGCGTTCGACGACAGCACGGGCAACGAGGCCTGGGCGTTCGTGCCCAGCCAGCTGTACCGGCCTGACGAGACCGGACTCGGCGCGCTGTCGTACCAGGATGGCGCGTTGCCGCCGTTCAAGCATCACTTCTATGTCGATGCGACGCCCCGCATCAGCGACGTCAACTTCGGCGGCGGCGATGCCGACTGGCACACGATTCTCGTCGGCGGGCTCGGCAAGGGTGGCATGTCGTACTACGCGATCGACGTTTCGCAGCCGAACGACATCACCAGCGAGACCGAGTTGGCGAAGCGTGTGCTTTGGCAGTTCACCGATCCCGACCTCGGCTACACCTACGGCCGGGCGATCGTCGCCAAGACCCACGCGTTCGGCGGCCAGTGGCTGGTGATCGTGCCGTCCGGCTACAACAACGTCGGCGGCGTCGGGTCCACCGGCGAGGGCAAGGTGTTCTTCCTGCGCGCCAGCGACGGCAAGCTGCTGAAGACCTTGTCGACCGGATCAGGGTCGCTGACTGACCCATCGGGACTTGCCCAAATCGCGGCCTACGAGCAGGACTTCCGCAACCAGTTCGCCGAGCAGATCTACGGCGGCGACCTGCAGGGCAACTTCTGGCGCTTCGACATCTCCGATCCGGACGACAGCAAGTGGCAGGCGGCGGTAACGCAGATCGCGCACCTGACCGACCCGGACGGCAATCCGCAAGCGGTGACGACGCCGCCACAGATCGAGATCGACATCGCCAACGGCGTGGATCGCTGGGTGTTCATCGGCACGGGCCGGCTGCTGGACGATCTGGACCTGACGACCCCCGCGATCGCCGACCAGATCCAGACGATGTATGCGTTCCGGGACGGCACAGTGGCCGCTCCGACCTCGCCCTGGCCGGCGATACTGCAGCCGCGTGCCGATCTGCTTCCGGTAACCAACGCGACCGGGCTCGCTGCCACGCCGCCGAACGGATGGTTCGACGACCTGCCGCTCGGCCAGCGCATCGTCGTTCCCGTGCAGGCTGCGCTGTCGGTCATCGCGTATGTCGGTACCTCGCCACAGACCGATCCCTGCCTGACCGGCCAGCCGGCGACGCTCTATGCCAGGGAATACGGCCGCGGGAACTCTCTGCTGGTCGACGACACCGGAGCGACGATAGAAAGCTTCTTCCAGGACACGGGTATCGTCGGCCTTTCGCTGGTGACGTTGAGCGGCGGCAGCAGCGACAGCGGAGCCGGCGGGTTCCCGGACTTGCGCATCGCGATCACCGCCGGATCGCCTGGCGTCAAGACCGGCTTCGTCAAGCCCAAGGCTCCGGACTTCGCGCAAAAGCATCGGATGTCGTGGCGCTTGCTGGGCCAGTAGACATATCGCATCATCCGGGCTGAATGCGGCCGCTTTCGCGCGAGCGGGAGCGGCCGCTCTTTTTCCAGTCCCTGGCCCCTTCAGTGAGCAACGTAAGCTTCGATCACGCCCTGTTCGACGCGCCGCCGACGACGGAGCGGCCGCTCGGCATGTCGATGCTGGCGTCGACGCTGGTGCACGTAGTCGTGATCGCGTTGCTGGCAAGCGTGAGGCCCACGGTATCGCTGCTGCCGACCTGGCGTGGAACGACCGCATCGCTCCAGGTCGATTTGCAACAGCCCGCAGCGTCGGTGCCCGAGCCTCTGCCGGAACCGGTCACGGTGATCAGCGTTCCCGAGGCTCCGACGCCGGCGCCGCCGCCGCCGAAGGAGCAAACCCTCAAGGTGCCGGTACCGATAAGCGCTCCGCCAAGCGCCACAGCGACGCAACCGTTGAGCATTCGCACGGGGCCGCCGAATCCCCACGGCTCGATCGCGGTCGGGCTGCTCGCCAACCCGGAGCAGGTGAGCACAGCGATCGCCGCCAGGCTCGCACAGCGCTTTCCGGTGGCTGCCGCGCGTGCGCCAAAGCTCAGCGGGGCGGTGATCACCGGGTACCCGATCGACGCGGCGCGCGCGCACCAGAGCATGCGCATTGCAGCGGTGCTGACGGTCGACGCCTCGGGCAACATCGTCGAGCGTGACACCGTGCTCTCGCCCGACGATCCGGTATTTCGCGCGGCTGTGCTGACTGCGCTCGCCGCGACGAAGTTCACACCGGCCGAGCTCGATGGCAAGCCGATCGCCTACTGGGCGATCCTGGAATTTGTTTTTGACATCGACCGCGCGCCCGGCGCCGGCAACACGGCAGCGCGCTAAAGCGGCGGGTCCCCTCAGCCCATCGTCGGCATGTGGAATCCCGGGGCCGCGCTGCCGTCATCCGGCCAGCGCGCGGTCACGGCCTTGCCGCGGGTGTAGAAGCGCACGCCGTCCATGCCGTGGACGTGCAGGTCGCCGAAAAGCGAATTGCGCCAGCCGCCGAACGAGTAGAACGCCATCGGCACCGGGATCGGCACGTTGACGCCGATCATGCCGACCTCGACATCCTGCTGGAACTTTCTCGCAGCAAAGCCCGAACGCGTGAACAGTGCCGCGCCGTTGGCGTAGGGATTGGCGTTGATCAATTCGATCGCGACATCGAGCGACTCGGCCCGGACGATCACCAGCACGGGTCCGAAAATCTCCTCCCGATAGATCGCCATCTGCGGAGTGACCCGGTCGAACAGGGTCGGCCCGACGAAGAAGCCATCGTCATGACCCGGAACACGCGGGCTGCGGCCATCGACGACCAAGGTCGCGCCCTCGTCGACGCCCCGATCGATCAGCCCGACGATGCGATCGCGCGCGGCGCAGGTGATCACCGGTCCCATTTCCGATTCCTTGCGGTCGCCGGGGCCGACGGCGATGCGGCGCGCGCGCTCGGCGAGCCTGTCGCGCAGCGCGTCGCCGGCGTCGCCGACCGCGACGGCGACCGACACCGCCATGCAGCGCTCGCCGGCCGAGCCGTAGGCCGCGCCGATCAGCGCCTCGGCGGCGAATGCGATGTCGGCGTCGGGCATCACGACCGCATGGTTCTTGGCGCCGCCCAGCGCCTGCACGCGCTTGCCATGGCGCGATCCGGTCTCGTAGATGTAGCGTGCAATCGGCGTCGAGCCGACGAACGACACTGCCTTGATGGCAGGATGCGCGAGGATCGCATCGACCGCCTCCTTGTCGCCATGCACGACGTTGAACACGCCGTCGGGCAGCCCGGCTTCAGCGAGGAGCTCGGCCATGCGCAGGCTCATCGTCGGATCGCGCTCGGACGGCTTCAGGATGAAGGCGTTGCCGCAGGCGAGCGCAACCGGGAACATCCACATCGGCACCATCGCCGGAAAGTTGAACGGCGTGATGCCGGCGCACACCCCGACCGGCTGGCGCAAGGAAAAACTGTCGACGCCGGTGCCGACGTTGTCGCTGAAATCGCCCTTGAGCAGGTGCGGGATCCCGGTGGCGAACTCGACGACCTCGATGCCGCGCGTGATCGAACCCTCGGCGTCGCTGATCGTCTTGCCGTGCTCCTGCGATACCAACCGCGCCAGGTCGGTCTTGTGCGCTTCCATCAGATCGCGAAAGCGCATCAGGATGCGCGCGCGGCGCAACGCCGGTGCGGCACGCCAGGCGGCAAACGCGCCGGTTGCGGCGGCGGCCGCGGCGTCGACGTCGGCCGCATCGCTCAACGGAACGTGCCGCAGCACTTCGCCGGTCGCCGGGTTGGTCACCTCCGCGTAGCGGGTCGTGTGCGCAGCGACCGCCCGACCGCCGATCCACAGCGGCAGGCGCTCCAGTGTCGTCAGGTCCATGATCTTTTCTCCTACGGCGTCCGGCCGAAGCTCATCCGATGTCATGCAGCCGCGCGACGTAACGCGCGACCATGTCGACTTCCAGATTGACCCGCGCGCCGGCGGCGAGGCCGCCCAGCGTCGTCACGGCCAGTGTATGCGGGATCAGATTGACTGCAAAGCGCCGTCCCGCGACGGCGTTGACGGTGAGACTGACGCCGTCGACGGCGATCGAGCCCTTGCTCGCGATAAAGCGCGCGAGCTCCGCCGGCGCCTCGATCTCGAGCTCGACATTGGCGGCGTCGCTTGTCGCTGCGCTCGAACCGCGTCACCACGCCGACTCCATCGACGTGGCCCGCCACCAGATGACCGCCGAGCCGGTCGGAAAGTTGCAGCGCCTTTTCCAGATTGACCGCGACCCGGGCGATCGAGCCGCGCCGTGCAGCGCAGCGTCTCGGCCGACACGTCGAAGCGCGAGCGTTGCCCCGTCGATGGCGACGATCGTCAGGCAGCAGCCGCTGACCGCGACGCTGTCGCCGACGCGCAGGTCCGACAGCGTCGAGCGTGTCGGTATCGAGCGACAGCCTCAGGCCATCGGCCGCGGCTTTCGCCGTCGCGATGCGGCCGACCGCCTGCACGATGCCGGTGAACATCAGCGCTCGATCCTGGCGACGAATTCGCCAGTCGGCGCCGACCGGATCGACGCCGACGATGCGCAAGGGCGTGCGATCGGCCAGACGCGCAAGCGGCGCCGGCAGCGCGAACATGCCGCGCGCGCCGTCGCCCAGCAGACAGGGCGCGAGATAGACCAGCAGTTCGTCGACCAGGCCTGCGGCGAGCAGCGCGCCGTTCAATCTGGCGCCGGCCTCGACATGGAGCTCGTTGATGCCCTCGCTGGGCGAGCGCCGACATCATCGCCGCCAGGTCGATCCGGCCGTCGCGATCGGGCAGGGTCAGCGTGCGCACCCGCCCCGGCCACGCCGTCTTCGGTGTCGATGCGGTGACCACGATGACCTCGCCGTCGGCCAGCAGCCGCGCGTTCGCCGGCAGCTCGCCGTGGCGGTCGACGACGACCTTCAACGGCTGTCGCGGGGTGTCGATCGCGCGCACCGTGAGCTGCGGGTCGTCGTGCTGGACGGTGCCGATACCGGTCAGGATCGCGCAGGCCCTCGCCCGCCAGCGATGGCCGTCGGCGCGCGCTTCCTCGCCGGTGATCCATTGGCTGGCGCCGTTCTCCAACGCCGTGCGGCCGTCGAGGCTGGCCGCGATCTTCACCCGCACCCACGGACGTCCGTGCTCGACGTTCATCAGCCAGCCGAGATTGAGCTCGCGTGCCTGATCCTCGAGCAGGCCGATGTCGACGTCGACGCCTGCCGCCCGCAGGCGCTCAGCCCCGTGCGCTGCCGGCGGATACGGATCGGGCATCGCCGCGACGACGCGCGCGACGCCCGCAGCGAGCAAGGCATCGGTGCAGGCCGCGTGCGTCCCTGGTGATTGCACGGCTCCAGCGTGACGTAGGCGGTGGCGCCGCGCGCGATCGTCGCCACGGGCGCGCGCGTCGGCGAGCGCCGCACCTCGGCGTGCGGCCTCGCCGGCGCGCTGATGCCAGCCTTCGCCGACGATGCGCCCGTCGCGGACGAGAACGCAGCCGACGCGCGGATTGGGCGTCGTCGTATAAAGACCGCGTTCGGCCAGCTCGCAGCGCGCGCGCCATGAACGCGCGATCGTGGTCGTCGAAACGGGTCATGCTCGGGATCGAAATCCTGGCGAGGCGCGCTGTTGCGCGGCGTCCTCAGCGCGGCTTGCGCCGCACCGGCGCGGGCTCGACTTCCTGCAACGCGTCCCGGAAGTCGGCGACGTCCTGGAAGCTCCGGTAGACCGAAGCGAAGCGGATGTAGCCGACCTTGTCGAGCTTGTAGAGCTCCTGCATCACCATCTCGCCGACCTGGCGCGACGGGATCTCGCGCTCGCCCAGCGCCAGCACCTGCTGGACGATACGCTCGACCGCCTGGTCGACGTACTCGGTCGGCACCGGACGCTTGTGCAGCGCGCGCTGAAAGCCGCTGCGGATGCGCTGCACGTCGAAGTCGGAGCGCGTGCCGTTCTGCTTGACGATCTGCGGCAGCCGCAAGCTCCGCCGTCTCGTAGGTCGTGAAGCGCTTCTGGCAGGCGGGACAGCGGCGGCGGCGGCGGATCGAATCGCCGGCCTCGGACACGCGCGAATCGACGACCTGCGTATCTTCGCTGCCGCAGAACGGGCACTTCATGCCGACCGGTAAACCGGAAATTTCGCCGTCAGCGCGGCGAGCGCTGGACGACGCGATCGCGCGTGACGGTGTCGGTCGGCGCGTCGAGCACGTCGGCGATCAGGTGCGCGAGATCCTCGCATTCGATCTCGCTGAAGCCGCGCGTCGTGATCGCCGGGCTGCCGATGCGAACGCCGCTGGTGACGAACGGCTTTTCGGGATCGTTCGGGATCGCGTTCTTGTTGACGGTGATGTGCGCCGCCGACGAGCGCCGCCTCCGCGTCCTTGCCGGTGATCTTCTTCGCCCGGAGGTCGACCAGGAACATATGCGTGTCGGTGCCGCCGGAGACGATGCGCAAGCCGCGCTCCTGCAGAGCGTTCGCCAGCACGCGTGCGTTCTCGATCACCTGCTCCTGGTAGACCTTGAACTCGTGCGACAGCGCCTCCTTGAACGCGACCGCCTTGGCGGCGATGACGTGCATCAGCGGGCCGCCCTGCAGGCCGGGAAACACCGCCGAGTTGATCTGCCGCTCGTGCTCGGTCGCCGGCCAGGATGAATCCGCCGCGCGGTCCGCGCAGCGTCTTGTGCGTCGTGCGTGGTGACGAAATCGGCGATGCCGGCACCGGGCTGGGATAGCACGCCGGCCGCGACCAGTCCGGCGTAATGCGCCATGTCGACCATCAGGAACGCGCCGACCGATCGGCGATCGCCGCGGAAACGCTTCCAGTCGATCACGCGCGAATAGGCCGACGCACCGGCGATGATCAGCTTCGGCTTGTGCTCCCGGGCGAGGCGCTCGGCGGCGTCGTAGTCGATCAGCTCGGTGTCCGGGTCGAGCCCGTAGGCGACGACGTTGAACCACTTGCCGGAGAAGTTCACCGGCGAGCCGTGGGTCAGATGGCCGCCGTGCGGCAGGCTCATGCCCAGCACCGTGTCGCCGGGCTGGAGCACGGCGAAGAAGACCGCCAGGTTCGCCTGCGCGCCCGAGTGCGGCTGCACGTTGGCGTGTTCGGCGCCGAACAGCTTCTTCACGCGGTCGATCGCGAGCCTTTCGACGATGTCGACGAATTCGCAGCCGCCGTAGTAGCGCTTGCCCGGATAGCCTTCGGCGTACTTGTTGGTCAGCAGCGAGCCCTGCGCCGCCATGACCGCCGGGCTCGCGTAGTTCTCGGACGCGATCAGCTCGATATGCGTCTCCTGGCGCGCGTTTTCGCCGCTGATCGCCTTCCACAGTTCCGGGTCGGCTTGACTCAGTGTCAGCGCGCGATGCGGCATCAGGGTCTGTCGTGAACGAAAGGCCGACATTTTAGCATTGCGCCCTCGGCTTTGCCGCACCGCGGCAAAGCGATTGCCATGGACGCCAACGCGGGTTAATCTTCACGCGCGCCGTCAGGTACGGCGTGATCCGTTGCGCGACGATCGGACGTCGATCGTTCTCAGCCTGCACGCCACTTGCCCGGAGGTCGTCTTGACACTCCTCCTCGCGCTGTCGCGACTGATCGACCGCATCACCGAGCGCATCGGCCAGGGCCTGTACTGGCTGATCCTGGTCACCGTCCTGATCAGTGCCGCCAACGCCGTGGTGCGCAAGGCCTTCAACTACAGTTCCAACAGTTATCTCGAAGCCCAGTGGTACCTGTTCTCGGCGGTCTTCCTCCTCGGCGCGGGATATACGCTGCTCCGCAACGATCACGTCCGCATCGACGTCATTTCCGGAAGGCTCTCCCGCCGTGCGCGGGCGTGGATCGATATCTTCGGCACGCTGTTCTTTCTGCTGCCGATGGCGATCCTGATCGGCTGGCTGGCTGGCCGGTGTTCGTCGATTCGTACGTGCGCGGGGAGGTATCGTCCAATGCCGGCGGGCTGATCATCTGGCCGGCGCGCCTGCTGGTGCCGGTCGGGTTCTTCCTGCTCGCGGTGCAGGGCATTTCCGAGCTGATCAAGCGAGTCGCATTCCTGATGGGCCTGATCCCCGATCCGACGGAAAAGCATCTGGAAAAAACCGCCGAGGAACAGCTCGCCGAAGACATACTTCGCGCGCGGGGCGAAGAATCGCTGGCCGCGGAAGTCGCCGCCCAGGCGCCGAAGCCCGACGGGGACAACCGATGAGCGCGCGAGCCGAAGGCAGCCCGCAGGGCCGTTCGCGCGCAATTCGGCAGGAGGCCGACGGGAGGTCGTCCGTCATGCGCCAGGCGGTCAGTGAGGCCGACCGATGAGCGCGCGAGCCGAAGGCAGCCCGCAGGGCCGTTCGCGCGCAATTCGGCAGGAGGCCGACGGGAGGTTGTCCGTCATGCGCCAGGCAGTCAGTGAGGCCGAGCGATGACCGCTTTCCTGATCGCGAATATCGCACCGCTGATGTTCGTGACGCTGATCGTGGTGCTGCTGATCGGATATCCGGTCGCCTTCTCGCTCGCAGCCGTAGGCATCGCCTACGCGCTACTCGGCATTCACCTCGGGCTGCTCACGCCCTCGCTGGTGCAGGCGCTGCCGGAGCGGGTCTGGGGCGTGATGTCGAACGACACGCTGCTCGCCGTGCCGTTTTTCACGTTCATGGGATTGATCCTGGAACGAAGCGGCATGGCCGAGGATCTGCTCGACACCATCGGGCAAGTCTTCGGGCCGGTGCGCGGCGGTCTCGCCTACGCGGTGATCTTCGTCGGCGCATTGCTGGCGGCGACCACCGGCGTCGTCGCGGCATCGGTTATTTCGATGGGCCTGATCTCGCTGCCGATCATGCTGCGCTACGGCTACGACCGCCGCTTCGCCAGCGGCGTCATCGCCGCCTCCGGTACGCTGGCTCAAATCATTCCGCCGTCGCTGGTGCTGATCATCATGGCCGACCAACTCGGCAAATCGGTTGGCGACATGTATGCCGGTGCGTTCATTCCCGGCATCACGCTCGCGATCCTCTACGCAGTCTATGCCTTCGGCGTTTGCACAGTGAAGCCGGCGTGGGCGCCGGCGCTACCGCTCGAAGCCCGCACCTTGCGCGAGCCCAGCGGCGCAGGCGGCACACGCTCGCTGCTGGTGCTGACGATCGTCGCTGCCGCGTCCGCGGTCGCTTTCGCGCACTGGAAGTACGGTCCCGACGATCCGACCGACGAAATGCTGGTGGTGGCGACCAGCGTCGGCACGGGCGTCGCGTTCGTGGCCGCATCGCTGAATCGACTGTTCAAGCTGGGCCTGCTCTCGCGGCTTGCCGAACGCGTCGTCTTCGTGCTGATACCGCCGCTGGCGCTGATCTTCCTGGTATTGGGAACGATCTTCCTCGGCGTCGCCACCCCGACCGAAGGCGGCGCCATGGGCGCGAGCGGCGCGTTGATCATGGCGGTGGCGCGCAACCGGTTGACGTGGAAACTGATTCGGCAGGCGATGGACACGACGGCCAAGCTCTCGACGTTCGTCGTGTTCATCCTGGTCGGTGCGCGCGTGTTCAGCCTGACATTCTATGGCGTCAACGGCCACGTGTGGGTCGAGCAGCTGCTCCTGCACCTGCCCGGAGGGCAGCTGGGCTTTCTGATCGTCGTCAACATCCTGATCTTCTTCCTGGCGTTCTTCCTCGACTTTTTCGAGCTGTCGTTCATTATCATCCCATTGGTCGGCCCGGTCGCCGACAAGCTCGGCATCGACCTGATCTGGTTCGGCGTGCTGCTCGGCGTCAACATGCAGACCTCGTTCATGCATCCGCCATTCGGCTTCGCGCTGTTCTACCTGCGTAGCGTCGCACCCGCCAAGGACTTCCTCGACAAGGTTACCGGCAGGCTGACCAAGCGCGTGACGACCGGTCAGATCTACTGGGGCGCGGTGCCGTTCGTGCTGATCCAGGTCGTGATGATCGTGCTGGTCATCAGCTTCCCGCAGATGGTGTTGGTCTACAAGGCTAAGGAGAGGCACTTCGACATCAACAAGATCCAGATCATCGTGCCGGAAGACCAAGCGGCGCCGGGCAGCCAGCCGGCCGGGATCAGTCCCGAAACCAACCAAAACATCGAGCAGGAGAACGCGGAAAAAGCCCTCGAGAAGGAGCTCGGCGGCGAAACGAAGGACCAGGGCAACCCGCCGAGCGAAAGCACTTCCGGCAACCAACAGGACGAAGCGGAAAAGGCGCTGCAAAAGGAGCTGGGCGGGACCAAGACTCCGAAGACAAGAAGTAGCCTAAAAAAACGCCGGGCTATCGTGCCCGGCGCATGCTGGTTCATCCGGGCGGCAGCGCCCGGTCCCTGATCTTCTATTTGCGGCGAGCCAGCCGCTCCGCTGCAATCATGAAGTTGTTCGAAACGTTTTCAGTGACGGCAAACCACGACACCTGCTCGGCGCGAAATTCCTTCCACGGCTCGTAGATCTTCTTGAACTTGGCGTTCTTGGTGGCGATTTCGTCGTAGTTCCGGTCGTCGCCTTGAACCACGCGGCCAGGATCTCGTTCGAGAACGGCCGCAGCTTGACGCCGTTGCCGATCAGCCGCTTCAGCGCCGCCGGATTGAGCGCGTCGTACTTCGCCATCATGTCCATATTCGCCTCGGCGCAGGCGGCCTCGAAGATCGCCTGGTATTCCTTGGGCAGCGATTCCCAGGCCTTGATGTTGACGTAGCAATCGACTGCCGCGTGCTGCCTTCCCACCAGCCCGGGTAGTAGTAGTTCTTCGCGACCTTGTAGAAGCCGAGCTTCTCGTCGTCGTAGGGGCCGACCCACTCGGCCGCGTCGATCGTGCCCTTCTCGAGCGCCGGATAGATGTCGCCGCCGGCGATCTGCTGCGGCACCACGCCGAGCTTCGCTCAGCGCAGCGCCGCCAGTGCCGCCGATGCGGAACTTCAGGCCCTTCAGGTCGGCGACCGTCTTGATCTCCTTGCGGAACCAGCCCCCCATCTGCGCGCCGGTATTGCCGGCCGGGAAGTTGATGATGTTGTAGTCCTTGAAGAACTCGCGCATCAGCTCGAGGCCGCCGCCGTGCGTACATCCAGGCATTCTGCTGGCGCGTGTTCATGCCGAACGGGATCGCTGCAGTGCCGAAGGCGAAGGTCGGATCCTTGCCGAAATAGTAGTAGGGCGCGGTATGGCCGCATCTCGACCGTACCGTTCTGCACCGCGTCGAGCACCTGCAACGGCGGTACGATCTCGCCGCCGGCAAAGACCTGGATCTGGAACTTGCCGTCGGTCGCCTCGGCGACCCGCTTGGCGAGGACTCGGCACCGCCGATACAGCGTGTCGAGGCTCTTCGGCCAGCTGGCCGCCAGCGCCATTTGACCTCGGGCTGCGTGCCTTGGCCGATGGCCGGCGCAGCGACGGCGCCGGCAGCGAGACCTACCGGCTTTTTTCGAAATGAGCGACGTTCCATGACCTCCTCCACGTGAAGAATACGACCGATCGGCGCGCCGAAGAACTGCCGGTCGCGCGACGCCGGACAATGCGCGCTCGGGGCTGCGGACGGCGCGCGAAGCGACTCGTCGCCTCGCGGCCCTGGTTGCTCCGCCGAAGATTCAACCGATTTCGTCGATCGGGTAGCCGCATCAGCCGGACAGCTTCCGCACCGCGCTGAACAGCCCCCACGACCAGCCACCTGGCGCTCGATCGAGCTGGTTGAAGCGCACGAATAGCGCGCGTCGCCGGTGTCGAACTCGACCATGCCGCCGGGTAGAGGCGGTCGTCGGGGCCGATCAGGCTGCGCTGCGTGGCTGGCGGTTGGCTCGTCGCCGGAATGTATACGCCGAAAAACGGCCGGTCGATCGGCGTGCTCCGCATCCAGCGGCGCGACCAGGTGCGGAACAGTACCCGGATGATGCGCCGCGCGATGACCTCGACGCCGCAGATCACTTCGTCGACCTGCTCGCGTTGCATGCGGCGCACTACCGCGAGGGGCTCGATCCCTCGGGCGCGCTGAAAGGCGATGATCCGCCCAGCTTCGCCGGCACATCCTTGGCCGGCGCGACCAACCGACAGCCACTTCGCCGTGGTCGACGAGCCGCCGATCGCGACCCCCGCACGCGCCGGTGCCACCGAATCGGGATTGGCGCTCGGCTTCACCATCCGTGATCTCTCGTAACTCAACATCGCACCCACTGCAACTTGGCCTGCGCTGACAGATACTCGACTTCAGCCACGGCGCGCGGGTCAGGGCTGCAGGCCGACGACGACGCAACGTCATGCTGCGGTGCGCTGCCGCGGGGCACGCGGCGCTAGGCGAGCGCGTCGGGCCCGTAAGCGCCGCCGAGCCGCATCAGCAGCAGCCTCTGCTCGCGCCGCGGACAACGCCATCCACTGGCGTATCGTCGTCCTGGTCCGGCAGGCAGCGCATGCGCTCAACGATCTTCGCGTACACCGGCGATGCGCATCGAATAGCACCGCCCGCCGGCACGCGGCCGGTCGCCGCGCCGCAGCCCGTGCGTCCCGGACAGATCCACCAGAAAATCGGCACTGGTGCCGTGCTGTGGAACCAGGGTCACCCGCCGACCCAGTCTTCGAGCGCGCGCGCCACCCACTCGACCTGGTCGGGCGTGAAGCTTCCGCTGTCCAAACGATCAGGAGAAGCGTCGCGACGTATTCCCTGTTCCTGCGTCTTATCCGGGCGGCGGAATCCTGCTGCGCCGGCTTCCCGTGCCAGCCTCGGGTGCGGGCGAATTCGTACAACTCGTGCACTTCGCGCCATTGCGCGGTATCCAGTGCCCATAACGAAACAGTCGGAACTTGCCGTCCAGTCCCTTGTAGTGCGCGAGGCGCAGCAAGACCTTGGGCAGGACCCCCTTCCACTGCCTGTCTTCGCCGGCGCCGTAGCCGCTCTTGACCACCGCTTCGTACGCTGCGATGAATGCCTTGACCAGGTCGAACACCCCGTGCCAAAGCCGCGTCTCGACGCTGGTCGAACGCTGATAATTCACCGTGTACTGCTTGGTCAGCTCGCCGATGACCGCCTCGAAGCGCGCATCGATGGCGAGCAGCGCCGCGGCTTGCGTCGGCCCGATCGCGCGACGCCCCGGGAAACGACGTGACCAGGTCGAGCGCTTCGTGCTGCAGTTGCAGCGCGTCGGTGCCGGGCAGGGTTGCGATCCAGCGCGCCGCCGCGGTCGGGCTGCGCAATGGGTCGGCCAGCGACCTTCTCCAGATCGCGATCCGCTCCCGCACGCTGCGCTTGGGCAACTGGGCTCCTGTCGGGGGCTAGACCATCGTCCTGAATGACGGCGGTGGCCGCGAAGAGCGGTCGAGCCGATGAACAGGTCCGGCCGCTCGTTGCCCGCGACGGCCATCGCGCCGATCATGATCGACCCGCAGTGACGCGACCCGCGGCGATCGACGTCCCTGCCGATGGCCGTGATGTCCCGGTACATGCGGGTCAGGTTTCCGGCGATGGTAATTTCCTCGACGGGATATGCGATTTCGCCGTCTTCGACCCAGTAGCCGGCCGCGCCG
>CAVZLP010000007.1:0-416842 GCA_963776175.1 uncultured beta proteobacterium | reverse complement strand
TCAGGCTCCTAGCGGGGCGGGCAGGTGAACCCGCCCGTTCGGTCAGCTGGATACCTCCTGGTACGCCTGCCGCAGGAGTTCCTCGGGCGGGTCATCCAGGATCGATGGGCGGCCCAGGCCGTCCAGCACCACCAGCCGCAGCCGCGCACCGCGGGCCTTCTTGTCCACGCTCATGGCCTCGCGCAGCGACGGCCACACCCCGGCCGGGTACGCGGTGGGCAGGCCGACGGAGGCCAGGATCTCCCGGTGCAGCGCGCAGGTCTGCCCGTCCAGCCGTCCGGCCAGCCGGGCCAGCCCGGCGACGTACACCATGCCGATAGACACCGCGTGACCGTGCCTGAACCGGTACCCCTCCACCCGCTCGATGGCGTGGCCGAGGGTATGCCCGTAGTTGAGGATCTCCCGCAGGCCCGTCTCGTTCAGGTCCTTCGAGACCACCTCGGCCTTGACCGCGATAGCGCGCTCGACCAGCTCGCGCGCGTGCGGGCCGTGCGGGACCACCGCGCCCTCCGGATCCGCCCGGACCAGGTTGAGGATGACCGGGTCGGCGATGAACCCGGTCTTGATGACCTCGGCCAGCCCGCTGACATAGTCCTCGCGCGGCAGCGTCTCGAGCGTGACCAGGTTGGCGAGCACGCCGGCCGGCGAGTGGAACGCGCCGACCAGGTTCTTGCCCTCGGGGATGTCGATGGCGGTCTTGCCGCCCACCGCGGCGTCGGCCATGGCGAGCAGCGTCGTCGGGACCAGCAGGACCCGGACGCCGCGCAGCCAGGTCGCGGCGACGAACCCGGCCAGGTCGGTGACCGCTCCCCCGCCGATACCGACGATGCAGTCGGACCGGGTCACGCCGTGCCGGGCCAGCCTGGACCACAGCCCGGCCGCGACGCCGGCGTTCTTGGCCGCCTCGCCGTCGGGCACAGGCTCGGCGTGCACGGTCAGGCCCGCAGCCCGCAGCGCGCCGCAGGCCGGGCGGGCGATCTCGCCGAGGCCCTCGGCGTGGATGACCACCACGGTGCGGGCGCCCTCCGGTACCAGGCCGGGCAGTTCGCCGAGCACGCCGACGCCGACCACGACCTGGTAAGGCGGCCCGCCGTCGGACGGGTTGACGTCGATCCTGGTGACGGTCATTTCTTCGTGATCTCGGCTGCGATCTGGTCGGCGAGCTCGCCCGGATCCAGGTCGTCAGTGGGCACGGTGATCGCAGCGAGCCGCTGGTAGATCGCGTCGCGCTCACCCAGCATGGTGCGCAGGCGGCCGCGCGGGTTGCCGGGGACGACGACCCGGGGGCGGTCCAGGCCAACCCGCCGGGCGACAGTGCCGAAGTCCGCGGACAGGTAAACCACGGGCAGGCCCTCGAGCAGGGACTGGACCCCGGAATCGAGGACGGCGCCGCTGCCGAGCGCCAGCACCCCGCCGCGGCTGCGCAGCGCGCCGAGCGCGGTGGTGACCGCGGAGCGCTCGAGCCCGCGGAAGGCCTCCTCGCCGCTCTCGATGAAGATGTCGCTGACCGGCTTGCCCGCCGCCGCGGCTACCTCGGCGTCGGTGTCACGGAACCCCACCCCGAGCCGGTCCGCGAGCAAAGGGCCGACCGCGGACTTACCCGCGCCGGGCGGGCCGATCAGGACCACGAGAGGCGCCGGAGAGCTCAAGAGACCACCAGGGTCTTGAGGTAGGACTCGGCGTTGCGGCGCATCTCCTCCGCCGAGTCGCCGCCGAACTTCTCCACCGCGGCCTCGGCCAGCACCAGGGCCACCATGGCCTCGGCGACGACACCCGCCGCGGGCACCGCGGTCGCGTCGCTGCGCTGGTTGATCGCCTTGGCCGGCTCGCCGGTGCTGGTGTCGATGGTGTCCAGCGCGCGGGGCACCGTCGAGATGGGCTTCATCGCGACCCGCAGCCTGATCACCTCGCCGGTGCTCATCCCGCCCTCGATGCCGCCGGCCCGGTTGGTGCGCCTTGTGACGCCGGAGTCCGTGGCCTCGATCTCGTCGTGCGCTACCGACCCGCGCCGGGTGGCGGTGGTGAACCCGTCGCCGACCTCGACGCCCTTGATGGCCTGGATGGACATCAGCGCCCCGGCCAGCCGGGCGTCCAGCCGCCGGTCCCAGTGGGTGAAGCTGCCCAGGCCGGGCGGCAGCCCGAAGGCCAGCACCTCGACGACGCCGCCCAGCGTGTCGCCGGCCTTCCTGGCCGCGTCGATCTCGGCCACCATGGCCCGGCTGGCGGCCAGGTCGAAGCAGCGGACGGGGTTGGCGTCGATGACGGCTTTGTCCTGCGGCCCTGGCATGGCGTCGCCGGGCGCCTTCACCTGGCCTATCGCGACCACGTGGCTGAGGATCTCGATGCCGAGGACCTGGCTGAGCAGCCGCCTGGCCACCTCGCCGAGCGCCACCCGCGCGGCCGTCTCCCGCGCGCTGGCCCGCTCCAGCACCGGCCGGGCGTCGGTGAGGCCGAACTTCTGCATCCCGGCCAGGTCGGCGTGACCCGGCCGCGGCCTGGTCAGCGGCGCGTTCCTGGCCTGGCCGTCCAGGGTCTCGGAGTCCACCGGATCGGGCGACATGACCGTCTCCCACTTCGGCCATTCGGTGTTCGCGATCCTGATCGCGACCGGGCCGCCAAGCGTGCGGCCATGCCGGATGCCGCCGGTGAGCTCGACCTCGTCCCGCTCGAACGTCATCCGCGCGCCGCGGCCGTAGCCGGCCCGCCTGCGGGCCAGCGCGGCGGCCACGTCGTCGGTGTCCATCCGCACCCCGGCGGGCACGCCCTCGCAGATCGCCACGAGCGCGCGCCCGTGCGATTCGCCTGCGGTCAGCCAGCGGAACATGGTCACGATCCTACGGGGTCGCGCGTGACGCTGAACTCGACGCCGCGGCGCAGCCTGCCTGCCAGCCTGCCCGCGATGCTCTGGGCGACCTGGTTCACCGCGGGCCGCCAGTCGCCCCTGGCCAGGTGCAGCCGGACCGCCAGGTCCACCTGCTGGCTGGGGGCCAAGCTGAAGCCGGCGATCACCGGTTCGGCGGCAATGGCCGCCTCGACCTCGGCGTGCACGTCCCCGTCCTCGTGCACGGGCGGAACCGGCCGCCCGGCGGCGAGCGCCGCCAGGCGCATGCCCTCGACCGCGAGCGGCACCGGGCCGGCCACGTCGATGACCACCGCGCAGCCGTCGGCGACGGCCGCGCGCCATACCCGGCCGGCTTCGGCGGGCACCGGGCGGGCGTTCGGCCGCCAGCGGGCCAGCGTATCGAGCGCGGTGAAGGCGAGCACGGCGGGCCGCCCATCCTGCCCGATCAGCGTGGGCAGCACCATCTCGCTGTTCTTGTCCCCCGCGGCGGCCCTGTCCCCGCTGGCGGCAGGGCCGTCGGCCAGCACGGCGACCACCGGGACGAGCAGGCGCGCGGCCGCCAGCGCGGTCAGCGCATCCTGCTCGCTGCCCTGTCCGGCTTGGTACGCGGCCAGGGCCGCGTGCACGCGCGGGTCGGCGGCGCCGTCGTCATCGCGGAACTGCGGTCCGCCTGGGTTCAGATGCCCGGACACCTCACCGACCCTACGCCACGTGGTGACCTCGCCTGGTCACCATCCGGCTGCGGGTACGTCTTACGGTAGTTTCATAGATGCACAGAGTAATGAATTCTCTGAATGAGACGCTTTCCAGCTAATTGCCGTCATGAACTCGGCACAATCGGTTGGGCGGGGTATCCATCCGCATGCGCACGGAAGGAGCATGGGTGACCCAGCCCGAGCGACTGACCGCGATCGCACCGGGCACGCCGATGTGGAAGGCCGTGCCGCCGCGCCTGGTCGGCCCGTACCTGACCGGACAGCGTACGGTGCTGGCCGGGTACGTGTACCGCGCCCAGGACGTCCGCTTCCACAACCCCGCCGAGGCTTACCTCGCGCTGAGCCTGGGCTGGGAGGACTCGGAGTTCACGCCGCACATGAGCGAGATCTACCTGGTGGCCTGGCTGGCCCGGGCGATCGACGGCTACGCGCCGGCCACCGGCCACGGCATTCCCGAGTTCTACATCGAGCCGATCGCGATACCGGTCGGGGCGGGCATGTGCCGGCTCGGCCCGGACGGCGACCAGCTCGTGGCCCGTTACGACGGGCTGGCCTGGCAGAAGATGGAGCCGTAGGCGATGCGATTCCGGCTCATGGCCACCTACCTCGGTGTCCCCTACTACGCTGGCCTCGGCCCGGACGGCAATGAGGTGACGCTGTTCTCACCGGGCCCGCCGCCGGACGAGCTCGGCTTCACGGCCGCGGGCAGCCACTGGCGCAAGCAGGTCGATGTCACCGACCTGGACGCACTGTGGCAGTCGCGCCTGGCCGGCGAGTACCGCGGCGAGCCCTGCCTGGTCCTGGACGATCTCGGCGACCGGCTGCACATCGCCTACCAGGGCCGCGACTCGGCCCGGGCCAGGCAGCTCGGCTACTGGGAGATCGACCGCGAGGTCTTCGAGGTCGTGGTGGCCCGGCAGGAAATCACCGGCCTGAGCGAGGAGCGAGTGGAATACCCGCTGGACGCGGCCCTGTTCCCGGCATCGCACCGGGATCCGGCGGCCCAGGCGCGGCCGGAGGGTCCGGCCCCCGGCACCGGAGGGCCGCAGGCGGCCGGCGAGGCACCGCCCGCGGCCGCCGAGCAGACCGGCCCGCTGCGAGCGGTGCCGCGGCCGGGGCCGCGGCCTGACCGGTCGAGCACCCTGGACCGGATGGCGGCCTGGCACGGCTCGCCCGAGGCCGAGCCGTGGCCCGGGCCGCACTCGCAGCCGCAGCCGCGGCTGGATCCCCGGACCGACCCGCGGACGCAGCCCAGGCCGGATCCCAGGGCTCCCAGAGACCCGCGGGAGCCCCGGGAGCTCCGGGAGTCCCGGGCGGAATCGCGGCCGGGTCACGGGCCCGGGTTCCGGGCGGCTCCGGCCCACGAACAGCGGGCCAGCGATGACCGCCGAGGGGCGCCCGAGCCATGGGCCACGCCGCCGCTGGCCCAGCCCGCCCCGTCCGCTCAGCCGCCCGCGCGCCGAGCCGGTCGGCGTGACCGGGTGCCCCAGTCCGTCTTCGCCGAACTCCTCAGCCTGGCTGCCATCCCGCACGCGGCTTACGCGGTCGACGAAGAGGTGCCGGGCGCCATGTGCCTGATCAAGGCGGACGGCGGCTTCGAGGTGTTCAGCCGGACCGACGACGCGCGGCTGGACGTGCGCTTCTTCGAGGACGAGGAAGCGGCCTACTTCTACCTGTTCGGCGTCCTGGCGGCCGAGGCGGTGCGTAGCGGGCGGCTGCGGCCCGGCACGCTTAACGGGCACGTCAACGGGTCGCGCGGGCCCGGAGTGCCCTCGTCCTCCTCGGCAGAAAACGTTTCGAAGTACTTACGGCGCAAGAAGTTACCCAAATGAGCACCCCGTGCGGCTATCGTTAATTAGCCGGCGGGGCTGACGGTCCCCCGCTCCCCAAGCAGCCCCGTCGGCCTCCTCATCACAGGCAGCAATAGGCATTCGGCATCGCATATAAGTCCTATTGCATTCCTTGCCAGGCGTTGAATTCCTCCACTTCAGGCCCGGTAGTCGCGGCCCGGCGTACTGTTTCGTACGTGGCTGCTCCCCCGGCGGGTGCCGACCCGGACGCGGGCCCGGGCGCCGAGCCCGCGGTGACCGCCGGGGTAGCCAGCCTGGCAGCCCGGGACCTGCTCCGCGGCATCCGCCGTCACGGCAAGGTCCTGGCGGCCCTGCCGCACGCGATCTACCTGGATTTCACCGATGCCGTGCCCGAGCCGCGGGTGATCACGGTCTCGCCGCCGGACGCGATCAGGCTGCCGAACGCGATCATCACCGGTCCGTGGGAGGCCCCGCCCTCCGCTCCCCCGGCCAGCCCGGCGGAGTGCTGGGCGGGCGGCAGCCGGGTGCTGGCCTGCGGCCTCGACATCAGGATCGTCCGCTGGTGGGATCCCTCTCCGGTGTTCGGGCCGCTGTCCCGGGCCAGGCTCGATCACGGCTCGGGGGTGCTGGCCAGGCTCTACGCGGCGGCCGAGCACGCGCCCGGGCTTGCGGGCCACGATGGCCCCGGTCAGCTGGCGGCGTGCTGCGCGAGCGGTGACCTGGCCGGCGCGGTCGAGGCAGCCGAGCACCTGGTGGGCCTTGGTCCCGGCCTGGTGCCGAGCGGAGACAGCGTGGTCAGCGGCGTGCTGCTCGCGCTCCGGCTGCTGGGCGGGGCCATCTCGGGCGGGACCCGGGCGGTGTGGCTGGCGAACTGGCTCAGCGCGTCGGTGACCTGCGACGCGGCGCAGCGAACCAGCACACTGGCGGCGTCGCTGCTGCACTGCGCGGCCAAGGGCCAGGCCGCGGCCGAGGTCTCCGCGGTGCTGCTCGGGATGGCGGGCCAGGAGCCGCTCGAGCCGGCCGCGTCCCGGCTGCTCGCGGCACCCCAGGGCGTCGATCTCGCCTGGGGACTGGTGGCAGGCTGCCGCGCGGCGCTGCTTTTGTCCGTAAGCTGACCGATGTGATCATTCCGCTTTCCGGAGTGCAGTACGAGATCGAGGCCGGACAATACCGCGCCACGGTGACCGAACTCGGCGCCGGGCTGCGTGAGCTGGCCTTCCGCGGCCAGCCGCTGATCGCTGGCTACAAGGCCGACGAGCTGCCGCCGGCCGGCGCGGGTCAGCTGCTGGCCCCCTGGCCGAACCGCGTCGACGGCGGGCGGTACGTCTTCGGCGGCACCGAGTACCAGCTGGCCCTGACCGAGCCCGGCCAGGGTAACGCCATCCACGGGCTGACCCGCTGGACGGCGTGGACCACGGTCCGGCAGGACACCAGCGCGGTGCGGCTGCGCAGCGCGCCACACGGCCAGCAGGGGTATCCGTTCGGCCTGGAGATCGAGGCCGAGTACGCCCTGGATCCGGCGACCGGGCTGCGGGTGACGGTGGCCGCCCGCAACCGCGGGAGCCACGCCGCG
Organism: uncultured beta proteobacterium; assembly: GCA_963776175.1. GTDB lineage: Bacteria > Pseudomonadota > Gammaproteobacteria > Burkholderiales > Casimicrobiaceae > PALSA-1003. The sequence continues at coordinate 409,900 of CAVZLP010000007.1, read as the reverse complement.
CCCTACGGCACCGGCTCGCATCCGTACCTGACCGTCCGGACGCCCTCGATCGACGGCTGCGAGCTGACCCTGCCCGCGGATTCCTGGCTGCCGCTGGACGATCGCGGTATCCCGTCAGGTCCGCCGGAACCCGTCGGCGGCACCGCGTACGACTTCCGCCAGCCGCGCGTGATCGGCACCACCTGCCTGGATCACGCGCTTACCGGGCTGAACCGCGACGGCGACGGCCGCGCCTGGGCGTACCTGGCTGCCGGCGAGGCGCGGGGAGGCGGTTCGCGGGTCGGCCTGTGGGCCGATGAAGGCTACCGCTGGCTGCAGGTGTTCACCGGCGACCCGCTGGGGCCGCAGATGCGCCGCAAGGCGGTGGCGATCGAGCCCATGACCTGCCCGCCGAATGCCCTCGTGACCGCCGATGACCTGCTCGTCCTCGAACCAGGCGAGAAGGTCACCCACAGCTGGGGGATCCAGGCTTTCTGACCGCGATGTGCTCGAGGTCGGCTTGTGTGTCGATGTCGTCGGGACGCCCGGTGTCGCCGCACTCGACCAGCGTGACCAGATCCGGGCGAGCGTGCAGGAAAGCGCGGGCGCCCTGGTCGCCGGTGGCCATCGCGATGACCTCGGGCCAGTGCTCGCGGGCCAGTAGCACCGGATTGCGCGGCCTGCCGTCGTAGGCGGCGACCGCCACGCTGACGCCGGCCTGGTACGCGGCGATCAGCCGGCTGACCGCCTCCGCGCCCACCAGCGGCTGGTCGGCCAGCGCCACCACCGCCGCGCCCACGTCCGGATCGGTCAGGGCGCGCAGGGCGGTACGCAGCGAGGATCCCATGCCGGTGCGCCATTCGTCGTTGTAGACGGTACGGACCCGGTGATCCGGGCCCAGTTCGACCTCGGCGGCACCAGTGACGAGGAGGACCGGATCCGTGCCGCCGGCCCGGAGCATGCCGATGCCGCGCTCGGCGAGGGTCTGACCGTCCAGTTCGACGAGCGCCTTCGGCCGGCCGAACCGGGAGCCCTGACCCGCGGCCAGCAACACCCCCGCAACTCGCGTAAGCACCATCTCCAAGGGTATGCGCTCAGCTTGGTAGCATCCATCGCGGCACTGCGGCGATGACGTAAATGCCGGAAATAGCCGGATGCCGGATTTAGGACTACTCAATCGGCGGTAAAGGCGATTCCATTTCTCGCCGACGGTAAACCCTAGCTGGCGAACTGGTGGTGGATGCGGCCCTCGGTGGAGGTCAGCGGGTGGCCAGTGCCGCCCCAGCGGAGCTGGATCAGCTCGGCGGCGATCGACACGGCGGTCTCCTCCGGCGTCCTGGCTCCGAGGTCAAGGCCGATCGGCGAGCGCAGCCGGGCCAGCTCGTCCTCGGTCAGCCCGGCGTCGCGCAGCCGGGCGAGCCGGTCGTCGTGCGTACGCCTGCTGCCCATCGCGCCGATGTACCCGGCCGGCGTGCGCAGCGCTACTTCGAGCAGCGGCACGTCGAACTTCGGGTCGTGGGTGAGCACGCAGATGACGGTCCTGGCGTCTACCTCGGTGGCGGCCAGGAAGCGGTGCGGCCAGTCGACCACCACCTCGTCGGCGTCGGGGAACCGTGACGCGGTGGCGAACACCTTCCTGGCGTCGCACACGGTGACGTGATAGCCGAGGAACTTGCCGACCCTCGCCACGGCGGCGGCGAAGTCGATGGCCCCGAACACCAGCATCCGCGGCGCCGGGGCGAACGAGTTCACGAATATGCTCAGCTCGTCGCCGCGCCGCTCGCCGTGCTCACCGTACCTGCGGATACCGGTCAGGCCCTGGGCCAGCATGCCGCGTACGTCGTCGTCGACCGCCGCGTCGAGGCGTGCCGCCCCCAGGGTGCCGGACGCCCCCGCGTGCCAGCCCTCGAGGTGCGCACTGTCGCTGGCCCAGATCACCCGCCGCGCGCCGATCTGGCCCGGGCCGGAAATCACCGTCGCCACCGCGACCGGCTCGCCGCGCTCGACCGCCGCGGCGATCTCGCCCAGTTCGGGGAACTTGGTCCTGTCGATCCGCTCGACGAAGATGTCAATGATCCCGCCGCAGGTCAGCCCGACCGCGAACGCGTCGTCGTCGCTCACCCCGTAGGTCTCGAGCACCGCGTCCCCGGTCTGGCAGACGTCCAGAGACAGCTCGTAGACGGCACCCTCGACGCATCCGCCGGATACGCTGCCGACGACCTCATGGTCGGATGCGGCCGACACCGCCAGCGCCGCGCCCGGATCACGGGGCGCGCTGCGGTAGGTCCGCACCACCGTGGCGAGGCCGAACGTTTCCCCGGCCTCCCACCACTTCGTGATCCTGCTCAGGATGTCACGCACTCGCGTCACCTCGGCTGTTAGTGTCCTCGCGCTTCCACGCTACGCGAACTCACCCATGTCGGGGGAACCTGGACCGCTAGGCTGCCTATTCCCGGGCCTGTTCCTGGCGGACCCTGGCCACCGCGGCGCGCACCAGGTCGGGGAAATACTGCTCACGGCTACTCCACGATCTTGCTGATCGGGATCTCCAGGATGTCCTGGGCTCCGGCCGCCTTCAGGGCCGGTATCAGCGTGTTGACGCCGCGCTTGGGGACCACGGTCTCGACCGCGTTCATGTTCCCGAGGGCCAGCGCGGTGATCGTCGGCGAGGACAGCGCGGGCAGCATGTCGGTCACCGCGGCCAGGTGATCCGCGGCCACGTTGAGCTTCAGCAGGACGTTGCCGCGGGCCTGGATCGCCCCGCGCAGCAGCAGGGCGATGTCCTCCATGGCCGCGCGCTTGTCCGCGTCCGCGAATGCGGGGGCGGCCGCGATCAGCTCGGTGTAGCTGGTCAGCAGCGTCTCGAGGATCCGCAGCCCGTTCTTGCGCAGCGACGAGCCGGTCTCGGTCAGGTCCACGATCGCGTCCACGATGTCGGGCACCTTGGCTTCGGTCGCGCCGTACGACGGTATCACCATCGCCTTGACCCCGTGCGCATCAAGGAACCGCCTGGTCAGCGACGGGAACTCGGTGGAGATCCGGACGCCCTCCGGCATGTCGGCGGCGGACTGCCAGGGCGCGGAGTCCGGCACGGCGAGCACCACCCGCACCGGCTGCGAGGTGGCCTTGGAATATTGCAGTTCGCCGAGCGAGACGACGTCGGCTTCGGTCTCCGCGATCCAGTCACGTCCGGTGATGCCGAGGTCGAACAGCCCGCGCTCGAGGTAGGAAGGAATTTCCTGCGGACGCAGGAACCGGACCCGGTCGATCCGAGGGTCGTCGATCGACGCGTGGTAATCCCGGTCCGAGGACCGTCGAACGGTCAGGTCGGCCGCGTCGAAGAGCTCGAGGGTGGCGCGCTCGAGCGAGCCCTTGGGCAGTACGAGTGAGAGCATGGGTCATCCCTACGAGGTCGGTATGGGGTCAGCGGGAGCGCGGGAACGCCGTCAATGTCGCTGCGCGGCCGGCTCGGCGAGGGATCCGGCATGGCCGCCGGAATGGACGCGGCGGATGGAGCGCAGCACGAGCGCGGTGTCAAGCGCCGCCACCACGGCCTCCCATCCCTTGTCCTCATGACTACCGGGCAGTCCGCACCGGTCCAGAGCCGACTCTACCGTGTCACAGGTCAGCACGCCGTTCCCGACCGGGGTGCTTGTGTCGAGCGCGACCCGGGTCAGGCCGGCCGTCACCGAGTCGCAGACGTACTCGAAGTGCGGGGTGCCGCCGCGGATGACCACCCCGAGGCAGGCCACGGCGTCGTGGTGACCGGCCAGTTCGGCGGCCACCACGGGCAGTTCGATCGCGCCCGCTACCCGGAGGACGACCGGATCGGGCACACCGCACGCGACAGCCGCCGCGGTCCCGCGCGCCACCAGGGAGTCGGTGATCTCCCGGTGCCAGCGAGTGGCCACGATGGCCAGGCTGAGCCCGGACGCGTCTACCACCGCCGCGCCCGGGCTCCCCGCGCCGCTCATGCTGACTCCGAGCCGTAGACCCTCACTGGCGCCGGGGCACGCGCCCCGGTCCGTTCGGAATCATCTAGATCCTGGATCTGATGCCCGAGCCTGTCCCGCTTGGTGATCAGGTAACGAAGGTTGAACGGGGTGACGGCGGAGGCCACCGGGACCCGGGCGGTGATGTCCACGCCGCAGCCGGCCAGGCCGGTGACCTTGGCCGGGTTGTTGGTGAGCAGGCGGATCGAACGCACGCCCAGGTCGGCGAGCATCTGCGCCCCGGCCGAGTACTCGCGCGCGTCCACCGGCAGGCCGAGCTCGGTGTTGGCGTCCACCGTGTCCGCGCCGGCGTCCTGCAGCTCGTAGGCTTGTAGCTTGCTCAGCAGGCCCACGCCACGGCCCTCGTGCCCGCGCAGGTAGAGCACCACCCCGCGGCCCTCGGCCGCGATGGCCGCCATGGCCGCGTCCAGCTGCGCGCCGCAGTCGCAGCGCAGCGAGCCGAATACGTCGCCGGTCAGGCACTCCGAGTGCAGCCTGGTCAGCACGTCCGAACCATCGGTCACGTCACCGAACGCCAGGGCCACGTACTCGGTGCCGTCGATCTCGTGCCGGTAGCCGAACGCCTGCCACTGGCCGTAAGCGTTCGGGATCCTGGTCTGTGCCTGACGGCTGAGCTGGCGCTCGGTGCGGCGACGGTACTCGATGAGCTGCTCGATGGAGATCAGCGCCAGATCGTGGGTGTCCGCGAACACGCGCAGCTCGGGCAGCCGGGCCATCGTGCCGTCGTCGTTCACCACTTCGCACAGCACGCCCGCCTCCGGGAGCCCGGCCAGCCGGGCCAGGTCGACGGCGGCCTCGGTGTGCCCGGCCCGGCGCAGCACGCCGCCCTCGGCGTAGCGGAGCGGGAACACGTGCCCGGGGCGCAACAGGTCAGCGGCTGTGGTGGCCGGGTCGACGAGCTTGGAGATCGTGGTGGCGCGGTCGGCGGCGGAGATGCCGGTGCTGATCCCGTCCCTGGCGTCCACGCTGAGGGTAAACGCGGTGCGGTGGTGTTCGGTGTTGTGGGAGGTCATCTGCGGGAGGTTCAGGCGGTCGAGGTCGGCCTCGCGCATGGGCACGCAGATCACGCCGCTGGTGTAGCGGATCATGAAGGCGAGCAGCTCAGGGGTGGCCTGGCTGGCGGCGAAGATGATGTCGCCCTCGTTCTCCCGGTTCTCGTCGTCCACGACCAGCACCGGGCGGCCCGCCGCGATGTCCTTGATCGCCCGGTCAACGTCGTCGAGCACCTGCTGAGTCACTTGTCACCCTCCTGAGCGAGGAGCCTCTCCACGTACTTGGCGATCACGTCGACCTCGAGGTTCACGGCGTCACCTGGCTTCCTGGTCCCCAGCGTGGTGCGCTTGAGCGTCTCGGGGATCAGGCAGACCTCGAACCAGCCGTCCGCGCTCCGTCCGTCTACACCGCCGGGCGGGCTGAGCGCGGAGACGGTGAGGCTGATCCCGTCCACCGCGATCGAACCCTTCTCGACCACGTACCGGGCGATCCCGCCCGGGAGGCTGATGCGCACCTGGTCCCAGTGTTCGGCTGGCGTCCGGGAGATGATCGTGGCGGTGGCGTCCACGTGCCCCTGCACGAGGTGACCGCCGATGCGATCGGCGAGGCGGGCCGAACGCTCCAGGTTGACCGGCGCCCCGGGGGTCAGCGCGCCCAGGGCGGACCGGCTGAGGGTCTCCCCCATCACGTCCGCGGTGAAGGTGCCGTCCAGGATCCCGGTGACGGTCAGGCACACGCCGTTGACGGCGATCGACTCGCCGAGGGCGACGCCCTCGGTGGAACCCCGGACGGTGAGCCTAGCCGCGTCGCCGTGATACTCGACTCCGGCCACCTCGCCGAGCTCCGCCACGATCCCGGTGAACATCCGCGCTCTCCTCCTCGAAACCAGTTCATGGTCCGGCTCCGGGGGATCGCGCGGGTACGCGCTTGGCATACGGCCGGGCCTGACCCGACCGCCTGCGTGCTGCCTCCCATCCGGACTTTCACCGTCGGTCCCGGAATTTCACCGGGTCAACCGCCCGCTGGCTGCGAACGGGTCGCGGACTTTCACCGCCGGCTCGGAGTTTCACCGACCCCGGAGCACGCTCTACTGCTATAAGCCAGTGTGCCACACGAGGTATTCCGTGGCTTCGTGCGCTACGTCACGCCGGCCGCGGGCCGGTACTGGTCAGGCCGGCCGCGGGCCGGTACTGGTAGCCGACCCGGTACTCGGTGACCAGGCTCTGACCGTGGCGCGGACCGAGCTTGCGGCGGAGCCAGGCTCACGTGCACATCCACGGTGCGGCTGTCCCTCGCCACCGGCCGGCCGTCCTGGGCGAGGGTGCGGTGCCAGACCCGCTCGACCAGTTCGGCCCGGGTGAACACCGTGCCCGGGTGCGCGGCGAGGAACGCCAGCAGCTCGAATTCCTGGAAGGTGAGCAGGATCTCGTGCCCGTCGATCCAGACACGGCGCTGCGCGTGGTCCAGGAGAAGCGCGGGATCTGGTTCGGCGCGATTACCGGCCGGGCCGGCGGCCGACGTGGTGATCGCGTAGCCCACGATGGCCAGCGACGTCCCGGTGCCGGGAATCGGCACCACGGCGAGCAGGGTCGCGTCCCGGCCTGGCGGGAGAACGTGCTCATCCCAGGAGCGCCCGGGCCCGGCACCGGGGTGGTCCGGCGGGCGCGGCCAGTAGAGCAGCTGGTTCTCCGCCGCTGCATCTGGAGAGGACACACCTTGATAGTCCATCTAAGTGATCGTTTTTGTCAAGAATGAGCGACTTGGGCTAGGGAAATAACCCGCGTCGTTCCGGGCCCGGCTGCCCCGCATCAGGCGCCGCAGCCGTCACGGCGCCCGTGACTGCGTGACGTGGCACCCCTCATGGCGGGGATTTCGACACTCAGTGATCCGCCCGGCCGCCGCGGCCTGGTCCCGCGGGGCTGGCGTGACGGCTGAGGTGACCGCCAGGCGGCAGCAGGGAGAGCCGGACGGGCGGTGCGGGATGACGGAGGGTGCGGGGGTGACGGAGGGGGTGCGTAGGATGCGGGGCATGGCGGTCAGGGCGGTCATCTTCGACTGGGGCGGGACGCTCACCCCGTGGCACAGCATCGACCTGGGCGAGCTCTGGCTCGCGGTGTGCGCGCGGCACTACCCGGAGCAGGAGGCGGCGGAGAAGGCCGCGGCGGTCCGGGCCGCCGAGCTCGAGCTGTGGCGGGAGGGGGAACGCTCGCATCAGAGCTCTACCATGCAGCACATCTTCGAGCGGGCCGGGGTCGCCGTGCCGGATGACTTCCTGGCAAGCTACTTCGAGGCGTGGACCCCGCACACCCTCACCGACCCGGACGTGCTGCCGCTGCTGCGCGAGCTGCACAGGCGCGGCATCAAGGTGGGCGTGCTGTCCAACACGATGTGGCCGCGCAGCGCCCACGAGCAGATCTTCGTCAGGGACGAGGTCCTCGAGTTGATCGACGGCGCCGTCTACACCAGCGAGATCGACTGGGTCAAGCCGCATCAGGAGGCGTTCCGCGCGGCCATGACGGCCGTCGGCGAGACCGACCCGGCGGCGTGCGTGTTCGTGGGCGACCGCCCCTACGACGACATCCACGGCGCCAAGAGCGCGGGCATGCGCGCCGTGCTCATCACGAACTCCGACGTGCCCGGGTACCAGGCCGCCGAGCCGGACGCGACCATCAGCCGGCTGGCCGAGCTGCTAGACCACCTCGACCGCTGGTCCTGAGACCCGGGGGGCCGGGCCTGGCCAGTTCGGGGGCCCCGGTCCTGAGGCAGGCCCGGGTGCCCTGCGCCGGGCTAGTGAACTGAGCCGGTGCGCTTGAGGGTCCCGATGATCGGCGCCGTCTGCACCGAACTCACCCCGGGCAGGGCGGCCAGCTCGCCGGTCAGGTACGCGTAGAGGTGCCGCGTGTCGCGGAAGACGGCGCTGGCGACCAGGTTCGTCGGCCCGGTCGTGGCCGCCGCGAACGGGATCTCCGGGTGCATGGCCAGGGCGCTTCCCGCTTCCTCGAGCCTGGCCGGCTCCACCGAGAGCCAGAGCAGGGCGTGCTCGTTCAGGCCGAGAACCCGGTTGTCGATGTCTACCTCGAAGTACAGCAGGCCGCACCGGCGCAGTTCGTCGATCCTGCGCCGCACCGTGGACTCGTGCCAGTGGATCGCGGCGGCCAGCGCGGCGGTACTTGCCCGGCCGTCGCGGGCCAGCTCGTTCAGCAGCGGCTCGTCCTCGGGCCCCAGGGGGGGCCGGGGGGACGGGGAGTCCCCCCGGGAGCGGGGGGGTCTCGGGGGGTCGCCCCCCCGGGCTAGCAGAGCCAGCTGCGCCGGAGACAGCGCGCGGGTGGCCTCGCGCCATGGGCCCGGGGTGAAGTCGTGCAGGATCGAGTGCGCGGAGATCTGCACGACGCGGCGGCTGCCAGGCAGGCCGCGCAGGAACAGCGCGTCACGCTGCTCGGGACTGCGGGCCTGGAGCGTGCAGATGACCTCGGTTCCGCCCGAGGCGAGATGAACCCACCTGGTGTCGGGCCGGCGCGCCAGGGCCTCCGCGATCGAGCCGGCACCGCCCGGAGTGGTCTGCAGCCGGAGGAACCAGTCGGTCCAGCCGAGCCGGGAGCCATCGGGCACGCCGAGGACCCGCAGCCCGGCCGACTCCGCCAGCCTGCGGTAACGCCGGGCGGCGGTCTGGTCTGCGATTCCCGCGACGTCGGCCACAGTGCGGAACGACGCTCTCGGCTCGATCGTCAGGATGTGGACAATCTGCCGGTCAATCGGGTCAAGCAGCGAAACTTTCACGCGAACCAGCGTAGTTGGAGTCGAGATCCGGCACAATTCGCCTTGACCGTGGATTACCAGCGGGCAGATCGCGCAGCATGATGTTCGGCGCCCAGGGAAGGCGCCGGGCACGGAGGAAATCAATGGATAAGAAGTGGTGGACCCTGCTCGCGGTCTGCACGGGGATGTTCATGCTGCTGCTCGACGTCACCATCGTCGTGGTGGCCCAGCCCGCCATCCAGGACGGGCTGCACGCCAGCTTCACCGACGTGCAGTGGGTGCTCGACGCCTACGCCCTGACCCTCGCCTCGCTGCTGCTGACTTCCGGCGTGCTCGCCGACCGGTACGGCCGGAAGCGGCTGTTCCAGACGGGCCTGGTCATCTTCACCCTCGGGTCGCTGCTGTGCGGGCTAGCCCAGGATCCGCTGATGCTGATCCTGTCGAGGAGCGGCCAGGGCGTCGGCGGAGCGATGATGTTCGCCACCTCGCTCGCGCTGCTCGGGAACAGTTTCCGCGGCCGGGATCGCGGAGTGGCGTTCGGGGTGTGGGGGGCGGTCATCGGCGTGTCCACGGCCCTCGGCCCGGTGCTCGGCGGCGTGATCACCACCAACTGGAACTGGCGCGGGATCTTCCTGGTCAACGTGCCCATCGGCGTGCTCGCCGTGGCGCTGACCGCCTGGCAGGCGGAGGAATCCAAGTCCGACCGCCCCGCACCGCCCGACTGGGCCGGGTTCGCGCTGCTGACTGCCGGACTGGTCAGCCTGGTCTACGGGCTTATCCGCGCGGGCGGGAACGGCTGGTCCGACACCATCGTCATCGCCTGCCTGGCGATCGGGGCGGCGGCGCTGGCCGGGTTCATCGTGGCCGAGCTGCGGGTCGCGCATCCCATGGTCGACCTTTCCCTGCTGCGCACGCCGACCTTCGCCGGGGGCTCCATCGCCGCGTTCGCGATGAACGGCTCGCTCTACGCCGTGCTGCTCTGGCTGGTCATCTACCTGCAGGACATCCAGGGCTTCTCAGCCCAGGACGCCGGCCTGCGGCTGGCCATCATCAGCGGGGCCCAGTTCGTCACTGCGGTCATCGCCGGCCGGCTCAGCGAGCGGGTGCCCGCGCGCTGGCTGATCGGGCCCGGCCTGCTGCTCGTCGGCGTCGGGCTGATCATCATGGGCGGGCTGTCCGGTGACAGTTCCTGGACGGACCTGGTCCCCGGCTTCATCGTGGCCGGCCTCGGCGGCGGGCTGGTCAACCCGCCGCTGGCCTCGACCGCGATCGGCGTCGTCCCGCCCCAGCGGGCCGGCATGGCCTCCGGGGTCAACTCGACGTTCCGCCAGATCGGCATCGCGGCGGGCATCGCCGTGCTCGGCTCGATCTTCAACGCCGCGCTGGAACACAACCTGGCGCACGCTCCGGCGGTGCCCTCTCTCCGGGCCAGCACCGCGTCCGCGCCGCGCCTCGCCGCCATGGTCGAGCAGGGCCACGCCGGGCAGTTGCTGGCCGACCTGCCCGCGGCCACCCGCGGGCAGGTCGCGGCGGCGCTGAGGTCCGCCTTCGCGGCCGGCCTCAACGACCTGCTGATCGTGACCGGGGCGCTCGCTTTCGCCGGGGCGGTATGCGCCGTGCTGCTCATCCGCGGCAAGGACTTCGTGCGCACCGGCCGCACGCCGCCGCCGGGCGCCTCGCCCGCCGTCGCGGAGACCGGCGCGGACAGCGTGAGCCCGGCGCGGACAGCGTGAGCCCGGCCATTCGGCGTGACAACGGGTCGGCCTCAGCCGTCCTGCCGGACCCAGGCCGCGTGGGCGGTGGCGCGTTCGGCCTGGGCACGGAGGGCCTGCACGGCCCGCGCGGGATCGTCGGAGCCGTAGACGGCCGAGCCGGCCACGAACACGTCGGCGCCCGCGTCCGCGCAGCGCTCGATGGTCTCCAGGTCGACGCCGCCGTCGACCTGGAGCCACACGGCGGCGTCCCGCCCGCCGACCAGCGCGCGGGCCCGGCGCAGCTTGGGCAGCACTATGTCGAGGAAGTGCTGGCCGCCGAAACCGGGCTCCACCGTCATCAGCAGCAGCATGTCGACCTCGGGCAGCAGGTCCGTGACGCGCTCCACCGGGGTGCCGGGGTTGACCGCCAGGCCCGCGCGGGCGCCGGCCGCCCGGATGGCGCGCAGGGTCCGCACCGGAGCCTGCACCGCCTCGGCGTGGATCGTCACGTTCCTGGCGCCGGCCTCGGCGAAGCCGGGGGCCCACCGATCGGGCTCCTCGATCATCAGGTGGCAGTCGAGCGGCAGCGTGGCGTGCTTGAGCAGCGACTCGACGACGGGCAGGCCAAGGGTGAGGTTCGGCACGAAGTGGTTGTCCATGACATCCACGTGCAGCCAGTCCGCGGTGCGGGCGACCGCGGCGGCCTCGTCGGCGAGCCGGGCGAAGTCCGCGGACAGGATACTCGGCGAGATCTGAACAGTCATAGTAGAAATCGAGTGTAGATTGCCCGGGGGGTGACGGGAATGTCGTATGGCGCGGGTACAGTTCGATACTGAATTCGACTGGATCGACCTGGAGGTTGCGTATGCATCCGGACCCGCCCAGCGCCCTGCTCGACCGGGTACGCAAGCTGCTGGCGAAGGCCGAGGCAGAGGGGGTGACTCCGCCCGAGGCGGAGGCGCTCACCGCGAAGGCGGCGGAGCTCATGGCCCGCTACGGGATCGACCGGGCCCGGCTGGCCGCCTCGCGGCCGGACACCGACCGGCCGGGCAGTCGCATCATCGACATCGACAACCCGTGGGCGCAGGTCCGGGCGCACCTGCTGGCCGGGCTGGCCGGGGCCATGCGCTGCCAGTGCGTCCTGCTCAGCACGACCAGGCCGGGCGCGCGCATCCACGTGTTCGGTTACACCTCGGACCTGGAACGGGCCGACATCCTGTATACCTCGCTGCTGCTGCAGATGGCGCGGGGCCTGACCGCGGCCGTGGTCCCGGCCGGGGTCCGCAGCGTCCGGGCGTGGCGGCGAAGCTGGCTGCTCGGCTTCGTCACCGCCGTCATCACCCGGGTCAAGGCGGCCGAGGACCGGGCGGCCTCGAGCACGGCGGGCGAGACGCAGGGCGGGCCGAGCACCGCGCTGGTCCTGGCCGACCGGGCGGTGGTGATCCGGCGGCAGCTGGAACAGGCGTACCCGGTGACGCGCCGGACGCGCATCACCTACAGCGGCCGCGGGTACGGCGACGGCTACGCGCACGGGCAGCGAGCCGACATCGGCAACGCCCGGCTGAAGTCAGCCCGTGCCCTCAGCCGCAGCTGACGCATCCCGCCGCAGCAGCGCGAGGAAGATCGCGTCGGTACCGTGCCGGTGCGGCCAGAACTGGGCGAACCTGGGATCCAGGCTGCGCAGGCCGGGGACCTCGGGGAGGACGGCCGGGGCGTCGAGGACGGTGACGTCGTCCCGGGCCTGTGTTACGGCGGTCACGACGTCGCGGGTCTCCGCCAGGTGCGGGGAGCAGGTCACGTAGGCCACCAGGCCGCCCGGCCGGGCCGAGTCGAGCGCCGCGCCGAGCAGCTCGCGCTGCAGGCTGGCGAGGGCCTTCACGTCGCCGGGGGTCTTGCGCCACCTGGCTTCGGGGCGGCGGCGCAGTGAGCCCAGGCCGGAGCAGGGGACGTCGGCCAGGACGCGGTCGAACGTGCCCGGCGGCCAGGGAACCTGGCGCCCGTCGGCGGCGATGACGCCATGGTTCTCGCCGCCGGAGCGGTTCAGCGCGTCCAGGACGCGGCGGGCCCGGTGCGGGTGGAGGTCCGAGGCGACCAGCCGCGCGCCGCGCGCGGCGGCCAGGCCGCCCAGCAGCCGGGCCTTGCCGCCAGGGCCCGCGCACAGGTCCAGCCAGAGCTCGTCCCGGCCGGGTACGCCGGTTCTGGTCAGGGCGAGCGCGGCGAGCTGGCTGGCCTCGTCCTGGACAGCGGCCTGGACCCGCGAACCGCTGGCCACCAGGGGCGCCGGGTCACCGCCGGCCAGCCGGAAGCCATACGGCGACCAGCGGGTCCGTTCTCCGTCCGGCAGCAGGCCTGCCGCGTCAGACGGCAGGCCGGCCGGGCTGAGGGCGAGGACCACCGCGGGGCGGGCGTTTCCCGCGGCGAGGGCATCCTCGGTCTCGGCGGCGTCCGGGCCGAGCGCGTCGCGGAAGGCGTCGACGATCCAGCGCGGATAGCTGTACCGGACGGCCAGGTAACCGGACGGGTCCCGGGCCCGGTCCGGGGCGACGATCTGGACCCAGCCGTCGAGCTGAGCGGCTTCGAGCGCGTCACGAAGACGGTCACGCTCGCGCCGACGCAGATCCTGCCGCTCGATGCGCAGATGGGTCCGGCGGCGATCACGGAAACCGTCAACGTCGTCGGCAAGACGGCCGACGTGCTGACGCAGACCGCGCAGGTGGCGACGAACTTCAAGCAGGAGCTGATCGCGACGCTGCCGACCAACCGCGACATCAACGCGACGCTGCTGCAGGCGCCGGGCGTGCACGCGACCGGCCCGAGCGGCGCGTACTCGATTGCCGGCGCGACGTCGTTCGAATCGCTGTTCATGGTCAACGGCGTGGCGATCACCGAGAACCTCCGCGGCACGCCGTACGACCTGTACATCGAGGACGCGATTCAGGAGACGACGGTCGCCGTCGGCGGCGTGTCGGCGGAGTTCGGCCGCTTCGGCGGCGGCGTGGTGAACGTGATCACGAAGTCGGGCGGCAACCTGTTCGCCGGCTCGTTCCGCGACACGCTCAACAACGACAACTGGCGGACGCTCACGCCGTTCGAGACGACGGCGATCGCGGCCGACCCGGCCCACAAGGACGCCGCGGATCGCCAAGACGGTGCCGACGTACGAGTACACGCTCAGCGGGCCGGTCATGAAGGACCAGCTGTGGTTCTTCACGGCCGGCCGGCTGTCCAGTCGCAGGAGAGCGGGCGCACGCTCATCGCGACCAACATCCCCTACACGCTACACCGACGAGACGCCAGCGCTACGAGGTCAAGGTCACCTACTCGGCCACGTCGAGCCACCGGTTCCAGGGCGACTACACTCAAGATCGTCGCAGACGCAGAAGCAACTACACGTTCAACACCGTCGGCGTCGATGGACCTGCGGAGCCTCGGCGATCGGCAGACTGCCCGAGAACCTCTACACCGTCAACTACAACGGCGTGCTGTCGGATCGAGCTTCTTCGTCGAAGCCCGCGTACTCGGGCCGCCGCTTCAGCTTCGTCGACGCGGGCGCGAAGTCCACGGACCTCATCCAGGGCACGCTGCTGATCGATCAGAGCCGCAGCGGGCGCTACTGGTCGGACACCTTCTGCGGCGTCTGCGGCCCGGAGCTGCGAAACAACGACGACTTCTTCGTCGAAGGGCACCTACTTCCTGTCGAAGAAGGGCAGCGGCTCGCACAACATGTCGTTCGGCTACGACAACTTCAACGACATCCGGAACGCGAACAACCACCAGTCGGGCAGCGACTACCGCATCCTCGGCACGTCGTCCTACCTCCTGCCGAGCGGCGACGTCGTGCCGCAGTTCCTGGGCAACAACACGACGATCATTCAGTACAACCCGATTCCGGCGCTGAGCCAGGGATCGAACTTCCGCACGCACTCGGTGTTCTTCAACGACAGCTGGCGCGTGAACGACCACCTGACGGCGAACCTCGGGCTCCGCTGGGACAAGAACCACGGCGCTCGACCAGGCCGGCACACCTGACGGCGAACGACAGCGGCTGGAGCCCGCGCATCGGCGTCGTCTGGGATCCGAACGGCAAGGGCGAGTGGGCGGTCACGGGCAGCTTCGCGAAGTACGTCGCGGCGATCTCGAACCGCATCGCCGACGCCGCGTCGGCCGCCGGCAACCCGCAGACGTATCCAGTGGTTCTACCAGGGCCCGAGCATCAACGCGAGCGGCGCCGGTCACGCGCGACGCCCGACGCCGATCCAGCAGGTCTTCAACTGGTTCAACGCCAACGGCGGCACCAACCGGCACGGCTGGGTTCGCGCAACCCGACGATTCCCGGGCTGACGCCGCAGATTCACGGCTCGCTCGACTCGCCGTACAACCTCGAGTACGCGGGCGGCGTCAGCCGGCAGTTCGGCAGCGGGCGGCCGTTCGCGCCGACGTGTCGTATCGCAACTTCCACGACGCCTACGTCGACCGCGCATCGACAGACGACGGGCAAGGTGACCAACAGCTTCGGCCAGCAGTTCGACCTGGCGCTCATTCGAGAACGACACCGACGGCCTGCTGAAGCGGCAGTACTCGGGCCTGACGCTGTCGGGCACCTACCGGTTCAGCGCCGCGCGTGGACGTCGGCGGCAACTACACGCTGTCGCACACCTGGGGCAACTTCGACGGCGAGAACGTGGGCAGCGGTCCGATCACGAGCGCGGCGTATTCGTTCCCGGAATACAAGCAGGCGTCGTGGAACTATCCCGGACGGCGACCTGCAGATCGACCAGCGGCATCGCTCGCGGCTGTGGATCAACTACGGCGTGCCGAAGCTCGAGGGCCTGACGCTGAGCTTCCTGCAGACGCTCGAGAGCGGCGTGCCGTACGGCGCGTCGAACCTGAACAACACGCGCCAACGGCGTCAACCCGAGGCCGTTCGTGACGATACCCGGGCTTAGCTACGTCACGCCGCCGACGGCGCTCGAACACGATCTACTTCTTCACGGCCCGGGACGCGTTCCGGACCGAAGGGCCAGAAGCGAACCGACTTCGCCGCTGAACTACACGCTACAAGTTGAGCGGTCACGCGCGCCGAACTGTTCGGCCAGCTGACGGTCGCTGAACATCTTCAACAACTTCCAGCTGTGCGGCTGCGGCGGCACGGTCTTCTCAGAACGGCGGCGCCGTCACCCAGACGCGCATCGACACCGACGGTGCGGACGAACGTCACGAACCCGACGCTGTACGCGACGTTCAACCCGTTCACGACGACGCCGGTCGAAGGCGTGAACTGGGCGAAGGGCCCGATCTTCGGCACGGCGCTCAACCGCTTCGCGTACACGTCGCCGCGGGAGCTTCGCCTCTCGTTCGGGGTTCGGTTCTAGGAGGCCGGGCGAGTCGGGCGAGGCGGGCGGGCCGGGCAGGTAAATCCTGCCTCCGCGCTCGCCTAGCCGGCCTCGCCGCCCTGCCCGGCTCGCCTGGCCCTCGCGATCCACTCCGCCTGACCACACACAATCACGATCCCGAACATCACGGCCACGGCGACGCACGTGATGCCGAACAGCGAGAGCGTCGCTGTAGAGAATCGACTGCGTCTGCATGCGCGCGTCGAGCACGAGCGGCATGCCGCGCAGGCGATCGGTCGAGCGACTGCTCCCAGACGAGGATGTTGCCGCGCTTGAGGTTGGCGGCGCCGGCGTTGTGGTAGTCGATCTTGCTCGGCAGGTGCAGCCGGAACGCGACGATCTCGCGGCCGTTCCACCCGACGTCGCCCGCCGGCTTGCCGGCCGCGGCGCCGATCGTCTGCGTAGAACAGATACTGCGATCGTCCGTCGCGCCGGAGGTCGTAGCGTGACCAGCGAAACGGCGCGGCCTCGCCGAGCCGGCGGATGTCGTCCACGTCGAGCCGGACGTGCACGAATCGCCGGCCGCTGCGGCGCGACTCGCTGATCGCGGTGACGCGCGTGACCGGCGTCGTGTAGAACTGCCGGACGGCGTCGCGATCGACGCGGGCCTGCGGGATCGGGGTTGAACGACGCGCCGCGCAGCGCGTCGAGCGCCGCAATCGAACTGTTGACGTACACCGTCGCCGTCCCGTCGAGCGACAGGTAGATGTCCTCTTCGTACTTGGTACTGCCGGAACAGCCCGCCGCCGCTGCCGCAACCCGCCGCCGTCGCCGCCACGATGCGCGATCACGGCGGCCCGAAAAATCCGCATCACTCTCAATGTTATAGTACAAAGTTCCTGCGATCTCTCACGAGGCGCACCGAGAGAGTCACAGAGAAGTTCACAGTCGGAACAGTGAAGTTCGCGTCTGCAGTTCTAACTTCTGACTTCTGTGACTCGTCCGTTCAACGTTCTGCCCATGCCCGCCAAACCTCTGCTCTACCTCATCGACGGCAGCTCGCAGATGTACCGCGCGTATCACGCGCCATCCGCACGGCCGACGGCGCGCTGCTGCACAACGCGCAGGGCAAGCCCACCAACGCCGTCTACATCTTCGTGACGATGCTGCGCAAGCTGCTCGCGGATCACAAGCCCGAGTACATCGCCGCGTCGTTCGATCTGCCGGGCCGGACGTTCCGCGACGACCTGGTCGTCCGACTACAAGGCCAACCGCGCGCCGATGCCGGACGAGCTCGCCGAGCAGATTCCGATGGTGCACGAGGCGTGCGAAGCGCTCGGCGTCCCGATCCTCACCTCCGAGCGCTTCGAGGCCGACGATGTGATCGGCACGCTGGCGTCGAAGGCGGCCGCCGCCGGGCTTCGACGTCGCCATCGTCACGAGCGACAAGGACTTCTTCCAGCTCGTGCGCGACGGCGTCCGCGTCTTCAACCCGCGCGACGAAGGCACGTGGTACGACGCGGCCGGCGTGAAGGAGAAGTTCGGCGTCGCGCCCGAGCAGGTCGTCGACGTGCTGGCGCTGATGGGCGACACGATCGACAACATCAAGGGCGTGCCCGGCATCGGCGAGAAGGGCGCGCGCGAGCTGATCGGCAAGTACGGATCGCTCGACGACCTGCTCGCGCACGCCGTCCGAGCTCACGCAGAAGCGGTACGCGAGGCGCTGCTCGCCAACGTCGACGCCGCGCGCCAGAGCCGCGAGCTGGCGCGCATCCGCACCGACGTGCCGGTCGACGTTCGATCCCGAGGCGCTCCGCTACCGCGGCGCCATCGCGCGAGCGGTGCTTCGAGCTCTTCACGAGCTCGGCTTCCGCACGCTCGTCACCGAGTTCGCGCCGACCGCCGACACCGTCGCCACGCGACTACCGCGATCGTCGACACCGATCGACGAGCGTGCGCGCGCTCGCCGCGCGGCTGCAGGCGGCCGGGCGCGTTCGCGTTCCGCGTGCTGCGCCGATCGGCCGTCGGCCGATGCGCGCCGTCGATCGTCGGCCTCGCGTTTTCGACCGCGGCCGCGCGACGCGCGACTACGTGCCCGATCGGCCATCGCGGCGCTCGGCGACGCGCCGTCGCTGCCGCTCGACGACGGCGCTCGGCGCTGCTGAAGCCGCTGCTCGAGGATCCCGGCGATCGCGAAGATCGGCCACGACCTGAAGTTCGACGCGATCGTGCTCGCCCGGCACGGCGTCGCGCTCGGCGGGCTCGACCTCGACACGATGCTCGCCAGCTACCTGCTCGACGCCGACGCGGTCGAGCCATCCGCTCGAGGAGCTGGCGCTCGAGCACGCGGCTACAAGGCGCTGACCGAGGAAGACGTCTGCGGCAAGGGCGTCAAGGCGCTGTCGCTCGCGCGACGTCCCGGTCGAGGCGGCGCTCGACTTCGCGGGCGAGCGCGCGGATCTGCCGGGCAGCTCGCGCCGATCCTCGCGCGCGCTGCTCGACAAGGAGCAGCTCGACCGAGCGTCTACCGCGACGCTCGAGCTGCCGCTCGATTCCGGTGCTCGTCGGCGATCGAGCGCGCGGGCGTGCGCGTCGACTGCCGCGGCGCTCGCGGCGCAGTCGCGGCAGGTCGAGCGCGAGCTCGACGCGCCTGATGAAGCAGATCTTCGAGCTGGCGGGCGGCGAGTTCAACATCAACTCGCCGAAGCAGCTGGCCGAGGTCCTGTTCGACAAGCTGCAGCCTGCCGGTGCTGCAAGCGGACCGGCACGACGAGGGCGCCGTCGACGGCCGTCGAGGTGCTCGAGGAGCTGGCGCTCACGCACGAGCTGCCGCGGCTGATTCTCGACTGGCGCGGCGCTGCTGAAGCTGAAGGGCACGTACATCGACGCGCTGCCGCTGCTCGTCAACCCGGAGACCGGCCGCGTGCACACGTCCTTCAACCAGGCCGTCGCGGCGACGGGACGCCTGAGCAGCAGCGACCCGAACCTGCAGAACATCCCGATCCGCACCGAGCTCGGCCGCGAGATCCGCGCGCGCGTTCATCGCCGACGCCGGGCCACGTGCTGATCTCGGCCGACTACTCGCAGATCGAGCTGCGCGTGCTCGCGCACCTGGCCGGCGACGAGACGCTCATCGAGGCGTTCCGGCGCGGCGACGACATCCACGACCAGACGGCGCTGAAGGTGTTCGGCGCCGACAGCGGGCTCGACCCGCACGAGCTGCGCCGCCGCGCGAAGATCATCAACTACGCGCTGCTCTACGGAAAGACGGCGTTCACGCTCGCGAAGGACATCGGCGTCACGCCGCAGGCCGCGCAGGAGTTCATCGACGCCTACTTCGCCGGCTTCCCGCGCGTCCGCGGCTTCATCGACCGGACGCTCGACGAGGCGCGCGCGACCGGCGTCGTGAAGACGATGTTCGGGCGGCGGCGGCTGGTGCCGGAGCTGACGAGCCGGAACGGCCAGCGTCCGATCGGCGGCCGAGCGGGTGGCCGTCAACATGCCGATCCAGGGCACGGCCGCCGACATCCTGAAGCGCGCGATGATCGACGTCCACGCGGCGCTCGACGGCCACGCCGCAGGCGCGGATGATCCTGACCGTGCACGACGAGCTGCTGTTCGAGGTGCCGCGAGGCCGAGGCCGAGCGAGGTCGCCGCGCTCGTGCGCGACGCGGATGCAGCGGCGGCCGCGCTCGAACGTGCCGCTGACGTGGACGTCGGCATCGGCGCAGAACTGGAAAGACGCCAAAGCTGAAGAGGCTGAATTGGTACAATGCCCGCCGATGGCTGAGCCGAGGATCGTCCCGCGCGCCGAGCACCCGCTCTCGCGCCGCGACATCGATCCCGACGCGCTCAAGGTGCTCTACCGGCTGCGCCAGGCCGACCACGTCGCCTACCTCGTCGGCGGCAGCGTCCGCGACCTGCTGCTCGGCCGCCGGCCGAAGGACTTCGACATCGGCACGTCGGCGCATCCCGTACCAGGTCAAGAAGCTGTTCCGGAACTGCTGGATCATCGGCCGGCGCTTCCGCCTGGCGCACGTCAAGTTCGGCACGAAGGTCATCGAGGTCGCCACGTTCAGGCGGCAGCTGCGCGGCCGGCGAAGAAGTCGTCGGCCGACGGCGTGCCGCGGCGCCGCGATCGCCGTCGACGGCCGACGGCACGCGATCGCTCATCCATCACGACAACACGTTCGGCACGCCGGAAGAAGACGCGTTCCGGCGCGACTTCACGATCAACGCGCTCGTTCTACGACATCGCGACGTTCTCGATCATCGACTACGTCGGCGGCCTCGAGGATCTCGGCGCGCGCGTCGTCCGATCCATCGGCGATCCCGAAGACGCGAATCCAGGAAGATCCGGTCCGGATGCTGCGCGCCGTGGCGCTCGCCGCGCGGCTCGACTTCACGCATCGATCCGCCGCTGGCCGACGCCATCCGCAAGCATCGCAGCGAGATCGCGCGAAGCTCGCCGCCGCGGCTGATCGAGGAGTACTACAAGATTCTGCGCGCCGGGTCGGCGGAGCGGACGTTCCGCGACGCCTGCTGGAGATCGGCCTGCTCGAGCCGATCTCGGCCGAGCTCCACCAGCGGGCCGGAGACGAGCTGTGGGAGTCGCTGGCGTCGCTCGACGACTACCGCCGCCGGTTCGAGTCCACGCCGGAGACGCTGACGAACCCCATCCTGCTCGGCACGCTGATCGTGCCGCTCGGCATCCCGCTCGTCGGCGAGCGCGTGCCGCAAGCCGACGGCAAGATCCCGAAGCGTCCGCCGGGGCTCAAGCTCGGCGAGCTGCCGCTGGCCCGGAACGACGTCGAACGGCTTCGCCAGATCCTGAGCCTGCAGCGCCGGCTTCGCGACCTGGGCGCCAACCCACGCGCCAAGCGGGCGCTCATCCACCGGAGCATCTTTCGCGAGGCGCTGGTGTGGCTCGACGTGCACGGCGACTCGCCGGAAATCGTCGAGCACTGGAACGCCCTGATCGCGGAAGGGCCCGGCGAGCCTGCCGACGCGACGGCCGCCGCCGCAACGGCCGCGGCCGAAGATGGTCCTCCGGGCCGCAGACGCCGGCGCCGCCGGCGGAGACGCCGCGGCCACCAACTCGGCCAGTAACCGCCCATCCTTGTCCTTGGGTCTTGGGCCTTTGGTCTTGGTCCCGTCCTTGGTCCCTGGCTTCGGCGTGCCGCTGCGACCGCGCGGGATTGCGGACTCAGGACCCTGGACCAGGAACGGACC
Organism: uncultured beta proteobacterium; assembly: GCA_963776175.1. Taxonomy (GTDB): domain Bacteria; phylum Pseudomonadota; class Gammaproteobacteria; order Burkholderiales; family Casimicrobiaceae; genus PALSA-1003. The sequence goes on along the minus strand of CAVZLP010000007.1, from coordinate 388,900 downwards.
AAGTACCAGCGGACAGTATGTAACTGAACGAAGCAAGAAAACAAAGAACAAGGCCCCGCATTGTCTTAGAGCTATTTCTTGTGCTGTGTCGTGAATTCAGGCCGAACAACTCGTACCCTTTGCCATGGAGCAGCCGCGCCAGATAGGCGCCATCCTGGCCCGTGATGCCGGTGATCAATGCACGCTTGGTCATGTGGTCAATAACGGGGGCAAGGCGGCCGATGCGAGCTTAGGAATGGAGGGGTGCCGGAATGTAACATCTGGGCATTTGCGGCACCAACCGCGCCCTTGGGGCCGTTGGTGCACGACGCGACAAAGTCATGTCAAAATTCGATCGTCGTTCTTGTTTGACGCGTAAATGCCACGCGATGCAGCTTCTTCCGGGCGCGACGGGTATAGAGGTCCGCCAACGTCTGGCGTATGCCAACGGCATCCGCACCAATCAGGCTCTTAGTGCCTGAAACGTCGGGGAATTTTACACTTCCGCCGAACGACGGATCTCGGGCACCACCGTGATCCTGTTTTAGCAGGGAAAATCCTGATGGCACGGAATCTGCTGACTTGAGTGTGGCGAGGGGTACGGAACCTAAGAACAGAACTGATACTGATGAAAACAATTGCATACCTGACTTTGGTCGGAGGGTTGGTGCTCGCCTGCTCGATGCCAGTGGTCGCCGGACCGGCGGGCGATGGCGCAGGGGAAGGCGGAGCGTCGGACTTCTTTACACCGCCCCCGCCCCCGCCGCTTGGCCAAGAAGTCTCCGACTACATCAATTCACTCCCGCCGGATGGTGGCGACCAGGGGATAGTCCTCATCTACGACACCTCTCAGTACATGCCCAAGCCGACCGATGGCCTAAACGACTTGCAAATATCGTGGACGGACATCGTTGGAATGACGACCGGCGCCTACGATCAATACTGGCTCACGCACACATCGCCGCCGCCTCAGCCGTTGTTCAAACCGATCCTGTTCAGCGCTCCGACGGGGAACCTGGGCGAGAGCGACGCGGCGGGTGAGGGGTACATGTTCAGCGTGACTACACGCAGAATCGTTTTCCTGGCACCCATTCCCGAGCCCGCGCCCGTGGCTCTTCTGGCCATTGGCCTCATGGGACTGATGCTGGTGCGACGCCGCGACGCCTCGCACTAGGCAGTTGGCAATGAACAAAGACGGGGAGTCGGCGATGATTCCCCGTTTTACTTTGAAGCCGAACGATCCGCGTCGTTCGCCGTTCTTCGATGACGTCCGCGGCCCTACTGCACTCGAGGAACGTCGCGATAGTTCGCTTATGGGGACAGTTCCGGGTCGCGCACGGGTGCCGTCATCCAGTTGCAACCAAGCCGAAACCAAGCCGAACTCCGCGCGCCCGACCATGAGCCTGGATTTGGTGCCCTCTTTGAATCAAAAAAAAGCCCGGCGGGAGGCTCCGCCGCCCGGCCGGTGCGTCTAAGTGCGCGGAAAGCTCAGAAGGCCACCCTCGCCGACTGGCCCCGGATGTACGGCACGGTGACGCCATTGCCTGCAGTGCAGACGATGCCGTAATCGAGCGGGAAGTCGCCGGGATTCGCTAGGCCCGTGGCGCTGGCTTGAATATCGATGAACCAGCGCGAAACTTGACCGACGCCGCCGCCCTGACCAACCTGACTGCGGTGGCCAGTAAAAATATAGAAGCCCGTCAGACCGGATCCACCCGCCGTGTACGGCGGGTCGGCATCGAATGGCGGGCTCGGCACGAACACCGTACTCCCGAACGTCCCGGTGGGATCGTCCGCCACGCGCAGCCGCATTTGCAGGTCGGCTAGGTGCGGGCTCACCAGATCACACTTAACGAAATCCGGCTGGTCAATGAACATCGGGTGAACGTTGGTATGGGTCGTATCGGCTTGTGTCGGATTGACCGTGTCGGCGTTGATACAGTCGCTCGATGCATAACACATTATTCGCTTCTGCCGACGATCGAGGCTGTCGCGTGACTTCGCAATCCGGAAGTCGGCGCCGAACGTATTGTTTTCCTGCACAGTACAGAATCCCACCAACGCCGGCGCGTTGGGGTCGGTGTCGGTCGACGAAAATCGCGCCCGCGCGTTCAGATGATCGCCGGCTGGCACGCTAGCCGCCGCGAAAATGTCTATGAATCGCACCAACTGATACGGTACCAGCGAACCGCTGAGCACGCTTCCGATCTGGGTGTTGCTCGAATCGAACAACGTGAGCGTGTAATCGACTGCCTCGCCGAGCGCGCCGACGAAGCAGTTGGTCTGGTATCCAGGGGCGGCTGCGACGCGCTTCAATCCGATTACGTTGGCGTTCTGCCCGGAAAAGGTGCCGACGGGAAAGCCCTCGACGCTGGCGCCTATGCCGGTAGGGTTCTGGCTCCTCGCGAAAGCATAGAAGAGATTCGTCTTGTAGGTTCCGGTCGCGTCCTCGAGCACGAGCATCCCGAAGTGCGAATTCGAGGGATTGAACGTGCACTGGGCATCGAGCGTGAACGAAACAGTTTTGCCGGCAGGTACGACCAACTGACTGCACGGACGCTGCCCCGGCGGCGGCGCCAGCAACGTGTCGTAGAAGCGAACGTTGAGCGTGATGTCGGCGTTGTTCTGGTCGTCGTTGCGCACGAAGATTTCGGCCTTGAACGAGGCACTGTGCGTGACCAACGGGATGACTACGACCGTCCCGGAGCCAGCCGTCGCCTGAGCTTGCACCATCGCCGCACTCGTTAACAGGGCGACTCCGACGAAGATTCGTAACCACGTGCTTGGTTTCATGGCGCACTTCCTTCCAGAGAATGACTAATTAGGCGGGACGAAAATCCGCGGCAGTCTAAGCGATCCCATTCGGAGCTGTGCTCCAGATCGCTACACAGCGGATGCATCGGTTTTTGATCGATTGGTTATTCCTTGGGGATAGACTCAAACTTCAAAATTCTGACAATCGCAATTCCACTAACGGTTTTGCGAAAACATTTGGTCGATTGCGGAGCCAGGCAACAGGTTATCGGAAGCTCCTACTCAATGAGCAGATTAGCACCGGCAAAGGAAGCTCCGCAAGCAAGATCACATGCAAATCGGCAGTCGGCGATATGTCGGATACAAGGCGCGCAAAAGGATCCGTCCAGGGTATGACCAGGAACATCCCCGTGAGCCTTCCGGCACCTTCTTGGCGTAGGTACGATTCGAAGTGTCGCGTAGTCTGCGGACTGACCATAGGCTGGCGCTTAAAGCGACATGCCCGGGTTGAAATCTTCAAATAGGTGCGAAAAAAGCCGCAAAACGATAAATCTAAAGCGAATCATATTCATTTGGCGTTGAATCACTTTGCCGTTGCAACTGTGGATTGCGTTGACCTACCAACAGGAGCAGAGTGCGCGGCGCGTAGAATGACGCAATGTCCAGCGCGCCGTTTGCAGCTTCGGTCATCATTCCTTGCCGCAACTCGGTTGCTACGGTGGGGGCGTCCGTTCGGACGGCGTTTGCGCAGACGCTCAGTCCACTGGAGGTGTTGGTAGTCGACGATGCCTCGTCGGATGGCTCGGCGGACGCGGCGATCGCCGCAGGGGCTCGCGTCATCCGACTAAGACAGCGCCACAACGCGGGCGGTGCGCGCAACAAGGGCATCGAGGAGGCGCGCGGCAACGTATTAGCCTTCCTCGATGCCGACGTGGAGATTGCGCCGAATTGGCTCGCGATCGTCAAGGAAGTTCTGGCGTCCGACTCTTCGATCGTCGCCGTCGGCGGGCGGATATTCAACGGCCAACAAAGCGTTTGGGCCGAGCTCGATCTGCTCTTGAACCATTCCGAGTGGATATCCGGCCGAGCGCGGCCCTGTACCAGCTATCCCACGATGGCGATCGCGTATCGTCGCGACGCAGTCGGGCACGTTCGCTTTCCCGCGACTAACTTTGGCGAGGACACGTTCTTTGCCTTGGCCGTCCAGGTCCAAGGCGGCCGGATTTGGTACGAGCCGCGGATTCGGATACTGCACAAGCACGAACGGCTAGACAGCAAACAATTCTGGCATCGGCAAATCGATGCGGGACAGCAGTTTTACTGGACTCGACGATCGCTTGATTTGCCGGGCAAGATCTTGTTTCGAGTGCCGCCATTGCTGTTCCTGTTTCCGCACTTATGGTTAGTCATGGCGCGAATGCTCAGGCAAAGAATGGTCGGAAAGGCGATGGCACTATTCCCCATGTTGGTCGCGGGCGAGATCGCCCGTATATTCGGCTTTTTGCGTGCACGCCGTGTTGACCACAAAGGCCGGGCACTCGAGCAGGAGGTCAGCGCTTGACTGCGACCGGATTGCGCGTCCGCCAAGCAGCCTCGCTAATGCGCGATTGGGTGGCGCCTGGTGATGCCATCGCACAATGGACGCATTTCGTAACCTCGAGGTGCAACGCGAAATGCAGGCATTGCTTCTACCCGATCAATCAGCGCACTAATGAGCTTACGTCGGACGAGATAGACCGCTTCGTCCAAACCCTACCCCCAATTCGACTGCTTCTGTTCTCCGGCGGCGAGCCTTTCCTGCGCAAGGACTTGCCCGAAATCATCAAGTCGTATCACGAGCACTGCGGCTTTTTCACTGCGTCGATTCCAACCAACGGCTATTCCGCCGCACAAATCTGCACCACTATCGAACGCATTTGCGCGATCTCGCCTGATCTGCACCTCGGAATTGCAGTCTCACTGGACGGAATGGCGGATTTCCACGATCACGTCCGACAGATTCCCGGGTTATGGAATAACGCAACCGCAACGTTGCGAGCCGTGATCGAGCTCGCTGGACGAATTCCAAATCTCACCGCCGGCGTCAATACGGTGTTCATGCGAGAGAACCAGACCGAACTCGACCCGCTTTGTCGCTTCATAAGCGATGAAGTTCGGCCGACGTTCCACGCTCTGACGTTCATCAGAGGAAATCCAGTCGATAAAACATTAGCCCAGGATCTCGATGTCGACCGATACGTCGAACTGTCGCGATGGCTCGACAACCGATACCGCGCTGATACAGATTGGAGCTCCGGTTCACGCGGGGTACGTACGCGTGCCCGGCAAGAAATAAATCGACAGCGTTACGAATACATCGCCCGACAAGCACGCGGCGGCGAATTCGAGTCATTCTGCCTAGCCGGAGAGCGCGAATACGTAATGTCTGAAACTGGCGACATATTTGGCTGCGAACTGATCGGAGACAAGTTGGGCAATGTACGCGATGCAGGTTATGAATTCGCGAAGATACGCGAAAGTTCAGCGGCCAAGCTATTTGCTTCTTCGAAACGGGCTCGCCATTGCAAATGTACCCATGAATGCAACACGCGGACGATGCTTTTGTTTAACCGCCGCAAGTCGTTTCCAATCATCGCAGCTGCGCTCGGCTTGAGGAAATCTTGATCGATGCGGAAGTTATCTTGCCAAATGCTCACATCATATGCGTCGAGTTGAGCGCGTCGAATACCGCTTCGTAACGATCGCAGACAGTATCCCAAGTCCGCTCGGTTCGTACCCACGCTTGCGCGCGCGCGCCGAGCTCCGCCGCGCGGGCCGGGTCTTCGAGCAATTCGGCGATTGCGTCGGTCCAGGCTACACGATCTGCAGACGTGATGAGCCGGCCCGCCTTACCATCGATGATGGCATCGCGCAGGCCCTCGAGATCGGCGGCGACCACAGGGCAGCCTGCCGCGGCCGCCTCGAGCGCTACGACACCGTAGCCTTCGATGTCATTCTGTATGCGCACATTGGGCAGGATGCAAACCGCAGCGCGCCTAAGCCAGAGCGACCTCGCGTCGTCGGACAAGGCACCGAGCCACTCGATGCGCTGTGCGACGCCGGCACTAGCAGCGGCTCGCTGAATTGCCGGGCGTTCCGGACCTGCGCCAATAATGACCAGGCGAATTTTCGGCCTTCTGTTCGCGAGTTGCGGCAAGACCTGTTGAACGAACCATTCAAGCCCTTTTCGGCGCACAAGCCTGCCGACAAATAACAGCAGATCGGGCTCGCGCGGAAGTCCAGTTGCTTCAGTTGCAACGACGCCAATCCCAACGGTATTAGTGCGCGATGCTGGTGCACCACGAGCAATGGCAGCATTGCGTGCCGCAGCACTTATGCATATATAAGCGTCTAAATTTCGAAAAAACGCTCGCAACCACAGCTTGTATAGCGGTCTTGCAAACGTGACGTCGAGGCCATGTACAGTAACGCACACTGGAATCCCCAGACTTTTCGCAAGACATCCCAGGGGAGCAAGGACCGGGTCCCCTAAATGCAGCACCGCAATTCTCCTCAGGATGCCGTTGCCAAGAATTGCAAGCGCGCTGCGTCCCAAAAAGAACGGCAGCCACAGACTGCCCCGCCGCAATGCAATCACCCGTGCGGGGCGCCGTTTGCCGATCCGTCTCGTCAGCTCCCAGCTTAACGTTTCCATGCCACCGATGCGCGGCGGATATTTGCGCGTGACGAACCATGTCGCACGCCGTGAGTCGCCGACAGGACGCCAGTCGTCACTCATCGCTTGGTTGTTTGCGCCCCGCCGCGAATTTGATCCGACGCATTTCGAGTCGGATTTCTTCAAGTAACCGGCGATTGATCGCAAGCAAGTCGCCCAGAAATGCGACGGCCATCAATGCACCGCTCAAACCATAGAGAATCGCGGCGAATATCAGGCTTTGGACATGGCCCGCGCTACCTTCGCCCTCGAGAAAGTAGTATAGAAAACGTAGAGCGATGACCGTTGCGACTGCAAACAGAAGGATCGCCGGCAGCATGAAAGACCGGAATGGTCGGTAGACGACGAGGATTCGAACCAAGCCGCTTCCGGCCCGCCACAAGTAACTCGCGTCGCCGGTCGAGAGGCGCGACGACCGGGTTGCCGCGTTCACTCGAATTGGCACCGAGGTGACGCGAAGCCCGCGCTGCGCTGCCTGGACGATCGATTCGAGCGTATAGGTGTAGCGTGAGAACACGCTGGTCTGCAACGCGGCATCGCGACTGATCGCGCGAAAGCCGCTGGTGGCATCGGAGACGCTTGTGCCGGACACCAATCGCACGACCCAGGAGCCGAGGCGCTGCAGCATCTTCTTTTGGGGCGAAAACGCCGCGATGTCGGCGATCGGGCGTGCGCCGATGACGAGGTCGGCGCTGCCTGCCAGCACTGGCGCAACGAGATTCGTGATATCTGCGCCGAAGTACTGATTGTCCGCGTCGGTGTTCACGATGACGTCCGCGCCCATCTCGAGGCTCGACTCGAGGCCGACCATGAAGGCGTTAGCCAGGCCGCGGTTCCTGGGTACGCGTACGACGGTCGCGCCGAGAGCACGCGCGACGTCAGCGGTCCGGTCAGTGCTTCCGTCATCCACCACCAGCACTTGAACCGTTTCGAATCCGGGAACAGATTGGGGTAACGCAGCCAACGTCTGCGGAAGATACGATTCCTCGTTGAAGCATGGGATCTGCACGACCAGCTTCATGGCCTGATACCTAGCCGTCTGCTTCGATGGAATAGACGGCCAAAACCCAGTCCCGGCCGAGCCATTGTGCGAACCGATGGCAATGTCTCCACGCACCACATGACGGCGTACTAGGGCACCAGCGCAATAGGTATTGAGAGGATTGCCTTTGGACCATGCGACAACAAAGCTCCGGGTTCGCGGACCATCTCCACGCTGATATCGTAGTCGCCCACGGGAAGCATCTGGCCATTGGCGCCAAGCGGCTGCAGCGGCACCCTGATCCTGGTTCGGTCTCCGGGGAGCAGCGACAGCAGCAATGGCCATCGATTGTCGGCGACTATGTTATTGGGCTTCCCACGTTCGTGCCAGCGCAGCGCAATCTGCACCGATCCATTAGCATCTTCTCCAGCGTCTCGTCCGCTTTGCCAGTACGCAGTGCCGCAATTGCTAACGTCGGCGACGAAATTACCGCTGCCGCTTTCCGATATGCGGATCGAGCCCGGGCCAACCGCTACGGCGTCCAGCTCGGAACAGAAATTTTGAGACTCGAAGGTTTTAAAGTCTGCCTCACTGCGCCGGAATGGTCGAATGCCGACCAGTCCCGCGCTCAATCCGATGCGTGGATCGCCGGGCCCCATATCCGCAGGGTCCGCTCGCTCGCTTTGTATCTCGATACGTGCCACGTCGCCTGTCATTAGTTGGGGCATGGGCATTCGAACCGTCGCAAGACCAGCCGCAACACTGCCTTCCCACGCAGTGCGCCCATCGATGCCCACGCGCAGCCAACGATGCACACCTTCCTTCGCGAACGTGAAAACGTCGACCTTGAGAGCATCCGCTGATCGCAGTGGCTCGGCGGGCACATCCAGCCAGGCATCGCCGTTCGTGTATCGGAACATGCCAAAGCTCGCAACTTCGGTGCCGAAGAAGCCGTGTTCGCGTGCACCCCATATTCGCTCGGCACCAAACATCCGTGACGCGAAAGTGGGGTCGAGCCCGTCTACTCTGGAAAGAATGATTTCCGAACTCCGTTTTTCGATCGTCGTAGCGGGCGGCTTGAACGACGGCGCGATGACCTCTCGCGTTACCCACCATGCCTGTTGATCCGACCAGTGCGCTCCGGTGCGCCACGTTTCCGGGGCGTGGAGCAGCCACGCCGGATGACCGCTCGCCGCTTTCGCTTCGACCCACGCCGTAATCGCGGTTGGGTCGCCATAAGGATCAAGGCCTCCGTCAGCGACCGCTACCGGTTTGCCGAAGACGACAAACATCGCCGATCCAATATCTTGCTGAACACTGTCCGCAACGATCAATCCCTCCGGCAGCTGCGTGGCGATGGCGGCGATTTGCTTGGTCAACCCGTCGTTTTCCCGCATAAACGATACGCCGCGTGGGTACTGTTGCATCAAAAGGACACCTGGCAAGCACAATAGCACCAGTCCACCGACGACCAGCCCAATCCGGCCTGTCCGTCTCGTGCATGCGTCAACGAATGTCGCCGCGAACAGTAATACACAGGGGACAACCAGCGGAATAAAGCGGCGGAATGCCCAGGGATGGTCCGGCGAGACGTGCGGGATCCACAAATAGACGAGGGCTGGCACAAGTGCCAGCGCAAGAAGAAGCGGCCGCAGCAAGCCTTTGCGGCTACCCCAGCGGCGCCAGATGGCCCAGATGACGCCCAAGCCCGCGGCGACGACAACGGGCCACGAGAGATAAACGGCTAGATTTCGCAACGAATCCTCGCGAAAGTCCCGCATACCGTAGAGGCTGAAATTCTCCCGGATGGTGGCAAAGGGCTGCCGCGTGGGCCGAACCGCCGCCGCATACAAGGAGAGAAGCGCCAGCAAGAAGATGACCGTTATTCTCGTTTGCCGGCTGGCGATCAAACGTCCGATCCAAGCTGCCACCGCCGGCGTGAGCGTCATCGCGACAAACGCCAATCCGGCCGACGTGGCGCTTGTCATGGCGACGACATCAAACGTTGCCTCGAGATATCGTGGAAACAGAATCGCATAGCTGACGAATCCAACGGCGAGGGCGAGCAGCAACCGCATTTCGGTTTTCAGGCAAGCCACGATTCGTGCTGCCGTCGGACATGAACAGGTCGCGAGCAGCTCCGCTAACATCAAGATCGGGACAACGATCACCGAGTCGACGCGAACCAGCATCGCGGCGATCACGAGCGTGGGGACCAACCATTGCCTTCGCTCGCGTGCGGTCACCACCAGTGGAATAGCGAGCAGCAACGCCATTGCGAGTGGCTCGCTCAGAGAGATTCCGGCGATCCAAAGAGAGGCAGGCAACGCCAACAGCAGAAGTGCGGCAGCAGCGCTGATAACGGGACTGGCAACGAGTCGTGTCAGGAGGAAGAAAATCACTCCTCCGAGTGCGAATACGGCGGCGTTCGTGGCGTACAAGCCCTCGACGCCGCAGACCGAGTGCACGACAGCGAGCCACACGGGCCATCCCGACGGATGCAATAGTCCGATCGGAGACTCCACGCCGTCGCAAGCATTGACGCCTCCCGGAACGACAAAAGGCGATTGCCGATGTTCGGCGTGAAGGTTTTTGAAGACGTGGGCCGTGCAGGCTTCCTTCCTGTAACCTTGGCGCAGGAGCGAGACGTCGGCGTCGTCGAGCGGCGCGTATCGCAAGGCAAACGTGCCGTGCTCGGACAATACGACGGCGAATGCCGCATAGACCTGCTGGTCCCGCCCCGCGCCCAGGGTTTCGTCACGACCGGCAGATGCGACAACAAGGAAGGCAACAGCCCCCAGCGAAACGATCCATTCGACGGCGCCGAAACGGCTGGTTTGTTCCGTCCGGCGCCTGTGCCAGGTTGCTGCTATAACGACGCTTCCGGCCCAAGCGACGGCGCCTATCCAGGTTGTCCGGAACAACCCCGCCGCCGCCAACACCACCAGCACCGGCGTAAGCAGCGCCAGCCCGACGATCATGCCCACCGCATGGCGAGCAAGCGCAGACCGGTCCATTCGACGCGCAAGAGCGTCGCGAGTCACGAAGCGTCCGCTCGCATACGCGAACACGAGGGTTCCGGCCGCGATCAGTGCGCTTATCACGCAGGCCCCGAGACACGGCGCTGGATGACTTCGTGAGGGGCCGCATGCGCCAATAAGTACCTTTTCCTGTTCATCGGCTTCGTCGAAGAATGTAGGTCTCGCGGCATCGCGCTGACCTCCGGCAGCTCAGATACCCTCCTTGAAGACAGACGCCCGCGCCAGGCGCAGCTTACCCAATTCGACCGTACCGCGGCTAGGCAAGCACGAGCGTGGTTCCCGATCGCTGCGACGCTGCGGCGTTCGCGAGTCCACAGCTCTCAACCGCCCTCCCAGAATGGCGCCAATTGCATCGATTCTCTCTCGATACCTCGTTCGTCGCGACTGGGAATCTGCCGATTCGTGACCGGGTGATTTGGTATCATGCGGGGGTGCAAAGGGCTCGCTTCGCGGTCTGACGATGACAGGCTCATTCGTCCAAGAACCATCGCTATGGTTGCCCCGAATTTCCTAGGCGCCTGGCGGTACCGCTATTTCATACTCTCGTCGATCCATACCGAGTTTCGAGCGCGTTTCGTCCGCAGCAAGCTCGGCGGCTTGTGGATGATCATCCACCCGCTGGCCCAGGCGGCGATATTCGCCGTGGTGCTTGCGGAAGTGATGGGGGTTAGGCTGCCCGGGATGGGTGGGAGCAAGTTTGCCTATGCGATGTACCTGCTCTCCGGCATGCTGGCGTGGTCGCTGTTCTCCGAGATCATTAACCGCTGCCTGACCGTGTTCATCGACAACGGCAATCTGCTGAAAAAGATGCTGTTTCCTCGCATCAATCTTCCGCTCATCATTTCCGGCTCGGCCCTGATCAACAACTTCCTGCTGCTGCTCGCGATCCTGCTGGCGTTTACGCTGATGGGGCACCTCCCCGGCCCGGAGTTGGGCTGGTTGCCGGTGCTTATGGTCCTCACGTTGTTGCTCGGACTCGGGCTTGGGCTAATGCTCGGTGTATTCAACGTTTTCGTGCGTGATGTGGGCCAAGTCGTTCCGATCGCTCTGCAGCTTGGATTCTGGTTCACGCCCGTCGTCTATACGCCGGATGTCGTGCCAAAGGACCTGCAGATACTATTGAAGGTAAATCCGATGACGGCGATCGTGCAGAGCTTCCAGAACATAATGGTGTTCGACCGGCCGCCCGATTTCGTCGCTCTGGGGTGGATCTTCGGCGCCACGTTGTTGCTTCTGACGGCAGCCCTCGCGCTGTTTCGCCGCGCCAGCGGGGAAATGGTGGACGTTCTGTGATCGCGCCGGCGTTGACGGTTTCGGGTCTCGGCAAAGCTTTCGGCTTGTATCGATCCGAATGGCATCGCCTGCTCTCGTGGTGCGGTGTCAAGATGAGTCCGACCGCCGAGCATTGGGTGCTGCGCGACGTGACGTTCAGCGTCTCACCCGGCGAAGCTGTCGGGATCGTTGGGCAAAACGGCGCCGGAAAGAGCACACTTCTAAAGCTCATCGCCGGAACATCGCGTCCGACCGAAGGGACCGTCGCGACAGCCGGCCGCGTTGCCGCCATCCTGGAACTCGGGATGGGCTTCAATCCCGAACTCACCGGTCGTCAGAATGCCTTCCATGCTGGCGGCCTCATGGGCTTCGAGCGCGGCGCGTTGCTGGAAGTGATGCCTTCGATTCAGGCATTCGCCGACATCGGTGAATATTTCGATCAGCCCTTGCGAACCTACTCGAGCGGCATGCAGGTCCGGGTCGCGTTCGCCGTGGCGACCGCGTTCCGTCCTGAGATCCTGATCATCGACGAGGCGCTGGCGGTAGGCGACGCCGCGTTCCAGCGCAAATGCTTTCGGCGAATCGAGGACTTCTGCGCCGCCGGGACGATGCTGCTGTTCGTGAGCCACGATCTGGAGACCGTCAGGAAGATCTGCTCACGCGCCGCCTTTCTGCGCCAAGGCCGCCTGGCGCGCTTCGGTGCTGCGAAGCTGGTGTGCGACGAGTACGAACAATGTTTGTTCGGTGTTGAGCCCAACCGTCCCACACCCACCTCCGCACTACAGACGGCCATGTTCGACCAGGACCTGGCGGGCGCGACATGCGAAGTTGTCTACGGAAACGACATGGCCGACATCGAGTCCTGCCGGATCGAGAACACGAAAGGTGAGCGCATCAACGTCGTCGAGAGCGGTCAGCCGTTCGTCTGGCGCTTCCGGGTCGCGTTCAAAAAGCCTACCCGCGAGCCGATATTTGCCATGATGATTAAGACTAGAGAAGGCGTCGCGCTCTATGGTGTCGATTCGACCCGATGGGACACCACCCGGCGCAACTACCTGCCCGGAGAAATCGCTGACGTGCGGTTCGAGCTAACCAATTGGCTCGCGCCTGGCGTTTATTACCTCAATTGTGGCGTCAAGGTGAACTCGGGCAGTCATATTGAATTTCTCAGTCGACGTATTGACACGGCGATAATTCGAGTAACTGCAAGCGCCACGTCCACGGCGTTGATTGGGCTCGTGGACTTGGAAGCCTCGCTGGCGGTGACCGCCGCGGAAGTGACCCAAGGCTAGACAGCGCCAGACAAACAATGAAATCGTCGCCCGTCTTTATCCACTCGCTGTTTCGCGCCGGAAGCACTTACCTGTTCAGCGCTTTTCGGCGCTCGCCCGCTGGGTACTGGTGTTATCAGGAGCCGCTGCACGAGTACATTCGTTACGCAGCGGAAGCACCCCAGCGCCTTCTCGATCTCGACCTTCAACTTGGATCTACTCTCCGCCATCCGCAATTGCAGAAGCCCTATTTCTGGGAGTTCTACGAGGTCAAGGACGCGATTGCCCCGCTGTTCAGAAAGGAGTTGAGCTACGACTCGTTCTTTGCCCGCGAGGGTAACCCTTCATTCGAACTGGCGGCGACATATTTGCAGGCGTTGCTCGACCATGCACGTGGCCGCCCGATGCTGCAGTGTTGCCGCAGCTTCGGCCGTGCGCTGGCGTTCCGACGACGATTCGGTGGAACGCATATCCACCTCTGGCGCAATCCCTGGGACCAATGGTGGTCGTACCAAGTCGATAGCTATTTCGATGCCACCAATCAGCTGATTCTCAACGCGACCGACCTGCCCCGGGTCTTGCGCGCCGTCAAGGAGCTATGCTCAGTCGCCGATTTCCACGACCCGAACATCGAAAACGAGATCGCACGTGCATCCAGCCATCGGCTGAACGCACGCCACGACTACCTTGCGTTCTATTCGCTATGGCTCTATTCGTTGATAGAAGTCGAAAGGATCGCCGACGTTTCCGTCAACATCGATCTACTGAGCTCATCGGTGGCATATCGTCGACGTACGCTCGAACGATTGCGTGCCGAAGACATAGCGGAGCTGGATCTTTCGGATTGTAATATCGCGCAGGGTAGCTTTGGCAATGCCGACAGCGCATTCTTTGAAAGCGTGGAAAGCGACGTGCACGGACTCTTTGCCGCACACGGATACGACGCTGCTGAGCTCGCCTCCGCGCTGCGCTCGCGTACGGACTGCAAGCCCGGGCCACGACGCGCCAGCGCGCAGCTCGTCGAAGATGCTGCCAGGGTGCGCGAGGTCGCGCTCAGGCAAACCGACCGGCTGGCCCACTCGCAGCGCGAGATCGAGGCCCACGCTGTCGCGCTTGAATGCAGCCGACGAGTTGCCGATGCGGCGGAAGCGGAATGCGTCGAGCTGCGCGACGCCCTTGTCGCAGTTCACGACGACATCGCGAAGGCGCGCGAAGACCTACAGCGGCGCGTCGACGAAATCTCGATTCTCAATAGTCAAGTGGCGGAGTTGACCAGCGCCCTGACGAAGCGCACCGATGAAGTCTCGTTTCTCAAGAGTCAAACGGCGGCGCTGACGACCGCGCTGACGAAACGCACTGATGAAGTTGCGATCCTGCAGGATAAGTTGTCGATGCGTGAGAAGGAGATCGTCGATGCGGCCGTCAGGACGCAGTCGCAGCACCAGGCAATACTGGCTACCAGGGAGTACGCCACTAATCTAGAGAGCGAGCTGTCCGCCGCAAGGTCGCGCATCGACGAAATCCATCGAGAAATGACCAGGTGGACCACCATTGCGAACGATATCAACAATCACCTGCAGGCGGTTTACGCGACTCGCTCCTGGCGTCTGACCGCGCCGCTGCGCTGGCTAAAGCGAAACTTTGGCGTATCGCGAGTCGCAACCAGACATGGATGGACGGGACTCGTTGCACTGGTCCGGAGCGCGGCGGAACGTCTTGTTGGGCGATCCGCTCGCTTCTTGCAGACGCGGCCGGCGCTTAAGATCATTCTTGTCAGGCTCCTCGCTCGATTCCCGGGTTACTACCAGAGACTTCGATCGATCGCATTCAAGACTGGCGTTCAACGCACCGAGGCAGTGACGCCCGAAATGGAATCTCGACTACAACCTGTTAATCCGTTCCACACCGATCTGGGCAATCTCGATCGATACTCGCCATCGGTATTGCGCACCTATCGGTTGCTCGTCGCCGCCCGTGACGACACCGTCTTCGACGCAATGGAATCATCGCAAGGGACCTCGTCTAATTGAAAATCGTCGTTGACCTGCAGGGCGCTCAGACCTCGGTCAGCCGCATGCGGGGGATCGGACGGCAATCGCTAGGATTTGCCAAGTCCGTCGCGCGGAACGCGGGTCCGCATGAAGTCTGGATTGCCATGAGCGGTCTCTTCCCCGAGACGATCGAGCCCCTTCGCGCCGAGTTCGACGGCCTGGTCCCGCAGGAACGGCTGGTCGTATGGCAAGCTCTGACGCCGGTCGCAGAGAATGCGCCATCCAACCGCTGGAGGTGCGAGCTCGGGGAGCGCGTGCGCGAGGCGTTCCTGTCGGATCTGGCGCCGGACATCGTGCACCTGTCGAGTCTTTTCGAAGGATTCTTCGACGACGCCCTTACATCGATCGGCGTGTTTGGCCAGGCGCTCCCCACTGCCGTGACGTTGCACGACCTGATCCCATTGCTGCATCGCGAGCACTATCTCAGCGATCCTTCGATGGAGTATTGGTACGAGCGCAAGTTGACCCATCTTCGACGCGCAGACCTTGCCCTTGCGACTTCCGAATCGTCCCGCTCGGAAGGGATCGAATGCCTGAATCTGCCTCCGGAGCGTGTTGTGAACGTCTCAGCGGCGGCCGATGCAAGCTTTCACCCCATTACGGCAACGGCCGACGAGGAGCAGAGGTTGAGGCATCGCTATGGCCTGCGGCGGCAGTTCGTCATGTACACGGGCGGCATCGACTACCGCAAGAACGTCGAAGGGCTCATCGGCGCGTACGCAATGCTACCCAAGCGCGTCCGTGCCGGGCATCAGTTGGCGATCGTCTGTGCAGTAAGCCGCGGCGAGATCGACACGCTCGAGCGCCTGGCGCGTAAACGCGACCTCGGCCGCGACGAGGTTGTCCTTACCGGCTTCGTCAGTGAGCGCGACCTGGTCGCGCTCTATAACCTGTGCAAGGTGTTCAGTTTTCCGTCATGGCACGAAGGCTTCGGACTGCCTGCACTCGAAGCCATGAGCTGTGGCGCAGCAACGATCGGCGCCGATGCCCCAGGTGTGCGTGAGATCATCGGCAGGCCGGATGCCCTGTTTGATCCTCGCGACGAAAACGCGATGTCGGCCAAGCTCCACGCAGCCTTGACCGACTCTGCGTTCCGCAACGATCTCAGGCAGCATGCGGTGCAGCGAGCCAGCACCTTTTCTTGGGACGATACAGGACGCCGCGCGATCCATGCGTTCGAGGAGTTGCATAAGAGCGTGCGGTCGTCACCTGCGATTGAGCCGCGAACCCTGCCGCGGCGACGTCCCCGACTTGCCTATGTCTCGCCGCTGCCGCCGGAGCGCAGTGGAATTGCCGATTACGCGGCCGACCTCCTGCCCGAACTGGCCAGGCACTACGACATTGAAGCGATCGTCGACCAGCCAGTTGTCGATGATCCTTGGATTCGCGGCAACATCGAGTGCCGAACCGTCGAGTGGTTCGAAGCTAACGCTACGACGTACGATCGGATCGTCTATAACTTCGGCAACTCGGTCTTCCACCGTCACATGTTCGAGATGCTCGAGCGTCATCCAGGTGTCGTGGTCCTGCACGATTTCTTCCTGAGCGGCGTGATCGCTCATATGGATAGACAGGGCTACACTCAAGGCGCGTGGCCGACTGCCCTTTATGTTTCTCATGGCTACCGCGCCGCAAAAGAGGGCTATGCGGCGCGCGATCCAGACGCCGCCATTTGGCGGTACCCGGCTAATTTCGCAGTGCTTGAGCAGGCGGCCGGCGTGATCGTCCACTCGGAGTTCGCCCAAAACCTCGCGCGTGAATGGTATGGCGAGCGCTACGCCTCGACCTGGTCCACGATTCCTCTGTTGCGGAACCGAACGGGCGCGTCGACGCGGGCTCAATGCCGCTCCGAGATGGGCTTGAGCGACCGCGACTTTCTCGTGTGCTGCTTTGGCATGATGGGCCCCACCAAGCTCAATGATCGACTGATCGACGCGTGGGCCAACTCGCCGCTGGCACACGACCGCAGCTGTCATCTAGTGTTCGTCGGAGAAACCGATACTAGCGAATATGGTGCTGTATGTGCCCGTGCCATCGCTCGAAGCGTCGGTGCCGGCCGCATTCGCTGCACGAATTTCCTTGACTCTGAACAATACCGCAAATACATGGTGGCTGCGGACGCCGCCGTTCAACTGCGCGGACAGTCACGTGGTGAAACCTCTGCAGCCATCCTCGACTGCATGAGCTATGGGTTGCCCACGATCGTCAATGCCCTTGGAGCCGCGGCTGAACTTCCGGCAGACTGTATCGTTCTCCTGCCTGCTGTTTTCTCAGACACAGAGCTTTCCTGCTCCCTGGAGAAAGTCTTGCGCGAGCCCGTCGAAGCCCGCGCGACCGGACGGCGTGCGCGTGACTATGTCAATAAACACCATAGTCCGCGCGCGATCGCCGACCAATACAGGGACGCCATCGAAGCATTATTTCCACTCGCGCGATCAACTCGCATGCGCAGAGTTGCGACGGCGATAGCGGACCTATCGCGTTCTACATCAGCTACGAACTCCGAGCTACTCGAGGCAGCACGGTGCATTACCGAGAACGCGCAATGCGGCCGTGAAGGTCCTCGTCAGTGGTTGGTCGAAATTTCCGAGTTGGTGCGGCGTGACTCCAAATCGGGCATTCAGCGTGTGGTCCGCGCAGTGACAGGCGCATGGTTGAGGGATCCGCCCCCCGGATTTCGCGTCGAACCAGTGTACTGCGATTCCGAAGGTACCTACCGGTATGCACGGAAGTTCACCGCCGGCACGCTGGGTATCGACGGAGCTTGCTTCCAGGATGACGTGATCGACACTCGGCCGGGCGATATATTCGTCGCGCTCGATCTCTTCCTTCACCTTCAGTCCGAACGGAGCACGAATTACGCGGTGATGCGCCGGCGTGGCGTGCGCCTGTTTTTCCTCGTGTACGACCTTCTACTCATCGAGCACCCCAATCTGTTTGTCGAGGGCGGATACCAGAGCTTCTGCACTTGGCTTCAATCGGTGGCGGATGTCGCCGATGGTGCGGTGTGTATCTCGCGTACAGTTGCCGAAGAATTGACACAATGGCTCGATAAGGCGCAACCGGAACGCCTGCGTCCCCTGAAGATCGGCTGGTTTCACCTGGCCGCCCAGATCGATTCGCTCAACGGTGCGCCCGACCGTCAACCAAGCGTCGACGGAGCGCTGAAGGGCATGCGGAGTCGACGTTCCGTCCTGATGGTCGGAACGATCGAGCCGCGCAAATCCCACGTGCAGGCGTTGTCTGCGTTCGAATACTTGTGGAAGCGCGGCGTAGACGTGAACTTGGTAATCGTCGGAAGACAGGGCTGGATGGTTGAGTCGCTGATTACACGGCTTCGGGAGCACCCTGAACGCGAACAGCGTCTCTTCTGGATAGAGAGCGCGACCAACGAGGATTTGCAAGCCCTGTATCAAGCCGCCAGTGGCGTGCTCATGGCCTCGGTAGGCGAAGGCTTCGGCCTCCCGCTCGTGGAAGCGGCGAGACACCAGCGTCCGATACTCGCCCGCGACATTCCGGTGTTCCGGGAGGTCGCCGGTGCCCATGCTGCGTACTTCACCGGAGATTCGGCCGAAATATTGGCAAAGGCGCTGGAGGGGTGGCTAGTCGCCGTGCGACTCGGATCGGCACCGTCATCGGCCGGCATGACGCCGTTGACGTGGGATGAAAGTGTACGTCGGCTCACCGATATCATCTTGGGCGATCGCTGGTACCGAGAGTGGCGTTATGGCGCTATCGCGGAGCAGACGGTCGAACTTTCATCTCACGCAGTAGCCGCGACCTCCGACAGCAGCGACCAATCCGAGCACGTGCGTGTAACTGGTTTGCTGGCATCCGGTCACGACGCATAGACGAAAGCCGCGCTCGAACGTAGCTAGTAGCATGCTTGCTCATACCAGCTAGGGCCACTGACGAATGCTCGGCTTGCTCCGATTCGCCTTCGCCATGTTTGTCGTCATCCAACACTTGACGGAAGGCACAACGCTGTTTTTCTCGCACTGGGGAATATTTGGGGTATTCGGTTTTTACTTAATTTCTGGTCACCTGATGACGATCGTTTTGCATGATGTCTATTCATTTCGATTTGCTCCATTCGCGCTAAACAGGTTTCTCCGTCTCGTTCCTGTCTACTACGTTGTTGGCATCGCGACCGCATGCCTGATTCTTCTAGTGCCGCGAGTCTCGGGCTTCCACCCCGCGTGGCGAGGTACGCCAGGATTCCTGGACTACGTTGGGAACGCACTGATATTTCCGTTCGAGTTCTACAACTCGGCCTTCAGATTGGTTCCGCCCGCCTGGTCGCTGGCTGTCGAGATCGTCAATTACTTCCTGCTCTGGCTGATCGTCGCAAGAAGTCGACGTCTAGTCATTGGTGCCGTCCTCGTCGCCTTGGCATACCATGCGATCAGCTTGGCCATAGGGTGGGACTGGGAAACGCGTTACCGTCCCTTCTACGCCGCGCTTCTGCCATTTGCGCTTGGTTCTTGCATCTTTTTCCTTCGTGACCGGTTGGCTGCGATTCCGCCTGAATATGCACGTCGCATTTTCTGGTGTGGCATGGCAATAGCGGTTGGCAATTTGATCATCTGTGCATTTGACTCAGGAGTGGCCGGAAGGTGGTTTGATCTGTACTTCTACATCAACCTAATCGCTCTTTCAATCATGGTTAGCTCCACGTCCGTGCCAAGCGTGTTCCGATCATGCAGGAGCAGTGGCAAGGTCCTCGGAGATCTTTCGTATCCGATATTCCTCACTCATTTCGCAGTTGCCTGTGTCGTCAGCGTTCTTTTCTTGGGCGGGAGGAGACGAGGGCTCGACCTGTTCTTTGCGTCGATACCGCCTATGCTGCTCCTATCTCTTGTCCTGTCCCGTGCCGGCAGGGATTGGCTCGAGCCGATTCGGACCCGAATTCGTTTGCGTGCAGCAGAGCACACATCCGATCGAATCGAGGCTGGTGTTGCTCCGTCAGACGCCACGCTCTGACCAGGAGAAGCGGGTTTACCAAGCGGCTTTAAATGGCACGCGACTTCGGCCAGCCGGCCAGCTGTCGCATCGCCCGTGAATCCTGCCGATGCGCATCGCTCTGATCCACGACTGGCTCGACACCTGGGGCGGCGGCGAGAACGTGCTTGCCGCAGTGCTCGCGCTCTACCCCGAAGCCGAGCTGTTCGCGCTGGTCGACTTCCTCCCCGACACTTATCGGCCAAGGCTCGGTGGCCGTCCGGTTCATACTTCGTTCATCCAGCGGCTTCCGTTCGCGCGGAGACACTTTCGAAAGTATTTTGCGCTGATGCCCCATGCGATCGAGCAATTCGACCTGTCGCCCTACGAGCTCGTGATCTCCAGCTCGCACTCGGTCGCCAAGGGCGCTCGCACCGGGCCCGGCCAGCTGCACATCTGCCTGTGCTATTCGCCGGCGCGCTATGCCTGGGATCTTGAGCAGCAGTATCTGGCCCAGACCGGGCTCGACCATGGCCCGATCGGCTGGCTCGCTCGCCGCCAGCTTGCCCGGTTTCGACGCTGGGACTTGCGCGCCTCGGCCCGCGTCGATCGTTTCGTCGCGATCTCGGAATACATCGCCGAGCGCATACGCAACTGCTATGGCCGCGACGCCGATGTCATCTATCCGCCGGTGGACGTTCCCGCGATCCAAAGCGACGGCGCGCCGCGGGAATCGTTTTATCTCACCGTGTCGCGGCTGGTCCCGTACAAGCGGGTCGACCTGCTGGTACAGGCGTTCAGCGCGATGCCCGGGCGACGACTGGTCGTCGCCGGCGACGGGCCGGACATGAAAAAACTGGCCAGGCTCGCGGCTCCGAACGTCCAGCTCCTCGGCGGCGTCGACGACGCGCGGCGTGACGAGCTGTTGCGCACGGCCAAAGCGTTCGTCTTCGCCGCCGATGAGGATTTCGGCATCGCGCCGCTCGAGGCTCAGGCCCGCGGGACGCCGGTGATCGCGTTCGGTCGCGGCGGCAGCGCAGAAACCATACGCGGCCTCGACGCCGAGGCGCCGACCGGCGTGCTGTTCGCCGAACAGACCGTCGGCTCGATCAGCGCTGCGGTCGCGCTATTCGAATCGTCGGCGCAGCGCATCTCGGCGGCGGCCTGCCGCGCCAATGCCGAACGCTTCTCGCGCCAGACGTTCAACCGGCGCTTCTCGGCCTATGTGACCGATGCGCTCGCCCAGCATCGAACCCGGCAGAACCCGTAGGACGACGATGTTCGCGCCGCGCAATCTCCTCAAGAGCAACGCCACCACTTTCGATCGCCTGCTGCGCATCGCCGATCCGTTGATCATCGTCATCATCGGCTGGGTCATCCATCTGCTGTACCTCGGGAGCGCCGTGCTGCCGCCCAACTACTGGGTCGCGATGCTCGGCGCGGCGCTGCTCAGCGCCGTCGTGTTCCCCGAGACCGGGCTGTATCGATCGCGCCGCGGGGCGAGCCTCGCCGACGACCTGCACGCGCTTACCTACGGCTGGCTGATCGTGGTCGCGCTCGGCATTTCGGTCGCGTTCCTCACCAAGACCAGCGACACGTATTCGCGCGTCTGGGTCGCCTCGACGGCGACGGCCGGCCTGCTGGTGCATGGCGCGATGCGCGTCGCTCTGCGACTGGCTCTGCGCTGGCTGCGCCGCCGCGGTTACAACCTGCGGCACGTCTGCATCGTCGGCGCCGGCGAGCTTGCCCGCGAAGTCGTCGCGCGGTTGCGCGAGGCGCCGTGGAGCGGCCTGGTCGTGCTCGGTCTCTATGACGACGCGCCCGCGCTTGCCGGCACGTCGATCGAAGGGGTGCCCGTGCGCGGTCCGATCGCGCAGCTCAGCCGCGATCTCGAAGCCGGCGGCATCGATCAGGTATGGATCGCGCTGCCCTTGCGCGACGAGGACCAGATCCGCCGCGTCGCCGCGGAGCTGCGCGGCCATTCGGTCCAGATACGATACGTGCCGGACATTTTCGGCTTCGAATTGCTTCGACACAGCTTCTCCGAAATCGCCGGCATGCCGGTCATCGGGCTCAGCGACACGCCTATGGAAGGGACGGCCCGCATGCTCAAGGCCGCCGAGGACTATGTGCTTGGCGCATTCCTGCTGCTGATCTCATCGCCGCTGTTCGTCGTCGTCGCCATCGCGATCCTCGCCACGTCGCACGGGCCGGTCTTCTACCGCCAGACGCGAGTCACGTCGAACGGCCGCCAGTTCACGATGCTCAAGTTTCGTACGATGCCGGTCAACGCCGAAACGCAAAGCGGGCCGATCTGGTCGGTCCCCGACCACACCCGAGGCACGGCGCTGGGCCGGATGCTTCGCCGCTACAGCCTCGACGAGTTGCCGCAGCTCATCAACGTGCTGCGTGGCGACATGTCGCTGGTGGGGCCACGGCCGGAGCGTCCGGAATTCATCGTCCAGTTCCGCAAGAACGTGCCCGGCTACATGCAAAAGCACCTCGTCAAGGCGGGCATCACCGGATGGGCGCAGGTCAACGATTTGCGCGGGAGCAGCGACCTGGCCAAGCGGATACAATACGACCTCTATTACATCGACAACTGGTCGTTGTGGTTCGATCTGCGAATTCTCGCGCTGACCGTCATGCACGTCTTTCGCAGCCGCAACGCCTACTAGGGCCTGTTCAGCCGCTTGACCTCTCCCGCCGCCGAGTCGGCTCCGCAAACGATCGCTGCACCAACAGCGCCGGTCGCTCCGCCGCCGCGAGCGGTTCTGGTCGGCGCCTCGCTGTTTGCCGCCAGCATGGTGCTGTGCATTGTCGGCTACCTCGCGCTATCGGTGCCCGGCAACTGGTTCGGCAGCCTGCCCACGTTGCGCTGGACGGCGGCCGAGCTCGCCGTGACGCAGGGCAGCGGCAAGCAGGGCGACGAAGGACTTCGCGTCAGCGCCCCAGGGGCGCAAGGCATCGCGATCGTCTCGATCCAGACCTCGTTCCGTTCGGCCGGATACGCGGCCGTCGCGTGGGATACCGCCGATGTCCCCGATCAACGTTGCCGCAGCGCTGGTCTGGCGCAACGACTACGAGCCCGGGCGCACGTTCACCCGGCCCCTTACTGTCGAAGCCAGGCGGCTGCTTCCGATCACGCTCGCCGATGATCACAACTGGATCGGCAGGATCAACGGCCTTGCCTTGATCATTCGCGGCAATCTGGCCCAGCCGATGCTGATTCGAGGCGTCGAGGCCAAGCCGATGACCGCCGTGCAGATCCTGCACGATCGCATCCGGGAATGGCTGACCTTCGAGCCCTGGAGCGGCGGGTCGATCAACAGCCGCAACGGCGGTGCCGACGCGCAGGATCTGCCCTTGCCTTTTGTCCTGGCCACGATCGTCGGCTTCGCGCTGATCATTTACGCAATCCTGGTGCGGTGGCGGCCGCAATGGCTCGGTCCGTTCCGGCCGCTGATCGCCGGCGGTCTGTTCGTTTTCGCCTGGTTCATCCTCGATGTCCCGTGGCAATGGAACCTGATGCGGCAGGCGCACGCGACCTTCCAGCAATACGCGGGCAAGTCGTGGCGCGAGCGACACCTCGCCGCCGAGGACGGGCCGTTGTTCGATTTCATCGAAAAGGTGCGCGAAAAGCTTCCGCCGCCGCCGGTGCGCGTGTTCATGGCCGCCGATGCGCTCTATTTTCGCGACCGCGGCGCCTATCACCTCTACCCGTACAACGTCTACTTCAACCCGTACCAGAACACGATGCCCGACGCGTCGAAGCTGCGCGCTGGCGACTACCTGGTCGTGTTCCGGCGCAAGGGTGTGCAGTTCGATCCGGCACTCAAGAAGCTGCGCTGGGATGGCGGAACGCCGGTCGATGCGGAGCTTCTGTTTGCCGAAAGCGGCGGGGCCGTGTTCGCGATCCGTTAGATGGGATACTTGACGCTCACTGCCGGGCTGATATTGCCGTGGCTGCTCGGCCTGGCGCTGCTGTTCGCGCTGGACTGGCCGCAGCCGGGTGACGGGTCGGGCGGCGCGGCGGCCCTGCGCGCCGGTTTCGGCTACTGCATCGGCGCGCTGTTGTTGACGCTGTGGATGCGCCTGTTGAGCGCCGTCGGCGTCGGCTTCGGCTGGTTATCGATCGGCATGCCGCTCGCTATCGCCGCGGCCGCGCTGTTCGCGCTCGCGGCCCGTGGCGGACGCATCGCACCGGTCGACGTGCGCACCGTGATCGATTCGCTGCTGCGACCGCCGCTGCCGCGCTGGCAGCGCATGGTATGGCTCGGCTTGATCGCCTGGCTTGTGCTGCGCTTCCTGCTGCTTGCCGCCGACATCGCATGGCAACCGCTCTATCCCTGGGACGCGTGGGTGCAATGGGCGACCAAGGCCCGCGTCTGGTACGAGACCGGCCACATCGCCCCGTTCGTGCGCGCCGATCAATGGTTCGCGAGCCCGGGCGGCGCCTATTTCGACGCGGCACCCAATTACCCGGCAACGGTCCCGCTGTTGCAGGTCTGGAGCTGCATCGCGCTCGGCCGCTGGGACGATTCGGCGATGAACTGGCCGTGGCTGCTGCTGCTGATCGCCCTCAGCTGCGCGGTCTACGGTGCGCTGCGCGGCGAAGGCGTTGCGCCGCTTACCGCACTGGTCGGCGCTTACCTGGTCGCATCGCTGCCGCTGCTCGACACGCATGCCGCGCTCGCCGGCTACGCGGATTTGCCGATGGCCACGATCTATACGGTGGCGGCGCTTGCCTTCTATCGCTGGGCGATGCGGCGCGACCGGGTCGACGCGGCGCTCGCGCTCGGACTCGCGCTGTTCTGCCCGCTTATCAAGATTCCCGGGCTGGTGTGGGCGCTGACGCTCTTGCCCGGCGTCGTCGTCGCGCTGATGCCGCGACGCGGACTGAAGTTCGTCGGCATCGCGTACGCAGTGGGACTGTTCGCGCTGCTGGCGCTGGCGCGATCCAACATCGTCATTCTCGGCTACCGGCTGCACGCCGATTTCGATCCCGGATGGCGCAGTTTCTGGGATGCCTATCTGCTATCCAGCAGCTGGAACCTCCTCTGGTACGGCGCGGTCGTGCTGGCGATCGTCGGGGCGCGGCGCTTAGCGCGCCCGCGCCTCGCGCCGCTCGCCGTCGTCGTCGGCACGGGAGTCGGGTTCCTGCTGTTCGTCACCTGGTTCACCAATGCGTCCGGCTGGATGCTCGAGCTGACCACGCTCAACCGCGCGACGCTGCACCTCGCGCCGCTGGTCGTCGTCCTCGGCGTGCTCCTCTGGCGCGAGCTCACCGCCGACATGCAGCCTGCCGCATCGGTCGCGCCGGCAAGCGCCTGAGCCAGCGGGCGCCGGTCTGCCGCATCGACTCACCCATGCTCGATCTGCCCGGTGTCACGCTCTGTTGCATCGATACCGCCAACCATGCGCTGGCTGCTCGCGCGCTGCGCCGCTCCGCGGTCGGCATAGGGTTTGCGCGCACGCTGTTTCTGACCGACCGCCTGCTCGATGAGCCCGGCATCGAAGTCCGGACGATCGCACCGCTCGCCTCGCGCGACGATTATTCGCGTTTCGTGCTGGCATCGCTTCTGGACCATGTCGACACGCCGCATGTGCTGCTGGTGCAATGGGATGGCTACGCGCTGAACCCCGCGGCGTGGCGCGACGACTTCCTGGACTGCGACTACATCGGCGCCAAGTGGTTCTGGGCGCCCGAAGGCCAGCGCGTCGGCAACGGCGGCTTTTCGCTGCGCTCGCGCCGGCTGCTCGAAGCCCTGCGCGATCCGCGCATCGTGCTGACCGAGGCCGAGGACGTGACCGTCTGCCGGACTTTCCGCACACTGCTCGAACGCGACCATGCGATCCGCTTTGCGACCGAGAGCCTGGCTGACCAGTTCGCATTCGAGGCCGCGTACCCTATCGGCCTGCCGTTCGGGTTTCACGGTCTGTACAACTTCTGCCGCGTCGTTCCCGAAGACGAGCTGGCGGCACTGGTCGTGCACTTCACTCCGGCGATCGCCCGCTCGCCGCAACTTGCACAACTGGGACGCAACTGCCTGGCGCTGGGCCAGTGGCGCGCAGCCGCCGCGATATTTCAGCGCATTCTGGACGACGATCCGGCGCACGGAATCGCAGCGGCGGGGCTCGCTAGCGCGCGCAGCAGCATGGCCTCCGCGCCTGCGGCGGGGCGAAACGATCCGTGTCCGTGCGGCAGCGGCAAGCGCTACAAGAATTGCCACGGCGCGCTGGGTACGAGCGCGCCGCCACCCGGTGCAGCTTCGGCGCCGTCTGTGGCGGCACTCGACCAACGCGTGCAGCAGGCGATCGCGCTGCATCGGCAAGGCGATATCGCAGCCGCCGAGCGCATCTACCGGGAAGCGCTCGCCGTTCAGCCCGCCCATCCGCTGGCGCAGCATTTCCTGGGCGTGATCCTTTATCAGCGCCAGGACGTCGCGGCGGCGCTGCCGCTGTTGCGGCGTTCGGTCGAAGCCGTTCCTGCCGAGCCCGAGTTCCACAACAATCTGGGACTCGCGTTGATGGCGGGCGGCCGGGAAGAGGAAGCCATTGCCGCCTTCCGCGCGGCACTCGCGCTCAAGCCCGAGCACGCAGTGGCCTGGAACAATCTCGGACTCGCGTTGCAGTCGGTCAACGATGTCGACGGCGCGATCGCGGCGTTCCGACGCGCGATCGCGCTGCAGCCTGGGTTCGAACACGCCCACTGGAATCTAGCGCTTGCGTTGCTGCTCGACGGACAGTATGACGAAGGCTGGCGCGAATACGAGTCGCGGTTCGCGCTGCCCGAGCTCGGCAAGGACCGGCACGCGTTGGCCGGTCCGGCCTGGGACGGCTTGACACCGCAAGGGAGGACCTTGCTGCTCTACACCGAGCAGGGGCTGGGAGACGCCCTGCAGTTCGCGCGTTTTGTGGCGCCGATGGCAAGGTCGGGCGCACGCTGCATCGTCTACTGTCCGGAGGCGCTGGCGCCTTTGCTCGCGACGGTTCCCGGCGTTGCGCAGACAGTCAGCGACCCGGAGCGCCTGCCTGGCTACGACGCACATCTGCCGCTGCTGTCGCTGCCCAGGTTGCTCGGCACGACGGTCGACGCGATACCGGCGCACGTTCCCTATGTCACGGTCGCGGCCGAGCAGCGTAACCGAGCGCGCAAGCTGATCGATGCCTCGCCGCGTCGGCTCAGCGTCGGTATCGCCTGGACCGGCAATCCAGCCAATCCGAGCAATCGTATCCGCTCGGCTCCTCTGGAGGCGCTCGATCCGCTGTTCGAGGTCGAAGGCATCGACTGGTATTCGCTGCAGCAGGGTCGGCCGACCGCCGAATTTACTGCGGCCGCGCGCGAAGCTCGCATGCGGCCCCTGCCTGCCGACTGGGCGCTGGTAGACACCGCCGGGTTGATCGCCGAGCTCGATCTCGTGATCAGCGTCTGCACCAGCATCGCCCACCTGTCTGGCGCGCTGGGCCGCCCCACCTGGACGATGCTCGCCTGCGCCGCGGACTGGCGCTGGCTGCAGGATCGCGCCGACAGTCCGTGGTACCCGACGATGCGCCTGTTCCGGCAGCCGAAACCACGCGACTGGAGCGCGGTGGCGCGCTCCATCGCCTTCGAATTGCGCGAGCTGGTTTCGGCTCTGACGGCGACCGACCGATGAGCGACGGAAGCGTCGCGAGGGACGGCGCGTGAGCGAGACGGCTGCCGGCATCGCATTGCGCGAAGCGCGCGCCGCGTGGCAACGCGGCGACGCAGCCGCTGCGGAAGCGCACAGCCGCCGTGCTCTCGAACTCGATGCCGGCGATGGGCGCGCCTGGACGATGCTGGGCCTCGCGCTCCGTGCGCGCGATCCGGCCGAGGCGGAGGCCGCGCTGCGTCGCGCGGCGGTGATCGGTCCGCGCGATCCCGACGCGCATTTCCATCTCGGCAACCTGCTGCGCGAACAGAATCGCCCCGAGGCGGCGATCGAAGCCTACGAGCGGGCGTTGGTTCTCGCGCCCGACCATCCCAGCTTGCTCAACAACTACGGCCTCGCGCTCACCGCAACCGGTGCGGCCGAGCGCGCGCAAGCAGTGTACCGGCGGATACTCGAGAGGCGTCCCGAACACCCACAGGCATTGCGCAACCTGGCGCATTCGCTTTGCGGCGCGCGTCGCTATGATGAGGCAGCCGCGCATTGCGCGCGTTATTTGCGCTTGCATCCGGCCGGCGATGCCGCCGTGTGGATCGATCTGGGCATTTGCCAGCACGCCCGCGGCGACGACGGTGCGGCCGAAGCGAGCTTCCGCAGCGCGCTGGCGCTCGCGCCTGGCGACCCGGTGGCGCAGACCAATCTCGGATCGGTGCTGATCGATCGCAGCGACTTCTCGGCCGCCGAACCGTTGCTGCGCGACGCCGTCGCCAGCGATCCGCAGTTCTTGTACGCGGCGGCGCTGCTCGCCTATTGCCGGCAGCATCTTTGCGTCTGGGAAGGGCTCGCCTCGCTGCATGCGCGCGTGGTGCGCGGAATCGAGCAGGATGATGGCGCGATGGTCAACGCCTTCGCAGCGCTGTCGATCCCGATGTCGGCGGCCAATCAGCTGCTCGCGGCGCGTCGTTGGGCGCAAAGCCTCGCACCGCGGGAGCCAATTGCGGCACCCGCGCTTCGATCACGCGGCCCGATATTGCGGCTGGGTTACGTCTCGTCCGACTTTCGCACTCACGCGGTGGCGTTCCTGGCGACCGAAGTTTGGGAACGCCACGACCGCGCGCGATTCGAAACGTACGCCTATTCGATCGCACCGCCGGAAGCCTCACCGCTCGGCGCCCGCGTGGCCGCGGCGTTTTCGCACTTCACCGATTGCAGCGCCGAGACGCCCGACGACACTGCCCGTCGCATCCGCGACGACGGTATCGACATCCTGATCGACCTCAACGGCTACACGACGCATGCGCGGCCCGAGATCTTCGCGCTGCGCCCGGCGCCGGTGCAGATCAACTGGCTGGGCTACTTAGGCACGCTGGGCGCACCGTGGTACGACTATGTGATCAGCGACCGCTTCGCCACGCCGGAAGAGCAGCAAGCGTTCTTCACCGAGCGCTTTCTCACCATGCCGCATTGCCTGTTTCCCAGCGACCCGCGGCGCAGCATCGCCGCGACGGTTCCATCGCGCGCCGAGTGCGGGCTGCCGGAGCAGGGCTTCGTCTTCTGCTGCTTCAACACGCCGTACAAGATCCTGCCGCCGGTGTTCGACGTCTGGATGCGCCTGCTCTCGCAAGTGCCGGGCAGCACGCTTTGGCTCTCGCCCGGCTATCCTGTCGCCTGCGCCAACTTAAGGCAGGAAGCTGCCGCCCGCGGCGTCGATCCGCGACGACTGGTCTTCGCGCCGCGGGTCGACTTGCCCCAGCATCTGGCCCGGCATGCGCACGCCGATCTGTTCCTGGACACCTCACCCTACAACGCGGGGACGACGGCCAACGATGCGCTGTTCATGGGGGTTCCGGTCCTGACCTGCAGCGGCGAGACGATGGCCTCGCGCATCGCCGGCAGCCAGCTGCACGCCATCGGTCTGCCGGAGCTGGTGACGACGAGTCTGGCCGCGTACGAAGCGCTCGCCCTGCGCCTGGCCGGCGAGCCGGAAGCCTTGGCCGCCTTGCGCGCCCGGCTTACCGCCAACCGCCATTCGCAGCCGCTGTTCGACATGGCCCGCTATACGCAAGACTTCGAAGCCCTGCTCTTGCACACCTGGGATGAGCGCCATCGCCTCGCCCCTTGAGCCGCCGCCGCGCAATGCCCCCTGCCCCTGCGGCAGCGGCAAGCGCTACAAGGATTGCCACGGCGCGCTCAGCGCGCCGCCGCTGGCCGCGGGCGAGGCTCGCTGCACTGCTGGCCCAAGCGCGCAGTGCGCTCGCGCAAGGCGATGCCGGGCAGGCCGAGGCCGCCTGGCGCGACGTCCTCGCCGCCGATCCTGATGAGGCCGAAGCTCTGTTCCATCTGGGCAACCTCGAGCGCGAGCGCGGTCAGCACGACCGCGCCGTCGCGCATTACCGGCAGGCCCTCAACCGTGCTCCCGGCCATGCCGGCGTGCTCAACAACCTGGGACTGGCCTACGAAGCGCAAGGCCACACCGATCAAGCCGAAGCCTGCTATCGCCAGGTCCTCGCCGCCGCCCCCAACCATCCCGATGCCCTGGCCAACCTCGCCAACATCCAGTTCGGACGCGCCGAGCATCGTGCCGCCGCCGAATCCTACACGCGTGCCCTGGCCGGTCGGCGCGACTTCCCGGCGAGCTTCTGGACGCAGCGCGCCATCGCCCTGCACGCGATCGGCGCCTTCGCCGACGCCGAACAAAGCTTTCGTGAAGCCGCACGCATCGCGCCGGATGACTTGCGCACCCATCTCCTGATCGGAGCGCTCTGCCTGTTGCAGGACAAGTTCGTCGATGTCGAAGCGGCGTACTCGCGTGCGCTCGAGCTCGACCCGGGCAATCCGCTGGCCTTGACGATGGTGCTCCATAGCCGCATGAAGCGCTGCTGCTGGGACGGATTCGACCAGCGCGTTGCCGAGCTGCGAAACGCCATCGAGCAGGGCCCACCGCGTAGTCTGTGCAACGCCGCGCCCTTCCCGCTGCTGGCGATGCCATTTTCGGCGGCGGTCCTGCTGCGGGCGGCAATGGCCAAGGCGGGCGAATTCGCGCGCGAAATCGGACCGCGGCCGGATTTCACGCATGCCACGGCTCAACCCTTGCGACTGGGCTTTGTCTCGGCCGACTTTCGCGACCATCCGACGTCGCACCTCGCCATCGAATGCTGGGAACGGCTCGATAGCAGCCGCTTCGAGCTCTATGCCTACAGCCTCGTGCCGGAGGACCCGCGTCCGTTCGGTCAGCGCGTTCGCCGCGCCTTCGATCGCTTCGTCGACGTGAGCGAGGCCAGCGACGCCGCGATCGCGCAGAAAATCCGCGACGACCGCATCGCCATCCTGTTCGACGTCAACGGCTACACGACGTACTCGCGGACGCGGATCTTCACGCTGCGCCCGGCGCCGATCCAGGTCAACTGGCTCGGTTACCAGGCGACGATGGGTGCGCGCTGGTACGACTACATCCTGGTCGACCGCTTCGGCGCGCCGGACGCGATGCAGCCGTTCTACACCGAGCGGCTCTGGCACATGCCGCACGCCTCGTATCCGAGCGACACCACGCGCGCCCCGCAGGGGCCCTCGCCGTCGCGCGCCGAGTGCGGGCTGCCGGAGCGGGGCTTCGTCTTCTGCTGCTTCAACAATGCCTACAAGATTCTGCCGGACGTGTTCGCGATCTGGATGCGGCTGCTGCGCGCGGTGCCGGACAGCGTGCTGTGGTTGCTCGCGACCAATGCCGACGCCGTGGCGAACCTTCGCCGCGAAGCTGCAGCGCACGGCGTCGCACCTGAACGCCTGATTTTTGCCGACGTCGTTTCGATCGAACAGCATCTTGCCCGCCACGCGGTGGCGGATCTGTTTGTCGACACGTTTCCGTACGGTGCCCATACCACGACCAACGATGCCTTGCTGGCCGGCCTGCCGGTGCTGACCTGCGCCGGCGAAACGCTGGTCAGCCGCATCGCCGGCAGCCAGCTGCACGCCATCGGTCTGCCGGAGCTGGTGACGACCAGTCTGGCCGCGTACGAAGCGCTCGCCCTGCGCCTGGCCGGCGAGCCGGAAGCCTTGGCCGCCTTGCGCGCCCGGCTTACCGCCAACCGCCATTCGCAGCCGCTGTTCGACATGGCCCGCTATACGCAAGACTTCGAAGCCCTGCTCTTGCACACCTGGGATGAGCGCCATCGCCTCGCCCCTTGAGCCGCCGCCGCGCAATGCCCCCTGCCCCTGCGGCAGCGGCAAGCGCTACAAGGATTGCCACGGCGCGCTCAGCGCGCCGCCGCTGGCCGAGGGCGAGCCTCGCTGCGCTGCTGGCCCAAGCGCGCAGCGCGCTCGCGCAAGGCGATGCCGGGCAGGCCGAGGCCGCCTGGCGCGACGTCCTCGCCGCCGATCCTGATGAGGCCGAAGCTCTGTTCCATCTGGGCAACCTCGAGCGCGAGCGCGGTCAGCACGACCGCGCCGTCGCGCATTACCGGCAGGCGCTCAACCGTGCTCCCGGCCATGCCGGCGTGCTCAACAACCTGGGACTGGCCTACGAAGCGCAAGGCCACACCGATCAAGCCGAAGCCTGCTATCGCCAGGTCCTCGCCGCCGCCCCCAACCATCCCGATGCCCTGGCCAACCTCGCCAACATCCAGTTCGGACGCGCCGAGCATCGTGCCGCCGCCGAATCCTACACGCGTGCCCTGGCCGGTCGGCGCGACTTCCCGGCGAGCTTCTGGACGCAGCGCGCCATCGCCCTGCATGCGATCGGCGCCTTCGCCGACGCCGAACAAAGTTTGCGTGAGGCATCACGGCTTGCGCCCGACATCGCCAAGATCCACGTCGACATCGGCTCGCTCTGCCTGCAACAAAGCAAATTCGACGCCGCCGAGGCTGCGTTCGAGCGCGTGCTGGCACTCGATCCCGACCATCGCTATGCGTACACGATGCAGGTTTATAGCCGCATGCAGCGCTGTGCCTGGGATGGTTTGGATGATCGCTTTGCGGCGCTGCGCCGGATCCTCGAACGCGACGCGACGCAAAGCGCCGGCGCTGCGGCCGTGCCGTTCCCGCTGCTCGCGATGCCGCTGCGGCCGTCAATCTTGCTGCATGCAGCGAAGGCGTGGTCGGCGCAACTCGCGCCTCGAGGCAGGCAGCGCCCTGTCTCGAGGCGTCAGCCGGAAGAACGCTTGCGCCTGGGCTTCGTCTCGGCCGACTTTCGCGACCATCCGACGACGCACTTGCTGATCGACTGCTGGGAACGGCTTGATCGCTCGCGCACCGAGACCTTCGCCTACAGCCTGTTGGCCGTCGAGCAAAGTGCGCTCGGCGCCCGCGTGGCCGCTGCGTTTTCGCACTTCACCGATTGCAGCGCCGAGACGCCCGACGACACCGCCCGTCGCATCCGCGATGACGGTATCGACATCCTGATCGACCTCAACGGCTACACGACGCATGCGCGGCCCGAGATCTTCGCGCTGCGCCCGGCGCCGGTGCAGATCAACTGGCTGGGCTACTTAGGCACGCTGGGCGCACCGTGGTACGACTATGTGATCAGCGACCGCTTCGCCACGCCGGAAGAGCAACAAGCGTTCTTCACCGAGCGCTTTCTCACCATGCCGCATTGCCTGTTTCCCAGCGACCCGCGGCGCAGCATCGCCGCGACGGTTCCATCGCGCGCCGAGTGCGGGCTGCCGCGAGCAGGGCTTCGTCTTCTGCTGCTTCAACACGCCGTACAAGATCCTGCCGCCGGTGTTCGATGTCTGGATGCGCCTGCTCTCGCAAGTGCCGGGCAGCACGCTGTGGCTCTCGCCCGGCTATCCTGTCGCCTGCGCCAACTTAAGGCAGGAAGCTGCCGCCCGCGGCGTCGATCCGCGACGACTGGTCTTCGCGCCGCGGGTCGACTTGCCCCAGCATCTGGCCCGGCATGCGCACGCCGATCTGTTCCTGGACACCTCACCCTACAACGCGGGGACGACGGCCAACGATGCGCTGTTCATGGGGGTTCCGGTCCTGACCTGCAGCGGCGAGACGATGGCCTCGCGTATCGCCGGCAGCCAGCTGCACGCCATCGGTCTGCCGGAGCTGGTGACGACCAGTCTGGCCGCGTACGAAGCGCTCGCCCTGCGCCTGGCCGGCGAGCCGGAAGCCTTGGCCGCCTTGCGCGCCCGGCTTACCGCCAACCGCCATTCGCAGCCGCTGTTCGACATGGCCCGCTATACGCAAGACTTCGAAGCCCTGCTCTTGCACACCTGGGATGAGCGCCATCGCCTCGCCCCTTGAGCCGCCGCCGCGCAATGCCCCCTGCCCCTGCGGCAGCGGCAAGCGCTACAAGGATTGCCACGGCGCGCTCAGCGCGCCGCCGCTGGCCGAGGGCGAGCCTCGCTGCGCTGCTGGCCCAAGCGCGCAGCGCGCTCGCGCAAGGCGATGCCGGGCAGGCCGAGGCCGCCTGGCGCGACGTCCTCGCCGCCGATCCTGATGAGGCCGAAGCTCTGTTCCATCTGGGCAACCTCGAGCGCGAGCGCGGTCAGCACGACCGCGCCGTCGCGCATTACCGGCAGGCGCTCAACCGTGCTCCCGGCCATGCCGGCGTGCTCAACAACCTGGGACTGGCCTACGAAGCGCAAGGCCACACCGATCAAGCCGAAGCCTGCTATCGCCAGGTCCTCGCCGCCGCCCCCAACCATCCCGATGCCCTGGCCAACCTCGCCAACATCCAGTTCGGACGCGAAGACTTCGCTGCCGCGGCCGCGAGTTACGAGCGCTCGTTCGCCATCCGGCGCGACGTGCCTGCCAGCGTCTGGGTGCGCCGCGCGCTGGCACAGCGGTCGAGCGGCGACGTCGCCGGCGCGGAAGACAGCCTGCGCGAGGCGGCGCAAATCGCACCGGACGATACCGACGTGCAGATCAATCTCGCCTCGGCCTGCGCCGAGAGACATCGCTGGATCGCAGCCGAGCCGGCGCTACTGCGCGCCCTGACGCTCGACCCGGGCAATCCCTATGCGCTGTCGATGCTGGCACACGCGCGCCAGCACCGTTGCGACTGGCCTGGCCTGGGCGAACTTTTTGCCGCGATCAATCGCCAGCTCGAGGATGGCGATGCGAGACGACCCCATCCGGCCAATCCATTTCCGGTGCTGGCGATGCCTACCTCGCCGCGCGCGCAATTACATGCAGCGCAGCGGTGGGCACGCGGCTTTGCACCATCGCCGCCTCTGCCGCGCCCGATGGTAGGCGTGGCCGACGGCGAGCGCTTGCGCATCGGCTTCGTGTCATCGGACTTTCGCGAGCATCCGATGGCACACCTCCAAGTCGAGCATTGGGAGAAAATCGATCGCGGCCGCTTCGAGATTTACGCCTACAGCCTGCTCCCCCGCGATGGCAGTGCTATCGGACAGCGTGTCGCCGCCGCATTCGATCATTATGCCGACGTCAGCGGTGACGCGCTGCGTGCGATCGTGCAGCGCATACGGGACGATCGCATTGCCATCCTGTTCGACTTGAACGGCTACACGACGCATTCGCGAGAACACCTGTTCGCGCAGCGCCCGGCGCCGATTCAGATCAATTCGATCGGCTTTCCCGGCACGCTCGGCGCCAACTGGTACGACTACATCCTGGTCGACCGTTTTGCCGCCGCCGATGCGATGCAGCCGTTCTATGTCGAGCAGCTCTGGCCGATGCCGCATAGCTTCTATCCCAGCGATACGACGCGGGCGCCGCAAGGTCCTCCGCCGTCGCGCGCCGAGTGCGGGCTGCCCGAGCAGGGCTTCGTCTTCTGCTGCTTCAACAAGGCCTACAAGATCCTGCCGGACGTGTTCGCGATCTGGATGCGGCTGCTGCGCGCGGTGCCGGACAGCGTGCTGTGGCTGCTCGAGAGCGGTCCTGATGCCGCGCAAAATCTGCGGCAAGCGGCAAGGCGCGCCGGCGTCGATCCCGCCCGCCTGCAATTTGCAACGTACGTTGCGGTGGAGGAACATCTTGCCCGCCACGCGGTGGCGGATCTGTTTGTCGACACGTTTCCGTACGGTGCCCATACCACGACCAACGATGCCTTGCTGGCCGGCCTGCCGGTGCTGACCTGCGCCGGCGAAACGCTGGTCAGCCGCATCGCCGGCAGCCAGCTGCACGCCATCGGTCTGCCGGAGCTGGTGACGACCAGTCTGGCCGCGTACGAAGCGCTCGCCCTGCGCCTGGCCGGCGAGCCGGCAAGCCTTGGCCGCCTTGCGCGCCCGGCTTACCGCCAACCGCCATTCGCAGCCGCTGTTCGACATGGCCCGCTATACGCAAGACTTCGAAGCCCTGCTCTTGCACACCTGGGATGAGCGCCATCGCCTCGCCCCTTGAGCCGCCGCCGCGCAATGCCCCCTGCCCCTGCGGCAGCGGCAAGCGCTACAAGGATTGCCACGGCGCGCTCAGCGCGCCGCCGCTGGCCGAGGGCGGCCTCGCGGCGCTGCTGGCCCAAGCGCGCAGTGCGCTCGCGCAAGGCGATGCCGGGCAGGCCGAGGCCGCCTGGCGCGACGTCCTCGCCGCCGATCCTGATGAGGCCGAAGCTCTGTTCCATCTGGGCAACCTCGAGCGCGAGCGCGGTCAGCACGACCGCGCCGTCGCGCATTACCGGCAGGCGCTCAACCGTGCTCCCGGCCATGCCGGCGTGCTCAACAACCTGGGACTGGCCTACGAAGCGCAAGGCCACACCGATCAAGCCGAAGCCTGCTATCGCCAGGTCCTCGCCGCCGCCCCCAACCATCCCGATGCCCTGGCCAACCTCGCCAGCACCCTGTATGAGCGCGCAGCCTATCGCGAAGCAGCCGAGAAGTACGACCGGCTGTTCGCCATCCGGCGCGACGTCCCCGCGTGGATCTGGGTCAAGCGCGGCATCGCGCAGGATCGCATCCACGACATGGCGGGCGCCGAGGCGAGCTTCAGGGAAGCCGCACGCCTCGCGCCCGACGACTTGCAGATCCACGTCAACCTGCTCACCCACCAAATGGGTCTCGCGCAGTACGCGATTGCCGAGCCAACGATGCTACGAACGCTCGAACTCGATCCGGGCAATCCGTATGCGCTGTCGATGCTCGTCCATGCGCGCCAGCAGCGCTGCATCTGGGGCGGCCTCGATGCCTTGTTCGCGGAGGTCGTGGCGGCGCTGGCGAGCCCGCCGCACGGCGACGGGCGCTACACGGTCAATCCGTTTCCGCTGCTGGCGATGCCATGCGACTCGCGGGCGCAGTTGCGCGCCGCGCAACGCTGGGCCGCCACGATCGCCCCGCCCGCTCCGGTGCCGCGCCCCACGCCGACGATGCCGGCGGGCGCCCGTCTTCGCATCGGCTTCGCGTCGGCTGATCTGCGCGAGCATCCGATGATTCATCTGCAGATCGAGCATTGGGAGCGAATCGATCGCGCGCGCATCGAAACCTTCGGCTATGGCTTGCGGGCCGCCGATCCGGGGCCGATAGGCAGGCGCGTCGCGCGCGCCTTCGAGCATTTCGTCGACGTCGGCGGGGAATCGACCGAACAACTCCATCGTCGCATTCGCGCCGACGGTATCGACATCCTGTTCGACCTCAACGGATATACAGCGGGTGGCGACAGCCGCCTGATGGCCCTGCGTCCCGCGCCGATACAGATCAATTCGATCGGCTTTCCCGGCACGCTCGGCGCCGACTGGTACGACTACATCCTGGTCGATCGCTTCGGCGCGCCCGGACGCGATGCAGCCGTTCTACGCCGAGCGACTGTGGCAGATGCCGCACGCCTCGTATCCCAGTGATACCACGCGCACGCCGAAGCCTCCGCCGCCCTCGCGCGCCGAATGCGGGCTGCCGGAAAACGGCTTCGTGTTCTGCTGCTTCAACAAATCGTTCAAGATCCTGCCGGCCGTGTTTGCCATCTGGATGCGGCTGTTGCATGCAGTACCCAAGAGTGTCTTGTGGCTGCTCGCAAGCGACGCCGAAGCGACCGGCAACCTGCGCCGGGAAGCGGCGGCGGCCGGCGTCGATCCGGCGCGCCTGATCTTCGCACCCAAGGTGCCGCAAGAGCAGCATCTGGCGCGCCACGCCGCGGCAGACCTTTTCCTCGACACGTTTCCGTACGGCGCACATACGACGACCAACGATGCTCTGTTGGTCGGGCTGCCGGTACTAACCTGCGCCGGAGAAACGCTGGTGACGCGGCTTGCCGGCAGCCAGCTGCACGCGATCGGCCTGCCCGAGCTCGTGACCGGCAATTTCGCCGACTACGAAGCGCTGGCGCTGCGCCTCGCCCGGGAGCCGCAGACCCTGGCCGCCTTGCGTGCCCGGCTCGCCGCCAATCGCCACACCCACCCGCTGTTCGACATGGCGCGCTACACGCGCGACTTCGAGGATGGCCTCGAGGCGATCTGGCGCGACTTTCTCTCTCAACAGGCTCGTATGTCGTCGGCCTGAAGCAGCTGCTGCAGCCGCTCGATCGCGTCGGACACGTCGAACAGACGCGATTGCGCCGCAGCGATGCGCGCACCGAGCTCACGCCGCCAAGGCTCGTCACCCGCAAGGCGCGCGGCGATCGCCAGGTAGTCGGCGCGATCGGCGGCGATCAGCTCCGGTACCCCCAGCAGCGACAGCATGCCCGCGCTCTGACGACCGCGCATGAACGGGCCGGGCAAGGTCACGACCGGGAGAGCGCAGGCCAGCGCATCGAGGCTGCTGTTGCCACCCGACCAATGCAGCGTGTCGACCATCGCGTCGCACAGCATGTTGATGCGCAGATAGTCATCGTGTCCGACCTGCGGCAGGACCCGCGTGCGCTCGCGGATCGGAATACCGAACGAATCGAGCGTCGCCTTGAGCCGCTGCATGAAGCGATCGATCGGCGCCGGGTGCCAGCCGCCGAAAAAAACCAGCATCGCGCGCGGATTCGCCGCCAGTATCTCCGCGAACAAGCGGTCGTTGTCCGGATGGATCTTCCACAGCGACTGCGGGCACAGGAGCAGCGGACGGTCAGCGGGCAGCGAGAATTGGTCGCGGCTGCCGGGCGTTGGCAGGCTTGGCCGCTCGTAACGCGTCCCGATGCCCGGCAACAGCACCAGCGGCTCGGTGTAGTGCGACTGCGCATCCGCGCTTTCCATCGCTGCGCAGCTCAAGAATGCGTCGATCGTCGCATGGCCGGTCGTCACCGGATGCCCCCACGCCGAGTACTGCCGTGGCGCCAGTCGCAAGGCCGCCAGCCCGAAGGTGGTGACGTCCATCCCGAGCTCGGTGTAGACCAGCACGTCGAGCGCGTCGTCGCGGATCGCCGGCGCGACCACCGAAGGGCGCGAACGGTTGGCGGCAAACGTGCGGAAGTGATCGGCCCGCGCTGCCACCGCTTGGGCGATATCGTCCATGCCCGGCCACAGGTGATAGACGAAAACTTCGAAGCGCTCACGATCGAGGTCGGTGATCCAACTCTTGAAATAGCGGCCGCAGGTCCCGGTATGGAAGAACGCCGAGGCGAATCCGACGCGCACGCGCGTGCCGGCAGAGCTGCCGGCGGGCGACCGGCGCGCGCCAGTGCGGCGCGACGGCGTCGACGGCCGCCGCGGCAACCGCAGCATAACGTCGCTGCAGATCGCGATCGTCGCGCCCCTGATAGGCGAGGAAGAAATTGACCCAGCGCAGGCCGTCGAGAACCTGCGCCTCGGTAAGCTCTCCCGCGCGTATCGTCGGCACGAGCTCGGTCTCGAGACCGGCCAGGCCCGACTCGAAGCCGGCGCGCGCGGCGTCGACCTCGTTGCCGTCGGCGTAAACCATCGGCAAGGTCAGCCGCTCGCCGAACAGCGTGCGCAGGTCGGCAGGGTCGAGCGCTCGGGCGCGGCCATAGGCATTGCGTGCGCCGGCAGGGTCGTTGCGCTCGGCCAGCACCAGCCCGAGGTTGAACCATTCGCCCGCGCTTTCGGACGGCGCGGCGTTGATCGCCTGCACGTACAGTTGCACCGACTCGTCGAGCATCCCGCGCAGCCGCAGAACGCCGGCGAGCAGGACCAGCAGCGGGCGATAGGGATTCGGCCCGGCTCGACCCAGCGCCGCGCGCAGCGTCGCTTCGGCGCGGTCCATCGCTCCCAGATCGCGCTGCACGCCGCCAAGGTTCGCTGCGGCGAGCCAGTAGTCGGGCTTGAGCGCCACGGCGCGTGCGAATGCGGCTTCCGCCTCATCGAGCCGATCCCGCGCCCGCAGCGTATTGCCCAGATTGTTCCATCCGCGCGCGTGCGAGGGATCGAGGCGGACGGTTTCGGCGAACGCCGCCGCGGCGCCCTCGGTGTCGCCGCTTTCACCCAGCAATATGCCGAGGTAATGCTGTGCCTGTACGAATCGTGGGTTGAGCGCGAGAGCGCGCCGTACGCTCGCCATGGCGCCTTCCTTGTCGCCGTCCTGCTCCTGCAACTCGCCGTGGACGTAATGCGCGACTGCATCGTGGGGACCGCGCGCCACGGCCGCTTGCGCATGAGCTACCGCGCTCTTGATGTCGTGAGCCCGATCGAAGCAGGTCGCCAGAACGAGGTGCGCGGCAACGTGCTCGTGCGCGTCGCCGGCGGCGCGCGGCGAGGATGGCTTCGGCTTCGCGCCGCGCGCCAGCCAGATCACCGGCGGCAAGCCGCTGCCGCGCGCGCTCGACTCGCGCCGAGCCGGTGCCGCCCATGGCCATCACGCGCTCCCGGCGAGCGCGGCCGGATAGCGCCGCTCGAGCGCCGTGACGTAGGCGCGTTCGAGGTTGCGGGTATGCGCATCCATCTCGGTCAGCGGCGATCCTGCCAGGCCGTTTCGGATCGCCGCCTTCACTTGCGCCATGAAGGCGCGATCGTCCGCGAGGCGGCCGGCGATCGCGACGTATTCGCTTTCGTTGTGTGCGACGGTGTCGAGCACGCCCAAGTTGGCCAGAATGCTGTACGAACTGCGCTCGCCGTGCCGCCGCCCGCACAGGGTCACGACGGGAACATCCATGTCCAGCGCCTCCAGCGTGCCGTTGACTCCGCCGTAGGGCAAAGTATCGAGAACGAAGTCGACGACGTGATACCGCGCCTGGTTTTCCGCTTCGTCGCGGCCTGCCGGCAGGATGATCGTGCGCTGCTGCGCGATTCCGGCGACCGCAAACAGGCGCCGTTGCGCGTCGCCGGCGCCGGATGACAACGGCGATATCGCGAGCAGCGCGCGTGGAATCCGCGCGAGCACTTCGCGCCACAGCGCGAGGCAGCGCCGCGATAGCTTCATCGGATTGACGAACGCCG
Source organism: uncultured beta proteobacterium (assembly GCA_963776175.1). Lineage (GTDB taxonomy): Bacteria > Pseudomonadota > Gammaproteobacteria > Burkholderiales > Casimicrobiaceae > PALSA-1003. The sequence continues at coordinate 348,056 of CAVZLP010000007.1, read as the reverse complement.
CGATGACCACCGCGTCGGCCGCGATTCCCAGCCGGTCGCGGTGGTACGAATGGACGGCGGCCGGGGCGATGTGGCGATACGGATAGACGCAGCCTCCGATCGGCAGCAGCGTCTCGATTTGACCGGCCTGGTTCTCCGGCAAGTCGGCGAAGTTGTCGGTCAGCTTGAAGTCGATCGTGTGCAAGCCGACGACGCCGGCGCTGGCGACATGCGTGACCTGCACGCGCGCCGGCTGCAAGGCCAGGATGCCGGGCTTCGCGCCGCGGGTGTTGGTCCCCAGATCGACGAGCAGATCGAGTTCGTCGGCGGCGATGCGCTCGGCCGCTTCGCGCTCCGTGGCATCCGCGATCGTCGTGAAGTGGTCGCCCAGGGCGCGGTAGCGCGCGGTCCACTCGTCGCTGACGGCGGACAGCGAATAGAAATAGAGCTCGAAGCGACGGCGATCGTGCCGCCGCACCGCTTCCCAGGCCATCTTGCCCATCACGTGATCGCGCAAGTCGCCCGACAGGTAACCGATGCGTATCCGGCCGGGGCGACGCCGATGCGGCAGCGCGACCGGCGCGCCGTAAACGCGCGGCGCGGCCGCCGCGTACGCACGATACAGGCCGAGCACGTCGACGGACGCCACATCGAAATAGAGGATCAGGAACAAGAGCGTTTCGAGGCAATCGACGAGCTCGGTGTCGCTGGACGGCTTGAACTGGCCGCGACGCAGTCGATCGAGATAGCCGTCGAGCGCGCCGAAGTCGGCCAGGTACTGGCAAGCCTCGAGCGCCTGCACCGCCAGCGGCAGCGCATCCGGACAGCTCGCCTCGAAGCGCCGGAACGCACGCAGCCAGTCGTCGATCCTTCCACTTTCGTGCAGCGTCTCGCAAAGCGCGTTATGTGCCGCGACGTGCGCCGCGTCCTGTCCGATGACACACTCGAACGCGGCGACAGCTTCGTCGGAGCGCCCCAGCTCGCGCAGGACGACACCTGCGTTGTACCCCGCCGCGGTCAAGTCCGGCGCAAGCGCCAGTGCGCGGCGGTAGGCGTTCTGCGCGGCCCGGCGCTTCTTGCCGACCTGAAGCGCGACGCCGCGGTTGTAGTGCGTGTCGGCATCAGCCGGTTGAATCGAAAGCGCGCGGTCGAACGCGGCTCGCGCCTCGCTGCCTCGGCCGCGGGAAAGCTCCAGCAGACCGAGGGCGCGCCAGAGCGCGGTCGCTCCGGGGGCGGCGGCGAGCCCTTCGCGGCACACAGCCATCGCCTCGTCGCCGCGCTCACTGACACGCAGCAGATCGGCTAGCGCCACCCGCGCGTCGACGAAGGCCGGCGCGGCGCGAATCGCCAGACTGAGCTGCTGCACGGCGTCGGCGTTCTGGCCCCGGTCCCGTAACAGCAGGCCCATCAGATAACGGGCGCGGGCGAAATCGGGCTGCAGCTCGAGCACGCCGCGGTACGCGGCGATGGCGGCGTCGGCGTCCTGCGCCTGGTGCGCGCGCAGAGCATCGCGCCAGCGCCGCGCCAGCGCGATTGACGGAACCGTACAAGCCGCGCCGGCCGATAGCTCCGGTGCGATGGTGGCGGCGAATGCCGCCTCGACATCCTGCCGGTGAGCGCGCAAATCCTCGTCCGTCGCCGAGCGCGGCGACGGCAGACGTCGCGTGATCAGCGGTGCGACGTGCGCGGCGAACAGCGAATCGAGCGTCCAGACGCTGCGGGCCGGACGCTGCGCCAGCAACGGTCCGATTGCCGCAGTCATGCCGGCCAGATCGACGATCGCATCGAAGTCGGCGTCTGCCAGCCGTTGCGCAATCGCCGGGTCCGGCGCCGGTCCGAGCAGCGTCATTGCCGAGTCGGTGGGCGCAGCCGCGGCGGACAGCGGCGACGGGGGGGGATCGACGCTGAACACGACGGCGGCGATTCGTTCGAGCGGGTGCGCCGCGACGACTTCACGCAAATAACGGTTCGGATCGATCTCTTCCGCGCCGATGCGCAACGGCCGGCCGGGCGCAACCAGGTAGGCCACGCGCAGCGCAACACCCGCAGTGCGCCGTGGCCACGTCAGCGGCACCTCGGGCGCGTGCACTGCCATGCATTCTTCCGCGTAGCGCGTCGCCCATGAAGATTCCGGTGCGACGCGCGCCGCCGCAAGCGCGAACAGGCGCGTGACTTCGAGCGGGTCCGGGCTCCGACCTCGGCCTTCGGCAGATCCGAGCAGGGTCAGCGGCAGATCGCGCTCGCCGCGCGCGGTCGCATTCTCGGCGAGCATCGCCGCAAGCCAGCGGGGCACGCCGGCAGTGGTGCGCCTTGCGAGATCGTCGAGCAGCGCCTGCTTGCGCGGCGACGGCGGAGCCGCCAGCAGCAGGCGCGCGAGCTCCTCCGTATTTTCGATGGCGGCGCCATCGTCGATCGATCGCTGAATTTCCGGATAGGCATCGGCATCGCCCGCGGCAAGGCGTGTCAGGGCGAGTCCATAGCTTGCCTGCCGATTTTGAGGCTCGAATGCCGTCGCCCGGCGGTACGCCTCGGCGGACTCGGCCGTCTTGCCGATCCGCCGCGCCGCCGCGCCGAAGGCGAGCAGCGTCGGCACATGGCGAGGCTGGAGCGTCAGCACCGTGCGCCAAGCGTCGAACGCGTCGCCGTCGCGGCCGAGATCGCGCAGCACTTCACCCAGATGGTGGTGGGCCTGGATCGCGTAGCGGTTGGCGACAAGCGCCTCGCGATAGCACAGCAGCGCGTCGACCGTGCGGCCCGCGCGCTGGTGCGCCTGCCCGCGCGCAAGCCATGCCGCGTCATCTGCCGTTGTCACCGCGGCAACCGCGCCTTGAGCGCGGCGAGCAGCGACGCGGGCGCCAGACGGTACAGCGCCCGCCCCGTCCGCGTGTGGCGGATGCGCAATGCCACCCGTGCGACGTGCGCCAGCGGATCGCGCGTCGCCCCCGCGAGCGACAGCGCGGCATTCGCCGCGGCCTCTATCGGCGCGACGGCAGGTTGCGGCGGGCGCCACGGCGTGTAGTGCAGTGCCGCGAGGCAACGCGCCGCGCTGATCGGTCGCAATGCGGCACGCGATTCCCGCACCGGCCGCGGCACGGCCCGGTAGACGGCGATCGTCGCGGCAGTCATCGCTTCAAGCGTGGGCTGGACGACGGTCTTCGCTCGCGCCGCCGCGGCGGCAAACGCGTCCGCGCAGGAGGGATCGAGCACGGCAGCGATGTGGTCGAGCATGCGTGCTTCCGAGCGCCATTCCTCGTCGGTCAAGACCCAGCCGGCGCCGGTCTCCGCGACGCGGTCGGCAAGCGCGCCGATCGGCGGGACGATGGCAGGACGGCCCGCGGCCCAGACTTCGGACAGCGTGAAGCTGAACGTCTCCGGGCCCGCCGACGGATACGCGACCAGCCTGACACGATAGTGTTCGATCAGCCCGCGCAACTCGCGCGAATCGTACGGGCCGTGCATCGTGAATACGCCGTCGGCGGACTGAAACGGCTCGCGCCCACGATCGAGATAGCCGATCAGCACCCAGCGCAAGCGCAGCCCCCGCTCGCGCGTCAAGTCGATCAGACGCTCGAGCCGCCGCGCGCCCTTGTCGGGGCCGATCGCCCCGAGCACCGCGACGACCGGCCGCCCGTCGTCGGCCATCGGGAGCGGCGAATGGACGGCGTCCGGACGCGACATGCCGGCCCCGTTGCCATGCGGAATCACCGTCACTGCATGCTCGGGAAAATACTTGTTGAGTATCGATGCAGCCCAAACCGAAGGCGCGATCACGAACGCCGATCGCGCCAGCAGCGCCCGGTGCTTCGCTCGCCAGGCTGCGATGTCGGCGCCGGCAAATTCGGGCTGCGCGGCAAGGCACGCCGCGCAGACGGCCGTGTCGGTCACCGCGCCGCAATACCGGTGCTGCGCGTTGAGGAAGGTTATCGTCGGGCAGGCGAAATTGAGATCGTGCACCGTGTAACCGTAAGGCGTGTCGAGGTGACCGAGCGCCTGCAGCAGACCATCGCGGCAGCCGGAAATGTTGTGCAGGTGTATCAGGTCGATGCCGAACCGTGCGCAAATGCCGCCCAGAAAATCGCTCCAGGACTCGGCCGGCAGGCGCCTGAAATCGAAGCTCCGCGTGTCATCGCCCGCGTGCTCCTCGAGCTGCCAATCGTCGCCGACGGCGATCAGCAGATAATGGCGGAACGTCGTCGACGAAGCGGCAATCAGCGCGCGCACGTGGTACTCGGTCCCGCCGCCGTGGCCGTGAATCACGTGCAGGACGCCGGAGACGGGCTCGCTCAGCACGCGGTACTGCGACAGCGCCAGCTCGCGCAAGGGGCGCGCCGGATCGGCCGCGATGTAGGCGCGCACCTGGTCGAGGTAAGTCGGGTGGCGCTCGAGCAGGATCTGCATGTTTCGTTCGGACAGATCGTTACGCTTGTCGCCGAACGAGCTACCTCCCAGGTGCAGGACGAACGCATCCTCGCACAGCACGTTGCGGAAGCCGGCGGCCACGGCGCGCATGCACAAATCGTTTTCCTCTCCGTAACCCAGACCGAACACCGGATCGAACATCCCGATCGCATCGATCAGCGCGCGGCGGATGTAAAGGCAGAAGCCGACGCCTGTCGGCAGATCGGGATAGGTAGGCACGGCGGCCCGTTCGAGCGCGCGCACCATCGTCTCGGCGTCGCGCGATGCCGGCCAGCGATTGTTCTCGCAGAAACGCGGCAGCGAGCAGATTTCGGCATTGTTGGAAAACGGCGTGATCGTGCCGATCGCCGGGTCCGATCCTGCGCAGCGCGCCAGCGCGTCCAGCCAGCCGCGCGTGACGACGGTGTCCGAATTGAGCAGGACGACGTCGGAGCCTGTGCGCGCGGACTCCATGCCACGGTTCGCATTCAGCGTGAATCCGAGATTGCGCTCGTTGACCCGCAGAGCGAGCTGCGGCAGCCGGCGCGCCTCGAGCCGCGCAAAGTACGCGCGCACGGCCGGATCGGGCGAGGCGTCGTCGATGACGATCAGCTGGTAGTCCCCGCTCGTGTACGCGAGGACGCTGTCGATGCAGCGCTCCAGATCGTCGGCGGCGTTGTAGACCGGGACGATGATGTCGATCGGCACGCGCGGCATCGACCGTCAGCGTCCGTGCAGCCAGAGCCGGAGACGATGCAACGGCAGCGAAAGCCACCAGCGGAACGATTGCCGCGCGGTGACCGCCTGTTCGTGCAAGGCAATTTCCTGGCGCAGCGCGCCACGCTCGGCGTCGAACGCCGCGACGCTCGCCGTCATCGCATCGTGCTGGCGCCGGCGCTCGCGCTCGAGCGCATCGACCTTTTCCTGGAGGGCAGCGATCGCGACGCCGCGTTCGGCCAGCATCCGGTCGCGCTCCGCCAGCTCCCGGTCGCGCAGCGCGATCAGCTGCTCGCGCTGCTGCCGGACCGCATCCAGTGCGGCGAGCTGGCCGTCCTTGTCCGCGATGACCCGTTCGTGCTCGGCGATCAGCGTCTCGAGGTGATGGACGTGCGAAGTTTGCCGGTCCAAGCCGCATCGCGACTCTTGAGCAGCGCGTCTTGCCTCAACACTTCGCTGGCGTTGGCGCGGGCCCGCTTCTGCTCGCTCTCTTCGGCGTCGGTAAACAGCGAGCCGTGCACCGCCGCGGCCGGGAGCGCGCCGGCCGACCGCGCGGCGACGACGACGAAATACATCCCCTCGGGCGGCGCGTACGGCGATACGCGACCTGACGCGCCGAGAAATGCCTCGACGCCCTCACCTGCGCCTTCACCCCAGATTCCCGACCAGGACGCAACGCGCTGATGGAACCAGCGTTGCGCGGGAAACGCCTTGGTGAGGAGCGCGGCGAGATCATCACGGTAGAGCTCGTGCCGATGAAACTCGTTGACGTAGTCGCGCACATCGCTGTAGACGCGCTTGTTCGGCGAGGAAATGACCAGCACGCCTTCCGGCTTCAGCACTCTGGCGAACTCGGCGAGCATCGGCGGCTGGTCGGCTGCCTCCAGATGCTCGATCGTCTCGAACGACACGACGACGTCGAACGACGCGTCGGCAAGCGGGAGCTTCGTGCACGATCCTTCGACAAAGCGAATGTGCGCGCCGCCATAGTTCGATTGTGCGTGCCGAATCGAACCGGCGTCGATGTCGACTCCGACGGCTTCCGCCGCCGTCGCGCCGAGCAGGGCGGTGCCATAGCCTTCGCCGCATGCGGCATCGAGCACGCGCCTGCCGTCGGCGTACCGGCGCGCGAACGCATAGCGATGCCAATGCTCGTACGCGATTTCGCCGGCGCAGGCCGGAAGGAAGCGTTCGCCGGTGAAGGTGAGGTCGGAGGCCATGCGGGGACACGTGCCGCGCCGCTCGAGCGAGGAGCGCCATTGCGGCGGCAAAGCGTTGATTTTACCCGATCAGGAGGGGCCGGCTCCGCCGGTCGATCGGTCAATCGAATCGGCCGCTGCAGCGCTCCAGCCGTGATCGATGCGGACCAGGCCCATTTCGCGCGTCGCGCCTTCGACCAGCAACGGCATTTCGACGTTGTCGAACAGCCGCACGCCCTCGGGATCGAGCGCGTGCGCACGCACCAGGTATTTTCCCGGCAGCAGCGGCAGCCGCGGAAAGGTGAGCGAAAAGGCGAAGCGTTGTGCGCCGATCCGCACCGGCGTGACACCGTCCATGTCGGTGGCCACGCCGTACACCGGCGTGCCGTCGGCGCGGATCAGGCCGAGGAGGACGACCGGTGCGCGACCGTCGGGCGAGAACACTTCCCCGGCGATCGTCAGCGCGCCGCCGGACGGCAGCCTCGCAGGCGGATCGAGCGTCAACGACTGCACCGCATAGACGCCTGCGGCGGCGGCCCTGGGCGCCGCAATCGGCTGCTTCGCGCCCGCGGACTTTTCCTCGTGATAGGCGAGGTAGGCCTGGCTCACTTCCGCCGCAGCTCCGTACCGCTCGACCCGTCCGTCCTTCAGCCACAACGCGGCGCGGCAGAGCTTCTGGATGTGGTACATGCTGTGCGAGCAGAGCAGCAGCGTGCCGCCGTCGGCAAGATAGCTTTCCATCCAGGCGACGCATTTCTTCTGAAACGACTCGTCGCCGACGGCAAGCACCTCATCGGTGATCAGGATGTCCGGCGTCAGCGCCGTGGCGACCGCGAAGCCCAGTCGCACGACCATGCCGGAAGAATAGTGCTTGATCGGGTCGTGAATGTGCTCGCCGATGTCGGCGAAGGCGATGATCTCGTCGCGCTTGGCCGCGATCTCGGCGCTCGTGAGGCCGAGCAGCGCGGCCGCGAGATCGATGTTGGCGAGCCCCGAGTACTCGGGATGGAAGCCCGAGCCGAGCTCGAGCAGCGCCCCGACGCGCCCGCGGCTCTCGACGACGCCGCGCGTCGGTGTGATCACGCCCGCGACGATCTTCAGCAACGTCGACTTGCCGGCGCCGTTTTCGCCGATGATGCCCAGCGACTCGCCCGCAGCGAGGTCGAACGAGACCTCGTCCAGCGCCTGGAACACCTGAGAGGCACCGCGACCGCGCAAGAGATCGAACACCAGCCGCAGCCTGCCGGCGTTGGCGTCGAGCTTCGCGTAGTCCTTGCCGACGCCGGAGAGGTGGAGCAGCGCGGACATCAGCGTTGGTTCGCCGCACGCGGATCTAGACGAAATCTTCGAAATGCGGCGACAGGCGCAGGAACACCCATCGGCCCGCCGCGAACAGCGCCAGAGCAACGACCACGGCGAGCGCATCGCCCCACTCCAGTCCCAGCCGCCCGTCGAGCAGTGCGTCGCGCAATCGACCGACCAGGTAGCCGAACGGGTTGGCGGCGACCCAGGGCTTCATGCTGTCAGGGACCAGCGACAGCGGATAAAGGATCGGGGTCAGGTACATCAGGATCATCAGCACCGGCATCAGGATGTGCTCGACGTCCTTGACGAAGACCTGCAGGGCGGCGAGCGCAAGCGCTAAGCCCGTGACCGCGACCGCGAGTATCAGCCAGAGCGGAATCGCCAGCAGCAGACCCTCGAAATGCACCGGCTCGCCGAACAGCGCCAGCACGATCAGCACCACCAGGTAGCCGGCGAACTGCAGCGTCAGAGTGGCCGCGACCGAGGCATAGACGACGAGTTCGTGCCGGAATGCAACCTTGCGGATCAGGCCGGCGTAGCTTGCGATGCTGACCGTCCCGCGCTGCAGCGCCTCCTGCGCGGCGAGCCAGGGCCACAAGGCGACCGCGACGAACAGCAGAAAGCTCTTGCCGTCCATCGCCCCGGCGCGAAATATGGTCGTGAAGACGAAGTGGTAGACGGCGAGCAGCGCCAGCGGATGAACGAACGCCCAGGCCAGTCCGCTGATGCTGCCCAGGTAGCGCGAAAACAGCTCGCGATGGAAGAAGTTGGCGAACAGCGCGCGATGCCGCGCAAGCGCTTTGCACCTGGCCTGCGTCCGCGCTTCTCCGTTGGGACACGACTGGACGCAAGGTCGGCGGCATGGCGAGAGGATACCAGCGATGCAGAGCGCCGTGCGCGCCCGGCTTCGCGCCGTGCCGTTTGCCCGCGGTCGCGATCTGCCGCGCCGGACGCGCTGCGCTGGTGCGCTATTCGGCCTTGGCCCGCCGCCGCGCGGCGCCGAACCCGAATCCGCCGGGCTCGAGGTGGAACACCAGCGAATCGACCGCCGGCTGATTGACCTTCAGATCCGGGTCGTTGCGGATCGCGGCGGTGCGCGCATCGCGCTGTTCGTCGACGTAGCGCTTGCGCAGCTCCGCCATGATCTGCGGCTCGACGGCCTCGAACGGCCGCACCTCGGCCGGACGGCGGCCTTCGAAGCGGATCAGGTGATAGCCGAAGCGCGACAGCATCGGCTCGCTGATGTCGCCGACGTTCTTCATGTCGAATGCCGCCTTGCGAGAAGGCCGGGTCCATGCGCTCGCGCGTGAACCAGCCGATTTCGCCGCCGTTGGTCTTGGCCGACGGATCGTCGGAGACCTCCTTCGCCGTCGCCGCGAAATCGGCGCCGGCGAGCAGCTTCCTGCCGCGTCTCGTGCGCCAGCGCGAGCGCCTCCTCGGGCTTGCGCTGCTTGGTGTCGAACAGGATCTGCGACGCGCTGATCTGCTCGGGCACGCGATACTTGTTCTGGTCGACGAGATAGAGCTCCTTCGCCTTCAGCTTGGTACTCGGCCGACTTGGCGTCGAATTCCCTGCCCGGCCGCCTGCTCGAGGCGCCGCAATTGCGCGTCGGCCAGCACGCGGTCGACTTCGAGCGCGGCGCGCCGCTGCAGCTAGCGGGTCGCTTGTCGAGACCCGCCTGGCGCGCGTCGGCCGCCAGGGTCTTGACGATCAGCAGATTGGTCAGGTACGCGCTGAAGCGACGCTTGGGGTCGCTGGCGAACTCGTCGCGCATTTCGGCCGGAAGGCGCTGGATGTCGGCGTCGTAGTCGGCCCGCGTAAGCTGGGTCTGCGCGTTCTCGGCCAGCACCTCGTCTGGGCGTGCTGGACCGCGGAGCCGCCTGCGGGACGCTGGCAGGTGCAGGCGAGGAGCCCGTTACTTGCGCGGGCGCGAGCGCCGGCCACGCAATCATGGCTGCCAGCAGCGCCAGTAAACAGGGTAAAGGCACGAAACATGAAACCTCGCATGACAATGGAAGCAGGTGATCTCGGCAACGCCGCATGAGGCCGCGGCAAACGTCGGTTGGACCGTCCAGCAATCGGCGAGTTCAACGCGGCGCGCGAATGATACAGCATTCGACGAAAGAAACGGCCCCGCCGAAGCGGGGCCGTCGCCTAGCTGTGGAAGCCTGCCCGTCTATGGCGAATACATCGATGAATGGGATACATCGCACGATCCCCCGTTCGATCGCACAACCCGTGGACATCGGAGTTCCTGATGTTGACGTAATAGGTCGTATTCGGAATGCAGGTTCGGCGGAGCGGCTCGGATCGTGTATCGCGAACCCGATCTGCGCGCACCGGTGCCGAACTTGCCTCTTCAGGCCCGGCCCGAAATCGCAAGGCGTCGCCGACAAGCGTGTAGTCGTGATTGCGTGCGACGCATTGGCCGCCGGCGAGTCGGTCGCAACGATATGGCCGGTGGTTGCGCGGTGCTTGGTCCGGTCGTGAACTTGCACCACGGTCGCGTCGAGCAGGCCCATCACCAGTTGCTTGTTGACCGTCGGCATGGCCATTGATCGTGAATCACGTTGGTGCTCAAGAAGCCGGAGCACGAGATCGGGCCCGCCGCCACCACCGCCGCCGACGTTAACCGCACTTGGCCATTCGCCGATGCCGCCGCCGTTTGTCGGGCTGATCGTGAAGGTCGTGCTCGCGCTGATCGTCGCGCTCGCCGTGTTGCCGCTCGTCAGTCGTATAGGTTGCGCCACCCCAATTCCAGCTGTCGACCGGATCGCCCCCGAGCACTGTGCGGTCAGGCCGACGCTGCCGCCGGTCGCTGGCAAGCTCGAGGGTGTGGGCGTGATCGTGCAGCCGGTGGGCTTGTTGGGCAACGACGCGCTCCAGACGACCTGCTTGGTCGCCGGATTCGGGCTGCCCGGTCCGATGCGCGTTGCTGATGACCACCGAATAAGTTAACCGTAGCATTGTTGCCGACTGCGCTTGGCAGCTTTGCGTGGTGACTGCCTGGCGCAGTTGCCGCCGGACCACGCATAGCGTCGTCGGCGAGCCGGTCGCGCAGACGCGCAGTCAGCGTGATCGCGACGTTCCGTTCGTCCCTGTACTCGGACCCTGTATCGAGCAGCCGGTCGGCGCGTTGGAAACCACGCACGTCAACGTCTGGTTGCCCGGCGAGCCGCTCAGCGAGAAGCTGTCGCAGTTCGAGTCGTTCAGCGTGATGCCGCCGGCGTTGCGCTGCCAGTGCACACGAAAAGAATGCTGCGCCGGCGAAAACACGGACAGCTTGTCGAACACAGGATCGAATCATCTTGACTCCAGAATAGGGCTGCGGAAAGTAAGCGCGATCCCCTTTACGCAATCTCCGCGCCAGACTAAAAATATTTTTGTTGGCGGATTATACCCCCTTGTCATACTTCGTGAACAGCGCTGTAGGCGCCCGTCCGTCAGAAATTCATAACCGTTCGTTGATCACCGGCGCAAAGGACGAGCGCTGGCCCTGCGCGAAGCGGACGCAAGCATCGCGGCCCGACCTGACGCGATCCCGACGTTGGGCCGGATGACTGTGATTAATGACGTCCTGCGTCACTTGGTGACGCCACGGCGCGTCACTTGCCCGAAGCCGGGCAAAAAAAAGGCGGAACCGAAGTTCCGCCTTGGATCTGAAACAAAGTGAGCCTATCAGTCGACGATCGTCTGGTACTTGTGGACGAAGTTGCCGCCGTAGTTCGACAGCACGGTCACACCACCGACCGGCAACGTACCGTTGCTGAACGTCTGCACCGCGAAGCCAACCACCGGCAGACCGACGTAGGTCACCGTGTTGCCCGAGCTGGTGCTGCTGCCGATGCTGGTGATCAACGTGTTGGTCGTGTTGATCAGCTCGTGCACCGTCGGCGAGGCGCCCGTGATGCCCGTCGGGAAGCCCATGTTCAGCCAGCCGTCCTGGAACGTCGTCGGCACGTTGGCCACGTTGACCGAGCCCAGCACGTTGCTGTTGTTGAACGTCACGACGTTCGCTTCCCAGCAGATCGAATTGGTCTGCGTGGGCGGCGGCGGCGAGAACCCGACCGGCGTGCTGGTCGTGCGCTCTTCGCGGTCGTAGATGTTCAGCGAAACGTCGTCGCAGGAACCGTCGGTCTTGTTGAAGTTGCGCTGGAACAGCTTCGGCGCATTGCCGGTGCCGACGTTGACGTAGTAGCGCTTGGTCGGGAACGTTACGACCCAGTCGGTGCCGGACTTGGTGCCCGCATCCAGCACGAACTCGTTCATCACGTTCGAATGCATCAGCACGGCGCTGACCGGATCGGCGGTGCCGAACGTCCAGCTCGACGTGTAGACGTTGCTGAACGCCAGAACCTGGCTGACCGGCGGGAATGCCAGCTGCAGATCCGGCAGGATCGACGCCGGCGGCGTTGTAGATGTTGCGAATCGCCGAACTGGACATAGTTGTCCAGCGCGACCGCGTCTTCGGTGAAGTCGGTGCCGTTGTTGACATTGATCAGCGTCATGCCGCCGAAGAGGCCACCCTGAGGCGCTGCTGCGCGTCGCTCGACGCCTGCGCGTCGGTCAGGTCGGCGCAGGTGTAGCCGTTCTGTCCCGGGAACGCCGCCGACGTGCGTGACGATCTGCGAGGTCGTCGAGTCGGTGATGAACGTCGCCATCTCGATGATTTCGACGTAGCCTTCCTTCACGCGGTCGAGGCTGCGTGCCGCCCTTGTCGTCGTTCGAACCGGTGTACGCGAAGTTCACGAACGGCTGGCCGGTCGCTGGGAATCGGGGGCAGCGTGCAGGACTTGTCGAGCGTGCCGACAAAGGCGCCGCCGTCCGAGCCCGGCAGAATCGCGGCGGTCCAGACGTCGTGCTTCGACAGGAACAAGTTGAAGTCAAGCACTTCTCGGCTGTTCTTGCCTTCGAGGAAGCGAACCTTGACCGCTTTCGCCGAGCTCGTCGTGTTGACAACCGACAGCAGCGACGTGTACGCGTTTCCGCCGGCATCGGCGCGCGTCGTGTAGTACGGATAAATCAGTACCTGGCCGAGGCCGTCGGGGTTCAGGTTGACCGCCTGCGCGGCTCCCGTCACGCCCAACGCGCTCACACCTGCCAGAGCCGCGTACAGCGATTTTCTTTTGAACGTGTTCATGGTTTTTGCTGACTCCTCTGTTTCAGATTTAAAGTGATCACTTTAACCGACAGCACCGCGATGTTAGTACAGCTTACTTCCTTTTACAAACAGAATTGACCACACCTACTGCTCTCCTGTGTGATATTTGCAACGTTTTCCGTGGTCCCGGAGGCGATCCCTAGCGATAAACGTACCAGGCCGACCCTTTCTCGATGATCCAGCTTTCGTTCAGCGGCGTCTGGATGCCTTTCATCAGCTTGTGATCGAACGTGATCTGCATTTTCACCTTGCAGACCTCCGCCTCGCATTCCACCTTCTCGACCTTGGCCTGGCGCCACAGCCCGGGCCTGATCTTCGACTTGTACACCTCCAGCGGCGTCGTCGCCTTCGAGCCCTCGCTCAGGTAGGCGTAGGCGGCGTCCAGATCACCCTTGATCAGCGACTGCCAGCGCGCCTCGGCCCGCTCCGCCACCACCTTCTGCTTGGCCGCCGGCTCCGAATCCTTGCTGATTCCGAAACCCGCGAAACCCGCGCATCCGCTCAAGGCCAGCGCAGCCGCAGCGGCCACAACCATCGCCGACGCCCGCCGCTTGCCTTCGCGCCATCCTCGTGTTGCCGGCGGTGCTTCCGTATGCTTCTGAATCGTTGATTGCATCTGGTGCTGATTTCCCGCTGCCGGGACCTCAATTATGCCGGGATCAACCCGGCCGCCCCGGCGCCGCAGCACCGTAATCGTCGAGCCAAGACTAAATAAATCACCCTGTATCGTCAATTGCTTTACTCCCGATTTATCAAGCGGTCCCCGGCTGTTGCACGCGTGCAACATGAGGTGCGTCGTCATTTGGAGACGTTTTCCGGCGTTACCGTCGCTTCCGGGGCAGTTTTCGGGCGCGGGAACACGTCCTCGATCTGCTCCATCTTGCGCCTCAAGTCCTCGATGACGCGCTGGTAGTCGGTCTCCGATTCGAGCACCTGCGGCGTGATGAAAAGGACCAGTTCGGTCCGGTTGTTCTTCAAGTCCTGGTTGCCGAACAAACCTCCCAGAACCGGCACGCGCGACACCAGCGGCAGGCCATTCGAGGTGTTTTGCTTGTTTTCGGTGATCAGGCCGCCCATGACCATCGTCTGCCCGGATGGGACCGCCAGCAGCGTTTGAACCGAGCGAGTGCTGATCGGAGGCGCGTCCCCGGGCTGCGCAGGGTTGCCCGGATTGCTGACCTCGGCGTTGACCTCCAGCGTGACCAGCCCGCCTGCGTTGATGTGCGGCGTGACCTGGACCAGCACGCCGGTGTCGATGTACTGCGAGGTCGTGGTCACCGCGTTGGTGAGCGTGCCCGTCGTGGAGCCGCCGACGAAGGTCTGCTGGTTGATCGGGATCCGGTCGCCGACCTTGATCGTCGCCTTCTGGTTGTCCAGCGCTGACAGGTGGGGGTTGGAGATGACCCGGGTGCTGCCGTAGCTGTCGAGCAGGTGGAGCACCGCCTGGATGCCGCCGGGGAAGGTCGCGCTGTTCAGGATGTAGTTGAACCCCGTTTGCAGCGCCAGGCCGACCGTCGAGGTCGTCGTGCTGGAGGTCGGCGTCGGCTGCGGATTGAACGGGGTCTTGGTGGAATTGAAGTTGCCGCCGCTGCCGCGCCCCGACGGTGCTCCGCCGCGAAACAGCCAGTCGATGCCGAACGACAGATCGTCGGTCAGCGTCACCTCGGCGATCGTCAGCTGGATCAGGACCTGCCGCTGCGGCACGTCGAGCTTTTTGAGCGCCGCCTCGATCACCGCGTATTCGGCCGGCGTGGCGACGATCAGGACGGTGTTGTTGTCCTTGTCGGCGACGACCTGGACGTTGCGCACCACGCCGACGCTGCCATCGGCACCGACTGGCGTGTTGGTCAGGGCCCGGGCGACCGCCTGCGCGACCGGCCCGCCGGTCGTCCCCGGCTGCGCGCCCTGCTGCTGGACGATGGTCGTCGCCGTCTGCGGCGGAATCGGCACGGACGACGAAGGCTGCGCCTGGTAGCTCGGCGGTGAGACGATGGTCCCGGCCGGCGTGCCCGGCGCCAACGTGGGCGCGCCGGGGGTCGTCGGCTGCGTCGTGCGGCCCGTGAACGCCTGCTGCAGCAACGGGCCGATGCGCTCGGCGCGGCTGTTCTGTACTTGATAGACGTAGAAGCGGACGCCGCCCCCCACGTCGCCCTTGTCCAGCCGCTCGATCCAGCGCTTGGCCTCCTCCAGATACTGCGGCTGCGGGGTGACGACCAGCAATGCGTTCATGCGCTCGATCGGGATGATGCGCAGAATGCCCGCCAGCGGGCTCTTGTCCGCCGGTCCCATCGCTTTTTCGAGCTCGGCGACGACGGTCTTGGCTTCGGCGCTCTGCAAGGTGAACAGCCCGAACGACATGCCGGCCAGCCAGTTGACGTCGAACATGTCGATGGTTTCCAGCATGTGCTTCAACTCGAGCTCGGTACCGGAAATAATCAACAGATTGCGCAGATCGTCGGCGCGTATGGTCGTGGCATCCTTCTGGAAAGGCTCGAGGATCGCCATCATCTGCCGCACGCCCACGTATTTGAGCGGCACGATCTGAACCCCGTAGCCGGGGGTCAGCGCGCGCGAGGTATTGCCGAGCTGGGGCGTGATGTTCCCCCGCACGGCGGTCGCAGCCGGCACGACCTTCCAGATCGTGCCTTCCTTGATCATCGTCGCGCCGTTCGAGCGCAGCAGCATTTCCAGCGTCGCCGGCAGCGCTTCGCGCGGAATGCCCGAGGTCGTGCGTATCGTTACCGTGCCCCCGACCGCCGGATCGATCGTGTAGGACTCGCCGAGGATGTCGGTCAGGATGTTGCGGATGACCTCGCGCAGCTCGGCCCCCTCGAAATTGAGCGTGACCGACGGGCCGCTGGCGACCGCGCCAGGCGCTGCAGCGGGCAGCGCGCCGCCGGGCTGCTGTCCTTTGACCAGCACCCCGGTGCCCTTGAACACCTTGGTCGTCTCGGTGCCCTCGGTCAGCGGCGCCCGCACGCCCGTCGTGGAGTCGGCGGCGCTGGCGATGCTCTTCAGCGGCGCCGAAGGCAGCGTGGCGGAGTCCGTCCCGCGGTCGGGGCGATAGGTCGTCGCGCAACCGGCTAAGAGAACGATGGCGGCCAGGATCGAGCCCGGCACGAGGAAGCGATTGATCATTTGTTTTTTTCCCAGGCGCCCTCGTCGGGCGCCGTCCGGTGTTCGTTTCCGATGGATGGCCGGGTTCCGGCCGGCGGCTGGCCCGATGCGGCGAGCGAGGGCAGCCGAAAGCGTCATTTGGTGCGCTGCGTGCGCCGCGCTGCATACGTTGATAGACCTGGCCCCAGGCATCGGTCGGCGTGTTGCCCGATGGCGGGTGATTGTCGGCAGCGGCCGCGGAGGCCTCGGCCGCCGCTCGGGCCGCTGCGCGCGCACCGCGGCCCGTCAGGGGCTGATTGACAGGTTGCTGCCCCTCGCCGACGGCCGCGCCTCGGTTTGCGGCCGCCGCCGCGGCGGCGCGTCGCGCGGCGAGACTGCCGCGCGGCGGCACCTGGGTCTGCGCCGCAGCGGGCGGCGCGGCTGCGACCGTGGTCTTCGGGCCCGGCGCGACCTTGAGCATCAGCTCTTCGGACTCGTCGCCCTGCGTGAAGCGCACCCGGTCGGGGAGCACGTCGGCCACCAGCATCCCGTTGATCTTGTCCCCCTTGCGCACCGTGCGCGCCTTGCCGCCGGCGACTTCCTTGAGAAACGCGATACTGCGGTCCCCCGCGAGTGTCGTGCCGGTCAGGACGAACTGGCCACTTTGTACTTTTTTGTCGCCTTCGGCGCTTGCCGTCGCCGGCGGCGCCGGGCGGCGGGTCGGATTGAACAGCGTGCGATCGACCGTTTCGTTCAGGCTGGCGACGCCGCCTTCGACCTGGTATTCGGGCAGCAGCGCGGGTGCCACCGGCTTGGGTTCGATCGCCTGGGGTGCCGCCGGCAGCTTGTGCAGCTGGCCGCCCCAGTCGGTCTCGATGCCCAGCAGCGCGAAAAACGCCAGCGCGGGCGCGACCCACCACAGCAGTGCGCGAAGGTTTCCGTTCATGGCTTGTCCGCCTCGGTATTGGAGAATGCGATGACGTCGAGCAGCACGCTGACCTCGGGCTCGACACCCGGCGCCGGCTTGAATCCTCTGAACGCGTTCAGCGGCCGTATCGTCAGCCCATCGATGATCAGGTACGGCTGCTGCGTTTCGATGGCATAAAGGATCTTCTGCAGGTTCGGTGTCGTCGCGAACAGCTGGACGTTGACTCCGATCTGGCGGAAACGCCCGTCTTCCTTCGGCGCGATGATCTGCACGGTCGTAATGCGGCCGCCGTTATTCTCGATCGCCGCCCGCACGATGTCCTGCAACTCGGCGCCGGCGAGATTGGGCGCCGTGTTTTTCAGAAAGAAGCGGCGGCCGTTTTTCGCGCGCAGCGCATCGAGCGCCTTTTTGGTCTCGGGCGCCTGCGCAGCGACGCGGCGATAGCGATCGAGATGATCCCGCATTCCGTCGATCGCGACGTCGTAGTGACGGTGCAACAGCAGCACCGGCGTGATCAGCAGCGCCAGCGCCAGGACCACGGCGACGATCAGCAGCAGCACGGCCAGCGCGCGGTTCGAACGCGGCGAGGTCGGCAGCGCGAGCGTCGCCATCAGTCGGTCTCCTCGTCGTCGCCGGCCGGCGCCGGCGTCGAGCCGGGCGCTACGGTGGTCCGAGCCGGATGCGGCGGGCGGCGCGCCGGGCGCCGTCGTCGGAGCAGCCGGCGCCCCGCGCACCGGGGCCGCGGACGGTGCTTGTGGCGGCGATGCGGCCGAGCGCATGCCGGGCGGCGAAGTCGGCGGCGCTGGCGCGACAGCGGCGGGCGTCGATGGCGCCGGCGCCGTCTGGGCGGGTGCGGCATCGGGTATTGCGGACAAGGGCACGGGCGCGGGTGGCGGCAGCTTTTTCACCTGCGCCCCGAGATCGAAGATTTCCCCCGGCCCCGGTTGAATCTTGGTCGTCGACGAGCGCAGCGCCGCCTGCTCGACCAGCTTGGAATCTTCGAGCAGGCCGATCAGCTTGCCCGCGTTCCCCGATTCGCCGCGAAGGACCAGATCGCGCTGAGTCTCCTTGCCGTGCAGGCTGGTCCGCATCTCGAGTTGCGTTACCCAGGTATCGTCGGGCAGAACGCGCGTCACGCCGTCGAGCAGCTGAACGGTACCGGGATAGGCGTATTTCTTGGCCAGCACGAAGTTGTATTCGCCCTGCGCCCGCTCGAGTTGCGCGCGTACCGCGTCGGCCGCGAGCGCCTGCACCCGCGCCTCTTCCGCCTGCTTGTTCAGCGCGATCGCATATTCGCGCTTCTGCACCAGCGGAACGAGCACCGTCGCCAGCGCGACGGCGCCGACCAGTACCAGCGGCACCCAGACCTGCCAGCGCCGCCAGCTGCCCGCGCGCGGCCGCTCCTCGGTCGGCAGCAGGTTGAGTCGCGGGGGCACCGTCGATGCGGGCCCCGGAACGACAGCCTGCACCGACGCGCCCCAGGCTTCGGCTTGCCGCCTGGCCCCGTCGACGGCCGTTTTCAGCGCGGCGACCCAGTCGACGGCGATCGTCTTCTGCGCCGGATCCCGATCGACGACGACCGCGTCGAAATAGAGCTGATCAGGCCGAAAGGGCGTGTGGCGGTCGAGATCGTACGACAGTGCTTGCTCGAGGCTTTCCTCGACGGCGGCCGGCAGCGTCAGACGCTTGCGCATCACCTGCCGCGGCGGCAAAGCGACAACGACTCGCGGCGGCCGCGCGGCGACGTTGCCCTGCGCATCCGCGCCGATCGAGGCCATCGCCGCGCGTCCAACCGCCGCGATGTCGGCCGGGTCGCCGGTGAGTGGGGCCTTCGCCATCGCCGCCAGCTCGATCTCGCCATTGACGACTTCCGGTCGCCAGAACACCGCTTCCCGTTCGCCGAATTCTATGACCGGGCGCATGCGCCAGCGCTTGATCGCGCTGCGCGATGCGGCCGGCACCACCGGCGCGAGCTCGGCCATCCACCAGCGCCAGAAGCGCGGCAGGCCGATGCCACTTGCGGCATCGCGCGCGTATCGGCTCAGGTTTCCGGATCGGTTTTCCATGCTCGGTGCCAGTTCATCATTTCGTTACGTTCGCCGCGTTGGCCGCATCCGCGCTAGGGGGTTGCGTGCGCTCGCCCTCCTGCCATGCCAGCACCGTCAGCGGCCGCCGCTGATCCGGATTCGGCCGCAACACCGCTTCGCGCACGAAGACTACGCCGTCGGACGCGGTCACTTCGGCGCGCACGCGCCAGACATTCACCGGCGCGCCGGCACCGGCCAGCGGCAGCACCGGCAGCGGCTGGCCAGCGGCGAGCGCCGCAGCCCGCTGTGCAAGGTAGGTATCGACGATGGCGTCGGTAGCTCCGGGCAGCGCCATCAGCACGGTGCGCGACGCGAACTGCGGATTGATCCCCGGCGCCCCGCTGTAAACCGTGAGACTGCCCGCGAGTCGCGCGAAGAGGGCCGGCGTCATGCCCAGGACGCGCTGCAGATCGGCAACCGTCTCGAAGGCAGCGTTCGCGGGCTTGTACGGCAGTCCGGCCGCTTGATAGTCGGCCGCCTCGGCTCCGTTCGGTCGCCGAAAATCATCGGCGTCCTTCCAGTCTCCGATCACGTCGACCAGACGTCCTGCGGTATCGGCGTCGACCTGCCCGGCAGTCTGCAGCAAGCCCTTGAGCAATGCGTCCGGTACGGCGTTGAGATCGATTTTACCAGACTCGTCGACGGCGCTGGCCGCGACCCGCATGCCGTCCTCGTCCCAGACGTGCACCAGGCCGTCTGCGGCCCAGACGCCGGGTATCGTGCGCGGCCGCATCAATTCGAAGACGGTGCGGGCAACCGCGCCATCGGCGAGCGCGCGCGCCTGCGCTTGCGACATCGTGTTGCGCGCCGCCTGTGCTTCGTTGCGCATCGCGTAGGCGAATCCGCCGGCGATTACCGTGAGCAGCGCCGTCAGCCACAGGACGAGCACCAGCGCGATGCCGCGTTGTCCCAGCGGAGCCACCGGTCCCGACACGACGACACCGGGGCTCATGCCGGCCCCACGCATCGCCTGCGGTTGGCGTCCCAGCCGCGACAGCCCGCTTCCGGGGCGATTCTGGGCTCGACCATCAAGGGCGGCCACATCGTGCCTTGCGCGGTTTTGACGTCCATGCGGATCAGCAAGGGCAGGATTTGCGGATCGTCCCAGTGATCGCGCCAGGTCGGATCGACTGCATCGTTCGCGTCGGGATCGCGGCCGAAGTACGAAAATTTGAGCTGCGCAATGCCGTCGGCGAGCACCGAGGCGTCGGCTGCATCGAACGATGGGGCTTTGAGCGCGCTGTAGTCGGGGATCACGCGCGACAGCAGCAACTTGGAGGATTCGCCTCCGGGCGCGAGCGCGATTCGGAAGTAGTAGATTCCACCGCCGACGCGTCCCGGCGTCGCCCCCGCGAACGCGAGCGAATCGTTGGCGCCGGCGAAATACAGCGGCTGGTCCACCGCCTTGTGCAAGCGCAGCGGATGCTCGGCCGCGAGCGCCTGGCGCAGGAATTCCCCGGTTTGCCGCATGTCGCCGGCCTGCTCGGCCTTCGCCTCGCCGCGGTCCCAGCTCGTCGCCGACAGCGACAGCGAGCCATAGAGCACGCTCGACATCAGCGCGAGCAGCAACAGCGCCACCATCAGCTCGATCAGCGTAAAGCCGGCAAGACGGCGATTCACCGTGGGTCACCTGCCGGCATGCGGCGCGACGTCACGGCGTAAGCTCCCTGGCCGCGAGACGCACGGTCGCCAGTGCGATCGAGCGATCGCTGCCGGCAACCCCGGGCCAGCTCACCTTGACCGCGATGTGCCACAAGCGCACCGGCATCAGGTCGACCGCGGCATCGAGGTCGGGCGTGCTGCCCGGCGGCCGGTACGGCTCGATGCGCGCGGTCCATGCATACTTGCCGTCGTCGGACGTCCCTTGCTGCACGCCTTCGCGCAGCGGGGTCTCGACGCCGGGCGATGCGAGCCGGCTTTCGGCGTAAAGCGTGGCGCGGCTGTATTCGTCGGACAGCGACGCATTGCCCAGCGCGCCGGAAAAAATGCGGAACAGCGCCGTGCCGACCAGCGCCAGCACGACGAATGCCGCCAGCACTTCGAGCAGCGAGAACCCGCCCTGCGCGGCCGACGAAGGCTGCACGCGATTCATTCGAGTATCGCGACGCGGCCGGTCAGCCAATCGACGTCGACGTTGAACTTGCGTTCGCCCGAGGCAAGCGTGATGCGGCCGCCGTTCGAGCCGCCGTCGGCGAAAAAGCGGATCGCGCCGACGTTGTCGTTGACGAGGTCGCTCTGCGCGGTGAAGAGCTTGAGCTCGAGCTGCTGGGCGAGCTTGTGTACTCGCGGGTCGGGCGGAACGCTGAAGCTGTGCGCGCCCAGGTCGAGCATGAGTACCGCCTCGCCGCGCTGCGCGATCGCCTGACCGCGCGCCTGGCGCAGGCCTGCCGCGACGGCGCGCGCATCGCTTTTGAGCTCGGTCGTGGACACGCCGTTGCCGAACATCGGGATGACGATCGCGACCAGCAGTCCCATCAGCGTCAGCACGATCAGCATTTCGAGCAATGTGAAACCGCGCGCGTTGCGGCTCACGTCGACGCGCTCCGCGAGCGTCGGCGCGACGACTGCGCGGCAATGGCCGGAGGCCTGCACGGCGGTCATTGATCCCAGCTGGTGACGTCCTTGTCGCCGCCATCGCCGCCTTCCTTGCCGTCGGCGCCGTAGGAAATGATGTCGTAGGCGCCATGCGAGCCCGGAGAGGCGTACTGGTATTCGTTGCCCCACGGATCCTTCGGCACCGTCGACTTCTTCCAGTACGGACCGTTCCAGTTCGACATGCCGGCCGGCGCGCTGATCAGCGCCTGCAGCCCTTCCTGCGTCGTCGGATAGCGCCCGACCTCGAGCTTGAACAGGTCCAGCGTCTGTCCGATCTGCTCTATCTCGATCTTTGCCGCGCGCTGCTTGGCCTTCTCACCCTGGCCGATGTAGTTCCCGCCGACGATGCCCATTACGATGCCGATCAGCACCAGCACGACCAGGATTTCGATCAGCGTCATCCCCAGATGGTGGCGTTTGCTCTTGATGCGCATATCGACTGCCTCCTCGGTCCGTTGCCGGCCGGTTCGATTAGATATCGGGCTAGCTGACAAGTTCGCTCATGCCCATGACGCCGAGCAGGATCGAAAACACGATGCCGCCGATCAGCACGGCAAGGCCCAGAATCATCGCCGGCTCGAGAATCGCGAGAAAGCGCTTGATCGAGATCTGGACCTCGCGGTCGTAGACGTCTGCGACGCGGTTGAGCATTTCCTCCAACCGTCCCGATTCCTCGCCGACGAGGATCATCTGCGTCGCGAGCTTCGGATAAAGGCCGGTCTCGACCAGCGGTCGGCCGAAACCCTTGCCTTCGCGCAATCGCGTAATCACTCCATCGAGCGCGCGCGCGAGCACGCTGTTGGTCATCGTTTCGCGGACGATCGCAAGCCCGGAGAGCAGCGTGACGCCGTTGGCCAGCAGCGTGGCCAGCGTGCGCGAAAATCGCGCGACCTCGACCTTGGCCAGCAGATCGCCGAGCAGCGGCAGCCGCAGCAGCCTGCCGTCCCAGCGAAAGCGCACCTCCGGCTTCTGCAGCCGGCGACGGATCAGCCAGACCAGGCCGACGACGATCAGGATCGCGAGCCACCAGTATTTGCGCAGCGCCGTGCCGAAAAGGATGACGATTTGCGTCGGGAGCGGCAGCGCCTTGCCGGCCTGCGAGAACGTCTGCTGGAACTGCGGCACGACGAACACCAGCAGCACCATCACCGAAGTCACCGCGACGCCGATCAGGATCGTCGGATAGATCAGCGCCGACTGCACGCTGTCGCGCAGGTCCTTGGTCCGCTCCATCGTGTCGGCGAGCCGGGTCAGTACCGTGCCGAGCGCGCCGCCCGCCTCGCCGGCGCGGACGATGTTGACGTAGAAGCGGGTGAACACCGTGCGATGCGCATCGAGCGCCTGCGACAACGCCTTGCCGCCGCGAACATCGTCGCGGATCGTCTGCAGCAAGCTCGCTACCGGCGGCGTCGGTGCCAGACCGATCAGGACTTCCAGCGCGCGATCCAGCGGGAGTCCCGCGCGGAGCAGCGTCGCCAGCTCGCGGGTGATCGACAGGAGGTTGTCGCGGGTGACGCGGCGCGGCGCGAACCAGCGCCGGCGCTTCGGCGGCGTTGCGGCTCCAGCGATCCTGCCGCCGATCGCGGCTTCGACCCGCATCGGCATCAGCCCCTGGTCGCGCAGGCGGTCGACGATTTCGGACTCGTTGGCCGCTTCGAGCTCGCCGGCGGCGACATCGCCGGCCGCATTGACCGCCCTGTACTTGTACAGCGCCATCAGCTGGCCGCGACGGCGGGTGGCCGCTGCCGCAAATCCCGGACCATATCGCCGCAACCGGACACTAGTTTTCGCGGGTGACGCGAAGGACCTCTTCGAACGTCGTCACGCCGTTGAGCGCCTTGCGCATGCCGTCCTCGTACATCGTCACCATGCCTTCCTTGATCGCCTCGGCGCGGAGCTCCGCCGAATTGGCGTGGCGCATGATGTGCGTACGCAGCGAATCGCTCATCGGCAACATTTCCATGATGCTGATCCGACCGATGAATCCGGTTTGCGCGCACTCCTTGCACCCCTTGGCGTGATAGAGCGTGACGTCGCCCGGCGGCGCGAACTTGTGCAGGCCCAGCTCGGCGACGACCTCAGGCAGCGCGGTGTACGAGGTCTTGCACGCCGGGCACAGCGTCCGGACCAGTCGCTGCGCCAGGATGCCGATCACGGTCGATGTCAGCAGATAGTCCTCAACGCCCATGTCCAGCAGACGGTTGACGGTGCTCGCGGCGTCGTTGGTGTGCACGGTCGACAGCACCAGGTGGCCGGTCAAGGCCGACTGCACGGCAATTTGCGCGGTTTCCAGGTCGCGGATCTCGCCGATCATGATGACGTCGGGGTCCTGCCGCACGATCGAGCGCAGCGCATTGGCAAACGTCAGGTCGATCTGCGGCTTGACCTGAATCTGGTTGATGCCGGCCATCTGATATTCGACCGGGTCCTCGACGGTGAGAATCTTGACGTCGGGCTGGTTCAGGCGGTCGAGCGCCGTATACAGCGTCGTCGTCTTGCCGCTGCCCGTCGGCCCGGTGACGAGGAGGATGCCGTGCGGTTCCAGCAGTACGTCGAGGAACTTCTTCAGCGTATCTTCTTCGAAGCCCAGCCTCTTGAAGTCCAGCGCGACGCCGCCCTTGTCGAGGATCCGCATCACGACCGACTCGCCGTGCATCGTCGGCACGGTCGAAACGCGCAGGTCGATCTCCTTGCCCTGCACGCGCAGACGGATGCGCCCATCCTGCGGCAGACGCCGCTCGGCGATGTCGAGGTTCGCCATGATCTTGATGCGCGAGATCACCGCGGCGGAAAGGCGTCGCGGCGGCGATTCGACCTCGTGCAGCACGCCGTCGATCCGATAGCGCACGATCAGCCGGTTCTCGAACGGCTCGATGTGAATGTCCGAAGCGCGCGTGTCGAGCGCATTGGTGATGATCAGCGACACCATGCGGATCACCGGTGCTTCGGAAGCGAGGTCCTTCAGCTGCTGGATGTCGGCATCGAAGGCGAGATCGTCGCGCTGCTCGACGTCCCCCAGTATCTGGCCCAGCGCAGTCTTGCCCGCGCCGTACAGCCGCTCGAGCGCAGCGTCGAGCTCGGTCGGGATCGCGACCTGTGGCCGCACCTTGCGCCCGGTCACCATTTCGAACGCATTGACCGTGTACTCGTCGGTCGGATCGGCCATCGCGAGTGCCAGCTCGCTTTCGTCTTCGGCAAGCGGCAGCGCACGCGATTCGCGCAGGAATCGCGCCGAGACGCGCTCCTCGAGGATCGGCAGCTCCGGGTAGCTGGCGGCCTCGACCAGCGGCAGGCCGAGCTGCTCGGCCAGCGCTTCCGACACGTCGCGTTGTGCGACCACGCCGAGCGTGACCAGCAGCACGCCGAGCTTCTCGCCCGAATCCTGCTGCAGGCGCAGCGCGCGGTCGAGCCCTGCGGCATCGAGTTTGCCGCGCTCGATCAGTATTTCGCCGAGTCGCTTTCGTTGCGGTGCGTTCACTCGTTCCGCTGCATGAAAATCAACGTGCGATCATAGCATGGCGAGCGAGGGCAGAAGGCCGCGAAGCCGCTCGAATCAAGGGTTTGCAGCCGTTTATCGGCGCCGACTGTCGCCGTCAGACGACGCGCTCCGAGTAGAATGTCGCTTTCGCCCGACGATTGCCTGCTGACTTCGATGAGACTCAGCTGTTACGCCCTCAAGCCCGATCCCTTGACCATCCGGCCGGCGCCGCTGACCCGCCCATGGATGGACCGGATCGCCGACAACCACGCGTATCGCTGTCTGCCGCTCAACATCGCGAACAGCCACGGTTGGGAAGTGCTGTCGCCGTGCACGTTCACCGCGACATGGTCGGGTGGCATCCACGCGCGCGACTTGAAACTCAGCGCGAACGATGAGTACCCGCGGCTCGCCGATTTTGCGGTCACGCATTTCGCCTATGGGATCGTCACCTTTCACCTTTCGTATCTGTTTCGCACCGAGCCGGGCTGGGATCTTTTCGCCACGGGGCCACTCAATGGCGGAAAGGATGGCATCGCGCCGCTGACCGGCGTGATCGAAACCGATTGGTTGCCTTATCCGTTCACGATGAACTGGCAGCTGACGCGCCCGGGCACCGTTCGCTTCGAGAAGGACGAGCCGGTGTGCATGCTCTTTCCGGTCCCGCACGGTGCGCTGCAGACGTTCGAGCCCGAAATCCTGAACCTCGACGACGATCCGGAACTCAAGGCGCAGACGATGGCCTGGAAGGAGCGCCGCGACGAATTCATGAAAAAGTTCAACGCCAACGACACGCAGACGCTGAAGCAGGCGTGGCAGCGGTTCTATTTCGTCGGCAAGATGCCCGACGGATCGCAGCCGCAGCAGCACCTGCACAAGCTTCGCCTGGCGGCGCCGGTCGACCGGCGGAAACGGCCGGCATAGCTTTCGTTCTACGCCAGCCAGTCGGAGCAATCCCAGCCGAACATCTGCTCCAGATTCCTGACTTCGGAGGCGAAGATTCCGCGCAGATAATCGCGCGCTTCGGCGCTCATCGGCGACTGGTAGGGGCGCGCGTGCACGCTGCGCGGCTGCACCGGCGGAAAGCGCGCGACGCCGAGGAAGTCGGTGATTCGCGCCAGCGCGGCGTCCGGCGTGCGCTGCAACTCCTCGCTCTTCAGGACCACCGTCTGCTCGGCCGGAAAGTGACGCCAGATCCTTCGAATCTGCCCGCTGTAGAAACCGCGGTCGACGTATGAGTAGAGACGATGCTGCAGCGGCAGAGCCTCGCGGCATCGCTCGGCCTCGGTGCGGATCGCCTGCTCGAATGGCAGCGGGTCGCGCCGCCGCTCGCGTTCCATGTTCCAATGCGAATAAGCGCGCGTCACCGGATTGCGCAGCAGCATGATCAGCTTCATCGCCGGGTTATAGCGTTGGATGCGCTGCGGCACCGGCTCCCAGTACATATAGATCGGCGTCGCGTCGCCGAGAATCCGACCGCGCACCGCGGGCTTGAAGTAGGCGTGGTACCTGGCGTAGTCGACCTCGGCCGAGGCGAAGCGCTCTTCGGTGTCGAAGAAATGCACTTCCTTTACCGTCGGCATGCCGATCTCGGGATGCTCGTACAGGTAGGAAGCGAGCGCCGTCGTCCCCCCCTTCTGCGTCCCGGCGATGACGAACGCGACTTTCGTCGGCGGCGTTGCCAGGCTGCCGTGGCAATCCTTGTAGCGCTTGCCGCTGCCGCAGGGACAGGGCTCGTTGCGACCGACGACCGACGCGACCAGGTCCATTTCTCCCCGTTTTGCAGCGCCGGCGTTAGCCGGCAACCGCCCCGCCTGACGGTTCTTTCAGGTTCATCGGCTTGGGAGGCATTTCGGCCGGCTCCCGTCCGATCCGCTCGTATTCCGCGATTACCTGAGCCCCAAGCAGCAAGACGATGGCCGCGATCTCGACGCTCAGCATCACCGTGATCGCCGTCGCCAGCGAACCGTATACCAGGCGCACCTGCGAAATCGTGCCGTAATACCAGACCAGGATATGGCGCGTGATCTCCCACAGCAACCCGGCGCTGATGCCGCCGATAAGCGCATGCCGGAAGGAGGGCCGGCCCACCGGCATGACCAGGTAGATCGCCGTAAGGATCAGGATTTCGCCGGCGACGCCGAGCAGGTACAACAGATATCCGGAAAGATCCTCGAGCGAATGCGGAACCCCGAACACCGTGATGTCGCGAGTTGCGAGGACCGCTAGCTTGCCCGCGACAACGGTGACGACGACCAGGCCGATCGCGAGAAAGAGAATGAACAAATACGGCAGCAACGCCGACACGATGAATCTCCGCCGCCGCACCGCGACCCGATGGATGAAAATCACCGACATCGCATTTTCCAGCACGGTGAAGGCGAGCGCGCTGAACAGGATCATCGTCAGCAGCAGAACGCCTCCGACTTCGCCGCGATTCCGAAGGAAATGGCGCAACTCGCTGACCAGCGCATCGGCCTGACCGGGCACGATGAATTGCAGGTATTCGGACAGCGTCGCGAACAGCCGCGACTCGTCGATGAAATTGGACAGGGCGATCAGCATCAGGATCAACAGAGGAATCATCGAGAGCAGCGTGTAGTACGCGACCGCACCGGCCAGCAGCAGGCCCTGATTGGCGCGGAAGCCCTTGAGCACGCACAGGATGAATCCGGCAGGGTGGCGCAGAATTTCTCGCGGGCCGGTTCCCGGCCTCCGGCGGGCCGCCGCGGCCTCGCCGCTCATATCTCGGCGGTGCTGCGGTCCATGCGCGCGCTCGGCGCGCCCTCGGCGATCGCCTCGATCATTTTCTTGTTGAACGCGGGGATGTCCTCCGGCTGCTCGAAGCCGTCGGTCGCGAGTATTGCAACGCGTCGGCCCTTCAGCGGACCGGATTTCGCGGCGCGGGTCGTGGTGTTCATCGTCTTGCCCCCGATCAGCCGACGCCGAACAGCGTGTCGGCAAACGGCCACTTGCGGTCGATCCATTGTCCGTCGCAGCGGAAGCCCGCGATCTCGCCCATCGCAACGACTTCTTCCGCCAGATACTTGTGGCTGCTCTCGGTCCAGATCGTTTCGCCGCGCTCGAATTCGACGACCAGCCCTGCACCGGGAATTTTCACCTGCTGCGTATCGAGCGACCGGATGTGCATGTCGATACTGCGCGTCTCGGCCTCGAACCGCGCCACGTGCGCGAAGCGCCGCAGGTCGAACTGCCCGCCCAGCTCGCGGTTGATACGCGCGAGCATGTTCAGGTTGAAGGCGGCGGTGACACCGAGCGCGTCGTCGTACGCAGGTAGCAGATCGGCCTCCGGTTTGAGCAGATCGACGCCGAGCAGGAATGCGTCGCCCGGATGCAGCAGCGCCCGCACCTCGCGCATGAATCGCGTCGCAGCAAGCCGGCGGAAATTGCCGATCGTGCTGCCCAGGAAAAGCACCAGCAGCGGGGCCACGGCCTTGCGCTCGGACACTATTTGTTTCAGCCCATCGAGGTAGTCGCGTTCATATCCGACGACGCGGACTGCGGGAATGTCGGCGAGCTCGTGCCGACAAAGGGCGAGTGCCGTCGGCGAGATGTCGATCGGGCAGTAGGTTACCGGATGCCGTCTTGCAATCGCCTCCAGCAGCCAGCGCGTCTTGCGCCCACTGCCGCTGCCGAGTTCTGCGATCAGTGCATGTCCCGGCAGACGCGACGCCATTTCGCCGGCGTGGCTGCGCACGATGCGCTCCTCCGCGCGAGTAACCCCGTATTCGGGCAGCGCCGTGATGACTTCGAACAGTCCCGAGCCGATCGTATCGTATAGATAGCGGGAGGGCAGTTGCTTTTGCGGCTTGTGCATGAGTCCGGCGCGAACGTCGGCCGCAAAGGCGGGGTCAGCTTGCGGACGCATTGCGATACGGGCCATGTTTTCCTCTTCTGACTTTCGTTCAATGCGCGCCATGCCCACCGCGAATCGTGCGTACCATTGTTGCGCGGGAGGGCGGTCCGAACCTAATGAATTGTCATGCCTGGAATCGGCGAAAGGAATGCGGCGCGCGATAGCGGCGGCGGCGCCTGCCCTCTGCGAATCTTGATCATTGTTCTGGCTTTGCGCGCCGATCGAGCGGACGCTCCCCCGAGCTGTCGAGGCTACGTTAGCATGGAACGACCGTCTGTCGGCAAGCTGCCGAATCTGTTGTACGAGGATCGCAGGGCTCTTGTAGGACCGCGGCCTACGCAGCACTCACCAGGCGAGCTTCACCGTCGCCTCGATGTCGGCCGGGGAATGCGCGGCGGAAACGAACCCGGCCTCGAACGCCGAAGGAGCCAAGTAGACGCCGGCGTCGAGCATGCGGTGAAAGAACCGGTTGAAAGCTTCCTTGTCGCAGGCCATCACCGCGGCGAACGAATCGGGCACGGTGTCCGAAAAATAAATGCCGAACATGCCGCCGATCGACTGCGCGCAAAAGGCGACGCCCGCGTTCGCTGCCGCCGCTGCGAGACCATCGGTCAGCGAGCGAGTGCGCTCGGCCAGCCGCTGGTGAAATCCGGGCGATTGGATCGCTTTCAACGTCGCGAGCCCCGCGGCGACAGCCACCGGATTGCCAGACAGCGTGCCCGCCTGATAGACCGGGCCGAGTGGCGCGATTTTTTCCATGATCGATCGTTTTCCGCCGAACGCGCCGACTGGCATGCCGCCACCGATGACTTTGCCGAGCGTCGTCAGATCGGGCGCGACTCCGTAGAGGCCTTGCGCCCCCTGCAGGTGCAGGCGAAATCCGGTCATTACCTCGTCGAAGATCAGCACTGCGCCGTACCTGTCGCAGAGCGCGCGCAGGCCGGACAGGAAGCCAGGTTTCGGAGCGATCAGGTTCATGTTGCCGGCGACGGGCTCGACGATGATGCCGGCGATCGCGTCCGGATGTGCGGCGAAAGTACGCGCGACTTCGTCCAGATCGTTGTACGTCAGCACCAGAGTCTCGCCGGCGATCGAGGCTGGCACGCCGGCCGACGACGGCTGTCCGAACGTGAGCGCGCCCGAGCCGGCCTTGACCAGCAGGCTGTCGCCGTGCCCGTGATAGCAGCCTTCGAATTTGATGATCTTCGAGCGGCCGGTGTAGCCGCGCGCGAGGCGGATTGCCGTCATCGTGGCCTCGGTGCCCGACGACACCAGCCGCACCATCTCGAGCGAAGGCAGCAGAGCGCACAGCGTCTCCGCCATCTCGATTTCGAGCTCGGTCGGGGCGCCGAACGACAGGCCGTGGCGCGCCGTCTCTTGCACCGCGCGCACGGTGTCGGGATGCGCGTGGCCGAGAATCGCCGGGCCCCACGAGCCGACGTAGTCGATATAGCGCTTGCCGTCGGCATCCCAGAGGTAGGCGCCTTCGCCCCGGGTGAAGAATCGCGGCGTGCCGCCTACCGAGCGGAACGCGCGTACCGGTGAGTTGACGCCGGCGGGAATCGTCTTTTGCGCGCGTGCGAACAGCTCTTCATTGCGGGTCGTGGTCATGGTCTCGGATCGGCGATTGTCGATGGCCGTGCGAAGGCGGCGAGCGCCCATCGCTCTCCGCCGGGTGCGAACGTGCCGAGTCGCGGGTACAAATGTCGCATCAGCGGAAACATGCGACTAGCTCGCGCGCCGCCAACGCGATGTCCGGCGCATCATAGAGTGCGCTGATCACCGCGACTGCGTCGGCGCCCGCGGCGATGAGCGGCGCGGCATTGGCTGCGGTGATCCCGCCGATGGCGACGACGTCGATTTCCGGCCAGCGTGCTTTCGCCTCGGTGATCAGCCGCGGCGCCGGTCGAACGGCATCCGGCTTCACCAGCGAAGGATAGAAGCTGCCGAACGCGACGTAGTCGCCGCCGGCGGCGAGCGCGGCTCGCGCGCGCTCGAGCGCGTCGTAGCACGACACGCCGATGATCGCGGCCGATCCGAGCAGCGCGCGAGCCGCCGCGATCGTCGCGTCGTCGCGGCCGAGGTGCACGCCGTCCGCAGCGACCGCGCGCGCGAGTTCGATGTCATCGTTCACGATGAAGATCGCACCGCGAGCGGAGCACAGTGCGCGCAGTGCGCCGGCCTGCTCCCGCCTGAGCGCGGCCGATGCGGTCTTGTTGCGGTACTGGACCGCCGATGCGCCGCCCGACAGCGCCTTGTCCGTCCGCGCCGACAGCGCGGCCGTATCAGAGAGATCGGGGGTCAGCGCGTAAAGACCGGCAAGCTTCGACCGCCGCGCGGCCTTCGGTACCGCGGCCATCCGCGCTGCCTCAGTGGCGATGCAGATCGGGCGACGCCGGGAGGTCGCCATCGTCCACGCGCGGCTCCGCTTCGTCCTCGCGCGCCCAGAACAGCCGGTCCGGAAGAAACTGACCCATACCCGGACGGTAGCCCTTTTGTAGCGTGTGCCAGGTGTAGTCCTGCGCTTCGCGCACGGCCTCCGGCAGATCGAGCCCGTTGGCCAGCATCGCCGCGATCGCCGAGGCCAGCGTGCAGCCCGAGCCATGATAATTGCCGGGCAGCCGCTGCCAGCTGTCGCTACGAACGACGCCGCTCTTGCCGTACAGCGTGTTGACCACCTGCGGCGTCGGCTCGTGGGTTCCGGTGATCAGCACGAATTCGCAGCCGCTCTCGATCAGTCTGTTCGCGCAGGTCGCCAGCGACGGCTCCTCCTCGTCTTCGACGTCGGCAAGCCGGCGCGCTTCCATGCTGTTCGGCGTGAGTATGGTCGTGCGCGGCAGCAGCAGTTCGCGCAGCGCGTGCAGCATCTCGTCGTTGGCCAGCTCGTCGCCACGCCCGGATGCGAGAACCGGATCGAGAATCAGCGGAACGTCTGGATAATCGGACAGGATTTCGGCGATCGCTGCGATGTTTTCGACGCTCCCCAGCGCACCGATCTTGAACGCGTCGACCGGCATGTCTTCGAGCAGACAGCGTGCCTGATCGGCCACCCAGTCGGCGTCGATCGGCTGCACCGCTTCCACGCCGAGCGTGTCCTGCACGGTGATCGCAGTGATCACCGACAATGGATGGCAGCCCATGCTGGCCAGCGTGAGGATGTCGGCCTGGATGCCGGCGCCGCCCGAAGGATCGGATGCGGCGAAGGTCAGCACAACGGGCGGGAAATCGGATTCGGCGTCGGACGGCTGCGGCATTGCGGCGGCGCTTTCAGTGCGACCGGGCGCACGTTGCTCACCCGGGCCGGCGCTTGAGCCGGCGAATGCTTGCTAAAATGCGATTTTACTCCAGTCGAGCCGTACCGAATGAAAAAATACATGTGCCTGATCTGCGGTCATATCTACGATGAGGCCTTCGGCGACCCCGACACCGGGATACCGCCCGGCACCAAATGGGAGGACGTTCCGCCCAACTGGACATGTCCCGATTGCGGCGCGCGCAAGGAAGACTACGAGCTCGTGGAGTTCTAGACGATGCGAATCCTGCACACCATGCTGAGAGTCGGCGACCTCGAGCGCTCGGTCGCTTTCTACACCGGCGTTCTCGGGATGAAGGTCCTGCACACGACCGACCGGCCCGCGCAAAAATACACGCTCGCGTTCGTCGGCTACGGCGACGAAGCCTCGAACGCCGTGCTCGAGCTCACCTACAACTACGGGGTCGACCGCTACGAACTCGGTGACGCTTTCGGCCACATCGCGATCGAGGTGCCGGACGCCGCCGCCGCCTGCGCCGAGGTGCGCGCCAAGGGCGGTACCGTCACGCGCGAGGCGGGCCCGGTCAAGGGCGGCACGACGGTCATCGCCTTCGTTCAGGATCCGGACGGCTATAAGATCGAGCTGATCGAGCGCTGACCGGCGCGAAACGCCCGGCTCACCTTGGAGCGATTTTCACTCGTCGTCTGCAGCGTCGACCGCGCGCGGCTCGACGAATGCGTCGCGCGATATCGCGCCGCCTTTAGAGACGAGCCTTTCGAGCTGATCGTCATCGACGACGCCCGATCGCTGGCCGAAGGGTACAACCGCGCTATCGCCCGCGCGCATGGCGCCCACATCGTGTTCTCGCACGACGATGCGTTTCCGATCTCCACCGCATTCGCCGACCGGCTGGCCGCGCACCTCGATCAAGTCGAGGTCGTCGGCATTGCCGGCGCGACCGCGGCGCTCTCCGGCTTCTGGGGCTACGCCGGCCAGCCTTATACGCACGGCCATGTCGTCGCCCCGGCGCCGAACGGACCGCATGTCGATCTGCTGGTCTGGGGCGCGGCGAGCCGCCGCGTCGATCGGAATCAGGCTGCTCGACGGGTGCATGCTCGCCGCGCGCCGCGACGTGGCCGCCGCGATCGGCTTCGACGCGCAGCGCTTCGACGGCTTTCACTTGTACGATGCCGATTTCTCGCTGCGTGCGAGTGCCGCCGGCTGCGCGGTGTCGGTCGTATCGGACATTACCGTTTTTCACCGCTCCCCCGGAGCTTCAACGCCGAATGGCACCGCTACAACGAGACGTTCCTCGCCGCGCACGCAGCTCGAACTCGACTGAGTCACGCCACGGCCCCGGTTGGTCGCGCGGGTCCCGTTTCGCGGATATCGCGGCGGCGGCGAAGGAGATCGACGAGCGGCGGATCGCCGAGCTTACGCCGCGCTTGCGCGATCCCGACGCGCGCCAGCCCTAAGGGACGACGCCCGCCGCGTCGTCGTAGATCGTCAGCAGCAGCACCTCCCAGTCGCGGGCGAAGGCGGTGGTGTCGAACAGCGGGTTGGTGTCCCGACTGCCTTCGAGATAGGCGCGATGTCGGCGCAATGCGCCCCGGTCGGCAACGAGCGCCAGCAGACGCGCGCGATACTCGTCGAGCGAATTCGCGATCAGCGCGGGCATTCCGGCTTCGCGCAGCAGGCTCGCGCCGACCCTGCCCGCGAACGTGTTGCCCCGGCAAGTCAGCATCGGAACGCCTGCCCACAGCGCGTCGACTCCGGTCGTATGCGCACCATAGGGCAGCGTATCGAGCGCCAGGTCGGCACAGGCAACCCGGGCGACATGAGCGTCCTGCGTCGCGCGGCGCGCGAAGATCAGGCGCGCCGGATCGACGCCGCTCTTCGCTGCCTCGACGCGCAGATTGGCCTGGGCCTGCGGATGGCCGGCGAGCAGCCACAACACCGCGTCGGATTGCGTGCGCAATGCCTCCATCCAGACCGCGAAGAACGGGCGACGCAACTTGTAGCTCTGGTTCAAGCAGGCGAGCACCAGCGCATCCTCGGGCAGGCCGTTGTCGCTGCGCGAGCTGGCGCGAGGTACACCGCGCCGCTTGTCATTGACGTAATAGCACCGTGGCAGCCGCCAGACGCGCTCGTGAAAGTCGGCTTCGGCACCCGGCGGCACGACTTCCGCGTCGGCGATCACGCCGTCGACTGCGTCGTAGCCTATCGTCCCGGGAAAGCTCATGTAGTGGATCTGGACCGGCGCAGGACGCGGGGCGAGGATCCCGAGCCTGCCACCGTGGGTGTGGCCCTTGCGCTCGATCAAGAGGTCGATCCCGTCATCGCGGATCGTCCGCGCGATGTCGTCGTCCGACAAGGCGCGAACGTCGCGCCAATGCTCGAACGAGGCCTGCACTCGCGAGCGCAGCGCGCTGCCGTCGTCGGGCCCGTAGCTGTAGCCCGTGACCTCGAAACGCTCGCGATCATGCTCTTCGAAAAGACCGACCATCAGGCGTGCGGTCGGATGTTCGTGAAAGCTGCCGGACAGGTAGCCTACGCGCAAACGCTTTGCCCGCGGCGGCGGGCGCCGCCGCGCCGCAGGCGCCGGCAGCATCGCACGCGACCAGCGCCGCGCGATCTCGAGCTGCTGTGCCGGCGTAAGCGGCATCGCCAGCGCAACGAAGGGCGGCCAGCGCGGATCGGCCGTCGGATCGGTCAGCGTCGCGGCGAGACGACGCTCGCTTTGCTCGAGCGCGTCCCACGAGCACAGATATTGCTGCGCGTACACCAGATTCGCCATCGCGGGTGTGAGCCTCGGTGCGATCTGCAACGCGCGCTCGAATGCCGCCACCGCGCCTTCCTCGTCACCCAGCGCGCGGCAGGCAAGCCCCATGTTGTCCCAGAGCTCGCCGCTACCGTCGCCCAACTCGATCGCGCGGCCGAAATGACGCCGCGCTTGCGCCGCATCGTTCAGTTCCAGACAGGTCGCGCCGAGCGTGTTGAGGATCGCCGCGTCGTCGGGCGCGAGCGCCGCGCATTGCTCGAGTGTTGCGCGGGCAGCGTCGAGGGCGCCCCCGGCCTTCTGCGCCTTGCCCAGTGCATGCAAGCGGGCGACGTCGTGCTCGCGCGCCGCGCGAAAGCAGCGCTCGGCCACATCGAGCCCACCGGCATCGCGGGCCAGTGCACCGAGCTTTGCCGCGATCGCGGCGTTCTGCGGGAGCCGCGCCATCGCCTGCTCGACCGCCGCTATCGCCTCGTCGCGCTCATCGCGCGCCAGATGCGCACGACCTTGCGCCAGCCAGATCTCGTGCGCCGGCAGCGCCTGGTCGCGCGCGGCCAGCAGAGCGCGGGCGAGGAGCGCATGCGCGGCATCGATTTCGCCGGCGAGGAGTTCCTGCTCCGCAATGCGCAGCAGCGCTCCCGGATGCTCGGGCATCGCCGCGAGAATCTGCTCGTAGATCGCGCGCGCCTCGGCGCTTCGGCCGCCGGCTTCGTGCCGCGCCGCGAGCGCAAAGGCGTCCTGGACGGTGGTCTGCATGGTCGTCGCCACCTCGCGGGCGCGCCGCGCCGCAAGCCTCAAGCCGCAGGCTTCAGCACTTCGCGCAGGTCGTGGGCGTAGACCTCGGGGCCGGGTCCGTAGTTTTCATAGACGCGAAGCCGTCCCTGCGGATCGAAAATGTACGTTCCAGCCGAATGATCGAGTGTGTAGCTTCCCGGCTCCTGACCCGGCTGCTTCTGGTAAATGATCTTGAACTCCTTGGCGACTTCCGACGTCGCCTTCTCGTCGCCGTACAGGCCGAGAAAGGACGGATCGAACGCAGGAACGTAATGGGCGAGCACGTCCCGCGTGTCGCGCTCCGGATCCACAGTGACGAACAGCACTTGCACTCGGCTCGCATCGGGCCCGAGCTTTTGCATGGCGGCAGCGAGCTCCGAAAGCGTCGTCGGGCAGAAATCCGGGCATTGCGTATAGCCGAAAAAGACGACGACCGCCTTGCCGCGAAAGTCGGCGAGCGTGCGTGGCTTTCCGTTGTGGTCGATCAGATTGAAGTCGCGGCCAAAGCCTGCGCCGGTCACGTCGGAGCCCTGGAACTTAGGCGACGCCGGCCCGCACGCGGCGACCGCGAGCGCGAGCAACAAGGCTGCCAACAAGCGCATCGGGACGATCAGTGCCAGTAGTGGTCGAGCAGCAGCGCCGAAAAAAGCGCAGCCAGATAGACGATCGAATAGTGAAACGTCCTGCGGGCGAGCGCGTCGCTGTAGCGGCGCAGCAGCGCCACCGCGTAGGCCATGAACACCGCGCCCAGCGCGACGGCAGCGGCCAGATAAAGGTACCCGCTCATCCGGATTGCGAATGGCAGCAGGGTCACTGCGGCCAGCGCCGCGGTGTAGAGCAGGATGTGGAGCCTCGTGTACGCCGACCCGTGCGTGACCGGCAGCATCGGCAGCCCCGCCCTGGCGTACTCCTTGGCGCGATACAAGGCCAGCGACCAGAAATGCGGCGGCGTCCAGACGAAGATGATCAGGAACAGGATCAAGGCCTCGGGCGCGACGTCATTGGCCACCGCCGCCCAGCCGAGCACAGGAGGCATCGCACCCGACGCGCCGCCGATGACGATGTTCTGCGGTGTGGCGGGCTTCAGCAGCACCGTGTACACGATCGCATAGCCGACGAACGTCGCCAGAGTCAGCCACATGGTCAACGGATTGACCATCACGTGCAGTATCGTCAGCCCGCAAGCGCCGACGACGCCGGCGAACACGAGCGTCTGGGTCGACGTCAAGTCGCCGCGCGGCAGCGGCCGCGCGCGCGTGCGCGCCATCACCGCATCGATCTTCTGCTCGACCAGGCAGTTGATCGCCGCCGCCGCACCGGCGACCAGCGCGATGCCGAGCGTGCCGAAGACCACCGCGTTGAGGGGCGGCAGCGCGGGCGAGGCGAGGAACATGCCGATCACCGCGGTGAACACGATCAGCGACACCACGCGCGGCTTGGTCAGGGCCAGGAACTGACGCAGGCGGTCTTGGCGAAGCGCGATGGCGGTCATCGGATGGGTAGCGGACGGACGGAACCGGGAACGGATTTTACCATTGTCGCTCACCCGATTTGCGATGCTTTCAGGACGCGCTGCAGATCGTTGGCGAGCCCGCGGATGTCGGGATCGGCGTCGTAGCGCAGTACCAGGTTGCCGCGCGGGTCGAGCAACAGGATAGCGGCGACGGCGCTCGCGTCGAGCGGCAGTTGCTCGAGCACGCGCTCATCGACCTTCGCGACGACGAGCCCGGGATGCGCGGCGGCGAGCTCCGGCGTAAGCGCGGGCACCGCCGCCGGCTGCAGCAGCGCCCGGACGACGCGATCCTGTTCCCTTCCTTGAATCGTGCGCGCCTGGCGCGTGGCGTAGAGAGCGCGCGCGCAGGCGTCGGCACAGCCGGCCCGACTCGCGATCAGCAGCACCCACTTGCCGCGCAGATCGGCCAGCGAAAAAGCCTTTCCATTCGCGTCTGTACCGGTAATGGCCGGCGCCGGCGCCGTCTCAAGAAGCTTGCCGTAGTTGACGCGCTTCGACGGGGTGAACCAGTAGTACGCGGCGTACGAGGCGACGATCGGCGCCAGGCCGATCGCAACGATCAGCAACAGCATGCGGCGTCCGCGCGCATTACCGGGATGCGGCGCCATCGCCCTTCTCCACCCGCCAGTTGAGCACGAGCCAGAGCACGACACCCAGTGCCGCAAGCGAATACCACTGCACCATGTAACTCCTGTGCTGTTCGATGCCGAAATCGGGGGCGGGCCAGTCGCGCACCAGACCGTCACCGGTGTCGCGGGTCTGCTCGACGATGAACGGCAGAAGAGGAAGTCCGCTGCTGGCGGCGATCCGGGCGATGTCGAGGTTCTCGCGTATCGGACCTGCGATTCGAATCGGTGCCCAGCTCGAGATAGCGCGCGGGCGGCAGATTGATCCGGCCGTCGACGACGATGGTTCCTGCCAGGCGGCTGCACTTCCGGCAACGCACCGCGGCTCGGTCCTTGCGCGACCCAGCCGCGATCGACCAGAACGTAGCCCGGCCCCTCGCCGAGCTTCAGCGGTGCGACCACCTCGAAGCCGACGCGTCCTTCATGCACCCTGTTGTCGATCAGAAGCTGATGCGTCGCGTCGTACACGCCCTGCGCGCGGACCGCGCGGAAGCGAAATCTGGCGAGGTCCACAGTGGCGGCCGTGGCGGCGTCGAGCACCAGCGGCGGCGAGTGCGACGCCGCTTCGTACTGGTCGCGCAGCGACAGCTTTTCCTGCGCGCGCTGGCGCTGCCAGTTGCCCAGCGCGACGGTTACCGCGACCAGCAGCAACAGGCCGAGCGTCGGCCAGCGAGTTGGACGAAAGCGGCGGCGGGAAAGTGACGCCCGCAGCTTCATTGGCATCGGGCACCGCCTTGCACTAGACTGGCTCTC
Organism: uncultured beta proteobacterium; assembly: GCA_963776175.1. Taxonomy (GTDB): domain Bacteria; phylum Pseudomonadota; class Gammaproteobacteria; order Burkholderiales; family Casimicrobiaceae; genus PALSA-1003. The sequence goes on along the minus strand of CAVZLP010000007.1, from coordinate 309,536 downwards.
CACACTTGCTCGACAACCGCGAGAGCTCATTGATCCGGATCATCGTCATCGTCGCCCTGCTGCTCATCGTCGGCAGCCTCGCGAGCGCGCTCTATTATCTTTATCAAGATCGCGGCCATGGCACCCGCATGGTCAAGGCGCTGGCGATCCGCGTCGCACTGTCGGCGTGCCTGCTGATCTTTCTGGTGGTCAGCTACAAGCTCGGCTGGATCGGCGAATCCGGCCTGCGTTGAACCGCGGCGCGAGGCGCTGCGGTTAACCGCGCAACCGTCACATCCAGTACACGAGGATGAACAGCAGCAGCCAGACGACGTCGACGAAGTGCCAGTACCAGGCCGCCGCCTCGAAGGCGAAATGATGCGACGCGTCGAAGTGTCCGCGGAATGAACGGGCCAGCATTACCGACAGCATCAGCGCGCCGATGGTCACGTGAAATCCGTGAAAACCGGTCAGCATGAAGAACGTCGAACCGTACACTCCCGTCGACAGCTTGAGGTTGAGCGCGCTGTACGCATGCGTGTACTCGTAGGCCTGCAGGCCGAGGAAGGTGAAGCCGAGCGCGATGGTCACGAACAGCCACGCCTTGAGCGCGCCGCGGTGTCCCGCTTTCAGCGCATGATGCGCGATCGTCAGCGTTCCACCCGAGCTCACCAATATGATCGTGTTCAGCAGCGGGATGCCGATCGCCTCCATCGGCGTGAACGCATCCTTCAGGTAGGGGCCGTTGGTGGGCCACGCCGCGGTGAAATTCGGCCACAGCAATTTTTGCTCGATGCCCCCCAGATCCGGCACCGACATGTTGCGCACATAGAAAAGCGCGCCGAAAAAGGCGGCGAAGAACATTACCTCGGAAAAGATGAACCAACTCATCCCCCAGCGGAACGACACGTCCACCTTCGCGTTGTACATCCGGTGCTCGGACTCGTCGATCACGCGGCCGAACCAGCCGAACATCATTGTCAGCAGCACGCAGAACCCGGCAAGCACGAGCCATGGGCCGAAAGCGTAGGAATTGAACCAGGACGCCGCGCCGAATCCCATCAGCAACAGGGCGCACGAACCGGTGATCGGCCAGTACGAAGGTTGCGGCACGAAATAATAGGGCCCGGTGCCGGTTGGATTTGTGCTCATCTGTGGTCCTCGTTTTTACCTTGTGATCCCCGCCCTGGCTGGCAGCCGGCTAGGACTTGTTGCCCTCGACCTCGAAGAACGTGTAAGACAGCGTGATCGTACCGACGTCGCTCGGCAGCGCCGGATCGACGACGAACACCACCGGCATCTGCCGTTTTTCGTGCGGCGCGAACGACTGCCGCGTAAAGCAGAAGCATTCGAGCTTCTTGAAATAAACGGCGGCGAGCTGTGGCCCGTAGCTCGGCACCGCCTGGCCGGTCAACGGTCGATCGGTGGTGTTCTCGACCTCGTAGAGAACCTGCGTTACCGCGCCCGGATGCACGTCAACGACCGGAGTCAGCGGACGAAAGGTCCATGGCAACTTGCGCACGTTGGCGTCGAATTCCAGCCGCACCGTGCGCGAGCTGTCGACCTGCGTATTGCTCACGCGGTCCGCGCTGCCGATGTCCCGCAATCCGGTCGCCTTGCAGATCTGATCGTAGAACGGGACCAGCGCGAAACCGAAGCCGAACATCAGCACGACGACGACGCAGAGCTTCACGAGCATCCGGCGGTTGGCGCGGCCGGATTCTTCCGGAGACCTCTTCGGGAAGCATGACGCTCACCGCCGCCCCTGCTTGCCGACGTTGCGGCCGATCGAGACGCCGAGAAAGCCGACAATCGCCAGCCCGAGCACGCCGATCGCGACTTCCGGCGCGGCGGAGTACTGGGCCAGGATGATGCCGCCGAAAAATACGGCGACGATCGACAGCAGGATCGTCGCGGTGCGCGCGTTCGCCGCGCGCTGCGGCATCATTTTGACGTCCGGTTGCATCGGCTTTGCGGCGCGGCCCGCTATTTGACGACCGGCGGCGTTTCGAACGTGTGATACGGCACCGGCGATGGCAGCGTCCACTCGAGCGTGTCCGCGCCATCCCATGGTCGCGCCGGCGCCTGCGCCCCGCTCGCGTATCGTCTTGAGAACCGCGATCAGCAGCAGCAGCTGCGACAGTCCGAAGCCGAACGCGCCTATCGTCGCGACCGCGTTCCAGTCGGTGAACTGGGTCGCGTAATCCGGGACGCGGCGCGGCATGCCGGCCAGGCCCAGGAAATGCATCGGAAAGAACGTGACGTTGAAGAAGATGAACGACAGCCAGAAGTGCCACTTGCCCAGCGTCTCGTCGTACATGCGGCCGGTCCATTTCGGCAGCCAATAGTAGATGCCGGCGAAGAACGCGAACAGCGACCCGGCGACGAGGACGTAATGGAAGTGCGCGACGACGTAATACGTGTCGTGCAGATTGATGTCGACCGGAACGATCGCCAGCACCAGACCGGTGAAACCGCCTATCGTGAACAGGAAGATGAAACCGATCGCGAACAGCATCGGCGTCTCGAACGTCATCGAGCCCTTCCACATCGTCGCCAGCCAGTTGAAGACCTTGACCCCGGTCGGCACGGCGATGAGCATCGTCGCGTACATGAAGAACAGCTGGCCCGCCGCCGGCATGCCGACGGTGAACATGTGGTGCGCCCAGACGAGGAACGACAGGATCGCGATCGATGCGGTGGCGTACACCATCGAGGCGTAGCCGAACAGCGGCTTCCGCGCAAAGGCCGGAATGACGGTCGACACGATGCCGAACGCCGGCAGGATCATGATGTAGACCTCGGGGTGCCCGAAGAACCAGAAGACGTGCTGGAACAGCACCGGGTCGCCGCCGCCGGCCGCGTTGAAGAAGCTGGTGCCGAAATGGCGGTCGGTCAGCAGCATCGTCACCGAACCGGCCAGCACCGGCATCACCGCGATCAGCAGATACGCGGTGATCAGCCAGGTCCAGACGAACAGCGGCATCTTCATCAGCGTCATGCCCGGTGCGCGCATGTTCAGGATCGTCGTGATGATGTTGATCGATCCCATGATCGACGACGCGCCCATGATGTGAACGGCGAAGATCGTCATGTCCATGCCCATGCCGGCCTGCACCGACAGCGGCGGGTACAGCGTCCAGCCGGCACTCGGCGCGCCGCCCGGCGAGCAGGAACGAGCCGAGCAGCAGCACGCCGGCGAAAGGCAGCAGCCAGAAGCTCCAGTTGTTCAGGCGCCCGAACGCCATGTCCGGCGCGCCGATCATCATCGGCACCTGCCAGTTCGCAAAACCGACCGCCGCGGGCATGATCGCGCCGAAGATCATGATCAGGCCGTGCACGGTGTTGAGCTGATTGAAGAACTCGGGCTCGACCAGCTGCAGTCCGGGCTCGAACAGTTCCGCCCGGATCAGCAGCGCCATGATGCCGCCTGCGATGAACATGATGAACGAGAACCACAGGTACAAGGTGCCGATGTCCTTGTGGTTGGTCGTCATGATCCAGCGCATGACCCCGCCGGGATGATGCTCGTGCGCGTGCTCGTGACCCGCGGCGTGATCGTGTGGAATGCTGCTCATCGCTTAGCTCCTGGATCGATCTCGATATGCTTCGCTGTGCCGGTTGGCTGGGCGCGTCACTTCGCCGCCGCCTTGGCGCCGGCCACCTCGGACGGCTGGATCGCCTCGCCGGTATGGTTGCCCCAACTGTTGCGCTCGTAGGTCACGACCGACGCGATGTCGACGTCGGAGAGAGTGCCCTTCCACGCCACCATCGCCGTCGGCTTGCCGTCCCGCATCACGCCGTTCAGCACCGTCGAGATGTGCGCGAGCTTCGGTCCGGTCGCGACTTTCGAGCCGTCGAGCGGCGGAAACGCCGGCGGAAGGCCCTTGCCGTTCGGCTGGTGGCATGCGGCACAGTTGGCCGTGTATACCTTTTCACCGCGGGCAGTCAGATCCTTGATGTCCCATGTCTTGTTGACGTCGTCGGCGGCGGACGCGAGCTTTTTCTTCTGGTCGCCGACCCAGGCGGCGTAGTCCTCTTCGGACTTGACCTCGACGACGATCGGCATGAAGCCGTGCTCCTTGCCGCAGATCTTCGTCGCACTGGCCGCGATAGGTTCCCGTCTTTTCGAACTTCATCCAGTCGTCACGCACGAATCCGGGAATCGCGTCCTGCTGCACGCCGGCCGACCGGCAGGTACCAGGCATGGATCACGTCGCTCGACGTGACCAGCAGCCGGATCTTCTTGTTCACCGGCACGACCAGCGGGCGGTCGACTTCGAGCAGGTAATGCTCGCCCTTCTTTTCACGGTTCTCGATTTGGGCATAAGGCGTGGCGAGCTCGCTGAAATAACCGAAGCCGTCGTTCAGGTAATCGTAGTTCCATTTCCATTGCGAGCCGGTGATCTTCACCGTCAGATCGGCGTTCGACGCATCCTTCATCGCCAGCACGGTCTTGGTCGCCGGCCACGCCATCAGCACGAGGATGATGAAGGGGATGACGGTCCAGATGATCTCGACCGTCGTGTTCTCGTGGAACTGCTCGGCGACGTGCCCTTTCGACTTCCGGTGCGCGTAAATCGAATAGAACATCGCCCCGAAGACGACGATGAAGATGACGACGCAGATCCAGAAGATGATCGCGTGCAGCTCGAAGATCTCGTGCGCGATCGGAGTCGCCGGAGGCGGCAGGTTCCACTCGCGGTCGGCCATGGCCGCGCCGGGCGTCAGCGCCGCAATAAGAAGAAGTGCTTGAAGCAACCGCCCGACCCGCCACGCCGCCTTGATGCGATCCATGCTTTCCCCGAAAACGTCAACCATCCCCAAAGCCTTTTGTCGGCGGTTTGACCGCTCCCGCCAGCATGCGGCGCAGTTCACGGCCCAGTCTTATTCGCTCGCCGGCCGGCAATGCCTCGCCGAACGTCGTACGTTGTCCCGCGTAGCGCAGCGCCAGCGCCGGCGGACGGCCGAAACCCCGCTCCTCCAGCTCGACGCGCAACCACTGGCGGTTGAATTCGCGCCGCGTCCGCACACCGCTTCGCTCGCATTCGACGATCACACGATCGCCGCATACGCTAATGCGCTCCCAGTCGGCGATCCTGCGTTCGAAGCGGTGGAACGCCCAGAACAGCACGCCCATTTCCAGCACCGAATACGGCAGCACCGGCCAGGCGCCGCGCGCCGCAAACATCAGCGCGAAGCCGAGCGACAGCGCGCAAAGCGAAGCGAACAGACGCCAGCGGCCCCGCGGCCCGATCGCATCGTGGCGCCGCGAAGTCAGCGAAAACTCGGCCTCTGCGCCCGGGCTTCCGGAAACCGGCAGCGAAACGCCCGCGCTACGCATCGGCGGCTCTGCGCTTCAAAAAACCCGAGAATCTTAGCATGGAGCGCGCTCGCGCGGAAAGCCGCGCGACACCAAACCCGCGGACGGCGCTCCGTATCTACACCTCGGCGCCGTTCCACCGTGGCGCTCCGGCGTCGCTCCACGGCAGCGTCGCGAGCCGCGGCGCCGCGAGCCGGCGCTCGATGGTGGCCACGTTTTCGTCGAAACAGGGCAATGCCGGCTCGATCGCGTTGGCAACCCACCCCGCCAGCGTCAGTCCGCGCGCGCGAATCGCCAGGGCCGAAAGCAGCGCGTGATTGAGACAGCCCAGACGCACCCCGACCACGAGCAGCACCGGCAATCCGATCGTCGAGGCGATGTCGAGCATATCGTGCTTGTCGTCCAGCGGCGATAACGCGCCGCCCGCTCCTTCTACGACGATGCGATCGGCGGAGAGCGCGAGCTCGCGATAGGCGGCGTCGATCCGGCCAAGCTCGATCTTCACGCCGGCTAGTCGGGCGGCGAGGTGCGGTGCGATCGCGGCCGCAAACGAGTACGGATTGCGCGCGGCAAGCGGAGCCCTGACGTTGCCCGCCGCCTCGAGCGCTCTCACGTCCTCGTTGCCCCCGGAGTCGGGAGCGAACCCGCTGGCGACAGGCTTCATGCCCACTGCGCGCAAGCCGAGTGCCGCATGCGCGCGCAGCAGCGCGCACGCCGCCACCGTCTTGCCGACGCCGGTGTCGGTTCCGGTGACGAAGATGCCGCTTGTCATCGCGGTGCTGTCGCGATGTCGCGGCTCACCGGCGCTCGCGCGTGCCGCGATCGAAGCGCACGATCGCCCGTCCATCGTCGGCGACGCGCGGCTCGGGCTTCCACGCATGTCCGTAGACGACCTCGAAGGACGCCGGCAGCCTCCCGTCGCGGCGAAAACCTTCCAGCGCTGCGAGCATCCGTTGCCATTCGTGCCGCCCGGTCAGACCGCGCCTGCGGTCCGCGCGCGCATTCTGCGCGCCGATCGCCTTGAGATCGCGCATCATCGCGCCGGCATCCGCGTAGGTCATCGTGATCATCTCCATGTCCATTACCGGATCGCCGAATCCCGCGTGCACCAGCATGTCCCCGACGTCGTGCATGTCGAGAAAGCGGTTGACGTGCGCGCCGTCGTCCGCTGCGGCAAAGGCGCGCCGCAGCTCGTTCAAGGTATCGGGGCCGAACGTCGTGAACGTGAGCAAACCGCCGACCTTCAGGACCCGATGGAATTCGGAGAGCGCAAGCGGCAGCTCGTCGACCCACTGCAGCGTCAGATTGCTCCAGACCAGATCGACGCTGCGCGCACCGACCGGCAGTAGGCAGACGTCGCCGCAGACCAGCGCGGGACGTCCGCGCGTCGCCACCGCGAACGCGCCGAGCAATCGCCGCCGCAGCGAGCGGGTGTCGGCTCGCGCCGCGAGATCGCGCCGACGCGCGACTTGCACCATCGCGAGGGCCAGGTCGAGACCGACCACCCGCGCGCGCGGATAGCGCGCCTGCAATTCGCCGAGCGCCTCGCCGGTGCCGCAGCCCGCATCGAGGATCACCGCGGGATCCAGCCGCACGACGCCCAGACGCTCGGCCATGCGCTGCGCGACTTCCCGCTGCAGTACCGCAGCACTGTCGTAGCTGCCGGCAGCGCGCTCGAATGCGCGCCGCATGCTTGCGCGATCGAGGCCGGCGCCGTCGCGCTTACGATCATCGGCCATCGAAAAACGCCTCCGACGCCGCGAAAAAAGCCTCGGGATGCGACAGGAACGGTGCGTGCGCCGCGCCGGCGATCGGCGCGAGGCGGCCCGCCGGCAGCGTCGCGGCCAGCCATGCGCCCGCGGCAGCGGGAATCAGCGTGTCGCGTTCGCCGGCGATGACGAGCGCCGGCTGCGTTACTGCGCCGAGCCGGGCACGAAGGTCGATCGCGGTCAGCGCCGCGAGCGCGTCCTTGAGGCTTTGCCGCGAAGGCTCGCCCCGCGCAAGAAGCTGGGTACGCATCTGGGCAAGGAGCTCGCGCGCATGCTCGCTGCCTTGCACCTGGAGCGTCACGAAGCGCTGCAGCGTCGACCGGTACGATGCCGCAAGCTCGTCGCCGAAGCGCCGCAACGTTTCTCCGCTCATCGCGTGCGGCCAGTCGTCGCGTGCGACAAAGCACGGGGTGGTGCTGACCAAAACCAGCTTCGCGACGGCATCGGGCTTGTCCAGCGCCCATTGCAGCGCGACGGCACCGCCAAGCGACCAGCCGAGCACGATCGGAGGCTCGGGCAGCGACGCGCAACGCGCGGCCACCGCAGCGGCGATGTCGGCGAGCGTGTACGGCTCGATCGGTGCGCTGTGGCCGTGCCCGGGCAGGTCCACCAGGTGCACGCGAAAGCGCGAGGCGAGCTTCGGCACGACCGGTGACCAGAGCCCCGAGTGCATCGCCCAGCCGTGCAGCAGAACCAAAGGCGGACCGCTGCCGGTCGATTCGACGTGCAGGCTCATTGCGCGACGCGACGTAGCGGGAGATCGGCGCCGATCGCCGCCAAGGCCGCGACCAGCCGGTCGACGTCGGCGTCGGAATGCTTGGCCGACAAGGTGACGCGCAGCCGTGCCGAGCCTGCGCGCACCGTCGGCGGGCGGATGGCCGGCACCCAGATGCCGCGCTCCCACAGCGCCTCGCTGACGGCCAGCGCTTCGCCGGCATCGCCGATGATCAGCGGCTGAATCGGCGTCGGCGACGGCAGCAGCGGCCAGCGCAAGGTCGACGCCAGGTCTCGCCATCGCGAAAGCAGCGCGAAGAGGTGATCGCGGCGCGCGGTGTCGCTCCGCACCAGTGCGAGGCTTGCCGCAAGCGCGCTCGCCAGGAGCGGCGGCGAGGCGGTCGTGTAGATGTAGCTCCGCGCAGTCTGCAGCAGGGTTTCGATCACCGACGGGTGCGCCGCGACAAAGGCGCCGGCTACGCCGGCGGCCTTGCCGAGCGTGCCCATGTAGACGATGCGTTCCGAGGCGAGCCCGAAATGCGCCAGCGTCCCGCGGCCCGCATCGCGGCCCTCGCCGAGCACGCCGAAACCGTGCGCGTCGTCGACGACAAGCCACGCATCGTGCGCGTCGGCGAGCTCGAGGAGCCGCGGCAGCGGCGCCAGGTCGCCGTCCATGCTGAATACCGCGTCGGTGCAGATCAACTTCCGCCGGGCGCGGCTCGCCGCGAGCCGCGCCGCGAGCGCCTCGACGTTCGAGTGCGGATAGCGGATGAATTCGGCGCGCGACAACAGCGCGGCGTCGTTCAGGCATGCGTGGTTCAGGCGGTCGCCGAACACGGCGTCCTCACGCCCGACCAGCGCGGTGACGACGCCCAGGTTGGCCATGTAACCGGTGGAGAACAGGAGAGCGCGCGCGTTCGCGCAGGGCGCGACCCAGGCGGCGAGTTCGCGCTCGAGGGCGTCGTGCGGCTGGAAGTGTCCGGAGATCAGATGCGACGCGCCGGCTCCGACGCCGTAGCGCGCCGCGCCCTGCTGCGCGGCAGCGACGACACGCGGATCGCCGGCGAGTCCCAGATAGTCATTGCTGCCGAAATGCAGGATTTCGCGGCCGTCGGCACAGAGCCGCGCGCCTTGCGGCGCATCGACGACGCGCCGGCGACGCGAGAGCCCCTGACCGGCGCGCTCTTCGAGCGCGGCATCGAGCTCCGCGATCAGGCGCGACATCGCTTGCGATTCGGTCGGGCCGAATGCCCTAATGCGTGTCGCCGCTGGCGTGCAGCCCGAGGCGCTCGAACAAATCCTGGTCGGCGGCGACGTCGGGATTGCCGGTGGTCAACAGCTTGTCGCCATAAAAGATCGAGTTCGCACCCGCGTGAAAGCACAGCGCCTGGATGCCGTCGCCCATCTCTTGCCGGCCGGCCGAAAGGCGCACCATCGCGCGCGGCATCGTGATGCGAGCGGCGGCGATCGTGCGCACGAATTCGAACGGATCGATCGCTTCGCTGCCGTACAGCGGCGTCCCCTCGACCTGGACCAGGTTGTTGATCGGCACCGACTCCGGATAGGGATCGAGATTGGCGAGCTGCGCGATCAACCCGGCGCGCTGGGCGCGCGATTCGCCCATTCCAACGATTCCGCCGCAGCAGACGCGCACGCCCGCGGCGCGCACGCGCTCGAGCGTGTCGAGCCGGTCGTCGTAATCGCGCGTGGTGATGATTTCACCGTAGAAGTCGGGCGCGGTGTCCAGATTGTGATTGTAGTAATCGAGTCCGGCGTCCTTCAGCGCGCTCGGCCTGACCGTCCTTGAGCATGCCGAGGGTCGCGCAGGTCTCCAGCCCCAGCGCCTTGACCTCGCGCACCATCGCGAGGACCGGTTCCAGATCGCGGTCTTTCGGGCCGCGCCACGCCGCGCCCATGCAGAAGCGCGACGCACCCGCCGCCTTGGCCGCGGCCGCCGCGGCAGCGACCTCGGCCAGCGAGAGCAGCGCCTCATTGTCGACGCCGGTGTGGTAGCGCGCGGCCTGCGGACAGTAGCCGCAGTCCTCCGGACAACCGCCTGTCTTGATCGAAAGCAGCGTCGAGAGCTGTACTGCATTGGGGTCGTGGTGCGCGCGATGCGTCTGCTGCGCGCGATGCAGCAGATCGTTCATCGGCAGCTCCAGCAGCGCTGCGACAGCGTCGACCGTCCACCGCTGACCAGGTTCGGCACGCGTAGCGCGTCGGACAATCGTCACTGGCTGCATCGTGCGGACGCCGGCTGGTTACAATGGGTCCCAAGTGTCGGGGAGGGGCATCGGGTTGTCAAATTTTCTAGCCGGCGCATTTGACCGCGCCTTCGGCCGCATGCGGGAGGGTGCCATCGGTGCGGCGCGGCGCGCGTTGCCGCAGCGCTGCGAGCTCTGCGCCGCGCCCTCGGGCAGCGACCTGGTATGCGAGGCATGCACGCGCGATCTGCCGACGGATCGGGCCGGCATGTCCGGTGTGCGCATTGCCGGCGTCGAGCGGCGACGTATGCGGAAGCTGCCTCGCCCATCCCCCTGCGTTCGACGCGACGATCGCCGCCTTCGCCTATGCCTTTCCCGTCGACCGGCTGATACATGCATTCAAGTACCAGGGCCGGCTCGCGCTGGCGGAATGGTCGGCCGGCGCCGTTCTCGCCGAGCGACGGCGGCTAAGCCGTCCCGACCCCGACCGTTTGGTCGCTCTACCGCTGTCGGTCGAGCGCCAGCGCGAGCGCGGCTACAACCAGGCGGCGGAAATCGCGCGCGTCGTGGCGGCGCGGGCCGGCGTTCCGCTGTTGTCGGCAGGCGTGCGGCGCATCCGCGCCGCACCACCGCAGGCCGTGCTCCCCTGGACCGCGCGCGAACGGAATGTGCGCGGCGCGTTTGCCTGCGACGTCGATCTCGCCGGCCTGCGGGTCGCGGTCATCGACGACGTGATGACGACCGGCGCATCGCTCTCGGAACTGGCGAGGACGCTGCGAGGCGCGGGCGCGACAGGAGTGGAGAACTGGATCGTCGCGCGAACGCTGCCGCCGGCGCATTGAAATCGAAATCGCGTCGCGGCACCGTGATCGCCATCGTCCTAGTCCATCCGGAAATTCCGCCGAATACGGGCAACGTCATCCGGTTAGCCGCCAATGCCGGCGCCGAGCTCCACCTGGTCGAGCCGCTGGGCTTCCGGCTCGACGATCGCGAGTTGAAGCGCGCCGGCCTCGACTACCACGAGTACACCCGCGTGATCGTGCATCGTGACTGGGCTGCGTGCCGCGACGCGCTCGCGGGACGCCGCCGGTATGCGCTGACCGACGCGCGCCGAAACGTCGCTATACACCTGCGGGCTTTCGGCGGACGACGCGTTCGTGTTCGGTTGCGAGACCGGTGGCCTGCCCGACGCTATCCTCGACGAATTCGCGGCGGAAGCGCGGCTGCGGATTCCGATGCGGCCGGCGGTGCGCAGCTTGAACCTTTCCAACGCCGTCGCGATCACCGTCTATGAGGCGTGGCGGCAGGCGGGGTTTATCGGCGCCGCCGACCCGAATCGCTAAGGCTGCCCGGCATTCGCGGGCAAAGGCGTCCATCGCGACGCACCGGTTGCGCTCACTGGAACTCCGGCCCGGGCTCGCGCGCGAGCAGCGCCTCGACTGCGCGCCGCGGCGGCATCGCCTCGTAGAGCACCCGGTAGACCGCCTCGCAGATCGGCATGTCGACGGAAAGAGCGCCGGCCAGCGTGTGCGTGGCCCGCGCGGCGAACACGCCCTCGGCGACGTGGCCGAGCCCGGCCAGAATCGCGGCGAGCGTTTCGCCGCGCCCCAATCCGAGTCCGACGCGCCGGTTGCGCGACAAGTCGCCGGTGCAAGTCAGCACCAGGTCGCCCAAGCCGGACAGACCGGTCAGCGTCTCGCGCCTGCCTCCCAGCGCCACCGCGAGCCGGCCGGTCTCGGCCAGTCCACGGGTAATCAGTGCCGCACGCGCGTTGTGGCCGAAGCCCAGGCCGTCGCTCGCACCGGCGGCGATCGCCAGCACGTTTTTCACCGCGCCGCCGACCTCGGTGCCGGCCAAGTCGTCGCTGACGTAGGCACGTAGCGCGCCGCCGCGCAGTCGCTGGGCGACCGACTGCGCGAGCCCGGGATCGGTGGCGGCGACGCTGATGGCCGTCGGCAGCGCGCGGGCGACTTCCTCGGCAAAGCTCGGCCCCGAGATCACGCCGACCGGTGCCGGCCACATCGGCGCGATGACGCGGTGCGGCAGCGCGACGCCCGGAGGCTCGGCCGAGGTGACGAAGCCTTTGCCGAGCCAGACCAGCGGCGCGCGCGTATGCGCGCGCAAGGCCCGCACGACGTCGGTCAGCGCGCCGACCGGCGTCGCTACGACGATCAGCGAGGCGCCCTCGGTCGCACGCGACAGCTCGGAGACGACGTCGATCTCGAGAGGAATCGCGATGCCGGGCAGGTACCGCGCATTTTCGCGCGAGACCGCAATCGAGTGTCCGGCCGCGGGATCACGCGCCCAGAGGCGCAGCGCGGGCGGTGCCGGCACACGGGTCAGATGCACGGCCAGCGCCGTCCCCCAGGCGCCGGCGCCGATGATCGCTACGGCGTCGCTCATCGAGCTGCTGGCGAGGCGCTGCTATAAACCCCAGACCTGCGCGATACGAACGTAGCCCTGCTGTCCATCGCGATGGCGAACCTTTGCCCATCCGGGCGTGTTGCTGACATAGGCCGGGTCGACGAGCTCGAGCACGACGTTCTGCTCGGCCTTGAACACGAGCGGCGCGTTGGCATCGGGCGCGGCAAGCACGTCGGCGATCGGGACGCGCACGATCAAGGTCCGCCGTTCCGAGACCACCTTGCGTTCGATCCAGGCGACGGTGCCACTCGCATCGCGGATCTTGAGCCAGCCTTCGACGCCGACGATGACTTCGAACGGTGTGTCGCGGCCTATGACGAACAACGGCCTGGCCTTGAGCGACGGCGCGTCGTAGAGCACCGCCGCTTCGCCGGCCGACTGAAAGTCCGCTGCCGCGGCGCCGCCGCTGAGCGCGATCGCCGCGATCAGCAGCAAGCTAGCGCGTCTCATCACTCGCTAGTTCGTCGCCGGCATAGCCGGCGCCTGCTGCTGCATGTTGGCGATCTGCTGCTGGTACAGGGCCTCGAAATTGATCGGATCCAGGTGGACCGGCGGAAAGCCGGCGCGGGAAACCGCGTCGGCGATCGTCTCGCGGATGTACGGGAACAGCACGGTCGGGCAATGGATGCCCATCAGCGGCTGAATGTCGGCGAGGGGCACGCCGACGATGCGGAAAATGCCCGCCTGCGCCGCCTCGACCAGGAACAGCGTCTTGTCGGAGGTTTTCGCCGTCACCGTGATCGTCAGCACGCACTCGTAGACGTTTTCCTCGATCTGCTCGCCGCGGGTGCGGAGTCCCACTTCGACCTGCGGCGCATCGGGCGTGGTGAACGACTGGGGGGCGCCGGGATTCTCGAGCGAAAGATCCTTGACGTAGATCTTCTCGATGGACAGCGACGGCGTGGGTTGAGCTTGGTTGTCGGCCATGCGATTTTCCGGGCGGTAAACGATTGATTATAGCGCAGCGGGGCTTACCGCGCGGCTTGCGGGACGCCGTCGAGGAGCGGCAGGAGCTCGCCCGCGCGGTCGAGCACGACCAAGTCGTCGTAGCCGCCGATGTGGTGCTCGCCGATGTAGATCTGCGGCACCGTGCGGCGGCCGGTCCGTTCGACCATTTCGCCGCGCCGCGCCGGATCGAGGTCGATGCGGATCTTGGCGATGTCGGCAACACCTCGGGCGCGAAGCAGACGTTCGGCGAGGATGCAGAATGGACAGCTGGCGGTCGAGTACATCAGCACCGCCGCCATCAGGAGTCCTTCTCCAGCGGCAACCCCGCCTCGGCCCAGGCGCGCAGTCCGCCGCGCAATCCGTAGATCTCCTTGAACCCGAGCTTGGCCAGCGCCGCCGCCGCGCTCCGGCTGCGATTGCCGCGCCCGCAATACGCGATCAGCGGCCGAGCGGTGAACTTGCCGAGCTCCTGGCCGCGGCTTGCGAGCTGAGAAAGCGGGATGTGCATCGCGTTTGGAAGGCGCCCGCCCTCGTATTCCTTGGCCTCGCGCAAATCGAGGATCAGCGCGTCTTTGCGATTGATCAGCTGGGTTGCCTGCACAGCCCCGATTTCCCGCATCGCGGACAGCGGGCTGTTTATCAACGGCCAGACCAGCATCGATCCGGAGACCAGCATGACCAGCACGAGCGGCCAGTTGTTCTGCAGGAATTGGAGTGTCGGCACGGGATGTCGGCGGCGCGGCGCGCGGCCGACGCAAAAGGATAAAGGTAAAATGATAGCGTAAACCTTCTGACCTCGAGCGTGATCGCGAATTCCCCGATGACCGAGCATCCCGCCGCCGCGGCCGCGGTCGTTCCCGTCGTGCTGCTGATTCTCGATGGCGTCGGTTGCCGCGACGATGCGCCCGACAACGCGGTCAGTCGCGCCGCCAAGCCCAACTGGGACCGCCTGTGGCGCGATCATGCTCACACGACGATCGACGCCTCCGAGCTCGCCGTCGGCCTCCCGCGCGGACAAATGGGTAACTCCGAAGTAGGGCACCTGAACATTGGCGCCGGCCGCGTCATCTATCAGGAATTCACGCGCATCGACCACGCGATCGAGACCGGCGAATTCCGCCGCAATCCCGCCCTGGTCAAGGCCGTCGCGACGGCGCGGCAGAACCGCGCGACGCTGCACGTGCTGGGCCTGGTTTCGCCCGGCGGCGTGCACAGCCACGAGCGACAGATCGCGGCCATGGTTGCGATGGCAGCCGACGGCGGCGCGCCGCGCGTGGCCGTTCATGCCTTCCTCGACGGGCGCGATACGCCGCCGCGCAGCGCCGAAACCTCGCTGCAGTACATGGCCGCGACGTGCGCGGCTCATCCCGGTTGCCGCATCGCCGACATCGTCGGTCGCTACTACGCGATGGACCGCGATAAGCGCTGGGAGCGCATCGAAGCGGCGTATCAGCTGATCGTCGACGCCGCGGCGCCGTATTCGGCGCCGGACGCCGTCTCGGCGCTGGCGGCCGCCTATGCCCGCGGGGAGAACGACGAGTTCGTCAAGCCGACGACGATAGGCGACGGCGCGCGCATCGAGGACGGCGACGTGGTCGTATTCATGAATTTCCGTGCCGATCGCGCGCGACAGATGACGCGGGCGCTGACCGATGCGTCCTTTTCCGGTTTTGCGCGCAAGCGCGTCCCCAAGCTCGGCGCATTCGTCACGCTGACAAGCTACGGCGATGAGTTCGCCGGGCTACCGGTCGCCTTTCCTCCCCAGACGATCACCCAGAGCCTCGGCGCTGTCCTGGCCGAACGGGGCTTACGCCAACTGCGCATCGCGGAGACCGAGAAATACGCTCACGTCACCTACTTTTTCAACGGTGGAGTTGAAGCTGCGTACCCGGGCGAGGACCGGATCATGGTGCCGTCGCCGAAGGTCGCGACCTACGACCTCAAACCCGAGATGAGCGCATTCGAAGTTACCGACCGGCTGGTCGCGGCGATCGAGTCGCGCCGCTACGATGCGATCGTCTGCAACTACGCCAACGGCGACATGGTCGGCCACACCGGCAAGCTCGATGCGGCGACACGGGCAATCGAGGTGCTCGACACCTGCGTCGGGCGCGTGATCGCCGCGCAGCGTGCGCGCGGCGGCGAGGTACTGGTCACCGCCGATCACGGCAATGCCGAAAAGATGCACGATGACGCGACCGGTCAGGCGCACACGGCGCATACGCTCAATCTGGTGCCCTGCCTGTATGTCGGCCGCGCCGCGACGCCGCGTGGCCCGGGCGCGTTGCAGGACATCGCGCCGACGCTGCTCGCGATGATGGGGTTGCCGCAGCCCGCGGAGATGACCGGGCACACGTTGTTCGACATCGGAAAATAGGTGGGCGGGCGCGTCGCCCGTGCCGGGCGCTGCATCGCGCTCATGTCATTGCTGCTGCTGCAGCAATACACCGGGGGGCATGCCGAGGCCCTCAAGCTCTTCCATTCGGGACAGGACCCCGCCGACGTCGGCCGGCCAGTTGTTTACTACCGGCATATCGGCCAGGCCCGCGCCGAACAGATCGCGCGATTTCGCCCGCTTGAAGGGTAGACTCGATCTTCCGACGCGCGGGGAACTTGCAAGCCGGTTCGGCAGTCCACGCACCGTTGGCGGACCGCGCTGGAAGGGATGGATGATCCGCTGCCCCGGAGGTCAGGCCGTGCGAGCGGTCGCCGCCGGTCAGGTCGTCTACGCCGAATGGCTGCGCGGATTCGGAAACCTCTTGATTATCGATCACGGAGACGGCTATATGAGCCTCTACGGCAACAACGAGGCACTGCTGTCGCCGGTCGGCGCGAGGGTAGACGCCGGCCAGATCGTGGCGACAGGCCGGCACCAGCGGTGGCGGCCATGAAACGGGCGTATACTTTGAAATACGAATTCAGGGAGAGGCAGTCGATCCGGCTTTGTGGATCGCGCGCTAATCCGGCAGCAATTGCGCGGCAACCGGGCGGCCGGGACGGCCGTTTTGGCGAAGCAGGCGCAGCGAATTCGACATCGGGCCGCCGAATACCGGCACACCGAATGGTTGCGCGCCATGCGCGTGATCGCGACACGACGAGGCAAACATGGGTAACGGCTGGAAAAAGGCGGGATTGATCGGTATCGGCGCGGTGCTGGGGCTGCTGCTCAGCCTCAACTTCTCGGCGCTGGCCGAGCGCGAGGCGAAACTGCCGATCCCCTACGAGGACCTGCAGCTCTTCTCGGCCGTGTTCGGCCGCATCAAGAGCGACTACGTCGAGGTCGTGCCGGACGACAAGCTGATCCGCGAAGCGATCAACGGCATGGTCCACGGGCTCGACCCGCACTCCGATTTCCTCGATGCCGACGCATTCAAGGAACTGCAGATCAACACGCAGGGCAAGTTCGGCGGCCTCGGGATAGAAGTCGGCTCCGAAGACGGCCTCATCAAGGTGATCTCGCCCATCGAGGACACGCCGGCTTTCCGCGCCGGCATCAAGTCCGGAGACCTGATCGTCAAGATCGACGACCTTTCCACGCGCGGACTGGCGCTGTCGAAGGCGGTCGAGAAAATGCGCGGCAAGCCGGGCACGCAAATCGTGCTGACGATCGCGCGCAAGGACGCCGACGCGCCGCTGACGTTCACGTTGATGCGCGAAGTCATCAATTTCCGCAGCGTTCGCGCCAAGATGATCGAGCCCGGCTACGGCTACATCCGCGTCGTGCAGTTCCAGGAGCATACCGGCGAGGACGTGGCCAAGGCGATCCGCGACCTGTACAAGCAAGGCGAACTCACCGGGCTCGTTCTCGATCTGCGCAGCGATCCGGGCGGATTGCTGAATGTCTCCGTCGGCGTAGCGTCGGCATTCCTGCCGTCCGATTCGCTGGTCGTCTACACCGATGGCCGAACCCCCGATGCACGCATGCGCCTGTCGTCGAACAAGGGCGACTACCTGCGCGGCCGCAGCGACGACTATCTGAAGGACCTCCCCGCCGCGGTCAAGCGCGTGCCGATGGTCGTGCTGGTCGACGGCGGCACCGCGTCCGCGTCTGAAATCGTCGCCGGTGCCTTGCAGGATCACAAGCGCGCCGTGGTGATGGGCACGCAGACTTTCGGCAAGGGTTCGGTGCAGACGATTCTTCCGCTGGGTCCGAATGCGGGGCTGAAGCTCACGACGGCGCGCTATTACACGCCGAGTGGCCGCTCGATCCAGGCCAAGGGCATCGAGCCCGACATTGCGGTCGACGATGGTCGCGACTACCGGCTGAAAGAGGCCAATCTCGATCATCACCTGGTCGACGGCAAGACGCCGATCGCCAGCGCCGACGGCGCCGCGACGCTCTCCATCAAGACGCCGGTCGAAAAGACCCAGGAAAACCCGAAGAAACCCGGAGACGCTACGCAACCGCGCGTGGAATTCGGCTCGACCGATGACTTTCAGCTCAAGCAGGCGCTGAACCGTCTCAAGGGTCTGCCGGTGATCGCATCGACCAAGGCGGTTGCCGCGGTGACGCCGCAGTAAGTCGCAGGGTGTTCGGTAAGGCAAAACGCCCGGTTCGCCCGGGCGTTTTTGCTGGCGAACGACGGGGCAACGGAAAGAGACCATGGACGACGCCCAGCTGCTGCGCTACAGCCGGCACGTGTTGCTGTCCGAGTTGGGCATCGACGCGCAGCAGCGCTTTGCCGACGCGCATGCGCTGATTGTCGGCGTCGGCGGCTTGGGCAACCCGGCGGCGCAGTTTCTCGCCGCGGCCGGCGTCGGGACGCTGACCTTGGTCGACTCCGATCACGTCGATCTCACCAACCTGCAGCGCCAGATCCTGTTCGGCACCGGCGACGTCGGCCGGCCGAAGGTCGACGCCGCCGCCGAACGGATCGCCGCGGTGAATCCGGAAGTGCGCGTCGAGCGCATCGCCAAGCGGGTCGGCGCCGAGGAGCTCGCGCCGCTCGCGGCCGCGGCGGACGTTGTTCTCGACTGCTCGGACAACTTCGCCACGCGGCATGCGATCAATCGCGTCTGCGTGGCCGCGAAAAAGCCGCTGGTCTCCGGCGCGGCGATACGCTTCGACGGGCAGATCGCGGTGTTCGATGCGCGCGACGAAGCCAATCCCTGCTACCACTGCCTGTTCGGCGAGGGCGGCGACTTCGAGGAGACCCGCTGCGCGGTCATGGGCGTGTTCGCGCCGCTGGTCGGCATCGTCGGTGCGACGCAGGCCGCCGAAGCGCTGAAGCTCATTGCCTCGGCAGGACGCTCTCTTGCGGGCAGGCTGCTGCTGCTCGATGCGCTGACCATGGAGTGGCGCGAGGTCCGCGTGCTGAAGGATCCGGCCTGTCCGGTCTGCGGGACGCCCGCGCGATGACCGGCGTCATGACCACGGGTTCGAGCTGGAGCGGCGCGCTGTCGCGACTGGCCGCCGTGGCCTTCGCCTGCTGGCTGGGTGCGGCCGCGTCCGCCGCAACCGTGCTGTCGGCCGCAGAATGGGAGGCGATCCAGCAGGTCATCGCGGCGCAGCGGGCGGCCATCGTTGCGGGCGATGCCGACAAGGCGTTCGCCTATGCGTCGCCCGGCATTCAGCAGCAGTTCGGCGATGCCGCAACGTTCCTCGCGATGGTCGATGCCGCCTACGCTGCGCTCGAGTCCGCGCGCTACGTCGAGTTCCTGGAAGGCGCCGTGATCGATGGCATCGTCGTGCAGCCATTGCGTCTGATCGATGCCGACAACACCGTACGTGTGGCGCTGTATACGATGGAGAAGCAGGCCGACGGCGGTTGGCGAATCTCGAGCTGCCGGATTGCGCCGTCGACGGTGCGCGCGGCGTAGGCCCCGCAGCGCAAGCTTACGCGAACAGGTACTTGCGCTGCGCCTCCCAGCCGTCCTGCGGCAGGCGCTTGAATCCGGATTTCGCGAACAGCGTCCACCGTCCGACGACAAACGCCAGCAGAACATTGGCGTCGGCGACCGGATCGCCCGGCCACGCGCCTCCCGCCTGCGCGATCTTCAGCGATTGGCGCAGCGAGGCCTCGATGCGGTCGTAGAGCTGGTTCATTCGCGCCTGCAGGCGCTCGTCCTCGTTGACCAGCGCATCGCCGATCAGCACTCGAGTCATCCCCGGATTTTTTTCCGCGAAGCCGAGCAGCACGACGACCATCTGCGTCGCCTGCGCAACGCCGTCGGTCGACTCGGTGGTAATGCGGTTGACCAGCGAGAACAGCGTCGACTCGATGAATTCGATCAGCCCCTCGAACATCTGCGCCTTGCTGGCGAAATGCCGGTAGAGCGCCGCCTCGGAGACGTCGAGGCGACTCGCCAGCGCGGCGGTCGTTACCTTCTCGCCGCGCGGTGTTTCCAGCATGGCGGCCAGCGTCTGCAGTATCTGTAGACGCCGCTCTCCCGGTTTGCTCGCCATCGCGTGCTCCCTGATCAATCGGCAGCCATCGCACGTTGCGGCTCGATGCTGCCGAATCGCGACGTTAACGCTCGCCACGACCCTTCGCCTGCCTTGCACGGATCGACTAGTCCGCGCTTATCATCGTTCCGACGCCCTCGTTGGTCAGCACTTCCAGTAACAGCGCGTGCTCGACGCGGCCGTCGATGATGTGCGAGCTCTTGACGCCGTTTTTCACCGCGTCCAGCGCCGAGCCGATCTTGGGCAGCATGCCGCCGTGGATCGTGCCGTCGGCGAACAGCGCCTCGATCCCGCTGGCCGAGAGCCCCGTCAGGAGATTGCCGTGCTTGTCGAGCACGCCGGCCGTGTTGGTCATCAGCACCAGCTTTTCGGCATTCAGCGTCTCCGCGAGCTTGCCGGCGACGAGATCGGCGTTGATGTTGTAGGCCTCGCCTTCGTGGCCGACGCCGATCGGCGCGATCACCGGAATGAAGTCGCGGGAATCGAGCAGGTTGATGAGTTCCGGATCGATCTTTTCGATCTCGCCGACCAGACCGATGTCGACCAATTCGCCATGGTTGGTTTCGCTCTTGAGCAGCAGCTTGCGGGCGTGAATGAACGCGCCATCCTGGCCGGTCAGGCCGACCGCCCGGCCGCCGTGCTGGTTGATCAGCCCGACAATCTCCTGGTTGAGCTCGCCCAGGACCATCTCGACGACGTTCATCACTTTGTCATCGGTGACGCGCATGCCCTGGCGGAACTCGCTTTGGATGCCCATCGTCTTCAGAAGGTCGCCGATCTGCGGGCCGCCGCCGTGCACGATCACCGGATTCATGCCGACCAGCTTGAGCATCACCACGTCACGCGCGAATCCCGCCTTGAGCGCCGGCTCGGTCATCGCATTGCCGCCGTACTTGATGACGATCGCCTTGTCGTGAAAACGCTGGATGTAGGGGAGCGCCTCCGCCAGGATTTGGGCTTTGAGGGCGGAGGAGCCAGCTTCGATCGATACGGATTTCATCGGACGCTTAGGGTTGCGGCGATTGTACTTGAAGGCGCTGGAATAGAATACGCGCGCCGCTGTGCCAACGAGTAAGCCCTAACTGGCGACGCGTTGTACGCGTTTGTATCGGACAAGGCATTTTGCTATCTTGCCGCAATGCCGAGCCTGCTGCCGGACCCCGTCGACCTCGGTCTTGTGCGCCGGGCGCTGGTCACCAAGCTCCGCCATCATGGCGATGTACTGCTCGCGTCGCCGGTTTTCACCGTACTCGGGCACGCCGCTCCGGCGGCGGAAATCGACGCGCTGATCTACGCGGAAACCGCAGCGATGCTCGCCGGCCATCCGGCGATCGCGCGCGTGCATGTGATCGATCGCGACTGGAAGCGTCAAGGGCTTTTCCGCCAGGCGCGCGCCGAGCGCGCGCTGCTGTCGGCGCTGCGCGCGCGCCGCTACGATCTGATCGTCCATCTGACCGAGCATCCGCGCGGAGCATGGCTCTCGCGGTTTCTGCGGCCGCGCTACAGCGTCGCGCGCCATCTCGATCGCGCGCACTGGCTTTGGCGGACGAGCTTCACGCATTACTACCGGCTGCCGCGACGCACGCCGCGTCACACGGTTGAGTGCAACCTCGATAGCCTGCGGCGTATCGGCGTGCAGCCTACGCCGGCCGACAAGGCGCTGGTCCTCGCTCCGGACACGACGGCAACCGCGCGCGTTCGTGACCTGCTCGCCCAACACGGCATCGAGCCCAAGCGTTTCATCCAGCTGCACGCGGGCTCGCGCTGGCTGTTCAAATGCTGGCCTGCCGAGCGTTACACGGGCTTGCTCGAACAACTGGCTGCCGACGGCTGGCGCGTCGTGCTGACCGCGGCGCCGGACGCGCGCGAGCGCGCGCTTCAGGACGCGATCCTCGGCGGGACCAGCGAGTCGGCGCGACGCTGTCTGACCGATCTCGGCGGACAATTGAGCCTGACCGAGCTCGCTGCGTTGACCCGCGAGGCGCGCGCCTTCGTCGGCGTCGACTCGGCGCCGATGCATATCGCGGCGGCGGTGCAGACGCCGGTCGTGGCCTTGTTCGGGCCGAGCGGCGATATCGAGTGGGCGCCATGGCAGGTGCCGCACCGCATCGTCGCGTCGAGCGAGCATCCGTGCCGCCCCTGCGGCAACGACGGCTGCGGCGGCGGCAAGATCTCCGAGTGCCTGACGACGCTGCCAGTCGCGCGCGTGCACGCGGCGCTGATCGCGATCCTTGCCGAAACCGGTGGCTCACCATGTTGAGGCTCGCGATCATCCGGCAACGCTACACGCCTTACGGCGGCGCGGAGCGATTCATCGAAGCCGCGCTGGAGGCGTTGCTCGAGCGCGGCGTTGCGATCTCGCTGTACACGCGCGAGTGGCCGCAGACGCGGCTGCAGCTGATCGAGCCCGTCCTGTGCGATCCGTTCCACATCGGCCGACTGTGGCGCGATTGGAGCTTTGCGCGCGCGGTGTGCCGTGCGGTGACCAAGAAGGCGCCGGACCTCGTGCAGTCGCACGAGCGGCTCCTCTGCTGCGATGTCTACCGCGCCGGCGACGGCGTGCATCGCGCGTGGCTCGACGAGCGCCTGCGCGGCGCCTCGGCGCTCCGCCGCTGGGTGACCGAGATAAGCCCGTATCATCGCTACGTGCTCGCCATCGAGCGGCGCCTGTTCGCGAGTCCGCTGCTTGAAGGCGGTGATCTGCAATTCGCGGATGGTCCGACAGGAGATCCGCGATCGCTTCGGTCTTCCCGACGACCGGCTGCCGGTCGTCTACAACGCCGTCGACAGCGAAGCGTTCTCGCCCGCGCTGCGCGCGCATCGCGACTCGATGCGACACAAGCTCGGCGTGCCGGACGGACGCGACGCTGTTCCTGCTGGTCGGCTCCGGCTACGTGCGCAAGGGCGTTGCCGCCGCGCTCACGGCGCTGTCGCGCCTGCCGGGCAACACGCACCTGCTGGTCGTCGGTCGCGACAAGGCGCGAGCGGCATTACAAGCGGCTGGCACGGCAGCTGGGCATCGCGTCGCGGGTCGCGCTGGTCGGCGCGCAGGACGATCCGAAGCCGTTCTACGGCGCCGCCGACGCATTCGTGCTGCCGACGCTTTACGACCCTTGTCCGAACGCCGCGCTCGAGGCGATGGCCTGCGGTCTTCCGGTCGTGACCAGCACCAAGTGCGGCGCCGCCGAGCTCGTCGTCGAGCACGACGCGGGATTTGTCTGCGATGCGCGTGACATCGACGCGCTGACCGCGCACATGAGCACGCTGACCGATGCCGAGGCGCGCGCCGGACGGGGCGAGCGCGCACGCGAAGCGGTGCTGCCGCTGACGCCGGCGGCCATGACCCTGCAGCTCGTGCTGCTCTATCGCGACCTCTTAGCCGCGGCGCACGCGGCGAGGACCGAGCAGCCGAAGACCGCTGCGCTATAATCGCCGCCCGTTCATACGACCGCCGGCAGCCAAGCGCCGGCCGCATCGGTCCCGCCGTGTCGCCCAGCCTGGTCCTCTACCGGCGTCTGCTCAACTACGTCCGCCCCTACTGGTGGGCGTTCGCGCTGGCCGTCATCGGCATGATCATCGTCGCCGCCGGCGACACGCTGATGGCATACATGGTGATGCCGATCGTCCAGAAGCTGCAAAACCCCGATCCGGCGATGACGGTGCAGCTCCCGCTTGCGGTGGTCGCGGTGTTCCTGCTGCGCGGACTGGGCTCGTTCATGTCCGAGTACGGCATGGCGTGGACCGGGCATCGGGTCGTCTTCGACCTGCGGCGCGAGATGATCGATCGCCTGCTGTCGCTGCCGACGCCGTATTACGACGCGCAGTCGTCGGGCCGGCTGATCTCGAAGTTCACCTTCGACGCCTACCAGCTCGCCGCCGCGACCTCGTCGGCGATCACTACCGCGGTGCGAAGCGCGTTGACGATCGCCGGCACCCTCGGACTCCTGTTCTGGCTCAACTGGCAGCTGACGCTGGTCTCGATCGTCATCATGCCGCCGGTCGCCGTCGTGATCCGCTATTTCAGCCGCCGCCTGCGCCGCGTCGCCCGCGACGTTCAGCAGCGCACCGGCTCGATGAGCCATGTGCTCGAGGAAATCGTCGGCGCGCAGCGCGTCGTCAAGATCTTCGGCGGCCAGGCCTACGAACGAGCGCGCGCCGTCGCAGGTGCGAACAGGCTGCGCCAGTCGATGAGCAAGCAATCGTCGGCAAGCGCAGCCAGCTCGCCGTTCCTGCAGTTCGTCGGCGCCTGCGCGGTGGGGCTGATCGTCTACCTCGCGCTGAAACAAAGCGAAACCGGCGGCTTCGACGCCGCGCGCTTCACGTCCTACGTGATCGCGTTGCTGACGCTGCTCGACCGCCTGCGGTCGATGTCGGGCGTCAACGCCAACATCCAGCGCGGGCTCGCGGCAGCCGAGAGCATCTTCGGCCTGATCGACGAAAAGCCCGAGGCCGACCACGGGACCGTCGAGATCGCGCGCCTGCGCGGCGAGCTCAAGTTCGAGCACGTGTCGTCGCGTTACGCCGGAGCGGACAAGGACGCGTTGCAGGACGTCAGCCTGACGATCGCGCCGGGCGAGAGCGTGGCGCTGGTCGGTCCGTCGGGCAGCGGCAAGACCTCGCTGATCAACCTGATCCCGCGCTTCTACCAGCCCAGCGACGGCCGCATCCTGCTCGACGGACACGACATCGACGAACTGACCTTGGCCAATCTGCGCAGCCACCTGGCACTGGTCAGCCAGGATGTGATACTGTTCGACGACACCGTCGCGGCGAACATCGCCTACGGCGCAATGACGGGCGCCTCGCGCGACGCGATCGAAAAGGCTGCGCTCGCCGCGCACGCGCTGGACTTCATCCGCGCACTGCCGGACGGCTTCGACACGCTGGTCGGCGAAAACGGCATTGCGACTGTCCGGCGGACAGCGGCAGCGACTCGCGATCGCGCGCGCGATCCTGAAGAACGCGCCGATCCTGATCCTCGACGAGGCGACCTCCGCGCTCGACTCCGAATCGGAGCGCCACGTGCAGGCCGCGATGGACGCGTTGATGCGGGGCCGCACGACGATCGTCATCGCGCATCGCCTGTCGACGATCGAGCGGGTCGACCGCATCGTCGTGCTCGACGCCGGCCGCGTCGTCGAGCAAGGGACGCATGCCGAGCTGCTCGCGCGCGGCGGCTTGTACGCCAAGCTTCACCGGATCCAGTTTTCGGCGCCGGCGCCGGTCGCCGGCTAGGGCCGCCGTGCACATCGTTCATACCGAGGCCTCGCTCGGCTGGGGCGGTCAGGAAATTCGCATCCTGACCGAAGCCGCAGGAATGATAGCCCGCGGCCATCGGGTCGAGATCGCCTGCCCGCGAGAGGCGCGGATCTTCGCCGAAGCCCCGCGCTTCGGCGTGCCGGTGTCCGCGCTGCCGATCGGCCGCAAACGGCCGCGTGGCGTCTTCGCGCTGCGGCGCTTCCTCGCTACGCGCGAGGTCGATGCGATCAATGCGCACAGCTCGACCGACGCCTGGCTCGCCGCGCTCGCCGCTCGCTCGCTGTCCCGACCGCCGCCGTTGGTGCGCACCCGGCACATCTCCGCGCCGGTGCCGCACGATGCGATGACGCGCTGGCTGTACACCAAGGCGACCGCCGAGATCGTCACCACCGGCGAAGCGATACGCACGCAGCTTATCCGCGACATCGGCGTCGCCCCCTCGCGCATAAGCTCGATTCCGACGGGTATCGATCCGACGCGCTTCGGTCCGGCCGATCGCGATGCTGCGAGACGTACGCTCGGGCTGCCGGCCGGCGTGCCGCTGATCGGCATCGTCGCGACCTTGCGCAGCTGGAAAGGGCACCGCATCCTGGTCGAAGCGATGCCCTTGCTCGCGCGCCGCGACGCGCAACTGGTGATCGTCGGCGACGGTCCGCAGCGCGACGCGCTACGCGCTCAGATCGACGCGCTCGGGCTCGCCCAGCGCGTACGGCTCGCCGGAAATCAGAACGACGTCGCCTGCTGGCTCGCCGCCTTGGACGTCTTCGCGCTGCCCTCTTATGCGAACGAGGGCGTTCCGCAGGCCCTGCTGCAAGCGATGCTGATGGCCCTGCCGTGCGTGACGACCGACGCCGGCGCGATCGGCGAAGCGGCGATCGCCGACCACACGGCGGTGGTCGTCGCCAAGGAGAACGCCGTCGCGCTCGCTGCTGGCATCGACCGCGTCCTGGGCGACCCGGCGCTGGCGCGGCGCATCGCCGCCGCGGGCAGAGAGCGCGTGCTGTCCAGGTTCAGCCTCGCGACGATGCTCGATCGCATGGAAGCGGTGTTTAAGCGCGCCGTCGACGGCCATGCCGGCGGGTAGCCGCGGTCATCGTTTTGCCGGGCGCGCGCGGGTCGTCGCCCGCGCGCTGGCCAAACGCGTCTCGACACTGGGCCGGCGCAAAGCGCCGCGCGAGCCGCGACGGATCCTGATCGCGCATCAGCTGCTGCTCGGCGACACGCTGATGCTCACGTCTCTGCTGGCCAAGCTCCGCGCGCAGCACCCGGCCGCCGACATCGTCATGGCGCTGCCCGAAGCCTTCGCATCGCTTTATCAGTCTGCGCCCTACGGCGTGCGGGCTCTCGGCTGGAACCCACGGACGCCCGCGCGCTCGCCGCTGTGGCGCGAGCGCGCATTCGATATCGCCTTCGTTCCGGGCGACAACCGCGTGAGCTGGCTCGCGCTTGCGCTCGGCAGTCGCTGGATCGTCGGTTTCGGCGGCGATCGGCCCGCACGCAAAAGCTGGCCGTTCGACGAGCTGCATCGCTATCCGGACGTGCCTGCGGCATGGACCGACATGGTAGCGACGTTGGCGCACGGGGCGCCGCCGGCGCCGTACGCGAGGCGCGACTGGAGCGATCCGGCCGCGGACCCGTTCGAATTGCCGCGTGGACGCTACGCGGTGCTGCACGTGGGCGCCAGCACGCCGCTCAAGCGCTGGGAATCGGACAAATGGCGGGCACTCGCGGCATGGCTCGCCGCGCGCGGCATCGAGCCGGTCTGGTCGGCGGGTCGCGGCGAGGAGGCGGTCGTGCGTGAATGCGATCCGGACGCGCGGCATCGCTCGTACGCGGGCGCGCTGACGCTGCCGCAACTGTGGCGGCTGCTCGCCAACGCCGTCGCTGCTGGTCGCCCCCGACACCGGTGTTGCCCATCTGGGACGCGTCGTCTCGGTGCCGACAGTCGCGCTCTTCGGTCCGGGCTCGGCGTTGATCAGCGGCGCCGGCGCGTTCTGGCGCGGCGCGCCGTTTCGCGCGGTGACGGTCGATCCGTTTCCCTGCCGCGATCAGCGGCTGTTGTTCAAGCGCGAGATCGCCTGGGTGCGCCGGTGTGGGCGCACCATTGCCGAATGTCCACGGCCGCGCTGCATGGAAGCGATCGATCTGGCGCAGAGTTGCGCCGCGATCGTCGATCTCGGCGTGGTGACCGCGTGATCGTCGCCTAAAACGATCAGCCGCGGCGCCGCGCGAACAGCGGCACGGCGCCCGCCAGTGGCGCCGGCACTTCGCCCGGCAGCGCGTACTCCGGGATCCATGTCTTGAGCCAGACGCGGACTTCGGCGTCGCCCGCGGCTCGGTCGCGCTCCAGCCAGCTGACCATCTGCTCGACGGCGTCGCGATACCCCGGCAGGGCCTGCGCGATTCGCAGTTTCGGATGCGGCGTCGGCAAGGTGGTCTCGCCCGACGCCAGCGGCTCTTCGTAAAGCTTTTCGCCCGGCCGCAGCCCGGTGAACACCACGCGGATCTGGTCCGGATCGGCACCGGAAAGACGAATCATGTCGCGGGCGAGGTCGACGATCTTGACCGGCTCGCCCATGTCGAGCACGAGCACTTCGCCGCCGCGCCCCATCAATCCGGCCTGAAGCAAGAGCTGCGTCGCCTCGGACAGCGACATGAAATAGCGCGTGATCTCCGGGTGCGTAACGGTGACCGGCCCGCCGCGCGCGATCTGTTCCCTGAATCTCGGAATCACGCTGCCCGCGCTTCCGAAGACGTTGCCGAAACGGACGACGACGAACTGCGTGGCGCCGTTCTGCAGGCTCTGGCAGACCATCTCGGCCAGCCGCTTCGAGGCGCCCATTACGTTGGTCGGATTGACGGCCTTGTCGGTCGACACCAGCACGAATTTTTCGACCTTCGCAGCGGCCGCGGCGCGCGCCAGCACCCAGGTGCCGTAGGCGTTGTTGCGCACTGCCTGCCAGGCGTTGGTTTCTTCCATCAGCGGCACGTGCTTGTAGGCCGCGGCATGGAAGATGACGCTCGGACGCTCGCGCGTCAGTATCTGCTCGACCAGCGAGCGGTGCTTGACGTCGCCGACGAGCGTGGCGAGCGGCAGGTCCGGAAATTCGTCCTGCAGCGTCTGCTGGATCTGATAGAGCGCGTATTCCGACAGATCGAGCAGCACCAGGCGCAACGGACGGAACCGCGCGATCTGTCGGCAGAGTTCCGCGCCGATCGAACCACCGGCGCCGGTAACCATGACCACCCGACCGCCGATCCAGTCGTTCAAGCCCGCGCTGTCGAGTACTACCGGATCGCGCGCAAGGATATCGTCGAGCTCGACGTGACGGATCGTGGTCAGCTGTGAGCGGCCGCTGATCAGGTCGTCGTACGAGGGAACGGTCAAGGCCTCGACCCCCGCCGCCGCGCACAGCTCGGCCACGCGCCGGCGCACGCCGTGCGCAGCTGCGGGCAGCGCGATGATGATCGTGCGCACTCCAAAGCGCTTGACCCAGAGCGGCAGTTCGGCGATCGGGCCCAGCACGCTGATGTTGCGCAACAGCCTTCCCTGCTTGCCCGTATCGTCGTCGAGCAGCCCGACGACGCGCCATTGCCGGCTGTGCGCGAGCTCCTTGGTCAGCCGCGCGCCGGCTTCGCCGGCGCCGAGGATAAGCACCGGCTCGCCCAGCGCGGCCAGCGGGCTGTACAAGCGATGCTCTTTCCAGATGCGGTAGGCAAAACGGCTGCCCGCCATGAGGAAGATCAGGATCAGCGGATAGAGAACCAGGACGCTGCGCGGTACCACGGCAGTCATGCGCAGCATGACCAGCACGACCGGGATCGCGACCGCGCCGAGTCCGACTGCCAGCACGATGCGCTGAAGGTCAGGAACGCTTGCAAAGCGCCAGAGGCCGCGGTAAAGGCCGAACGCCAGGAAGATGCCGGCCTGCAACGGAAGCACCCAGGCAAGCGTTCGCGTCATGTCCGAGAGCTGCGGCTGGTGCAGGTCGAGATTGAAGCGCAGCCAATACAGCCCGGTCCACGCGATCGCGGCGGCGACCACGTCGTGGGCAAAGGCCAGCAGGGCTCGCCAGTTAGCGCTTACTCGCATCGAGACCGCTGTCTTTCATGCGCCATTGATGCGCGACCGAGCCGAACAAGAGGGCGAGGACTGCAGCCCATACCAGGAGCAAGTACCAGCCCGCCTGGGGTGCACGCGATAGCGCCGCGAGCGCCGAGACCGCTGCGCCGACCATCAGCGCAGCATAGAGCGCCAGCGTGCCGGCATGGCCAAACTCCAGTTGCACCAGCCTCTGGTAGTAATGGTCGCGGTGGGCTTGCCAGATCCGCTCGCCGCCCAACAGTCGGCGCACCAAGGTCACGCTGGCATCGGCGATGAAGGGCAGGAAAACGAGGAATGGAAACCAGGCTGGCCACCATCCTTCCCGCCAGCCTTCGATGCCGAAAACGCCCGCCAGAAAGCCCAAAGGCACCGCGCCCACGTCGCCGAGGAAAATGCGCGCCGGCGGCCAGTTGACGAGCAAGAACGGCGCAACCGCCGCGGCGAGCGCAAGGAGCGCCGGCGCACGGCCGCTCCCAGCCCAATAAGCGGCGATCGCGTAGGCGCCGAAGCCGACGACGGTCATCGCGCCCGAAAGTCCATCGCTGCCATCCATGAAATTGTACAAATTGGCCATCCAGACGATCGCGACGATCATAGTCGCCGCCGCAAGAAAATCAGGGATCGGACCCGCCAGCCACAGCCACGCGATCGCCGCCACCAGTTGCACGAACAGGCGAAGCGGCACGGGTATGCCGTAGCGGTCGTCGAAAAACGAGATGATGACGATTGCGGCCAGCGGCAGGAACCAGGGTTGGGAGCCAGGGAGCCAGAGGACGCCCGCGCACCAGCCGAGCCAGACTGCGAGTCCGCCGCCGCGCTGGACTGCGCCGCGATGCAGTGAGCGCGCGTTCGGTCGATCGAAAGGCAGGCCCCCGGTCCGACGGAGCAAGTCGAGCGCAATTCCGGACACGGCGACAGCGATCAGCGCCGGCAACAGCATCGATATCCGCTGTAGTTCGCGCGAAAACGGCACGGATCGCGAAATCCGGCCGCCAAGCCGTTGTTTGCACCCATTTTTTGCCCGCCTCGCGCGCCAAACGCCGCAACGGCGGCGGAGCGAGAATTATACGCGCTCGCACGCTCGGACGGCGCTGTGGAAAAAGGCATTCCTTGTTGCAATTAAGCAACAGGATTGACGGGGGTTTTGGGGCCTTGGGGTTTTAGCTTGCCTTGCGAATCACGCGTTTGGCACAATTGGGTCAACTTCTCCGTTGGTCCTGAGAAGGTTCCGGTGGCAGGCGCAATCGCAATACTTGCCAATCTTATCGTTAGAGGAGAGATTCCATGAATAAGAAACTCGTCGCTCTTGCCGTGGCCGGCGCACTTGCGCTGCCGCTGGCGGCAGAAGCGCAAACCGCACAGGTCACGCTGTACGGCCGTGCCAATATGGACCTCGAATTCGTCAAGGCCTCGGGCCCGGGCGCCGCGGATGGCTCGACTGCGACCGTGACCCGCGTTTCCAGCAACTCGTCTCGTTTTGGCCTGCGCGGCACGGAAGCGCTCGGCGGCGGATTGACCGCCTTCTTCCAGGTCGAGAATTCGGTGAACTGGGACGGCAACGGCGCCGGCAACGCGAACACGATCGCGAATCGCGAAACCTTCGTCGGCCTGCAGGGTAGCTATGGCCAGATCTGGCTCGGCCGCTCGCTTTCGCCGTATGACGACACGACGCCGATCTGGGCGGCTGGCTTCAACTACAACACCGGCCTGTTCAACACCTCTAGCCTGTGGGCGAATAACTCGAACGCCATCGGCGGCGAGGCGATCGGTGGCTATGACGATCGCTACAGCAACAGCATCCGCTGGAACAGCCCGACATGGTCCGGCTTCACCGCGGAAGTCCAGGTAGCAAGCAAGGAGAACACCGGCCACAGCTGGGTGTTCGCGCCCGGGGTTTTCTATAACAACGGCCCGATCCAGGGCGCCCTTGTGTACACGCGGCATGACAAGATCCGTTGCTACAACGCGGCTGGCACGTCCTATGCCGCTTGCGGCTCGGTACCGTTCGCCGGGCTCGCCGCCAAGGACGACGCGTTCACGATCGCCGGCAGCTACGACTTCGGCATGGCTCGCGTCGCGTTGATGTGGGAACACTTGAAGTACGACACACCGACCGGCGACTTGAAGCGCGACATGTGGGGCGTTTCCGGTACGATCCCGATGGGCAGCGGCTATTGGTACCTGTACTACGGCAGGGCGGGCGACGGCAAGGGCGGCGCGTCCGATAGCGAAACGCGGATCAACTCGCTGGTTCACGGCTCGGATTCCGCTTCGAGCAACTTCGAAATCGCCTACCGTTACGATCTGTCGAAGCGCACCAGCCTGAACGCCGGCTATGTGATGATTCGCAACGATGCGCGCGCGAACTACACGTTCAACGTCAACGGGTTTGCAGTCACTCCCGGCGGCGATCCGAGCGGCTTCGTGCTGGGCATCATCCACAATTTCTAATCGGCCTCCAGTAACGGCCATTCAGCGTACCTCGCTTTAAAGTGATCGCTCGGGCGTCCTCTAGGACGCCCGTTTTTTTCTGCGCTAGGCGCGATATGCTGTACCGATCGCCGGCTCCTGCGCCTGCCTTTTTTCATGCCTGACGTCATTGACCAGTTGATCGTCGGATTCGACCGCGCCTTGCGTACGCTGTCGGGAACGGTGTCCGGCGCGCGGCCCAATCCGGCCGGCGGCATCGCCGGCGCGGACCTGACCCCCGAAGAGCGCCGTCACGCAGCGGGGCTGATGCGCGTCAATCACACCGGCGAAGTTTGCGCGCAGGCGCTCTACCAGGCGCAGGCGCTGGTGGCGCGCGATCCCGATGTTCGGCAGTGTTTCGCCACCGCGGCGCGCGAGGAGGAAGATCACCTGGCCTGGACGCAGGATCGGCTCTCCGAGCTCGGCGACCGCACCAGCCTCGCCAATCCGTTCTGGTACGCCGGGTCGTTCGCGATCGGGCTGGCTGCGGGGCTCGCAGGCGATCGCAGCAATCTCGGTTTCGTCGTCGAGACCGAGCGTCAGGTCGAGGAGCATCTGTCCTCGCACATCGATCGCCTGCCGGCCGGGGATGCTCGAAGCCGCGCGATCGTCGCCGCGATGCGCGACGACGAAATCCGGCATGGCATGACGGCGAGCGCGGCGGGTGCGGACACGCTTCCGCTGCCGGTGCGCGCCCTGATGCGTGTGACCGCAAAGCTGATGACGCTCACCGCCTATCGCGTCTGAATCAGATTACAAGTCCCCTGCGGTACACTTCGGTCATTGGCTCGACGGCGGGAAGACATGGTGATCGATGCGCCGGAGCGTGCGCAGACGGGAGAGCGCCTTGCGTGATCGCCTGGCCGTGCTACTGCTGGTCGGCGGTGTCGCGCTGTCGCCGGTCGCCCACGCGCAATTTGCCAACGTCAGCCTGTACGGCAGTCTGAATCTCAATCTCGAACTGGTCCGGGGCGCACAAAACGATGGCAGCGACCCATCGATAGCGCGCGTCTCGAGCAACTCGTCCCGCTTCGGCCTGCGCGGCCATGAATACCTGGGCCACGGGCAGGTCGCGATCTTTCAGCTGGAGTCGTCTGTCCTGGGCGACAGCGGCGGGTCGGCGCTCGCCTCGCGTGAAACCTGGGTCGGTCTTCAGGGCGATTGGGGCACCGTCAAGCTCGGCAATTTCCTGGCGCCTTACGACGACATCCACACCATCTTCGGCAATTCGCCGACATTGACAACCTCGATCCTATCCACCGCGGCGCTCTGGGCGCAGGGCGCGTTGAGTAAGTCCGAGGGTGGGTTCGACGCGCGGCTCGGCAACTCCGTCCGATACGAGACGCCGCCGCTGCAGGGCTTTTCCGCGGCGCTGCAGTTCGCGACGCGGGATACCTCCGGCGATCCCAATGGGGGCGAGAACGGCGACCGTCTGTCGGAGCTGCGGCACGCGAGCGTCATGTCGGCGGGCGCGTTCTACAACAGCGGACCGCTCGATCTCGGCATCGCGTACGAACGCAATTACCGGATACGCCCGACGGGCCCGGCCGACGACGCTCTGTCGCTCACCGGCGGCTACGATTTCGGCACGATCGCGAGCAACGTCGGCCTGCGCGTCGCCGGTGTTTACGAGCGGCTCAAGTACGACACGCCGACCGGCAGCTTGACGCGCGACTTCTTCGGACTTTCGACGACGCTCGCGGTCGGCGACGGGACGTTCTACGCATTCTGGGGCAGGGCGGCCGACGGCAAGGGCAGCGCAATCGACGGCACCACGATAGGAGCGCTGGTCAAAGGCCCGGACACGGCCAGCGAGCAATGGGAGTTGTCGTACAGCTACAGCCTGTCGCTGCGCACGATGCTCTACGCCGGATGGGTGAAGATCGACAACCGCCCGAACGCAGCTTATACGTTCAACATCAACCCCTACCCTGTCGCACCGGGCGCCAAGCCGGGCGGCATCGTGTTCGGTATCGCGCATTTCTTCTAGGGCGGGCGCTGCGCCGACTTACGGACGCGGTTCGCTCGCTTCCCGTGCAGCGCCGTCGTTCGTCTGTTCCCAGGCTCGCAAGGCTTCGAGCCGTGCTGCCCTGATCCGCTGCGGCAGGTCGGGCGCAGCGGGATGTGCTGCGGCGATCGAGCCGGCATCGACGCCACGTACGACCCCGAGCGCTGTACGGATCCTCTGCGCCGGCGCATAGCCTTCTCCTCCGCGGCCAGGGCGGGACATGGCGTCGGCGGCGCAGGCGCGCAACAGTCCGTCGAGGCGTTCCGGGCGGCGCAGCGCATCGGCGGCCAGCAGCAGGTCGAGCAAGGTCTTGGCGCGAAGCTCCTGCGCACGATGCACGTCGGTGTGATAGCGGGCGACCAAGCGCGCAAGCTCGCCGCATTCGGCAGGGGCGTGCAGTCGCTCGCTCAGGCGCTGCGCCAAGGCGACGCTGCGTGCCTCGTGGGCGACGTGCCGCGGCCAGCTCGCGGGCTCGGTCGTCGCCTTGCCCAGATCGTGCGCGAGCACGGCGTAGCGAATAGGCAAAGGGTCGCCTGCGGCAGCGGAGAAATCCAGCGCCTGCATCAGGTGCACACCGGTGTCCATTTCGGGGTGGTGTAGAGGCGGTTGCGGCACGCCGAACAGCGCATCGACTTCGGGCAGCAGCTGTCCCAGCGCCCCGCAGCGACGCAATACCTCGAAGAAGAGCGACGGGCGCGCTTCCATCAGCGCTCTTGCCAGCTCCTGCCAGACACGCTCGGCGGTCAAGGTCGAGAGCTCGCCGCTGCCGGCAATCGTGCGCATTAGCGCTTCGGTCTCCGGCGCGATGCTGAACCCGAACCGCGCCGCAAATCGCGCGACTCGCAGCACGCGTAGCGGATCCTCGGCGAACGCCGGGCTGACGTGGCGCAGGATGCCGGCGCGCAAATCGGCGATGCCCCCGAAGGGATCGATCAGCGCGCCGTCACCGTCGCGCGCGATCGCGTTGATCGTCAGGTCGCGTCGCGCAAGATCCGCCTCGAGCGTCACGTCGGGCGTCGTATGGAACACGAAGCCGCGGTAGCCGCGCCCGCTCTTGCGCTCGGTTCGCGCCAGCGCATATTCGTCGTTCGTCTGCGGGTGCAGGAAGACCGGAAAATCGTTCCCGACAGGGCGATAGCCCGCGGCGACCATCTGTTCGGGTGTCGCGCCGACGACGACGAAATCGCGATCGGCAACCGCGCGGCCCAGAAGCTCGTCGCGCACCGAGCCGCCGACGCGGTAGACCTTCACGGCTTAAGTGCCGCGCTGCGAGCGAATCCGGCCGTAGCGCGTTCTCGGCGTCGCAGCGGCGATATATGTCGGCGCGATCGCCTCGATCGCGGCCGGAGGCCCCCCGAGTAGCGTCGGGAACGGGCAATCGCAGACATTGTCGCGTTGCATCGACGCCAGATTGTCGCGGCTCATCAGCTTGCCCGGCAGCCGTTCCAGCACGCGCGCCTGGAGGTTCGACAGGCCGGATCCGAGCGCGACGATGGGGCGCTTGTAGCCGGTCAGCTCGCCGACATAGGCGACCAGCTCGCGCAGCGTGTACACCTTCGGGCCGCACAGCGGATAGCGCCGGCCGTGGGTCGCATCTTCGCCGAGGGCGCGCAGGTACGCCGTCGCCACGTCGTGGACGCCCACCGGCTGGAAGCGCGCCCCGGCGGAGGCCAGCGCGATGATCGGCAGCAGACGTTGCAGCTTGGCGAACAGGTTGAGGAACGAATCCTCGCGTCCGACGATGATCGACGGCTGGAAAATCGTCCATTGCAGGCCGGATGCGGCCACCAGCGCCTCGGCCTCGCCCTTGCTGCGCAGATACCGGCTGGGCCCCTGCGGGTCGGCATTGAGCGCGCTCATGTGCAGCAGGCGCGAAACCCCGCTGTCGCGGCACGCCGCGATCAGCTTGCGCGGCAATTCGACGTGAACGCGATCGAATTCGCCGGACCGCGATTCGTTGAGGATGCCCACCAGGTTGATCGCCGCAGCGGCGCCCCGGACAAGGGCTGCGAGCGCCGCCGGATCGTGCACGTCTGACTCGATCAGGTCGACCGTCGGCAGTAGGATGAGGTGCCTTCCACGCTCGCGGCTGCGAGTCGGCACGACGACGCGGTTGCCCTCGGCCACCAGCTGCGAGACCACATGCCGGCCGACGAACCCCGTGCCGCCAAGGACGACGATCGGCGCGTTATTCACCGTGCACCGGGCCCGCGATCGGCCGACGCCACAGGCGAGCCGCCCGTCATGACGCGCGGTGCAACGATCCCCAGCCGATCGGTCAGCGTGACGTACGGCAAGCCAAGCTGCGCCTGATAGAACATCGCGTTGGCCATCACTTTCTTGACGTAGTCGCGCGTCTCGTTGAACGGTATGGTCTCGGCGTAGATCGCCCCTTCGAGCGGCTCGGCGCCACGCCAGTTCTGCGCCCTCCGCGGCCCGGCGTTGTACGCCGCGGTCGCGAGCACCGCCAGGCCATCGAGGCGGTCGAGCACATAGCGAAGATAATAGGTGCCGAACCGGGCGTTGATATCGGGTTGCTCGAGCTGCGCGATGCGATAGTCGCTGCGACGCGTTTGCTGCGCGATCCAGCGCGCGGTCGACGCCATCAGCTGCATCAAGCCGATCGCGCCGGCGCTGGAGATGACGTCGGCGGCAAAGCGGCTTTCCTGCCGGGTGAGCCCGAAGACCCATGCCTCATCGAGGCCGTTTTCGCGCACCGCCGAGCCTATCGCCTCGCGGTAAGGCATCTGGTAGCGCAGCCCGAAGTCGTGCCGCCGCTGCGTCCGCTCCGCGGTGTTGATCGAGCGGTCGTACAAGGCGTTCCGTGCGCGCGAATTCCGCCGCGAGCAAGAGCGACGGGTCGTCGGCCCCGCGCACAATGTAGCTCCATTCGCGCTGCGCCTCCGGCCTCATCCCCAGAGCGGCAAGGCGCAGCACGCGCTGGACGGCGGGGCGCGCGCCGAAGGCAGCCAGCGCTTCGGTGTCGATCGGCAGCGGCTCGCTGATCGGCATGATTGCAGCGCCGATCGCGTCCGCCGCAAGAAAGCCGTAGAAATTCGGCTCGGCGGCGAGGCTGCCGAACAGCCGGACCGAGTCTTCCTTGCGCGACGCCGCTTCGAACGCGCGCGCCTTCCAGTATCGCCACGCGGGCTCCTGTGCCTGGCTTTCCGGCATCTCTTCGATCGCGCGAGCGACGTCGCTCCAGGCGAGCACGCGCAGCGCGGCGCGCACGCGCCATTCGCGCTGCGCCTCGTTCAACGGGGCACCGTCGACTTCGCGATACCAGGCGTTGGCTTCGGGCAACAGCTGCCGCGCCGCGTTGTAGGCGACGAGAAGATTGCCGTAGCGCCGGTCCGCCTCGGGCAAGCGGGCACGCCAGCGCGCCCAGGCGCGATGGGCCGCTTCGGCGTCGCTGCGCGCCACGCGGTCGAGCGCGTAAAGCGCGAGTTCGCGACCGCTGCGCGAGCCCATTCGAAACTCGCCTTTGGCCAGCGCGGGCCCGGCGTTGCGCTCGACGCGGACGTAGTCGGCCGCCAAAGGTCGATCCCTGGCCGGCAGTTCTCCTACCAGCCGTGCCGCCAGCCGCAGATTGCCGGCCTCATGCGCCAGGCGAAAGCGGCTCCAGATGTCGTCCGGAGTGATCCGGCCTCCCGCCTCCAGCTCGGCAAACAGCGGCTGGCACGATTCGGGCTGGTCGCGGCCGCTGAACCAGTATTGCCGCGTGTCGGCGAGTGCGCTTTGATGGTCCGATTCACGGCGCCACTGCAGTGCGAAACACGCAAGCTCGGTATCTTCGCCGTTGCGCTTCGGATATTCGGCAGCGAAGTCGGTCCAAAGCGCGCGCTTGCCCAGCGATTTCAGCCATTCGCCACGCAGCGTGTCGGCCAGCGGTGTGCCGTCGTAGCGCTCGAGAAACGAGCGCACGCGCTCCGGGGGCACGTCGTCCAGCCTCAGGCGCAACTGCCAGTAGGCGACGTAGGGCTCGAGCAAATGGCCGTTGACCCGCGGCGCGATCTTGTCGAGCGCCGCGGCATCGTTGGCCAGGAACGCCTCGCGCGCCACAAGAAAATCGGCGTCGGTCGGCTCCGCGCGGAGAGGCGCCGCAAGGACGCCGACGGCGACCAGCGCCAAGCAGCGCAGTATCCATCCCGGAATGGACGATATGAGCATGACCGCGATTATCGCCTATTGTCGACCTTCGTCGACTGTCGGAGTGGCGAATGCGCCCCCCAGAGGACGCGTCGGCCGATGGTAAAATCGTCGCCTGCCGGCAGCGGCCCCGCCGCGGAGCGAAGGACATCGATGGCTCGAGAGCAAAAGTCCGTTCAGGTCGGCGTTGTCATGGGCAGCGACAGCGATTGGGACGTGATGCAGCATGCCGTCGCGCAGCTTGCGGCCTTCGGCGTCACGTACGAAGCCCGGGTAGTTTCAGCCCACCGTACGCCCGATGCGATGTTCGCCTATGCCGGCCGCGCCGCAGAGCGCGGACTGTCGTGCATCATCGCCGGCGCCGGCGGAGCCGCGCACCTGCCCGGCATGCTTGCCGCCAAGACGCCGCTGCCGGTATTGGGGGTGCCGATCCCCACGCGGCATCTGAACGGCGAGGATTCGCTGCTTTCGATCGTGCAGATGCCCAAGGGAGTGCCCGTGGCGACGTTCGCGATCGGGGAGGCCGGTGCGGCTAACGCGGCCCTGTTCGCGGTCGCGATGCTCGCGCGCGGCAATGCCTCGCTTGCCAAAAAGCTCGCCGAGTTCCGCGCTGCCCAGACCGCGGCGACGAGCGCGATGACGCTGCCGCCGAAATCCCGCGCGAAGTGATTGCGCCGGGCGCATGGCTCGGGCTGCTCGGTGGGGGACAGCTGGGCAGGATGTTCTGCATGGCTGCGCAAAGCATGGGCTATCGGGTCGCCGTGCTGGATCCCGGCGACTCGAGCCCGGCGGGATCGGTCGCCGACCGGCACATCCGCGCCCACTACGCCGACCGTCGGGGCCTCGCAACCCTCGCCGAGCTGGTCGCGGCGGCCACGACGGAGTTCGAAAACGTTCCGGCGGCGAGCCTCGAATACCTCGGGCGTCACGCCCGCGTCACGCCGTCTGCGGACAGTGTCGCCATTGCGCAGGACCGCATCCGCGAAAAGCAGTTTCTCGTAAAAAACGGGTTTGCGGTGACGCCCTTCGCGGTGCTGGCAACCGACGCCGACGCGCGCTCGATCGACCCGGCGCTGGTGCCCGGCATCGTCAAGAGCGCGCGCTTCGGCTACGACGGCAAGGGCCAGATCCGCGTCGATAGCACGGCCCGCGTCCCTGCGGCGCTCGCCGCGATGGGCGCCACCCCCTGCGTGCTCGAACGCCTGGTCGCGTTGACCTGCGAGCTGTCTGTGATCGTGGCGCGCAACGATCGCGGCGACGCGGTGACCTGGCCCGTCGCGGAAAATCGTCATCGCGACGGCATCCTGGACTCGAGCATCGTGCCGGCTCGCATCGCGCCGGCGCTCGCGGCCGAAGCCCGCGACATCGCGCTCAAGGTTGCCGCCGCACTCGACTACCGCGGCGTGCTGTGCGTCGAGCTTTTCGTCGCCGCCGACGGAGGTCTGCTCATCAATGAAATCGCACCCCGTCCGCACAACAGCGGGCACTACACGATCGATGCCTGCGTCACGTCGCAGTTCGAGCAGCAGGTGCGCATTCTCGCCGACCTTCCGCTCGGCGACACGCGGGCGCACGGACCGGCGGTCATGGTCAACCTGCTCGGCGACATCTGGCTCGATGGTGCGCCGGGAGCGCCGGAACCTGGTCGCCGCGAGCCCGACTGGCGCGCGGTGCTCGAAGTCCCGGAGGCCAAGCTGCACTTGTATGGCAAGGACGAGCCGCGGCGCGGCAGGAAAATGGGGCACGTGACCTGCGTGGCGCCGACACTCGATCGAGCTCTGGCCGCGGCTCGCGCGATCCGACGACAGCTTCGGATGCCCGACGACGGTGCGCTGTGAGCGGGCCACTCGACGGCGTGCGCGTGCTCGACCTTTCGCGCCTGCTGCCCGGGCCGGTATGCACGCTGCATCTGGCCGATCTCGGCGCAGACGTCGTCAAGGTCGAGGATACCGGTGCCGGGGACTATGCGCGCTCGCTGGGCCTCGCCCCGGCCGACAGCGGCAGCGCCGCATCGGATGCGCCGTCCGCGTTTTTCCGCATGGTCAATCGCAACAAGCGGAGCCTCGCGCTGGACCTCAAGACCATCGCGGGCCGCGAAGCGTTCCTCCGGCTGGCGCAGCAAGCCGACATCATCGTCGAGAGCTTCCGCCCCGGCGTGCTCGACCGACTCGGCGTCGGTTATGAGGCGGTCGCCGCGATCAATCCGCACCTCGTCTACTGCTCGATCACCGGCTACGGCCAGACGGGGCCCTACCGGAATCGGGCCGGCCACGACATCAACTATCTGGGCTACGCCGGCGTCCTCGATCAGACCGGAGCAAGCGGTGGCCCACCCACGCTATCGAATCTGCAGGTAGCCGACCTGCTGGGAGGCGCAATGAACGCGTCGACGGCGATTCTCGCCGCGCTCTTCGGCGCATCGCGCACCGGCAAGGGCACGCACGTCGACGTCGCGATGACCGAGGGTGCGCTGGCGCACAATATCTTTGCGCTGCACGCGATCCAGGCGCGCGGGCATGCCCGCGCGCGCGGCAGCGACCTCTTGACCGGGGGCGTACCCTGCTACGGCGTCTACGCGACGCAGGACGGCCGCCATCTCGCCGTCGGCGCGCTCGAGGAGAAGTTCTGGCGTGCGCTGTGCGAGGCGCTCGAGCGTCCCGACCTCGTCGCCGGACAACTCGCGACCGGACCCGCCGGCGATGCCGTTCGGCGGCAACTGGCGGTGATATTCGGAGAGCGGACGCAAGCGCACTGGATCGAACGCCTCGCCGCCGTCGAGTGCTGCGTGACACCAGTACTTACGCCCGACGAGACGCTGGCAGATCCGCAGGTTCGCGCGCGCGGCATGATCGTCACCGCTTCGGACGGCAGCCGGCAATACGCGCCGCCGTTCCGACTCGCGGGGCATGCATTCAATATCGCGCGCTTCGCGCCTGCCCAAGGCGAGCATTCCGCCGAAATCCTGCGCGAAGCCGGATTCAGCGCCGAAGAGATCAGCGCACTCCTGGACAGCGGCACTATCACCGAATCCGGCCGTCCCGATTGACTCAAAAGCCCCGTTAGTCCGAGTCGGCAATACGTGCCTAAGAGGCCAGTTGCAGTATACAACTGTTGCCCATTGGCATCCGACGGATTAAAGTCTCGCTAGATGAGCATTGAACAGCTACGCCTGCCGCGTGTGCGGATCGGCCGCGCAACCAGGGTGCAGGCGAGACGTCAACGGGAGGCAGTATGAAATTTCGCTTGAAAACCGCAGTCGCGTTGCTGACACTGGCCGCTTGCCCACTTGTCACCCAGGCCGCCGAGCTGGAAACCTTGGGTGCGATGCACCAGACGGGCACGCCGGTGGATTGGCCGCTGATTCCGCAGACGGGTCCCAAGGCGGACCAGGTCAAGCAGAACCTGACCAAGATCAAGCTGCCGCCGGGATTCCACATCGCCCTGTACGCGCTCGTGCCGGACGCCCGCCACATCGCGGTCGGCCCACAGGGCGTCGTGACCTTCGTCGGCACGCGCAAGACGAAAGTGTGGGCGGTGACCGACCGCGCGCGCAGCGGTGTCGGCGACGAAGTGAAGGAGTTCGCGCCGACGCTGCCGAAGAAAATACCCAACGGCCCGTGCTTCTCGAAAGACGGCTTCCTGTACATCGTCGAGCAGAACCGGGTGCTGGAATACCCGGCGGCGGAATTCTTCTATGAGAGTCCGGACGTCGTGGCCGGCGCCGTGGTCGCGGAAGGCGAGCTGATTCCGAAGGACGAAGAAAGCTACAACCACACCGCGCGTCCATGCCGCATCGGCCCCGACAACAAGCTCTACATCCAGCTGGGTCAGCCGTACAACGTGCCGGCCAAGGACAAGCTGGACCTCTACCACAGGGTCGGCATGATGGGCATCATCCGCATGGACCGTAACGGCAAGAACCGCGAAGTCTATGCCACGGGACTTCGCAATGCCGTCGGGATGGACTTCAATCCGAAGGACAAGACCCTCTGGAGCAACGACAACCAGGTCGACGGCATGGGCGACGACCAGCCTCCGGGCGAGATGAATCGCATTGCGAAAGCTGGGCTGGACTTCGGCTTCCCGTGGTACGGCGGTGGGCATACGCGCACCAACGAATACAAGAACGACACGCCGCCCGCCG
Source organism: uncultured beta proteobacterium (assembly GCA_963776175.1). Lineage (GTDB taxonomy): Bacteria > Pseudomonadota > Gammaproteobacteria > Burkholderiales > Casimicrobiaceae > PALSA-1003. The sequence continues at coordinate 267,635 of CAVZLP010000007.1, read as the reverse complement.
GAGCGGTGTTTCCCGAAGTCGAGCAGGTCGCGCATGCGGCCGATCTGGGACTGATGTTCTACACCGGCACGATGTTCCCGAAGAAGTACCAGGGTGCGATCTTCTCCACCCAGCATGGCTCGTGGAACCGCACCGTGCCCATCGGCGCCCGCGTCATGGTCACGTTTCTAAAGGAGGACGGTCACGTTGCAGGCAAGTCCGAGCCGTTTGCCGAAGGCTGGAACGACAATGGCTACTACCTGGGTCGCCCGGTGGACGTCGCCGAGATGCATGATGGCTCGCTGCTCGTCTCGGACGATCTGGTGGGAGCGCTCTATCGCATCTGGTACGACGGCAAGTGACAATTGTGGGTCAAAGGGATGGCTCCGGCGTTCGCCGGGGCCATCCTGTTTTTTTGCTTCGGCTCGTCACCGGCGGCTGCCGGTGAATCCCAAGTATCATAGGATTGCCCTCCGGGGCGTCGCCCTTTTCGCATCGCTTTTCCTCGTCGCGGTGACCGGCGACGTTCGCGCTGCGGGCGACATCAAAGCCGGTCGCGGCAAGGCTCTAATGTGTCAAGCGTGCCACGGCACGGACGGAATTTCGAAAGTCCCCGAGGCGCCGAATATCGCCGCCCAGACCGAACCCTACATTGCCATGCAGCTGAGGGCCTTCCAGTCCGGCGCGCGCAAGAACGACGTGATGTCGGTGGTTGCCCAGACGCTGTCGGACAAGGACATCGACGACCTTGCGGCGTATTTTTCGGCCATCGAAATCAAGGTCGTCAAGATCCCGGGCGAATAGCGCTGCGCCCTATGTTCGCCAACGCACCGTCCGCGGCTTCGATTGAGCGTACAAAAGTCTCTGTTCAATCGGACATACGAGGACATTCAATGATCAAGAAAGTGCTTTTCGTCAGCATGATCGCCGCATCGGTCGGCGGTATCGCGATACCTGCCGCTGCCGCGGTTTACGTGCAGATCGCGCCACCGGCGATGCGAGTCGAGGCCGTTCCTGCGCCGCGCCACGGTTATGTGTGGGCCCCCGGCTATTGGAACTGGCGGGGCAACCATCATGTGTGGGCCAAGGGCACGTGGATGCGCGAGCGTCCCGGCTACGCCTACCATTCCCCGACGTGGGTGGAACGCGACGGCCGCTGGTCGATGGAGCGTGCCCGTTGGGCGCGTGGCGACCGTGACGGCGACGGCGTGCCCAACGGCATGGACCGCCAGCCGGACAACCCCCGCCGCAACTAAGGTTCAATAGGATGCATGCAACGGCCAGCGCGATTTGCGCTGGCCGCGTTCATTTGAAGCCGGCAAACCATCCGGCAAAGTGCGCGGCTGCCGATCGCGGATAGCCGAGAACGATCGGCCGGCTCGACTCACTTTCGCTTTCCGACCTCGCGCTCGACGCCGATCGGCAAGTCGGCGACGCGAGCCATCTCGGGGTCGGCGAAGCGGCAGCCCTGCGCGATGTAGTCGGCGGCCATCGCCGTCGCATCGGCGCCCCAGAACAACTCGTCACCGATCGCCAGCGTCGGAACCCCGAATACGCCGCGCGCAATCGCCGCGTCGGTGTTGCGTCGGAGCGCCTCCTTGACTTCCGATGAGGCGATGCGTGCATCTGCGTCGGGCATGTCGAGCTCGGTCATCAGCTCGGCCCATTCGATCGGCAAGTCGCCGAGCCTGCCGTCGCGCCAGACGAAACGGAAGATGCGCCGGATGACCTCCGGGTCGCCGTCGGCCGCGACCGCGAGTCGAAGCAGCGGTAGCGGATTGAAAGGATGCACCGGCGGAAACTTCAACGGCACGCCGATACGCTTGGCTTGCCATGCGACGAACTGGTAAGTGAAACGCCGTTTGGCGGGAATTTCAGCGGGGCCCTTTTGCCCGCAAGCCTTGAGCAGGCCGGCGAACAGGACCGGCCTGTAGCGCACGCGGATCGCGCGTTCGAGTTGTGGCAGCTGCTCGCACTGCAGGTACGAAAACGGCGAGACGAAATCGAAATACCAGTCAGCGCTCGCCATCGCGTTCCTCTTCGGCCGCATGGCGTGCGACGATGGCCGCGCCGAATTGCGCGCGCCGCGTCGCGAGGGTCGCCAACAGCATGCGCTTCTGTTCTGCCGACAAATCGATCCAGCCGGCGATCTCATCGAGCGTCCGGTAGCAACCCGAGCACAGGCCGGTCGCACGATCGATCGTGCAAACGCTGGTGCATGGCGATGCGACTGCGGCGCCGTCGGAGCGCGTCATGACACGGCCGGCAGCGGCTGCCGCGCGTCGAGCGCGCGCGCCACCCGCGACGCGGGCGGTTTGCCGAGAAAGTCGCAGATGTAATGGCCGGCGATGCGCAGGCGCGTCATGTCGACGCCGGTTTCGATTCCTAGCCCGTCGAGCAGGTACAACAGATCCTCGGTGGCGACGTTGCCGGTCGCGCCTTTGGCGTACGGACATCCGCCCAGGCCCGCCACCGAGCTGTCGAAGGTCGCGACGCCGGCTTCCATCGCCGCGTAGACGTTTGCGATCGCCTGGCCGTAGGTGTCGTGAAAGTGTCCGGCCAGAGCGGCAACCGGAACGACAGTGGCGACGGTTGCGATCAGCCGCCTGGTCCTGCCCGCCGTCCCCGTGCCGATCGTGTCGCCGAGCGAGACTTCGTAGCAGCCCATCGCGTGCAGGGCAGCCGCAACTTCGCGCACGGCCGACGCCGCGATCTCGCCTTCGTATGGGCAGTCGAACACGCAGGAGATGTAGCCGCGCACGCGAACGCCTTGTGCCTTGGCCGCGGCGGCGACCGGACGCGCGCGCTCGAGGCTGTCGGCGATCGAGCAGTTGATGTTCTTCTGCGAAAACGTTTCCGATGCGGCGACGAATACCGCCACTTCGTCGGCGCCGGCGGCCAGCGCGGCCTCGAATCCCTTGATGTTCGGCGTCAGCACCGGATAGCGCACGCCGGGCTTGCGCCGGATCGCCGCCATCACCTGCGCGTTGTCGGCCATCTGCGGCACCCATTTGGGCGAAACGAAGCTGGCGGCCTCGATCGCCGGCAGACCCGCATCGGTCAGGCGGTCGATCAGCCCGACCTTGACCTCGGTCGGAACAACCGTCTTTTCGTTCTGCAAGCCATCGCGCGGGGCCACGTCGACAATGCGCACGCGCTGCGGCAGCATGCTGTTGATGGATTCGGTCATGAGCTCGGTTAGTAATCGCGCTCGCGATCGACGATGCCGGTAATCGGCAACCCGGCCTCGAGCTTCGCTATCTTGGCGGCGATCTGCGCCACCGACTCTTCGACGAGCGTGACCGCCGACACGTGCGGTGTAATGCTGATGCGCGGATGATGCCAGAAAGCATGCGACACCGGTAAAGGCTCATCGTGAAAGACATCGAGCGTCGCGCCACCGAGCCTGCCCTGGTCGAGCAACGCGAGGAGATCGTCGTCGACGATCAGCGCGCCGCGCGCAACGTTGACGACGTGCGCGCCGACGGGTAACCGGGAGAGCGTGCGGCGGTCGAGCAGGCCGCGTGTCTCGCGCGTCAGCGGCAGCAAACAGACCAGCACCCGGCAACGAGCGAGAAACGAATCGAGCTCGGCGCTGCCGGCGTAGCTATCGACGCCGGCCACGCTTTTTCGCGTCCGGCTCCAGCCCGCAAGCGGAAATCCGAACGGCCGGAGCGCTGCGGCGACCGCGGCGCCCAGCACTCCGACGCCGAGTATGCCGACGCAAAATGTGCGCTTGTTCCGCCGCGCGAGCGGCCGCCAGACTCCCGCACGCTGCGCCTCGGCATAGGCATCGAACTCGCGGTACCGGCGAAGCACCGCATGGACCACGTATTCGCTCATCTGCTCCGCCATGCCGGCGTCCTCGATGCGCACGACAGGCACACCTGCCGGCAAGGTTTCGATTCCGGCCAGCGCGTCGATGCCGGCGCCGAGATTGAATATCGCCTTGACCGATCCGAGCTGCCGCAGCAGGCGCGGCGGTGGCTTCCACAGCAGCGCGTAGTCGATGCCTTGCGGCGGCGCCGGCTCGGTGTCGTCAGGCAGAGCGGCGCATGCATGCAGGCGCGCCTCCGGAAAAGCGCGCGCCAAAGCGGCGAGCCATTCCGCACTGTTGCCGGCCACGCTGCAAAAAAGCAGATTCAAGCCTTGGGCGCTTCCGCTTCGACGTCGATCAGGTCCGCTCCCTCGGACACCTGGTCTCCCTGGCGGAAGTGAATGGCACTGACGATGCCCGCGGTTGGCGCGGCAATCGTGTGTTCCATCTTCATCGCTTCGAGAATCAGCAGCGGCGCGCCGCGTGCCACGGCATCGCCCGGCTTGACCAGGACGGCGACGATTGCGCCGGACATGGGCGCAGTCAGGTGGCCGCCCTGTCGCGGCTCCTCGCCAGCGTGCGCCAGGGGGTCGACGAGGCGCAGGCAGTACTCTTCGCTGCCGCAGAACACATGGCGCTCGTCGCCCAGCGGTACGACCTGTGCGGCCACATGCACGCCGTCGATCGCAAACGTCAGCAGCTCGCCAGCACCCGCGACCGACGCAGACATCGGCCTGCCGAGCGCGGTGACCGTCCAGGCGTCGCCCGCAGCACGCACGCTGACCTCGTATTCGTCGTCCTGAAAAGCGTAGGCCAGCGCCATATCATGTTCGTCCCGGTTGAGCCACCAGCCTTCGACCGCGTGCCATGGTGAATAAGGATCGGGCGACGATGACGCGGCGGCAGCCGCGCGCTCGCGCAGACGCCAAATCTCCGCCAGCGCTGCGACGGCCAATGTCATCGCCGACGGCGGCTGCGCCGGCGGGAAAAGATCGGCCTGGTGCCGTGCGATCAATCCGGTATCGAGCCTTGCCTCGGCAAATGCGGGATGCGCGATCAGGCGCTGCAGGAACGCGACATTGGTCGTGACGCCGACGACGCGGTACTGTGCCAGCGCGCCGGAAAGGCGGCGCAGCGCCTCGGGCCGATCGGCGCCTGAGGCGACCAGCTTGGCGAGCATCGGGTCGTAGAAGCGGCTGATCTCGTCGCCGCTGCGCACGCCGGTGTCGACGCGCACGTGTTCCGACAGCGGCGGCGAGCTCAAGTGGGCGATGCGTCCCGTCGACGGCAGGAATCCGCGATCCGGATCCTCGGCGTATATCCTGGCCTCGATCGCGTGGCCGACGATCGCTATCTCTTCCTGCCGGAGCGGCAGGTGCTCGCCGGCTGCGACGCGCAATTGCCATTCGACCAGGTCGAGCCCGGTGATCATCTCGGTGACTGGATGCTCGACCTGGAGCCGCGTGTTCATTTCCATGAAGTAGAACGCGCCGGCCCCCGCGGTCTCCACGATGAACTCGACCGTGCCCGCGCCGACGTATCCGATCGCGTTCGCCGCCGCAACCGCCGCTGCCCCCATGTCGGCGCGCCGTCCTGCGCTCATCCCGGGTGCAGGCGCCTCCTCGACGATCTTCTGATGCCGCCGTTGCACCGAGCAATCACGCTCGAACAGATGGATGCATCCGCCGTGCATGTCGGCGAATACCTGCATTTCGATATGTCGCGGCTCGAACAGATACCTCTCGAGCAGCATCGTCTCGTCGCCGAAGCTCGCCTTCGCCTCGCGCCGAGCCGAGCCTAGCGCCGTGGCGAAATCCTCGGCCCGCTCGACGACGCGCATGCCTTTGCCGCCACCGCCGGCCGACGCCTTGATCAGCACCGGGTAGCCGATCGCATCGGCCTCTCGTCGCAGCAGCGCATCGTCCTGGTCGGCGCCGTGATAGCCGGGCACCAGCGCAACGCCGGCGCGGCCCATGATCGACTTGGACTCGGACTTTGAGCCCATCGCCCGGATCGCTGCGGGTGGCGGGCCGATGAACACGAGCCCCGCTGCGACGACCGCGGCGGCGAACTCGGCGTTTTCCGAAAGAAAGCCGTAGCCCGGGTGGATCGCCTCCGCTCCGGCCTCCTTGGCAATGGCGATGATCTTGTCGCCGCACAAATAACTCTCGCGCGGCGGCGGCGGCCCGAGTCGGTATGCCTCGTCGCAGGTCGCGACATGCAGTGCGTCCGCATCGGCGTCGGAATAGACGGCAACGGTGCGTACGTCCATGCGTCGTGCGGTGCGCGCCACTCGGCAGGCGATCTCGCCGCGATTGGCGATCAGTATTTTGCTGAACATCGAGCGAGCCGCCATCGCGACTCTTTACAGGTCGGGCCGGTCGGCGGCGCCGCCGAACCAGTGCTGGATCTTCTCGATCATCGCCCGAAGCGAGCGCACCAGCCTGGGCAGCATCCAGATCGCCAATGCGACCAGCAGTGCGAGCACGACGAAAAATCCGATCGGATGCGCAAGTGCCAAGTAGATCAATACGCCCACCAGCATGTCTTCGCCGAACGACGCCGCCCAGTTCGAAAACGGCTCGGGTGAGGTATTGATCACCATTCGCGCGCCGGATTTCGTGAAGTGACTGCCGGCCGCCAGCGTTCCGCCGAGAATCGCCGCGGTCAGCGTCCAAGCCGGTGGCGAATCGCCGAACACGCCGGCCGCCAGCGCGGCGCCGGCAGGAATACGCACGAACGTATGCACCAGGTCCCAGACCGAGTCAAAGCCCGGAACCTTGTCGGCGAAGAACTCGGCGACCACCATGAATCCCGAGGCGGCGAGCACCATCGGATGCGACAGTATGCGCAAATGCTCGGGCAGCTCGTACCACCCGGCGAATCCGACCGCGCCGGTGATGAACAGCACGGCGTAGAGCCGGATGCCGCTGGCCCAGCCGAGCGCTGCGGCCAGCGCGATCAATTGCCAGGTGTCGAAATGATCCATCGTCTGCGGTCCGCTATTCGCCTTGCGGCACCCACGAGGCCTTGCGCTTGCCGAGGAATGCTGCCATTCCCTCCTTCGCTTCCGGAGAGGCGCGGACGCGCGCGATACGACGTGCCGTGTCGGCGATCAATCCCGCATCGACCCGCCGCGATGCCACCGCGCGAATCAGGTCTTTGCACTCGGCTTGCGCACCCGGGCCGGTGATCAGCAGCGCGCCGAGGATCTCATTGATCCTTGCGTCGAGTCCGGACAGCGCCACGACCTCGTGCAGCAAACCCAGCCGATGGGCTTCATCGGCGCCGAAACGCTCGCCGGTCAGAAAATAGCGCCGCGCCGCCCGTGCGCCGATCGCTTCGACCACATACGGGCTTATCGTCGCGGGAATCAGGCCCAGGCGCGCCTCGGACAGCGCAAACGTCGCCTCGGGCGTGCCGAACGCGATGTCGCAGCACGCGACCAGGCCGACGCCGCCGCCATACGCGGGCCCATGCACCCGCGCGATCGTCGGCTTCGACATCCGATTCAGCGTCGCAAGCATCCTGGCAAGCGCGTTGGCATCGGTCAGATTCTGCGGACGCGAGTAGGTCGCCATTTCGCGCATCCAGTTGAGATCCGCGCCGGCGCAAAAGCTCTTGCCCGAACCGGTCAATACGACCGCACGTACGCCCGGGTCGCGGTCGAGGCGTCGTAGCACGGTGGTGAGCTCGGCGATCAGCGTCTGATCGAACGCGTTGTGCACCTCGGGCCGGTTAAGCGTCAAGACCGCGATCGCCGGACGGAGTTCGAGCTCGATTCGCGTCGGCGCGATCGCGGCCTTGGCGATCCGCCGGGAACCAGGCTTGCTGCCGGCTGCGCTGGGTTTGCTCGCCACCGCGCCTACATTCTGAACACGCCGAAGCGGGTCGCCTCGACCGGTCGGTTGAGAGCCGCAGAGATCGCCAGCGCGAGCACGCGTCGCGTATCCGCAGGGTCGATCACGCCGTCGTCCCACAGGCGGGCACTCGCGTAGTACGGGTGGCCTTCACGCTCGTACTGTTCGCGCAACGGCGTCTTGAATGCCGTCTCCTCCTCGGCGCTCCAGGCGCCGCCTTTGGCTTCGATCGCGTCGCGCCGTATCGTCGCCAGCACCGTCGCGGCCTGCTCACCGCCCATCACGGAGATCCGCGCATTCGGCCACATCCAGAGAAAGCGCGGATTGAACGCGCGACCACACATGCCGTAGTTGCCGGCACCGTAGCTGCCACCGATGATCACCGTGAACTTGGGAACGTTGGTGCACGAGACGGCGGTCACCATCTTCGCGCCGTCGCTGGCGATGCCGCCTGCCTCGTACTTACGGCCGACCATGAATCCGGTGATGTTCTGCAGGAAGATGAGCGGCGTGCCGCGCTGGCTGCACAATTCGATGAAGTGAGCGCCTTTGAGCGCCGATTCGGAATACAGCACGCCGTTGCTGGCAACGATGCCTACCAGATAACCGGACAGGCGGGCGAATCCGGTGACCAGCGTCGTGCCGTAACGCGCCTTGAATTCGTCGAACTCGCTGCCATCGACGATTCGGGCGATGACCTCATGGACGTCGTACGGCTTTTTGATGTCGGCGTTGATGACCCCATAAAGCTCGTCGGCGGCATAGAGCGGGTCGCGCGGCGGCACCACATCGGGCGGCGCGGGCTTGACTCGATTGAGGTTGCCGACGATGCGGCGCGCGATCGAGAGCGCGTGCGCGTCGTTCTGCGCGAAGTGGTCGGCCACGCCGGAGATCCGCGTATGCACGTCGGCCCCGCCCAGCTCTTCGGCGCTGACGATCTCGCCAGTCGCTGCCTTGACGAGCGGCGGACCGGCCAGGAAGATCGTGCCCTGTTCGCGCACGATGATCGATTCGTCGGACATCGCGGGCACATAGGCGCCCCCCGCCGTGCACGAGCCCATGACGACCGCGATCTGCGGGATGCCTTCGGCCGACATCGTCGCCTGGTTGAAAAAAATGCGGCCGAAATGATCGCGGTCCGGAAACACCTCGGTCTGGTTGGGCAGGTTGGCCCCGCCGGAATCGACCAGGTAGATGCAGGGCAGCCGGTTCTCGCGCGCGATGTCCTGCGCCCGCAAATGCTTCTTGACCGTCATCGGGTAATAGCTTCCCCCTTTGACCGTCGCGTCGTTGCAGACGATCACGCACTCACGTCCCGACACGCGGCCGATGCCCGTGATGATGCCGGCCGACGCGATGTTGTCATCGTACATGTCGTACGCCGCGAGCTGAGACAGCTCGAGGAACGGCGTGCCCGGATCGAGCAGCAAACCGACCCGCTCCCGGGGCAGCAGCTTGCCCCTGCCCGTATGACGGCCGCGTGCAACATCGCCGCCGCCCTGCTCGATCGCGCGCACCTTGCTCCTCAGGTCGGCCACCAGCGCTTCCAGAGCGCTTCGGTTGGCAACGAAGACAGCGTCGCGCGGGTCGAGCCGGGTCTCGATCACGGGCATGGCGTCAGACGCTCCGCGGCAGCGGATGGCCGGGCATCAGCTTGTAAGGATGCACCCAGCGCGGCTCCCCCTGGATGCGCGCGAGCCAGCCGCGGATATTGGGTAGCGCATTCCAGTCGGCGCCAATCTCTTCGGGCCAGAACAGGTAGCCGCAAAGCGACAGGTCGGCGATGGTCAATCGGTCGCCGACGACGTAGCTTCGTCCGGCAAGGTGCGCATCGAGCACTCCCCAGGCGGTCTCGGCGCGCGCGCGAAGGAATGCGAGCACCGCAGGATCGGGATCCTTGCCGAAGGTTCGGAGGAAGCGCAGGGTCGCCGTGTAGCTGGTCAGCTTGTGGTTGTCCCACAGCAACCAGCGCAGGATCTCGCGCCGCTCGGGGTCGTCGCTCGGCGCGAACCGCCCGAGCGTATGCGCGAGGTAGTCGAGGATCACGCCGGACTGCGTCAACCGAATGCCGCGATGCTCGAGCATCGGCGCCTCGCCCATGACGTTGAGCTCGCGGTACGCGGCGGATCGAGTCTCGCCGCCGAAATAGTCGACAAAGCGCGGCGCCCATTCGGCTCCGGCAAGCTCGAGCAGCAGCGCCGGCTTGTAACAATTGCCTGACTGCGCGAAGCAATGCAACGTATATTCGGCGCGCCGATCCGTCATATCTTCACCAGCCCCCGGTCACCAGCCAGCGGTCGACTTGCTCGAGTCGATCCATGCCCCAGAACGGCTCGCCGTCGACGATGACAAAGGGCGATCCGAAAACGCCCGTGGCGATCGCCTTGTCGTTTTCCAGCCTCAGCGCGTCCTTGATCGCCGGATCGTCGATTGCCGCGCGCGCGGCAGCGGCGTCGACGCCGCATTGCGCGGCGATCGCGGCGGCGCGATCCGGATTCGAGATGTCGAGGTCGTCGACGAAAAACGCGCGATAAAGCGCATGCAGCGCGTCGGTCGCGAGCTCCGGCTGCGTCCGTTGCAGCCAGATCACGATGCGCGCCGGTGCCTGCGTGGAAATGGGAAAAATCGTAGGCATGCGGAAAGCCGTCACGCCGTGTAACCGGGCGCTTCGCGCAAGATCGCGCTTCGAGTATTCGCCCTTCAGCGGCACCTGTGTCAGCGGTGCGACACCGGTCTGCTTGAAAACGACGCCGAGCAGAATCGGATGCCAGTCGATGCTTCGCTCATGTCGTGCGGCGAGCTCTTCGATCTTTTCCGAAGCCAGAAAACCGTACGGCGAGGAGAAGTCGAAAAAGAAATCGATGGCGGCAGACATGACATTCAGTTCGATCAGCCGGCGAGCGCCCGTCCGATCACCAGGCGCTGGATATCGCTGGTGCCCTCGTAGATCTGGCAGACGCGCACGTCGCGATAGATGCGTTCGACGGGGAAGTCGGTCACATACCCGTAGCCGCCGTGGATCTGGATCGCGTCCGAACATACGCGCTCGGCCATCTCCGACGCGAAAAGCTTCGCCATCGACGCTTCCTTGAGGCACGGTTGGCCGGCGTCGCGCAGGCTCGCCGCGTGCCACGTAAGCTGCCGGGCGGCTTCGATCTGCGTGGCCATGTCCGCGAGGCGGAAACTGATCGCCTGATGCTCGATGATCGGCTTGCCGAAGCTCGTCCGTTCGCGCGCGTACGAAAGGGCCGCCTCGAACGCGGCGCGCGCCATGCCGACTGACTGCGCGGCGATGCCGATGCGCCCCGCTTCCAGATTGGCCAGCGCGATTCGATAACCCTCGCCTTCGCGGCCGAGCAGGTTGGCCGCGGGAACGCGGCAGTCATTGAAGACGATCTGCGCGGTGTCGGACGCGCGCTGCCCGAGCTTGTCCTCGATGCGCGCCGCCTCGTACCCCGGGAGAGCGGTATCTACGATGAACGCCGACATGCCCTTTTTTCCCGCGGTCCTGTCGGTCAGCGCGAACACGATCGCGACGTCCGCATTCTTGCCCGAGGTGATGAACTGCTTGGTACCGTTGAGCACATAGTGTCCGCCATCGTCGCTGCGCGCGAATTCCGCGCGGGTCGCGATTGCCGCGGCGTCCGAGCCTGTATGCGGCTCGGTCAGGCAGAAGCACCCTATCTTGGCGCCCGTCGCCAGCGGCTTCAGATAGTGATCTTTCTGTGCCGCCGTACCGAACGCCAATATCGGACCGCAGACTACCGAGTTCTGCACGCTGATGACCGTCGAGGTCGCTCCGTCGCCGGCGGCGATTTCCTCCAGCGCCACGGCGAGCGACACGTAGTCTAGTCCGGCCCCACCGTACGATTCGGGTACGACGATTCCGCAGGCGCCAAGCGCCGCCAGCTCCCGCAGCGCATCGCGTGGAAACGCGTGCTCGCGATCCCACGCGGCTGCGAACGGCGCCAGCCGCTGCTGGGCGAAGTTGCGCATGGTCTCGCGCACCATCTGCTGGGAATCGCTGAGCAGCACCGGGAGGCCGCTATCGTCGCGAGTCAAAGGCGAGCCGCACCGCGATGCCGGCGAGAACGACACCGAGCACCCAGCGCTGCACCGCCGTCCAGAGCGGGCGCCGGGCGAGCCAATCCGTGATCACGCCCGCAGCGAGAACGAAGACGAGATCGCTGGCTACGTTGATCACTATCTGCAACAGGCCGAGCACCAGACCCTGCGCGAACACGCTACCACGGGTGGCATCGATGAACTGCGGAAACAGCGCCAGATAGAACATCGCCACTTTCGGATTCAACACGCTTGTGAGGAGACCCATGCGGAAGAGCCTCCCCGGCGCGTCCCGTGGCAGCGCGCGCGGCGCAAACACCCCTTGCCCTCCGGGCCGCAACGCGTCCCAGGCGAGCCAGAGCAGGTAGACGGCGCCTGCATAGCGCACCGCATCGTAGAGCACCGGCACCGTCAGGAAAATCGCCGACAGCCCGAGCGCCGCCGCGAAGACATGGAACACGAAGCCGAGCGACGTCCCGGCGAGCGAGACAATACCGGCGCGGCGTCCCTGGCAGAGCGTGCGCGACACCAGGTAGAGCAGGTTCGGTCCCGGCGTCAGCGCAAGCAGGATGCTCGCCAGCGCGAACAGCGCAAGATTCTGCGGCGTCGGCATCAGCCGCTCCCCGTTCCGCCGAACGAGGCGATGCCGCCTGCCGCGCCGCCACGGATGTCCGGCGTAGGCGGCCTCAAGCGGTGGCCTCGTAACCCAGTTCGCGCAACAACGATCCGGCACCGCTTTCCACCTGGCGCCGCTCGGTTTCGCTCATTTCCCGCCGCCACGCCTCGACGCGCTCGGCCATCGGCGGACGCGCGAGATTGACATGGATTCGCGTGCGTTCGTCGCGCGCGATCATCCTGCCGTCGGCATGCGCCCGGCCCTGCAACCTGGCGAGGCGCGCCTCCCCCCGCGCGCCGGAATCGAGCATCGCGGGCTCGTAGGCGAGCGACAGGTATGCACACAGCCGCTTGAGCTCCGCTTCCGGGCGCAGCACGAGGTCTTCGAAGCGAATCTCCTGGTAGTGGCGCAACGCGGGCGCAGCTCGGCGGCCGACCTCGACGTTCTGCCGCCAGAACAGACCGAGCTCCGCGTAATTCTGGCTGGGAGCGAACCACGTCTTGCGCCAGGACATCGCGGTATCGCGCGGATCGCGTATCACATGAATGAAATGCGCCTCGGGCAGGAGCGCCTGGATATGCTGCATCGTGAAGACGTAGCCGGGGGTCTTGTCCCCGGTGCGGGCCTTGCGCTGGTCTTCGCCGTACATCGCGTAGAACGCCCTGGTACCCGCGGCAACGGTGAATGCCGGAATCGCGTGCAGTCTTCGCCAGAATACATCCTTGTCCAAGCCAAAGTCCGACCAGTTCGAAATCGTCATCTTATCGGCGGTGACGATGTCGAAAAAACGGCGCCGCAGCGACTCCGGGTCGCCGGCCAGCCCCATCACATTGGGCAGGAACGAGGTCTCCGGCGGAATCGCCAGTTCCGAGTGTGCGTCGAGCATCACCGCCAGCAAGGAGGTGCCCGAGCGGGGACAGCCGACGATCACCGGAAACGGGTCGCGCGCGCTGCGCGGCAATGCCGCCCGCGCCGGACGTCCGCCGAGACGCAAGGTGACGCGCGGCGACTCGAAGACGAACTTGTCGGCCATCGCCTGTCGTCAGGCGAGCTCGATCGCGAGCGCGGTCGCTTCGCCGCCGCCGATGCACAGGCTCGCCATCCCGCGTTTCTTGCCGAGCTTGCGCAACGCGCCCAGCAGCGTGACCACGATCCGCGCGCCCGATGCCCCGATAGGGTGGCCGAGCGCGCAGGCGCCGCCGTGGACATTGACCTTGTCCGCCGGCAACCCGTGCTCCTGCATCGCTGCCATCGTGACGACTGCGAACGCTTCGTTGATCTCGTACAGATCTACATCTCCGGGCTTCCAGCCGACTTTCGCGTAGAGCTTCCGCATCGCCCCGACCGGCGCCGTCGTGAACCATCCCGGCTCCTGCGCGTGTGTCGCATGGTCGAGGATTACCGCGAGCGGTGTGAGGCCCTTGCGCTCGGCAAGCGAACGGCGCATCAGCACCAGCGCCGCGGCACCGTCGGAAATCGAGCTCGAATTCGCTGCGGTTACCGTGCCATCCTTGCGGAACGCCGGTTTGAGGCCGGGCACCTTGTCGGGACTCGCTTTCGCCGGCTGCTCGTCCTTGTCGATGACGACATCGCCCTTGCGGCCCGATACGGTGACCGGCGCGATTTCCCAGCGAAACGATCCGTCGTTGTTCGCCGCGAGCGCGCGTGACAGAGAGCGCAACGCGAACTCGTCCTGCGCTTCGCGCGAGAAATGGAACTTGTCCGCGCACTGCTCGGCGAACACGCCCATCAGCTTGCCCCGGTCGTAGGCGTCCTCGAGGCCGTCGAGAAACATGTGATCGAACACCGTGCCATGGCCCATTCGCATACCCGAGCGCGCCTTGGGCAGCAGATACGGCGCATTGGTCATGCTCTCCATGCCGCCTGCGACCATGATTTCGGCGCTGCCGGCGATGATCGCATCGTGCGCGAGCATCGTCGCCTTCATCGCCGATCCGCACATCTTCGACAGCGTCGTGCAGTTGGTCGACAGCGGCAGGCCCGCCTTCAGCGACGCCTGCCGCGCCGGCGCCTGCCCCTGTCCCGCCATGAGGCAGTTGCCGAAGATCAACTCGTCGACGTCGGCCGGTGCGACGCCGGCGCGCTCCACCGCGGCCTTGATCGCCACGGCACCGAGATCGCTGGCCGCAAGCGACGCGAAATCACCCTGAAGGCCGCCGATCGGCGTTCTCGCCGCACCGACGATGACTATCGGATCGTTTTGCACAATGTGATTGCTCCTCGACAAATCCGCCGCGCGCCGCGGCCCGCCCCTCACGCCGGCGGCGCCACCTTGGAGGGTGGCTTCTGCACCCGCCGCGGCCGGCGCACGAGTTCGCCGCCGCAGTTCGGACACACGCCGTTCAGCGCGTTGGCGCAGGTTGCGCAGAACGTGTTTTCGTAACTGCATATGTAGGCGCCATCGGCGTCGGCGGCAAGCGGCCATGCACATCGCTCACAGCGTTCGCGCATTTCCAGTGCCATCGCCTCTCCGGTCACTTGGTCTCGTTGAACAACTCCCGGCCAATCAGCATCCGTCGAATTTCCGAAGTTCCGGCGCCGATCTCATACAACTTGGCATCGCGCCACAGTCGGCCGACCGGGTACTCGTTGACATAGCCGTTGCCGCCCAGCGCCTGGATCGCCTCGCCGGCCATCCAGGTCGCCTTTTCCGCGGCATACAGTATCGCACCTGCGGCGTCCTTGCGCGCGGTCTCGCCTCGATCGCAGGCCTGGGCGACGGCATAGACGTACGCACGGCACGCGGCCATCGTCGTGTACATGTCGGCGATCTTGCCCTGCATCAGCTGGAACTCGCCGATCGGCTGGCCGAATTGCCGCCGTTCGTGCACATACGGCAGCACCGCATCCATGCACGCGCTCATGATTCCCAGCGGGCCTCCGGCGAGGACGACGCGCTCGTAGTCGAGGCCGCTCATCAGGATATTGACGCCGCGGCCCTCTTCGCAGAGCACGTTCTCTTCCGGCACTTCGCAATCCTCGAACACCAGCTCGCAGGTATTGGACCCGCGCATGCCTAGCTTGTCGAGTTTCTGGGCGGTTGAAAAGCCCTTCATTCCCTTTTCGATCAGGAAGGCGGTGATGCCCCGCGGCCCCGCGTCGACATCGGTCTTGGCGTACACGACCAGGGTATCGGCGTCGGGGCCGTTGGTGATCCACATTTTCGTACCGTTGAGCAGGTAGTGCCCGTCGCGGCGCACCGCGGAGAGCCGCATCGACACCACGTCGGACCCCGCACCCGGTTCGCTCATCGCCAGCGCGCCCACGTGCTCACCCGACACGAGTTTGGGTAGGAAACGCCGTTTTTGCGCAGCGCTGCCGTTGCGCCGGATCTGATTGACGCAAAGATTCGAATGCGCGCCGTACGACAGGCCGACCGATGCGGAAGCTCGGCTGATCTCCTCCATTGCGACGACGTGCGCGAGGTAGCCCATCGCCGTACCGCCGAACTCCTCCTCGACGGTAATGCCGAGCAGGCCGAGATCGCCCATCTTGCGCCAAAGGTCCTCCGGAAAACGATTGTCGTGATCGATCGCGGCTGCCCGCGGTGCGATCTCCGCGGCGGCGAAGTCCTGGACCGTCGCGCGCAGCATGTCGATCGTGTCGCCCAACGCGAAATTGAGCGATGGAAAGTTGGACATCGTGGCTCCTCAGCGATCCGGCTTGCCGGCCATTACGATCAGCGTCTGCTGCATGATCGCGCAAAGCGTGCGCGCGCCGGCGCGCTCCGCGTAGACGTCGCCCCGCGTGATCACCAGCGTTTTACCCGCCTTCACGACCGCGGCTTCGGCGACGATGCGCTCGCCCGCCGCCGGGGCGAGTAGGTTCAGCTTGTATTCGACGGTCAATACGCTTGCGTCGGCGGGAAAAAGCGTTAACCCGGCATAGCCGCCGGCCGAATCGGCAATCGCGCTGACGATTCCGGCATGGATGTACCCGTGCTGCTGCGTCAGATCGTCGCGATACGGCAGCTCGATCGTGCAAGCACCGGGAGCGATCATAGTGAGACGCGCGCCGATCAGTCGCATCGCACTCTGCCGGTCGAAGCTCGCGCGCACACGCGCCGCGTAGCCGGGGTCCGGCGGCACATGCTCGGCATGCGCCCTGAAGTCTGCCTGAAGTGCGGCCATCGTCAGCCCCGCGCGAGATGCATTCGGAGAAAGGCCGTCGACTCTACATTACGTTTACGTAAACGTCAACGTGCCCGAGCCACGGGAACCTGCTTCACGGCGCTCCCCCGTTCGGGCTCCGGCGCAGGCGCTTGCGGCATTGGCGCTCGAGCGCCTCGATTTCCGAGAGCACGATCGCAATGTCCTCCTGCTGCTGCTTGAGCATCGCACGCCGCGCCGCGAGCACTTGGAGAAACTTGATCAGCTGCGGGCGTTCGCTCTTGCTCACGTCGTAGAGATCGAGGAGCTCGCGGATCTCGTTCAGCGACAGACCGAGGCGCTTGCCGCGCAGGATAAGCTTGATGCGCACCCGCTCCCGCTCGCCGTAGACGCGGGCCTGCCCGGCACGGCGCGGCGTCAGCAGCCCTTCGTCCTCGTAAAAGCGGATTGTCCGCGTCGTCAGCGCAAATTCCTGCGCTAGCTGGGAGATGCTGAAGGTGGCCTGATCCGGATGCGAGGGCATTGCGGCGAGGCGGAACGTCGAATGCGAAAGCGCGGTCAAGATACCACAAGCCCCGCCCTCGGCCGCCGACCGCCGGCGTCCGCGTAAACTTGACAGGCTGCAGCGATTCGATGACGATGCTGCGTTGCACAAAACCTGCTGGCGCGCCATGCCGCCGCCGTTGCCGGTCGAGATGAACGCCCCGCTGCCATCCATTCTCAGCTATCCGTGCGCCGATGCGCCCGCCCCCGGCATCGCGCGTGAGATTGCGCCCGGCATCCATTGGTTGCGCATGCCCCTGCCCTTCGCGCTCGACCACATCAATCTGTGGCTGCTTGCCGACGGCGCCGGATGGACCCAGGTCGATTGCGGTTACGGCAATGCGGCGACGCGCGAGCTCTGGCATGCGCACTTCGCCGGGAGCTTGTCCGGCAAGCCGCTGACCCGCGTCATCGCGACACACTATCACCCCGATCATCTGGGCAACGCGGCGTGGCTGGCGGCGCGCTTCTCCTGCCCGGTGCTCATGCCGCAGGCCGAATACCTGACCGCACATGCGATCGCCGGCGAGCACAGCGGCTATGGCGCGGCGCCGATGAGCGCCCTGCTGCGCGCGCACGGCTTGTCGGGTGAGCACCTGGCGGCACTCGATGGCCGGGGCAACCCGTACCGGCGCGGCGTGCCGGAGCTACCGTTCAGTTTCAAGCGACTGGCTGCTGGCGACGAAATCCGCATCGGCGCGAACGACTGGCAGATGATTTCCGGTTACGGGCATTCGCCCGAGCACGCTTCCCTTTACTGCCGGGCACTCGAGGTTTGCATTTCCGGGGACATGCTGCTGCCGCGGATCAGCACCAACGTCAGCGTCTGGCCGGTCGAGCCCGAGGGCGACCCATTGCGGCGATTTCTGGATTCGCTGCAAGCTTTCGCCGATCTTCCGGCGGAGACGCTGATATTGCCGTCGCACGGGTTGCCGTTCGTCGGCGCCGGCGCTCGCGCCGGCCAGCTGCGCGAGCATCATGCGGCGCGTCTGGCGGAGCTCGAGGCCGCCGCAACGACGCCCAAGACCGCGGCGGACATCGTCCCGGTGCTGTTCCGGCGCGAGCTCGACCTGCAGCAGCGATTTTTTGCAATGGGCGAGGCAATCGCGCATCTGAACCATCTGTGGCATGGCGGGCGCCTCGATCGCTCGGTCGGGGACGACGGGACGATCCGTTTCGTCCGCACGGCCGGAATACAATAAATCCATTTGGGAGAGTCTAAAGATGAGTGCGACCGATGCGGCAGGTTTGAGCAAGCAGGGTTATGACCCGGTCGCGCTGGCGGACTCGCTCGCCAGCGCCGCCGACAAGAGCGCGAAGCTCCTCGGAGACTACCTCGCACGCCATGCGACGTCCGGTCCTTCACTCGCCGCCGACCAATTCGGCCTGACCAAGGCGTTCATGGAACTGACGGCGAAGATGCTTTCCAATCCCTATCGTCTGGCCGAGACGCAGATGAATCTGTGGTGGGACTACTCGGCCCTATGGCAGTCGTCGATGCTCAAGCTGATGGGCCAGTCGTCGACGCCGGTCGCCGAACCCGCGCAAGGCGATCGCCGCTTCCGCCATGAGGACTGGCAGGAGCACTTTCTGTTCGACTACGTCAAGCAGTCATACCTGATCGCCGCGCGCTGGCTGCACAACGCCGTCGCGAGCGTCGAGGGCCTCGACGATCATACGCAGAAAAAAGTCGATTTCTTCACTCGGCAGTACATCGATGCGCTCGCGCCGTCGAACTTCGCGCTGACGAATCCCGAAGTATTTCGCGAAACGGTCACCAGCGGCGGCCAGAATCTGGTCAAGGGACTGAACAACCTGCTCGACGACATCGAGCGGGGCAATGGTCAACTCAGGATATCGATGACCGACAGCAAGGCGTTCGAGCTCGGCGTCAACATCGCCACGACGCCGGGCAAGATCGTCTACCAGAACGAGTTGATGCAGCTAATCCAGTACGAGCCCGCGACGGCCAAAGTCTACAAACGGCCGCTGCTGATCATCCCGCCGTGGATCAACAAGTATTACATCCTCGACTTGCGCGAGAAAAACTCGCTGGTCAAATGGTGTGTCGAGCAGGGCCTGACCGTCTTCGTGATCTCCTGGGTCAATCCCGACAAGAAGCTCGCCGGCAAGGATTTCGTCGACTACATGCTCGAAGGGCCGCTCGCCGCGCTGGCCGCGATCGAGCAGGCGACCGGCGAGCGCGAGATCAACGTGCTCGGCTATTGCCTGGGCGGAACGCTGCTCGCCGCGACCTTGGGCTACATGGCGGCGAAAAAGGATCGCCGCATCGCCAGTGCGGGCTTCATGAGCTCGTTGATCGATTTCACCGGCGCCGGCGAACTCGAGGTTTTCATCGACGAAAGCCAGGTGCAGGCGCTGGAAAAGCGAATGAACGAGCGCGGCTATCTCGAGGGATCGGAGATGGCCAACTCGTTCAACATGCTGCGCAGCAACGATCTGATCTGGTCGTTCGTCATCAACAACTACCTGCTGGGACGCGATCCTTTCCCGTTCGACCTGCTGCACTGGAACTGCGATTCGACGCGCATGCCCGCGAAGATGCACAGCTTCTACCTGCGCAACATGTATTTGCGCAATGCGCTGAAGGACGCGGGAGGCATTACGCTGGACGACGTGCCGATCGACGTATCCAGGGCCGCGCTGCCGACCTATTTCGTCTCGGCGATCGAGGATCACATCGCACCCTGGAAAACGACCTATGCCGGCCCGCATCTATCTGGGCGGCAAGTCGCGTTTCGTGCTGTCGGGGAGCGGGCATATCGCCGGCATGATCAATCCGCCGGCCGCCAACAAATACGGCTACTGGACCAACGACAAGCTCGCAGCGACCCCCGACGAATGGTTCGCCGGCGCGAAGCAGCACGAAGGGTCCTGGTGGAACGACTGGCTGGCCTGGCTCAAGCCGCAGCTCGGCCCGCAGGTCGCCGCGCGCGAGCTGGGAAAAGGCGGCGGCAAAGGTCGCCTCAAAATCATCGAACCGGCACCCGGAAGCTATGCGCGATTGCGCGCCGACGCCGGTTGAGCGCGCCGGCCGCGCCGCGCCGGACTCGATGCCGCCATTTTGCTATAGTGGAATGGACAAACTGCAGGAGGTCCCGATGAAGCGCGTATCGCTCATTTCAGCAGCACTGTTCGCCATGGCGATGACTGCTGGCGTTGCGGCACAGGCTCCGGCGAACGCACCCGCTGTCGTCTGCACCAGTTGCGGCGTCGTCACCTCGGTGCGCTATGTCGAGCGCAAGGGTGAAGGCACCGGCGCCGGCGCCGTGGTCGGTGGCGTCGTCGGGGGCGTGCTCGGCCACCAGCTCGGCTCCGGCCGCGGCAACACCGCGGCCACGATCGCCGGCGTGGGTGTAGGCGCCTATGCCGGCAACGAAGTGGAAAAGAATGCGAAGAAAAAGTCCTACTACGTGATCAACGTGCAGCTCGACAACGGTACCAGGCGCTCGTTTACGCAAGGATCGAACCCGCCGTTTCGCGAGGGTGACCGGGTCAAGGTTGTCGACGGCAACCGACTCGCGCTGCTCGCCAAATAACGCATAGCGATCGGCAATGCAGCCCGGGCGACGCAGGTCCGCCCGGGCTTTTTCTTGCGCGCCGTGCGCAAAGCGCCGCCCGGCGGCAGTGCGGGGGCGCGGACAATAGCGTTAGAATATTTCTCCGCGCGGTGCGACAACTTGACCGAGGAGATTCGCCAATGCGAAGGCTGACGAAATCGATATGGGCTGCGGCGTGTGCCATCGGACTGTGCCTGAGCAGCGGGCCGGCGGCCGCGCAATTCAACCAGTTCTACTTTTTCGGCGACAGCCTGAGCGACGCCGGCTCGTTCAAGCCGGTGCTTCCACCCGGGTACCGGAAAATTCACGACCAATCCGGGCCCCATCTGGGCCGAAGTCTTCGCGCAGCGCTACGGCTCCTCGGCGACTCCTGCCAACCAGGGAGGCAACGACTTTGCCGAGGGCGGTGCCCGCGTCACGCAGCTTCCCGGCGTACCCGCTTCGCCGCCGACGGGGACTGCTACGCCGGTGTCCGCGCAGGTGCAGAATTTCCTCGCCCGGGGCGCGGTCGATCCGAAGGCGTTGTATTCGGTGTGGGCCGGAGGCAACGATTTGTTTACTCAACTCGGCCTGGCGCAGGCCGGCGCCATCACGGCAACCGACGTCCAGACCAACCTGGCCACCGCGGCGGTGCAGCTCGTCCAGCAGGTCGGCATCCTGAGCGCCGCCGGCGCGCGGTACATCGTCGTGTTCAACCTACCGGACGTCGGCAACACGCCGTTCGGACGCGGATCCGGCCAGGGAGCGTCGATCACCGCGTTGTCGAGCTTTTTCAACAGCACGCTCAGCACCGGCCTCGACGCCTTGCACATCGACGTCATCCGTCTGAATATCTTTTCACTGTTGAACGAAGTCGTTGCCGATCCGGCGGCGTTCGGCCTCACCAACGCCAGCTCGCCTGCGTGCACGGTCGCATCGCTTCTCTGCACCTCTTCGACTCTGGTCGCTCCCAACGCGGCACAGACTTTCGTCTTTGCCGATGGCGTCCATCCGACGACCGCGGGACACCAGGTGATCGCCGACTACGCGTCCTCGGTGATCGAGGCGCCGCAGAAGATCGGCCTCCTCGCCGAAGCGCCGTTGCAGGTCGAGCAGGCGAATTTCCGCGCGATCGACGACCGGATGTGGTCGACGCTGAACACGCCGCGTGCGCAGAACAAGTTCGACGCTTACGCCGTCTACGACTACGGCAACTACGACCGCAGCGGGGACTTCGGCGGCGGCAGCGATCACTTGAATACCGTGACGCTCGGCGGCGACATGAAGCTCTCCGAGCGCCTGCTCGCCGGCATCGCGTTCGGCTATGCCGAGGACAAGGCCTCGTTCGGCGACAACGGCGGCGGATTCAAGCTCAACGAAGCATCGCTCACGGCCTACGTCGGCTATGGCCAAGGACCGTGGTATGCGGGCGCGAGCCTTGGCGCGGGCGATCTCGATTTCCGCAACATCCACCGCACGTTCGCGCTTGGCGGAGGAACCCGCACCGAAAGCGGCGACACGCACGGCACCAACGTGACCGCGCGGGTGCTCGGCGGTTACTGGTTCAACACGTCGTCGAACTGGCTGCACGGCCCGTTCGCGCGGCTTACCTACCAGCAGAACAAGATCTATGCGTGGTCGGAAGAAGGTACGAGCAGCACGGCGATGTCGTTTGGCCATCAGCAGCGTGAGTCGCTGGTCTCCAGTCTGGGCTGGCAGGCGAGCGGCGCATTCGGATGGGTGCGACCGTTTGCTCGCGTCGACCTGGGAAAAGGAATACGACAACGGCGAGCGCACGGTGCGCGCGGGACTCGTGTCGACCGGCGGCGTCGGCTTCGGCCTGCCGGCGCTTCGTTCCGACAGCAGTTACGCGCTGTTCGGTGTCGGCGCGAGCGCCGATCTCGGCAACAAGCTCGTCGGCTTCGCCAGCGTCAACGCGACCGCGGGCAAGGACGACGGCAACTACCAGGCGGTGACAGTCGGGGTGCGCGTGCCGCTTTGACCGGCTGCCGGCGCACGAAAAAGGCCGCCCGACGCGGCCTTTTTTTAAAGTGCTGCCAGGCTTGGTCGCATCCGCGCGAGGTAATCCAGCCCGGCGACGGCCCGAGGGCCATACCAGGAGGTCATCGCACCGTCGATCAGTGTGACCGGCACGTCATGACCGCGGCTTGCGAGCGTCGCGGCGAGTGCGCTCGCGTGTCTCTCGTTGAAGGCATAAGGTTCAGTCGAAAGCAGGATGCGCCGGGCCTCGCGCCAGGCCGGCGCGTCATCGGCAAGCGTGGGATAGCGCGGCGCAGAAATCGCCGGCACCGTGTGCCAGCGCGCCAAGGCCAGCATCGCCGACACATACGTCGAACGGGCCACCGTGTACCACGGCTCGCGCCAGATCAGGTAGAGCACCTTTTCGTCGGGGACAGCGGTGACCGCTGCGAGCAATGCGTCCCTGGCCGCGACGTAGCGCGCCGCGAGAGCGTCGGACTGCCTCTGCCGCCCGAAGATCGCCCCGAACATCCGATACAGGTGCAGATTGTCGTCCGGCGCCAGCGGATGAGTGACGATGACATGCGCGACCCGGCCCGCGAGGGCGTCGATCGTCTCGCGCCGATTTTCGTCGATATTGACGACCAGATGCGTGGGCGCAAGAGCGAGAACCTTGTCGATAGCGACGTCCTTGGTGCCGCCGACCTTGGTAACCCGACGCACCGCGTCGCGAGGATGGATGCAAAAACCCGTGCGCCCGACAACCTGGGCGCCCAGGCCGAGAGTAAAAAGAAGTTCGGTCAGGCTCGGCACCAGGCTTACGATGCGCGCGCCGGCCTGCGCGACCGGGTGGACAACGCCGAGCGCGTCGCGCCGCTCGCTCTCGTGCGACCGATTCAGGTCGAGGCTCGTGGCTTCCGCGGCCTCTTCGCGAGAACCCTGTCGTAGACGGGGCGCGGCAGTAGGCGCAACCCGCGGCCCAGCCACGCCATCTGCCAGGGAAGGACGTAGAAGCGCCGCCCGCGCCTGATCGCGCTGGCGATCAGCCGCGCGGCCTTGTCTGGCGCCAGCAGGAACGGCATGCGATACGGATTATTCGCGGTCATCGGCGTGGCGATAAAGCCGGGACAGATGGTAATGACCTGGACGCCACTGGCGCCGAGCTCTACGCGCAGGCTTTCGAGATAGCTGATCGCCGCGGCCTTCGAGGCCGAATACGCTCCTGCGCCGGGCAGGCCGCGAAAGCCGGCCACGCTCGCGATTCCGACCAGCTTGCCGCGGCGCGCCGCCCTCATCCCCGCGACAAAAGGCTGGAACGTGTGCACCATGCCGAGCACATTGGTTTCGAGCACCGCGCGGAAATGCGCGATGTCGGTTGGATGTTCGGTCGACGTGCCGATCGAGATTCCGGCATTGGCGATGACGACGTCGGGAAGACCGAACCGCGCGACAAAATCCTCGGCCGCGGCGCGCAGCGCCGCAGCATCGCGCACATCGCCTGAATACCACACATGACGGCCGGCATGTAGCGACCCGGCAAGACCTACCGGTGCGGCGGGGCGCCTCGCGTACAGGCCGAGCACGGCGCCGTCGCGGGCGTAGACCTCGGCCAGCGCCGCGCCTATGCCGCTGCTCGCGCCCGTGATGAAGACGTTCACGCGCGCGCTGCGCCGGCCACTAGGTCCCTAGGTTTTCGCCCGCTCGGCGCGAGCCTTGGCGATCAGCACGTCGAGGGCCGCCGGCATCTCTGCGTGGCCGCCGATGCGATCCGACGCCGTGATGAACTTGCCATCGACGACGACCGTCGGCACCGATTGAATGTTGTACGTCTGCGCCTGCGCCATCGCACGCTTCATCTTGCTGTCGATGCCGAACGAGCTGTATACGCTGGCGACCTTGGCGCGATCGAGTCCCTTGCTGGCCGACCAGTCGAGGAACGACTTGTCGTCCCAAAGCGACTGGCCGCTGCCGTGAATCGCCTTGAAAACTTCCGGCGACAGACGCGTTTCCTCACCCAGCGCGTCGAGCGTGTAATAGATCTTGGCCAGTGCCTTCCACCGCTCCTGAAACATCACCGGCACGCGGCGGAACTGCACGTCGGCAGGCGCCGTCTTGAGCCAGTTGTCCAGATAGGGTTCGAGATCGCTGCAATGCGGGCAGCCGTAGGAAAAGAATTCGATGACCTCGATCTTCTTGCCCGATTCGACCGGTTGCGGCACCTTCAGCCGGGCGTAATTCTTCCCCTCGACGAGCTCGGCCGCGCCGGCAGTCGCGAGGGAAAACACGGCCAGAAAGCCGACAAGGAACTGCGCAAAACGACTCATCGCTACTCCTGCGGAAAATGATCGGAAAGCGGCTATTGGGCTGGCCGGCGGCGCGGAAGTTCCACCGCGGTCAGCCGATGGTTGCTCATTGATTCTTGATCACCGCGGCGTCGAATCCACTCTTGCCGAGCTCGGCTTTGACGCGATTGACTTCGTCGGTATTGTCGAACGGACCCACCCGCACGCGGTAGCGCACCCCCTGGTCCGGCAAGGAAGCGGTCTGGACAGCGGCTTCCCAGCCGGCGAGCGCGAGACGCGCTTTGAGGCTGTCCGCGTCCGATTCGCTGGCAAACGCCCCCGCCTGCAGCCACATGCGATCAGCGGGCTTGACCGCGCCGGGAGAGGCCGCCTTGGCGATGGCCTCCGGCGCTGCCTTGTCGGCGGGGCGTTCGATCGCCTTTTCCGCGGGCTTGCGTTCGGCCCCGATCCGGGGCTCTTCGGCACCCGGAAGGATCTTGTAGAAGTCGAAGCGCGGCTTGTCCGGCGCGGGCGCGGCGGCAGGAATTTCGGATTTGTTGCCGCGCGCGGCATCCCGTGCCGCGCCGGGGGCCGGCAACGGCAATGAGAGTCCGGATCGGCCGAGGTAGAACGCGACCGCGGCGGCGATCGCCAGACCGAGGATCAGGCCGACGAATATGCCGATCACGACACCCCCACGCATCGATCGGCGCGCCTGGCGGGCGCAGAGCTTTCTGGTTTGTGCGGAATTCATCGATCCGTGTCTTCTTGGTTCGGAACATCCTTGCGCATGGCTTGCGGTGCGCTTACGCCCAGTATCGTGAGCCCGTTTCGTATGACCTGTCCGACGGCGACGACCAGCGCCAGCCGCGCCTTGCGCAAGACGGCCTCGTCGACGAGGAACTGTTCAGCATTATAGTAGCTGTGAAATTCAGCCGCCAATTCCTTCAGATAGAAGGTCACCAGATGCGGGGCCAGTTCGCGCGCCGCGACGGCCAGCTCCTCGGGAAAATCGGCGAGGCGGCGCAATAGCGCCTGCTCGTATGGACTCCGCAGCGGGGATAGATCCGCATCGCGCAGCACCTGCGCCGCGGTCGCGACGTCGATGCCCGCCTTGTCGAGCACGCTGCAGACGCGAGCGTGCGCGTACTGCACGTAGTAGACCGGGTTTTCCTCGCTTTGCGAGCGCGCCAGATCGACATCGAACGTGAGCTGCGAATCGGACTTGCGCAGCAGAAAGAAGAATCGCACCGCATCGCGACCGACCTCGTCCACCAGTTCGCGCAGCGTCACACCGCTGCCGGCGCGCTTGCTGAGCTTCACTTCTTCGCCGCCGCGCATCACCAGCACCATCTGATGCAGCACGTAGTCCGGATAACCCTCCGGGATGCCGATGCCCAGTGCCTGCAAGCCGGCGCGCACCCGCGACAACGAGCCCGCATGATCGGCGCCGAGTTCGGTTATGGCGCGGGTGTAGCCGCGCCGCCACTTGGTAACGTGGTAGGCGATGTCGGGAACGAAATAGGTGTAGCTCCCGTCCGACTTGCGCATCACACGATCCTTGTCGTCGCCATACTCGGTGGTCTTGAGCCAGAGCGCTCCTTCGTGCATGTAGGTCTTGCCCCCCGAAATCAGCGCCTGCACCGTGCTTTCGGCCAGTCCGTCGTCGTAGATCGACGATTCCAGATAGTAGTGGTCGAAGCGGATGCCGAATGCGGCGAGGTCGGCGTCCTGCTCGCGACGCAATATCGCGACCGCGAAGCGGCGAATCGCCTCCAGGTCGTCGGCCGCGCGATCGCCCGGATGCGCGGCGACGTAGTCGCGCGCGATCTCCCGGATGTATTCGCCCTGGTAGCCGTCGTCGGGAAAAGTCGCCGCGATGCCTTGTGCCTGCCGGATCCGTGCCTGCACCGACAAGGCGAGATTCATGATCTGCGCACCGGCGTCGTTGTAGTAGAACTCGCGATGAACCGCAAAGCCCTGCGCGGCGAGCAGTCGCGCGATCGCGTCGCCGACGGCCGCACCGCGGCCATGCCCGACATGCAGCGGGCCGGTGGGATTGGCCGAGACGAATTCGATGATCACTTTTTCGCCGCCGCCCTGTGCCGAACTGCCGTAGCGATCGCCTTCATCGAGTATCCGCGCGGCGACGGCTTGCCGCGCCGCGTCGGAGACGAACAGGTTGACGAATCCCGCGCCGGCGACTTCGGCCCGCGCGAGCAGCGGCGATCGAGGCAGCGCGGCTACCAGGTCGGCGGCCAGCTCGCGCGGATTCCGCTTGACCGCCTTGGCGAGCTGCAGCGCAACGTTGGTCGAATAGTCGCCGTGCCGGGCCTGCTTCGGCCGCTCGAGCACGATTGCAGGCGGCGTCGCACCCTGCGCGACGCGGGCGATGCCCTCGGCGAGCATCGCCGACAGTTCTGTTTTGAGTTGAGCCAAGGCCTGCCGCTGCGTAGACAAACTGCGAATTATAGCGCCCCGCTCTCGCGCAGCCGCAGCATCGCATTCAGCCGAATCCCAGCGGATCGACGTCGAGGGTCCACCGCACGCGGCGTTCGGCCAGTTGCTCCAGCTCCGCGCGCCAGCGCGGCAGGAACGCTTGCAACGCGCCGCGATCGCGACTCTGCACGAGCACCTGCGCGCGCTCCAATCCTGCCCGGCGCGGCAGCGCCGCGGGGACCGGAGAATACACTTCGCATGCGCCAGCCGCCCCGGTGGCGAGTTCCCGCCCGCGGGCCGACGCCGCGCCGAGAAAGGCCTGCAGCGATTCGGCCGATCGCGCCTCGGCCAACAGCAGCGCCAAGTGTGCGAACGGCGGCAGCCCGAGAGCCTCACGCTCGCCAAGCAGCGTCGAGGCGAATCGATCGAAATCATGGGCGGCGAGCGCCGTGTACAGCGGATGCTGCGGAAAATCGGTCTGTACCAGCACTTCGCCGGGAAGGTCCCGGCGACCGGCACGCCCCGCAACTTGCTCCAGCAGTGCGAACAGGTGCTCGGTCGCTCGAAACTCGCCGCTGTACAGCGCGTTGTCGGCGCCGAGGACGCCGACCAGTGTCAGGCGCGCGAAATCGTGCCCCTTGGCCAGCATCTGCGTGCCGACCAGAATGTCGACCTCGCCCGCATCGACGGCCTCTCGCATCGTCGCGAATGTGCGCTTGCCCTGCGTGCTGTCCCGATCGATGCGCAGAATCCTTGCCGTCGGATACAGACCGGCCAAAGCGCGCTCGAGGCGCTGTGTGCCCGAGCCTTGCGGCAGCAAATCCTGATTGCCGCATTCCGGGCACGCACTTGGCAGCGCTGTCGAGTGGCCGCAGTGGTGGCAGCGCAGCCCCGCGGATTCGCGGTGCACGACCAGCCTCGCCGCGCAACGAGGGCACGGCGCTTTCCATCCGCAACCTGGACAAAGCAATGCGGGCGCGTAGCCGCGGCGGTTGATGAAGAGCAGCGACTGCTCGCCCCGCGCCAGGCGAGCGCTGATCGCCTCGCGCAAAGCGGGTCCGATGCCATCGACTGTGCCCGCGGCGCGCGTGGGCACCAATCGGACCGGCGGCAGCGCCGTCTGCGCCGTGGCTCGCAACGGCAGCTTGATCCAGCGATAGCGGCCCCGCAATGCCTGAGCATAGGTTTCAAGAGACGGTGTCGCGCTGCCCAGAATCACCGGGACGTCGCGCCGGCGGGCCCGGTAGATCGCCACGTCGCGGGCGTGGTAACGCACGCCCTCTTGCTGCTTGAACGATGCGTCGTGCTCCTCATCGACGACGATCAAGCCCAGATGAGGCGCGGGCGCAAATACGGCAAGCCGCGTCCCTAAGATCAGCTGCGCCTCGCCGCTCGCCGCCGCCAGCCATTGGCGGCGCCGTTCCGAGTTGCCGAGCCGGCTATGCAACGTCGCGATGCGCGCGCCGGGAAGCGCGTCGGCGATTCGCTGTTCGAGCTGCGGCGTAAGGCCGATCTCCGGCACGAGCAGGAGCGCCTGACGCCCGGCGCCGATGACCTTGGCGGCTGCCTCGAGGTAGACGGCCGTTTTGCCGCTACCCGTCACGCCCTGCAGCAGCGACGCCTGAAAGCGTCCTTGTTCGGGCATCGCGGCGATCAGCGCGGTGCGTTGATCGGCATTCAGAACGAGCGCGTCGAGCGAGGCGACCGCGCTCGCCGCCATCGGTTCGGCCCAGCCATCGCGTCTCCACGCGCCGAGCAGGCGCCAGGCGTGTGCGCCCAGGACCCGGAGCTCGGCGGTCGATGCCCCGTGCTCGGACCCGAGCAACGAGCGCATCGTCAAAGCACGACCTCGCGCGGCCGCCAACGCGGCACGACCTGCCGCGGTCAGCCGATAGCGCGCCGCCAGCGGTGCACGCGTTGCGGGTGTCGCCGCGAGCGGCGGAAGCATCTGCGCAAAGCACATCCCGATCGCTTGCTGGTAATACGCGGCGATGAACGATGCGAGATCGATCAGATCGTCGGGCAGCGGCGGCAGACCGGCGACGATCTGCTCGACCGGAAGCAATTTGGCTGGAGCGACTTCGCTCTTGTCGGCGAGCTCTACCGCGACGCCGGCGAGCGATCGCCTGCCGAGCTTGACCATCAGAACGCTGCCGGGGCTCACCTTGAGGCCCGCGGGAAGCCAGTAATCGAACAATCGATGCGCTGCAACCGGCAACGCGACGCGAATGATGGCCAGGGCTACTCCGCGCGCGGCGCGACTTCACCAAACAATCGCGCGTCGTCACAACTTGTAGGCTTCTGAATCATCAGGAGTCGTTGCAAGATTCCACGCCAAGTCATTCTTTTTTCGACGTTCGCCTTCGCCGGTCGAGCATGTGGACAATTCTGTGAATAACTTGCCGGGGCAAGGATGCCCCGCAGCAATGCGCGGGGCATGCAAGCGTGCAGGCTTTGGTAACGCACGATAAAAACATCGCTTATTCAATAGCTTGCATAAAACTTCGCGATGCCGCGACCGCTTGCCTGCCGGGAAGGTCGTATTCCGGCGGCAGTGTGCATAAGTACAAGGCGATGGAACGGGAATTCGAACGTTTGTCAATCCCCCGAAGATCCAGTCCCGGCGCGGCTCGCAGCCGTTTTCCCTTCGGGCGCCGGCGCGCGCGAAAGGCTCGCGCCCGACGTCGCATGCACGAATTCCACCAGCGCCGCCACATTGTCCGGCGGCGTAGTGGGTACGATGCCGTGGCCCAAATTGAAGATGAATCCCGGCGCCGTGCCCGCGGCGTCCAGGATGGCCGCAGCTTGCGCACGCACGACGTCGGGCGTGGCGAGCATCGCCAACGGGTCGAGGTTGCCCTGAAGCGCAACGCGCCCGCCGACCCGCGCGCGCGCCGCTGCCATGTCGGTCGTCCAGTCGACGCCTATCGCCGAACAGCCGGTGTCGGCGATGCTCTCCAGCCATTGGCCACCGCCCTTGGTGAACACTATCGTCGGCGTGGCGCCGCCCGTTGCTTTCCGCACGCACTCCAGCACCGTCCGGATGTAGGCCAGCGAGAAATGGCGGTACGCCTCGGTGGTGAGCAGGCCGCCCCATGTATCGAACACCATCAGCGCGTCGGCGCCGTGCGCGACCTGCTGCGCGAGATAGGCTGCGACCGCTTCAGCGTTGACCGAAAGGATGCGATGGAGCAGATCGGGTCGCGCATAGAGCATGCGCCGCACGCGCGCAAAATCCGCACTGCCGCCGCCTTCGATCATGTAACACGCGAGCGTAAAGGGGCTGCCGGCGAAACCGAGTAGCGGCAGCTTGCCGGCCAGAGCGCGCTTGATCGCTGCGACCGCGTCATATACGTAACGCAGGCGCTCGGGATCGGGCACCGCAAGTCCGGCGACTGCCTGCTCATCGACCAGGGGCCGCGCGAAACGCGGACCTTCGCCGTCGACGAAGTGCAGTCCGAGGCCCATCGCGTCGGGAACGGTGAGAATGTCCGAGAAAAGAATCGCCGCATCGAGCGCGAAGCGCTTAAGCGGCTGCAGCGTGACCTCGGCTGCAAGCTCGGGATTGGTGCACAGTGCCATGAAGCTGCCGGCGCGCGCGCGCGTGGCGTTGTATTCCGGAAGATAGCGGCCTGCCTGGCGCATCAGCCAGATCGGCGTGTAGTCCGTCGGCTCGCGCCTGAGCGCGCGCAGCAGCGTATCGTTTTGCGGTGGGATCATCCGGAAGCCTGGCGATGGAGTCGGTCGCCGCGACGGCTGCGGCGCCGGTTCCGACATGCGCGGCCGCTATTGTAGAGCCGAATGGCGACCGATCGGCTTTGCCGAACGGCGGCGCTCGCGAAAGATGGGCAATCGATGATGCGGTGCTTCAGTCGGCCGCCGCCAGGGCGCGACCGCAAAGCCTTTCGAGGATCGCCAGCGGCGATCGTTCGCGGTCGTACAGCGCGGCAAGGGGCAGGTCGATCGTCTGTTCGAGCATGAATTGGCCCGACACCGCCGCGTGCATCACCTGGTCGGAGAAGCACACCCACGTGGTGCCGGGCGGGAAGCGCACGACCTGCTGGCTGCAGCTCGCCTGGTAGTCGCGATCCGCTTTGGCGCCGTCATGCAGACCGAGCATCAGGTGATCGTATGGACTGCGCACGCCTTTGGTGACGTGCAGCGCCGACAGCAGCCTTGGCTCGCCGGGCAGCTGCCGGCGAATGCCGGGCAAGAATCTGCGCGCCACGGCTTCGAAGCCTTCGCCGACCCGCCACACCCGGTCCTCGCTCGGGCTCACATTGCAAAACACGCGCAGAATGCGCTGGCCGTGATTCGGCCGCGACGGAAAGGCGTCGACGTGCAGGCGTGAATCGTCCTTGCGCCAGGACACCGCGCGGCCGACGGCCGGCTGTGGCCGAAAACTCGTGCGGGCGCGGCGGACATACGGTGCATAACGAGGAAACAGGGTCGTGACCAGGGTGGAGGCCTCAGCCGCGAACCGCGCAACCATGCGAGTCAGCGCCGCGAGCTCCTCGGCCGAGCCGCGCGCCCCCTTGAGGTTGCCGCCGCCGAAGCTGATGTTCTTCGCCCTTCCGTCGGACCACCGCGGCGACAGGAAACGTTGTTCGTCGGCCGCGAGCGGAAAGCCAAGATGAGGCAAGACGAGCACGCCGCCGCCTTCGAGCGTTCGTATCGCCAGGTCTTGCGTCTCGGCGACAAGCGCGGGCCGCCAGCTCGCGACGTCGAGCGCGACAATATCGGTCATTGGCCGCAAGCTTAGCGCGGCAGTTCGGATGCGCCCATCAGGAATTCGTCGACGGCGCGCGCGCACTGGCGGCCTTCGCGTATCGCCCAGACGACCAGCGATTGGCCGCGACGCGTGTCGCCCGCGGCAAACAGCTTCGGGACCGACGTGCGGTAGTGCTCGGTGTCGGCCTTGACGTTGCCGCGCGCGTCGTATTCGACGCCGAGCTCTTCGAGCATCCCCGTGTGCACCGGATGCAGATAGCCCATCGCGAACAGCACCAGGTCGGCCTTGATCTCGAATTCGCTGCCGGGCACTTCGCGAAGCTTGCCGTCCTTCCATTCGACGCGGCACGCGACGAGCGCAGCCAGCTTGCCGTTCTCGCCTTTGAATGCCTTGGTCTGAACCGCCCAGTCGCGGGCGCAGCCTTCCTCGTGCGACGAGGACGTCCGCAGCTTCATCGGCCAGTAGGGCCAGACCAGCGGCTTGTTCTCGTGCTCGGGTGGCTGCGGCAGCAGCTCGAATTGGGTCACCGACAGTGCGCCCTGCCGATTCGACGTGCCGACGCAGTCCGACCCGGTATCGCCACCGCCAATGACGATGACGTGCCTTCCCTTCGCGGTCAGCGCGGGTACCCCGGCGTCGCCCGCGTCGCGGCGGTTTTGCAACGGCAGGAAGTCCATCGCGAAATGCACCCCGTCGAGATCGCGGCCGGGCACGTCCAGATCGCGCGGATGCTCGGAGCCCGCCGTCGCGACCAGCGCGTCGAACTCCTCGAGCAGCCGCGCCGCCGAGACGCCGTTCTTGCCCGTCGCGCCGACATGCGCATTGACGCGGAACTCCACGCCCTCGGCCCTCATCTGCTCGACCCTGCGGTCGATGTGATGCTTCTCCATCTTGAAATCGGGAATTCCGTATCGCAACAGTCCGCCGACCCGATCGGCTTTCTCGAAAAGTACGACTTCGTGCCCGGCGCGAGCGAGCTGCTGCGCGCAAGCCATTCCCGCCGGGCCGGAGCCGACGACGGCGACGCGCTTGCCGGTCCTTCTTTTCGGGGGCTGCGGCACGACCCAGCCCTCTTCCCAGCCCTTGTCGATGATGAAGTGCTCGATCGACTTGATGCCGACCGGATCGTCGTTGATGTTGAGGGTGCAGGCGGCCTCACACGGCGCGGGACAGATGCGTCCGGTGAATTCGGGAAAGTTGTTGGTCGAGTGCAGGACTTCGAGCGCCTCGTGCCACTGCTGCCGGTAAACGAGGTCGTTCCAGTCGGGAATGATGTTGTTGATCGGACAGCCCGACTGGCAGAACGGTATGCCGCAATCCATGCAGCGCGCACCCTGCTTCGATGCCTCTTCGTCCTTGAGGGCGAAGATGAACTCGCGGTAGTTGCGTACGCGCTCGCCTATCGGCAGCGCGACCTCGGAAATTCGCTGCAGTTCGATGAAGCCGGTGATCTTGCCCATCGGATTAGACAGCCTCGCGCTGGCGATCCAACGCCGGTCTAGCCATCCGCCGCGCGAAAAGCTCGCCGAGCGCGCGTTTGTACTCGTTCGGGAAGACCTTGACGAACCGGGCTCGCGTCGCGTCCCAGTTATCGAGCATAGCCAGCGCGCGCGTGCTCGCGGTGAAACGCAAATGCCGCTCGATCAGGCCACGTAGCAGCGTGTCGTCGGCGAGTTCCGCATGGCGCAGGCGTCCATTGCCGGCGGCCGCGAGCTCCGTCTCGGCTTGTGCTTGGACGGCTTCGTCCTGCACTTTCTCGAGTGTCACCATCGTCGTATTGCAGCGCTCCCTGAACGTGCCGTCCTCGTCGTAGACGAATGCGATGCCGCCGCTCATGCCGGCGGCGAAATTGCGGCCGGTGCGGCCGAGCACGACGACGGTCCCGCCGGTCATGTATTCGCAACCGTGATCGCCGGTGCCTTCGACCACGGCCGAAGCGCCGGAATTGCGCACGCAAAAGCGCTCGCCGGCGATGCCGCGAAAATACGCTTCCCCGGCGATGGCTCCGTACATCACCGTATTGCCGATGACGATGTTCTCGTCGGGTTTCGCCGGTGACTCGGGATCCGGATAGACGACGATGCGCCCGCCCGACAGGCCCTTGCCGACATAATCGTTGGTCGCTCCCTGCAGCTCGAAGCTGATGCCGTGCGCCAGGAACGCGCCGAAGCTTTGGCCGGCGGTGCCGTCGAAGGCGACATGGATCGTGTCCTCGGGCAGGCCCTCATGCCCGTAGCGCCGCGCGACGATGCCCGAGAGCATCGCGCCTACCGAGCGGTGCGCGTTGCGGATCTTGTACTCGAGCCGCACCGGCGTCTTCTGCTCGATCGCGGCGGCTGCGGCGGCGATCAGCTGATGATCGAGCGCGCGATCGAGTCGGTGGTCCTGCTCTTCGCAGTGAAAGCGGGCAACCTCCGACGGCATCGGCGGTTGGTAGAAGATGCGCGAAAAGTCCAGCCCGCGCGCCTTCCAGTGATCGATGCCGGCGCGGGTGTCGAGCAGATCCGAGCGTCCGATCAGCTGCTCGAAGCGGCGGATGCCGAGCTCCGACATGATCCCGCGCACTTCCTCGGCCACGAAGAACATGAAATTGACCACGTGTTCGGGCTGGCCGTCGAATTTCGCGCGCAACAGGGGGTCCTGAGTCGCGATACCGACCGGACAGGTATTGAGATGGCACTTGCGCATCATGATGCAGCCGGTGGCGACCAGCGGCGCCGTCGCGAAGCCGAACTCGTCGGCGCCCAGCATCGCCCCGACCACGACGTCGCGGCCGGTCTTCATCTGGCCGTCGACCTGCACCGCGATCCGACCGCGCAAGCGGTTGAGTACCAGTGTCTGCTGTGTCTCGGCCAGCCCTAGCTCCCACGGCGTGCCGGCGTGCTTGATCGACGACTCCGGCGAGGCACCTGTCCCGCCGTCGTGGCCGGCGAT
The DNA here is from genome assembly GCA_963776175.1 of uncultured beta proteobacterium. Classification (GTDB taxonomy): domain Bacteria; phylum Pseudomonadota; class Gammaproteobacteria; order Burkholderiales; family Casimicrobiaceae; genus PALSA-1003. Next base: position 232,698 of record CAVZLP010000007.1, on the reverse strand, counting down.
GGTCACGTGGTCGGCCTTGGCCTTGGCCACACCCGCTGCGACGGTGCCGACGCCGACTTCCGACACCAGCTTGACGCTGATCGATGCCTGCGGGTTGGCATTCTTCAGATCGTGAATGAGCTGCGCCAAATCCTCGATCGAGTAGATGTCGTGGTGCGGCGGAGGTGAGATAAGTCCGACGCCCGGCACCGAAAACCGCAGCTTCGCGATGTACTCGGAGACCTTGTGTCCGGGCAGTTGGCCGCCTTCGCCGGGCTTCGCGCCCTGCGCCATCTTGATCTGCAACTGGTCCGCGTTGACCAGGTATTCGGCGGTGACGCCGAAGCGCGCCGACGCGACCTGCTTGATGCGCGAGCGCAGCGAGTCGCCTTCCCTGACCGGAACGTCGACGACGACGCCCTCGATGCGCGAGCTGAGCGTCTCGCCCTTGCGCATCGGCAGGTAGCGGCGCGCGTCCTCACCGCCTTCGCCGGTATTCGACTTGCCGCCGATCCGATTCATCGCGATCGCGAGCGTCGTGTGCGCCTCGGTCGAGATCGAGCCCAGACTCATCGCGCCGGTGGCGAAGCGCTTGACGATCTCCGCTGCCGGCTCGACCTCGTCCAGCGGTACCGGCGCGCCGGCCCGTTTGAATTCGAACAAGCCGCGCAGCGTCATCAGGCGGCGGCTCTGATCGTTGATCAGCTTTGCGTATTCCTGGTAGGTCGAATGGCTGTTGCTTCGCGCCGCATGCTGCAGCTTGGCGATCGAGTCGGGCGTCCACATGTGCTCCTCGCCGCGGACGCGGTATTGATATTCTCCTCCCGCATCGAGCGCGTCGCGCAGCACCGGACTGTCGCCGAACGCGGTCTGGTGCAGCCGATAGGCCTCGTCGGAGACTTCGAACAGCCCGATGCCCTGGATGTTGCTCGCGGTGCCGGTGAAATACTTGTCGATGAACGCGCTGTTCAATCCGACCGCCTCGAAGATCTGCGCCCCGCAATAGGACTGATAGGTCGAGATGCCCATCTTGGACATCACCTTGTACAGGCCCTTGCAGATCGCCTTGACGAAGCGCTTGGCCGACTCCTCGGGGGAGACTTCCGGCACGATCTCGTGCAGCTGGGCGAGCGTTTCCAGCGCGAGATACGGGTGGATTGCCTCGGCGCCGTACCCGGCGAGCAGCGCGAAATGATGCACCTCGCGCGCCGATCCCGTTTCGACGACGAGGCCTGCGCTGGTGCGCAGCCCCTTGCGCACAAGGTGCTGGTGCACGGCGGCGGTCGCGAGCAGCGCCGGGATCGGCATCAGCTCGGCCGAGACGTTGCGATCGGACACGATCAGGATGTTGAAGCCGAGGTGGATGGCGTCTTCGGCATGCGCACACAGGCTCGCGAGTGCCGCTTCCATTCCGGCCGCACCCCACGCCGCGGGATAGCAGATGTCGAGCTCGCGCGAACGGAACGTCGCGCCGGTGAACAAGCCGATGTGACGGATCTTTTCCATCTCGTCGGCGGTCAGGATCGGCTTCCCTGCCTCCAGGCGCATCGGCAGATCGACGGTGTCGGGCGCGATATCGACTGCGAGCAGGTTGGGCCGCGGTCCGATGAACGTCACCAGGGACATCACCAGCTCTTCGCGGATCGGATCGATCGGCGGATTGGTCACCTGCGCGAACAGCTGTTTGAAATAGCTGTAGAGCACCTTGGGCCGGTTCGACAATACCGGCAGGGCGGCGTCGTTGCCCATCGAGCCGATCGCCTCCTCGCCGGTCAACGCCATCGGCGCCAGGATCACCTTCAGGTCTTCCTGCGTGTAGCCGAACGCCTGCTGCCGGTCGAGCAAGGAGACTTTCGAGCGTTGCGGCGGCGCCGGCGCCGGAAGGTCCTCGAGCGCGATGCGCGACCGGTCGATCCACGCGCGGTACGGCTTGGCCGTCGCCAGCGTACGCTTCAGCTCGGCGTCATCGATGATCCGACCCTGGTCGGTGTCGACGAGCAGCATCTTGCCGGGCTGCAGCCGCCATTTCCTGATCACCTTGCGCTCGGGAATGTCGAGCACGCCGACCTCGGAGGCCATGATCACGTAGTCGTCGTCGGTGACGATGTAGCGCGCGGGGCGAAGGCCGTTGCGATCGAGCGTCGCACCGATCTGGCGACCGTCGGTGAACGCCATCGCTGCCGGGCCGTCCCAAGGCTCCATCAGCGCGGCGTGGTATTCGTAGAATGCGCGCCGGTCCTCGTCCATAAGCGGATTGCCGGCCCACGCTTCCGGGATCATCAACATCATCGCGTGGGCGAGCGGATACCCGCCCATCAGCAGGAGCTCGAGGCAGTTGTCGAACGACGCGGAATCCGACTGCCCGTCGTAAATCAGCGGCCAGATCTTGTCGAGGTCGTCGCCGAGCACCGTGCTGGCGATGGCCTGCTGCCGCGCGCGGATCCAGTTCACGTTGCCCCGCAACGTGTTGATCTCGCCGTTGTGGCAGACCAGACGGAACGGATGCGCGAGGTCCCACGTAGGGAAGGTGTTGGTCGAAAAGCGCTGGTGCACCATCGCCAGTGCCGACACCATCGTCGGGTCGCGCAGATCCAGGTAGTACTCGCCGACCTGATGGGCGAGCAGCATCCCCTTGTAGACGATCGTTCGCGACGACATCGACGGCACGTAGAACTCCTTGCCGTGCCGTAGCTTCAGCGCCTGGATCGCGTGGCCGGATTTCTTGCGAATGATGTAGAGCTTGCGTTCCAGCGCCTCCTGGTCGATGCGGTTCGAGCCGCGCGCGATGAAGACCTGCCGGATGACCGGCTCGACATCCTTGGTGCGCTCCGACAGGCCGGAGTCGTCGGTCGGCACGTCGCGCCACCCGAGCAGCAGCTGGCCTTCGCCGGCCACCGCGCGCTCTATCTCCTGCTCGCACGCCATGCGGGACGCCGGCTCCTTCGGCAGGAACACCATGCCGACCCCGTATTGTCCGAGCGCCGGCAGCGTGAGCCCTTGCCGGCCGCAGGCGCGGCGCAGGAATGCGTCGGGAAGCTGGATCAGGATGCCCGCGCCGTCGCCCTGCAGAGGGTCGGCGCCGGTGGCGCCGCGGTGGGTAAGATTCTTGAGGATTTGCAGGCCCTGCGTGACGATCGCATGGCTGGCCTTGCCCTTGATGTGCGCGATGAACCCCAGGCCGCAGGCATCGTGCTCGTTCGCCGGGTCGTACATTCCCTGCCTCGTCGGGGGCAGGTGCCCAACCTGTCGCTGTCGCTCCACTTCATCCTCGCCGGTTACCGGGCCGACCGCGCTTTCCGGCCCACGCTGCCGCGCGCCCTTCAGGGCGGCGGACGATACACCTTTTCATACTAGCCATAATGTTGCATTGCGGCAACCTGGCGACGCCCCGGCGTAGCCCGGGCGCCAAAAGCACTTGCGCCAGCCCTGAACTTGCGCTTTAATCTGAACAAAGTGGGCTATATGCTTGTACCAGCGTTCAAAAAAGCCGGCCCGGGTAAAATATTTAGGACATCATCATCAGGGACTCCTTCATGGCGCCAAACCGAATGATTGCTCGCTGGCTGCGACCGGCACTTGCGCTCTTCGCCCTCGGCGGCTTGCTCGCCCTTGGCGGTTGCGGCGGCGGCAGCGGCGCCCCGAATAATCCTTACAATCCGCCGCCGCCTCCGCCCGGGCCGGTGTTTGTTTTACCCGCGACCTTGATCGCGTTTTCGAATACACCGACGACTCTGACGATCTCGGGCGGCGCCGCGCCATTCATGGTCTTCTCGAGCAACCCCGCTGTTCTGCCCGTCGCGCAAACCTCGGCCAACGGCGTGATAGTGCTTCTGCCCGGCACCGTCACCGCGGATACGACGGTGCTGATCACGGTTCAGGATGCGATCGGCCAGCGCTCCTCGTCGATCGGTGACCGTGAAGGCGGCACCGATTCTCAATACCCTGGTGATCAAGCCGAGTTCCGCTGCCTGCGGCGCGAACACGATCTGCTCGGGACAAACGGGCAGTGCGACGGTTACCGTGCTCGGCCCGGGCGGCGTCGGCATTCCCAATCGCCAGGTACGCTTCGACGTCGTCGACGGTGACTTCGCGATCCAGAGCAACAACCCGGCGACACCTCTGGTTCAGACCTTGACGGCCGTGACCGATGCGAACGGCGTCGCCACGGTCTTCATTCAGGCGAACTTCGGCGCGGCGACGCAGCCCGCGACCATACGCGCCACCGAGCTGACGACCGGCAACCAGGTCAACGGATTGTTCACCATCGTCGCAGCTGCGCTCACTATCGTCCCGAACACGGTGACCGTCACCGGGCCGGATACGAGCACCTGCTTTGCCGGCGCAATCATCGACTATTTCATCTATGGAGGAAGCCCTCCGTATCGCGTCAGCTCGACGATACCGAGCGCGGTGATTCTGGCGAATTCCACCGTCGCCGTGAGCGGCGGATCGTTCAGAGTGACCACGACCGGTCAATGCGTCAACCCGGCCATCTTTTCGATTGTCGATGCGACCGGGATACAAACGACCGCGAGCCTGGTGAACTCGCCGGGCACGGCGGCTCCGGCACCGCCGCCGACGCCTCCGGTGTTTGCGACGCCGAGCTCGATCGACGCCACGGCGAGCGGTTGCAACGGTGTGACGTTCACACTCTTCATCGCTGGCGGGACGCCGCCGTACAACGTCGCCGCGACCGGCGCGTTCGACGCGATCAAGGTGCCGCCAACGGTCACGCCGCCGATCCTGGCGGCACCGGGCGGCGTATCGATAAGCGGCCTGGTCGACAACCTGACGCCCCCGCCCGGCCGAAATCGGTATGACTTCACGGTGACCGATGCGAGCGGCGGCATCGACGGCTTCCACATCAGCTGCACGCCGTAACGGGAGTGCCATCGCTTGCGAGCGGCGCCTTCGGGCGCCGCTCTTGTTTTGACGGATGCTAAGCCGAGAGCACCGTTCGCAGGCTTTCTTCGCCGATGCCGCCGCGGACCGACGCTCGACCGAGCGCATCGAGCAGCACGAAACGCATCGCACCCTCATCGACCTTCTTGTCGCGCGACATCAGCGCGATCCATTGATCGAAGGGCAGCGGCGGCGGTTGCACCGGCAGGCGGGCGCGCGCGATCAGCTGCACGACTCGCGCGGCTTCGCTGCCACCGAGCCCGGTCACGCTTCGCGACAGCGTGGTTGCGAGCGCGATGCCCGCCGCCACGGCCTCGCCGTGAAGCCACGCACCGAAGCCGGTCCCCGCTTCGATCGCGTGACCGAACGTGTGCCCGAAGTTGAGCAACGCGCGCGCGCCGGCCTCGCGTTCGTCGGCGGCAACTATGGCGGCCTTGATGCGGCAACTCTCGGTGACTGCGTACTCGACCGCGGACGGCGCGCGCGCGAGAAGCTGTGCAATGTTGGCTTCGAGCCACTCGAAGAATTCGATATCGCATGCCGCTCCATACTTGATCACCTCGGCAATGCCGGCGATGTATTCGCGTTCGGGAAGCGTCGAAAGGGTCGAGGTGTCGATGATGACGGCGGACGGCTGATGGAATGCGCCGATCATGTTCTTGCCGAGCGGGTGATTGACCGCCGTCTTGCCGCCGACCGACGAGTCGACTTGCGCGAGCAGCGTCGTCGGCACCTGCAGCAAGGGCATCCCGCGCTGGTAGGTCGCCGCGGCGAATCCGGCGAGATCGCCGATGACGCCTCCACCGAGCGCCACCAGCAAGGTCGAGCGTTCGGCACCCAGCTCGAGCAGGCGCGTGTGGACGTCGTAGAGCGTCGCCCAATCCTTGTGCGCTTCGCCGTCGGGCACGAGCACGCCCTCGCAGCGGATGCCGCTACGGAGCAGCGCCGCCTGCAGCGGCGCGAGGTGATGCGCGGCGACGACCGGATTGGTGACGACGATGGCGCGCGCAGGGCGCGGCGGCGCGAGCAATTCGCCGGCGCGGGCCAGGATTCCCGCGCCGATATGGATCGGATAGCTGCGCTCGGCGAGCGCGACGGTCAGCGTCGGCATCGGCAGGTGGATGCTGCGCTAGGCCTGCGCTGCGGCGCGAAGTTGCTGCTCCAGGCGCTGGGCGAGCCGGATGACCTGCTCCTGATCGGACTCGACGACGAAGTCCGCGGTCTCGCGGTACAGCGCGTCCCGATACGCGTAAATCTCCTTCAGCCGTTCAAACGGATCCGGCCCCTGCAGCAATGGCCGATTCTTGCTGCGCTTCGTGCGCTCCCATAGCGTCGCCGGCGTCGCGTGCAGGTAGAGGACCGATCCGTTCTGCTTCAGACATTCGCGGTTGACCTGGCGCAGCACGGCGCCCCCGCCGGTCGCGAATATCGTGTGGGTATGCAGCACGTACTCGGCGATGATCGCCTGCTCACGGTCGCGGAATCCCGGCTCGCCTTCCAATTCGAAGATCACCGGGATCGACACGCCCAGGCGCCGCTCGAGCTCGGCATCGGCGTCATAGAACGCCTTGCCCAGGCGCTTGGCGAGCAGGCGCCCGAGCGTCGACTTGCCGCTGCCCGGCATGCCCACCAGAAAAAGATTGCCCCGATGCATGTGCATCGGGGCATTTTAGAGCATAGCAGTGCTGGAGGGCGGAGCAGGGACCCCGCGCGTCGCGCGGGGATGCGACCCCGGAAGCGCTGCCCGGCGAATCGAAGGAGGGAACCTCCGGTGGTCGGTCTGCGCCGGCGACGCCGGAGGGCGGAGCAGGGGGTGGAGCTAGCGCACCGCGGTGACCGATTCCTTGACGATGCGCGGCGTCAGGAAGATCAGGAGCTCGGTCTTCTCGACGTTCTTATTGGTCGTCTTGAACAGGTAGCCCAGGTACGGCAGGTCGCCGAGGAACGGCACCTTGGTGACGTCGTTGTTGAGCGTTTCCTCGTAGATGCCGCCGATGACCGCCGTATCGCCGTTGTTGACGGCGATCTGCGTGATCACGTTCTTGGTGTCTATGGCGGGAACAAAACCGCCGCCCGCGACTGGCACGAACTGGCCGACCGAGTCCTTGCGGATCTCGACCGTCATGATGATGCGGTTGTCGGGCGTGATCTGCGGCGTGACGTCCAGCCGCAGCACGGCCTTCTTGAACTGAACGGTCGCCGGGCTGTTGCCCGTGCCGGGCGTCACGTACGGGATCTCGGTGCCCTGCTCGATGCTGGCCTTCTGATTGTCGGCCGTCACGACGCGCGGGCTCGAAACGACCTTGCCGCGGCTGTCAGCTTCGAGCGCGGACAGTTCGAGGTTGATCAGATTGCCGCTGCCCAGGTTGATCAGGGTCAGCGCGAGTTGGCCCGCTGGGTTGACCACCGGCAGATTCACGTTGAGCTGCGGCGAATCGGAATATCCGGCGCTGGCGATGCCCGAGGCGAGCTCGAACGGCGTCTGCGTGCGCGTGTCGCGAGTGTTCGTCGTCCCCGAGCTGGTGCTGACCACCGGCTGGGTGTTAAGGGTGCCGCCTACACCGCCGGCATAGCGCCGGTTCAGAGTGAAGCCGGTCTGCATGCCGAAGCGCACGCCGAGTTGGCGTCCAAACTTGTCGTCGGCGATGACGATGCGGCTTTCGATGACGACCTGACGCACGGTGACGTCTATTTGCCGAATCAGCCGGCGCACTTCCTCCAGCCTGCCGCCGGTATCCTGGACGAACAGGATATTGGTGCGCGCATCGACCACGGCGGTGCCGCGCTTGGAAAGGAACTTGCCTTCCTTGTCCGATAGAAGCGCCTTGATCGCGTCGGCCTTCTGGTAGTTGAGCTGGAACATCTCGGTCTGCAGCGGCTCCAGATCGTTGATCTGCTGCATGGACTCGAGCTGCTGTTTCTCCTTCACCGCAAGCTCTTCACGCGGCGCGATCAGAACGACGTTGCCGTTCTTGCGCATGTCGAGACCCTTGGTCTGCATGATGATGTCGAGCGCCTGATCCCACGGAATATCCTTCAGCCGCAGCGTGAGGCTGCCGGTCACCGTGTCGCTGGTGATGATGTTGAGGCCGGTGAAATCCGCAATCACCTGCAGCACGGCGCGCACTTCGACGTTCTGGAAATTGAGCGACAGCTTCTCGCCCTTGTAGCCCGCGCGCGTTCCTTGCGTCAGGCGATTCGGGTCTTCCTGAATCGGCTTGACCTCGACGATGAAGCGATTGTCGGTCTGATAAGCCGAGTGCTCCCACAGCCCCTTGGGCTCGATCACCATGCGGGTATTGCCGGCCTGCTCGAACGTATCGATCGTCATTACGGGCGTAGCGAAGTCGCCGACGTCGAGCCGGCGTTCGAGGTTGCGCGGCAATGATGTCTTGATGAAGTCGACGATGAGCGTCTTGCCTTGTTGCCGTATGTCGATGCCAGTGGTCGTATCGGACAAGTCGACGATGATGCGGCCCTCGCCGTTGCGTCCGCGTCGGAAATCGATGTCGCGCAGCGCGTGCGTAATTTCTCCGGGGCGCGCCTCGGCAAAGCGGGAAACCGTAGGTGCCTCGGCGGCAACGGAGGCAGTCTCGTTCAGGGTGACGACGACAACGTTCCCTTCGAGCTGGGTTTCGAACGACTGCGGCTTATTCAGGTTGAAGACGACGCGAGTGCGATTGCCCGCCTGGACGATGTTGACGCTGCGCAGCGCCGGATCACCGACCTCCTGTGCCGAGCGACCCATACCGTTTCCCGTATCGGGAAAATCGAGCGCAATCCGCGGCGGGTTGTTGATCGCGAAGGCGGCCGGAGGATTGGGCAACGGCGCCTTCAGCGTGAATCTGACGATCGTACGGCCCGAGCTGCCCTTGGAGACCGTGAGGCCCTCGATGCTGTTCGCGGCCTGCGCCTGCGCCTGACCGACGCCGAGCAGGAGCAGCGACGCAACGACGGCAATGGCGGCCCCTTTCAGCCAATGCCCGCGTTTCGCTTCTGTGGATCGCATGGCCCTCATCTGCGTCGCTCCTGTCTAGAGTCCGCTTCGGCGAGCTGGAGCGTACTGGTTCGTTCCGTCCAGTCGCCGGCACCGTCCTGCACCAGTTCCTTGAGCCGAATGTCGCCGTCCCCGATAGTGACGATGACGCCGAAGTTCTGCCCCATGTAGTTTCCGACCTTGACCTGATAGACGTCCTTGTCGGTGGTTCTGACCAGCGCATACGTGCTCTTGCCCCGTTGCAGTGTGCCGACCATCTGCAGTGATTCCAGCGGATAGGCTTCGAGCGGTTCCTTGCGCCGGTTTAGATCCGGCGCGAGCTTGCTGCCTCCCTTGAGCGGTTCGATCTTCCGCGGCTTGAACGGATCGGCCAGGTCGAACGCGTTGTACGTGAACGGCTCGTACGGCCTGACCTGCGGCAGCGGATCGAGCTTGCCCTTGACCCCTTTGCCCTGTTCCTGCATCCAGGCGCGGAGGTCCTGATGACTCTCGCCGCCGCATCCGGCGACGAGTAGGGCGACGACGCCACAGGCGGCCAATCTCAGTTTCATTTCTTGGCCTTGGCATCCTTCGCCGACTTGCGCTGCTTGGCGACCTCATCCTCGTCCAGGTAGCGGAAAGTCTTGGCGGTCGCATCCATCACCAGCGTGCCCTTGTCGTTTGTGATGCCAATGTCATTGAGCGTGACGATTCGCGGAAGCTGCGCCACGTCGCTGGCGAATGCCCCCATATCATGATATGTGCCAGTGACCCGCACCGTGATCGGCAACTCGGCATAGAAATCGGCCATCCGCTCGCGCGTCGCCGGCCGGAACAACTCGAACTGCAGCCCGCGGCCCAGCCCGGCCTGGTTGATGTCGGTCAGCAGTGCGTCCATTTCGCTCTTGTTCGGCAATTGCTTGAGCAGGGCGCCGAACGCCTGCTCGATCTCCTTCAGCTGCTGGACGTAGAGCTCGAGGTTGACCGCCTTGGCCTTCTTTTCCGAGTAGGCCACCCGCAGCTTCGCCTCTTCGTTTTGGGCGCTATCCAGCGCGTCGAGCTGGTCCTTCCAGTCGAAGAACGCGCCGGCCAGCAGAATCAGCAGGACCAGGACACCGAGGACGACAACCTTCGGCAGCAGCGGCCAGTTGCCCGCGTCGCGGAAATTGAGACGGCGGATGTCGTCGAGTGTCATGTTTGCGGCCCCTTCGCTTGCGGCGCGGCCCCCGGGGCCTTCGCTGCAGCGGCGGGAAGCTTGCCCTTCGGGGGCTGCGCTTCCACCGAGCGCTTCATCTGCAGACTCAACGTGAACTCGTTGACCTTCTGCTTGTCGAGCGGCACCGACTTGATCTCGATCAGCTCCGGCGTCGCCAGCCACGGCGAACTTTCGATGCTGCGCATCAGCGTCGAGACGCGTGCGTTGGATTGGGCGTAGCCGGTCAGCGTCACCTTGGCGCCGACCTGCCTGACAGACTTGAGATAAAGGCCGTCCGGCAGCTGCCGCACCAGCTGGTCTAACAGGTGCACCGCCTCTGTCCGGTTCGACTGCAGCGTCTCGACGATCTGCTTGCGCGCCAGCAGCGCCTGCGTCTGCTCGCGCAGCTTGTCGATTTCCTTGATCTGCTCGTCAAGCTTGGCGATCTCGGTCTTCAGCAGCGTGTTGCGCCCGTTCTGATTCTCGATCCGCGCGGCAATGACAATGTGCACCAGGCCGACAATCGCGACGCCGAGCACCGCGAGCCCGATCGCCATCGAGATGAACTGGCGTTGGCGCGCCTGGCGTTTCTGCTCGCGGTGCGGCAGAAGGTTGACGCGGACCATGGCTATTCGAACCCGCGCAGCGCGAGGCCGCAGGCGATCAGGAGGAGCGGCGCGTCCGCCGCGAGCTGGCGCGGCCGGATGCGATCGGAAACGGTCATGCTGGCGAACGGGTTGCCGACGATCGTGGTCACGCCGGCACGCTTGGCGATCAGTTCGTCGAGCCCGGACAGCAGGGCGCAGCCGCCGGTGAGGACGACCTGGTCGACCTGGCTGTACGACGTCGACGTGAAGAAGAACTGCAGGGCCCGGGTCACTTCCAGCGCCAGGGTCTCCATGAACGGCTGCAGCACATCGGCGTCATAATTCTCCGGCAGCCCGGCATTCTTCTTCGCCGATTCGGCTTCTTCAGGCGATAAGTTGAACGCGCGCTGGATGTCGTGGGTCAACTGGTTGCCGCCGAAGGCCTGGTCGCGGGAGAACAGAATTTGGTTGTTGCGCAGGACGTAGAAGTGCATGACATGGGCGCCGATGTCGACCAGCGCGACATTCTGGTCGCGGCCGTTCGCGGGCAGCGACGGGGCGATCATGCGGAACGCCTCTTCGGTCGCATACGATTCGACGTCCATCACGGCCGGCCGCAACCCGGCGTTGTCGGCGATTGCGACCCGGTCGTCGACCTTTTCCTTGCGCGAAGCCGCGATCAGCACCTCGACGTCTTCGGCGTTGTTTGGCGCCGGGCCGAGGATCTGGAAATCGAGGTTGACCTCGTCCAGCGCGAACGGGATGTACTGGTTGGCCTCGGCCTCGACTTGGAGCTCGAGCTCCTCTTCAGTCTGGCCTGCGGGCACGATGATCTTCTTGGTGATGACCATCGCCGTCGGCAGCGCCATTGCGATATGCTTGTTGCGGCTGCCCAGCCGCTTGTGCGCGCGGCGGAGCGCGTCGCTGACTTGGTCGAGGTTGACGATGTTGCCGTCGGTGACCAGGTCCTTGGTGAGCGGCTCGATCGTGTAGCGCTCGAGCCGATAGGCTCCCTTGCCGGCTTCGGACAGCTCGACCAGCTTCAGGGCCGACGAGCTGATGTCCACACCGATCAGCGGCGGCGCCTTCGTTTGCAAAAAGGCAAACGCGGAATCGAGTTTTTCCTTCAGCATGGGAACTTTAGGCGCACTTCATATAAATTACATTAAACAGTAGCAGCAAATATAAACCATGTAAAACTGTTTTTTCAAGTTTATCTTGGCTTCTAACCCTGCATATAATCGCGTCTCCCGCCCGGCCCCCCGGTAACTTTAATTCACCCATGCTAAAGCGCTGGCTGATCTATCTTGCGGCTGTGGTGGCGGGCCTGGGGCTGGTCGGAGCCCTCCTGGCCGCCTTTGTCTTTGCACTGCTTTATCCCACTTTGCCGTCGCTGGACACGCTGACCGACTACCAGCCGAAGATACCCCTCAAAATAGTCTCTGCGGAAGGGGCTCTCCTAGGGGAGTTCGGCGAGGAGCGCCGGGCGATCGTCAAAATCAAGGAAGTCCCGGATGTCATGCGCCACGCGATCCTGGCCGCTGAGGACGAGCGCTTCTACCAGCACGGGGGGGTCGACTACCTGTCGGTCCTGCGGGCGGCGCTCGCCAACGTGAGCGGCGGCGCGCCGCAGGGGGCCGGCACCATCACCATGCAGGTCGCCCGGAACTTCTTCCTGACTCGTGAGCGAACGCTCACTCGCAAGCTTCGCGAGGTCATGCTTGCCTACAAGATCGAGTCGAACCTGACCAAGGACGAAATACTCGAGCTCTACATCAACCAGATCTTCCTTGGCCAGCGAGCGTACGGCTTCGCCGCGGCTGCCCAGATCTACTTCGGCAAGCCGCTGCAGGAGCTCTCCATCGCCGAGGCGGCGATGCTGGCCGGACTGCCCAAGGCACCCTCGGCTTACAACCCGGTGGCCAATCCCAAGCGGGCGCGCGGGCGTCAGTTATACGTTTTGCGGCGGATGCACGAGCTCCAATACATCAGCGATGACCAGTTCGTGGTGGCCCAGAACACCCCCCTGGCGGTCCACCAGGCGTTGCAGGAATACGACACTCATGCCGAGTTCGCGGCCGAAATGGCCCGCCAGGTGGTGTTCGACACTTACGGCGAGGAGGGCTATACCCGGGGCCTGACGGTCTACACGACCCTGCGCAAGGACGACCAGGCCGCGGCCTACGCGGCCGTCCGGCGCGGTGTCATCGATTATGACCGGCGGCACGGCTACCGCGGCCCCGAGGCTTATGTCAGCCTGCCCAGCGACCCGGCCCAGCTCGACGACGCACTCGACGCCGCCTTCCAAGACGTGGCCGACGCCGAAAACCTCGAGGCGGCGATCGTCCTGGAAGCATCACCTGCCTCGGTCAAGGTCGTGCGCAGCGACGGAGACATCCTGGCCATCAACGGCGAGGGCCTCAAATTCGCGGCCCGTGCGCTGTCCGACAAGGCGCCGGCGACCAGCCGGATCCGGCGAGGTGCCCTGATTCGCATCGCCAGCGACGACAAGGGCAATTGGCAGATCACGCAGATGCCGCAGGCCGAGTCGGCGTTCGTCTCGGTCCGCCCCAGCGACGGAGCGATCCTGTCTCTGGTCGGCGGTTTCGATTTCGACCGCAACAAGTTCAATCACGTCACCCAGGCATACCGGCAGCCGGGTTCCAGCTTCAAGCCTTTCATCTACTCGGCCGCGCTGGAAAAGGGCTTCAGCCCGGCGACGGTGGTCAACGATGCGCCGCTCTACTTCGATGCGGCGCAGACGGGCGGCGAGCCGTGGGAGCCGAAGAACTACGACGGCACCTTCGAAGGGCCGATGCGGCTGCGCACGGCGCTGATGAAATCGAAGAATCTGGTCACCGTGCGCGTGATGCAGGCGATCGGGCCGCAGTATGCGCAGGACTACATCGCGCGCTTCGGCTTCGACCCGAAGCTGCATCCGGCGTATCTGACCATGGCGCTGGGGGCGGGGGCCGCGACGCCGCTGCAGATGGTTGCCGCGTATTCGGTATTCGCCAACGGCGGCTATCGCGTGACGCCGTATCTGATCGACCGGATCGTCGACGGCCGCGGCAACGCGCTGTCGAAGGCGACGCCCGCGGTCGCGGGCGTCAATGCCGAGCCGGCCATCGATCCGCGCAACGCTTTCATCATGACGACCATGCTGCGCGACGTGGTTCGCGCCGGCACCGCCGCGCGCGCCAACCAGCTCGGCCGGCACGACCTCGCCGGCAAGACGGGGACCACCAACGACTACGTCGACGCCTGGTTCTGCGGATTCAATGCGGCGATGGTCGGGGTCGCCTGGATCGGCTTCGACCAGCCGCGAACGCTCGGCAACAACGAGACCGGGTGCGGTTGCGGCATTGCCGATCTGGATGGCGTTCATGGCCAAGGCGCTCAAGGGCGTGCCCGAAACGCCGCTCAAGCAGCCGGAAGGGGTCGTCGTCGCTCGCATCAATGCGGATTCCGGCTTGCGCGAAAACGACGACCGCGGCGGTATCCCCGAATATTTTTTCTCGGAATTCATGCCGCGCAAGAGCGACGACGCGCTCGCCACCGACGGCGGGCGCGCGCCTCCCGAGGTCCGCAATCAGCTGTTCTGAGCTTTGGCCTCGCATATCGCATCGTCACAGGCCCTGCGCAACCGGGTGCGGATCGCGCAGGCGGCGGCGCGGCTGATTGCCGAGCACGGGTTGTCCGACTGGACTGCGGCGAAGCGCAAGGCCTGCCGCGAGCTGGGCTTGAGCGACCGGGAGGCGCTGCCAGCCAACGAAGAGATCGAGCAGGCGTTGCGCGATTACAACAGCCTATTCCAGCCGCAGGCGCAGGCCGCTTCGCTGCGCGTTCAGCGCACAATTGCGCTGGACTGGATGGAGCGCCTCGCGCCGTGGCGGCCCGTGCTGGTCGGCGGCGTCGCTGCGGGCTGGGCGACAGTCCACAGCGACGTGCGACTCGAACTGGAGGCCGAGGATCCCAAGGCCGTCGAACTCGGGTTGATCAACGCCGGGATCGAGTACACCGCCGCGCCGCCGCAGGGCGGCACTGCGGTTGCGCGGCTCAACGCCGGGCGTGGCGCGGCCGCGGTGCGGCTCGACATCGTTTCGCCGCAACAGCGCCGCAGCCGTCCCCGGCACAACGACGAGGACCGCCTGTCACTCTCCGAGCTCAAGTCGTTGCTGGCGAGGGCGGCGGATCCGACGTCCTGATCATTCCTTGAGCCACGCCGCGGCCACGAGCGCGTAGTAGGTCAGGATCGCGTCGGCGCCGGCGCGCTTGAATGCGATCAGTGCCTCCATCGCACAGGTGCGCTCGTCGAGCCAGCCGTTGGCTGCGGCTGCCTTCAGCATCGCGTATTCGCCGCTGACCTGATACACCGCGGTCGGCACGCCGAAGCTGTCCTTGACCCGACGCACGATATCGAGATAGGGCAAGCCCGGCTTGACCATCACCATGTCGGCGCCTTCCTGCAAGTCGAGAAAGACTTCCCACAGCGCCTCGTCGCCGTTGGCCGGGTCCATCTGATAGGTGTATTTGTTGCCGCCGCCCAAACTGGCGCCCGATCCGACGGCGTCGCGAAACGGGCCGTAGAATCCCGACGCGTACTTGGCCGAGTACGCGAGAATCCGCGCCCTGTCGTGTCCGGCGCGATCAAGCGCCGCGCGCAGCGCGCCGATGCGCCCGTCCATCATGTCGGATGGGGCGACGACGTCGGCACCGGCCTCGGCATGGCACAGAGCTTGTCGGGTCAGCGCGGCGACCGTCTCGTCGTTGGCGACATAGCCGGTGTCGTCGAGCAGACCGTCCTGCCCATGACTGGTGTAAGGATCGAGCGCGACGTCGGTGATCACGCCCAAGGCCGGAAATCGCGCCTTCAGGGCCCGCACTGTTTGCGGCACCAAGCCCTGTGGATCCCAGGCGGCCGCGGCATCGAGCGATTTCTTGGCGGCCGGGATCACCGGGAACAGCGCGATCGCCGGCACGCCGAGCGCTACGCAGCGCTCGGCGTCGGCCAACAACAGGTCGATGCTCTTGCGAGAGATCCCCGGCAGCGAAAGCACCGGCTCCTCGCGCCGGCTGCCGTCGAGGACGAAGGCGGGATAGATCAGATCGTCGCTCGACAGTCGGTGCTCGCGCATCAGGCGACGCGAGAAGTCGTCGCGGCGCATTCGGCGCTGCCGCCGTTCGGGAAATTTTCCGGTAAAGTTCATCGACATAGCGAAGGCTGAGCCTCGGTTGCACGAGTCGCTTATAGCGCATCGTAGCTCGCACGCATCGTTGCGAGCAACAGCGTTCGATCTTTGGTCGACGCGCAATCTCGCGAATCGTCGAACGCACTGTGGAACTCTTTTGTCGCGCGTCCGGTCATAACCCGCAGACGATAGTATCGTCTCCCGCTTTCCTCCCTGAGCGGGTGCCCTTCGGTTGCGTAACCCTACCAATCGGAGGGCGTTCTTGAGGCCCCGACTCACTCCCCTTGATGTCGGGGCCCTTCTTTTTGTGCCGGCGCAATCGCGGTATCCGCCGCAAACGGCGCGAGCCATGCACCCACCGCCTCCTCCGCTTCCGCGAGCCCGAGCTTGCGCGTCGCCGAAAATAGCTGCACGCTGATCCGGTCTGCATACGCGCCATAGTCCTTTCCGAGCTCGCGCTGTACGCCGGCGAGGATGCGTCGCTGTTCGGCGACGGTGAACTTGTCGGCCTTGGTCAGGAGGATATGCGTCGGCCGCAGCGACGGAAGGAACCAGTCGAGCATTTGCCGGTCGAGGTCGGTCATAGCCCGTCGCGCGTCCATCAGCAATACCAGCCCGGTAAGTGGCACGCGTTCTGTCAGATAGCGTGCGATGAATTGCTGCCAATGACGGCGCATGGCCGCCGGCACGGCCGCGTAGCCGTAGCCTGGCAAGTCGGCGAGCAAGGCTCCGGAGCGCAGCCGGAAAAAGTTGATGTTTTGCGTTCGTCCCGGCGTCTTGCTGACGAATGCCAGCCGCGTTCGATTGGCCAATGCGTTGATGGCCGAGGACTTGCCGGCGTTCGAACGGCCGGCGAACGCCACTTCAGGGGCCCCGTCGACAGGCAGCTGGTGCCAATCCGCCGCCGTCGTCAGAAATTGCGCATCGCGGAACGGATGCTTCACCGCGCTCGTACCAGGCTCGACCCTTGGGCCGGCCGCGACGGATTCGGTACAATACGCGGTCGGCTTGAGTCGCATGCGTGCGCTGTCGATGCCCGATCCGCGGACTGGACCGCCGGGCCGCAGAATCGAGGGAGCGTCAAACGATGAAACGCGCGTTGTTGCTGACGGCGGTGGCCGTTGCGGTCGTGCTCGGCGCGACGCTGGGCGTGCCGGCGCGGGCCGAGGAGACCGCCAGCAAGCCGGATCTCGCCAAGGCGCAGCAGATCGTCAACCAGGTATGCTCGGCCTGCCATGGCGCCGATGGTAACAGCCCGAGCCCCGCGAACCCGAACCTGGCCGGACAGCAGGCCGATTACATCGCGCTGCAGCTCGCCCACTTCAAAAGCGGCGTCCGCAGCAATCCGGTGATGGCGGGAATGGCTGCTGCGCTGACGCCGGAAGATATGCGTTCGCTGGGTGCGTATTTCGCGCAACAGAAGCCCAAGGGGTCGGCGGCGAAGGACGCCGAGCTCGCCGCGGCGGGACAAAAGCTCTTTCGCGGCGGCGATGCCGCCAGCGGCGTGCCGGCGTGTGCCGCGTGCCACGCGCCCGATGGCGCAGGCATTCCGTCGCGCTATCCGCGTCTCGGCGGACAGTATGCCGACTACACGCTGACGCAGCTGCGCGCGTTCAAGGCGGGCGAGCGCGGCATGGACAAGGAAGGCAAGGACATCAACGGCAGGATCATGGCGCAGATCGCCGGTAGGATGAACGAGCAGGCGATAGCGGCCATCGCGCAGTACGCCGCCGGATTGCATTAAAGCGTGCGGCCACATAAACGGGCTCAAAGGCGGCGTTTGCGCCGCCTTTTTTCTTGGCGCTGACGTGGGCGCCACGATCGCGGCTTTGTTCATCTATCCGGTCAAGGGCTGCCGCGGCATCGCTTTGCCTTCAGCGCGGGTCACCGAGCGCGGGCTCGAGCACGACCGCGAGTGGATGATCGTCGACGTCGCCGGGCGATTTGTTTCGCAACGCACCGAATCCCGGCTGGCATCGATCACGACGGCGATCACCGCCACCTCGCTGGTGCTTGCTGCGCCAGGCGCCGAGGCGCTGCCGCTCGCGCTCGATCAACCCGGCATCGCGGGCCCCGTGACCGTGTGGCGCGATACCGTCCCGGGTATCGATCAAGGACCTGCGGCAGCGGCATGGCTGTCGGCGCGCTTGGACGGCACTTACCGGTTGGTTCGTTTCGATCCGGCGACGCGCCGGCGCTGCAATCCGGAATACGCGGGCGCTTCCGGCGCGCACACCGCGTTTGCCGACGCTTATCCGCTGCTGGTGCTGTCGGAGGCTTCGCTCGGCGATCTGAACGCCAGGCTGACGACTCCGCTTCCTATCGATCGCTTTCGTCCGAATCTGGTGCTCTCGGGTGTCGACGCCTACGACGAGGACTACATCGACCAAATCGTAAGCGGCGACGTGACGCTGAAGATGGTCAAGCCCTGCACTCGCTGCCAGGTCACGACAATCGATCAGAAGACGCTCGAGCGAGGCGTAGAACCGCTGCGCACGTTGGCCACGTACCGCCACAATGCGCTGCTGGACGGCGTCGCATTCGGGATGAATGCGATCGTCGCGTCCGGCTCGGGTGCGACGCTGGCGCGTGCTGCGCCGGTCGCGCATTCGTATCGGTTCTAGTCCGCGGCTGCGCTTGCCGGGCGCAAGGGATGCGCGCGGGCGTTAGATCGCCGCCGCCTTGCACGCGGCCAGCGTTTGGCGCCAATCCGGCAGGGCGATGCCGAACGTATCTTTCAGTTTGCTCGTCGCAAGCACCGCCGATGCCGGGCGGCGCGCAGGTGTCGGATATTCGGCTGTCGTGATCGGCACCACGCGCGGATGATCGGGATCGTCGAAAATCGCGCGCGCGAAATCGAACCAGCTTGCGCGCCCGCCGCCGCTCAGGTGATAGATACCGCTTTTTTTCGCCAGCGCGGCCGCGCCGCGCCCTATCAGGCTCGCCGTCGCTTCGGCCAGCACCCGGCTCCAGTTGGGCACGCCGAACTGGTCGGCGACGACGCGCAGTTCGTCGCGCGTGGCGGCGAGCCTTTTCATCGTCAGCAGAAAATTCTGGCCATGCCAGCCGTAAATCCAGCTCGTGCGCAGGATCAGGTGCGCGCCGCCGGCGGCAGCGATCGCGCGCTCGCCGGCGAGCTTGCTCCTCCCGTAGACATTCAGCGGGTTCGCTCGGTCTTCCTCGCGATAGGGCTCGGCGGACGTGCCATCGAAAACATAGTCAGTCGAATAGTGGATCAGCAGCGCGCCGAGGCGGTTCGCCTCCCCGGCCAGAATCGCCGGCGCCCGGGCGTTGATCGCATCGGCCAGCGCGGGCTCGCTTTCGGCGCGGTCGACGGCCGTGTAGCCGGCCGCGTTGACGATGATCTGCGGCTTGACCCGCCGCACGGTTGCAGCGACGGCGTCTGCATCGGCCAAGTCCAGCGCGGCTCGATTCCGCGCCTCGACCTCGCCGTGCGCCGGAAGCAGCCGGTTGAGCTCGAAGCCGAGCTGGCCCGCAGCCCCAGTGAGCAGTATCACCGGGCGCTTCACGGATAGGCGTCGGCCTGCACCAGCGTGCGTCCAGCTGCGTCCTTGGCCGCGATCAGCGGCGTGCCGGACAGTGGCCACCGGATGCCAAGCGCCGGATCACTCCACAGGAGGCACCGCTCATGCTGCGGATACCAATAGTCGGTCGTCTTGTAGAGAAACTCCGCGGCATCGGAAACGACCAGGAAGCCGTGCGCGAATCCGGGCGGGATCCACAGCATGTGACGGTTCTCCGCCGACAGCATCGCCGCCGACCAGCGGCCGAATCGCGGCGAGCTGCGCCGAAGATCGACTGCGACGTCGAACACCTCGCCAGCCGTGACGCGGACCAGCTTCCCCTGGGCGTGCTCGATCTGGTAGTGCAAACCTCGCAGCACACCGCGCCCGGAGCGCGAATGGTTGTCCTGCACGAATTCGGCGTCGATCCCCGCCTCGGCAAGCGTGCGTCGATTGTAGCTCTCGAAGAAAAACCCGCGCTCGTCGCCGTACACTTTCGGCTCGAGCAGCAGCACCTCCGGCAACTCGGTCGGCGTGACCTTCATCGCTGCCGTGTCAGCGTATCGCCGGCCCGTGCAGCAGGCTCAGCAGATACTGTCCGTAACCGTTCCTGGCCATCGCCTGACCGAGCTTTTCCAGCGCTGCGGCGTCGATGTATCCCTGGCGATAGGCGATCTCTTCCGGACAGGCGATTTTGAGTCCCTGCCGGCGCTCGATGGTCGCGATGTATTGCGCCGCTTCCAGCAGCGATTCGTGCGTGCCGGTGTCGAGCCACGCCATGCCGCGGCCCATGACTTCGACCGCGAGCTCGCCCAGTGCAAGATAGGCCTTGTTGACATCGGTAATCTCGAATTCGCCGCGTGCCGAGGGCTTCAGCCCGGCGGCAATGTCGAGTACCCGGTTGTCGTAGAAGTAGAGGCCGGTCACCGCGTAGCGCGACTTCGGACGCTGCGGCTTTTCGGCGAGACTCAGCACGCGACCTTCGGCGTCGAATTCCGCGACGCCGTATCGCTCGGGATCGGCCACCGGATAGACAAACACCGTCGCGCCGGCCGAGCGCGCAGTGGCGCGCGCGAGCATCGGCTGCAGGTCGTTTCCGTAGAAGATGTTGTCGCCCAGCACCAGCGCCGAGTTCGAGCCGCCTACGAAGTCGCGGCCGATGACGAACGCCTGCGCGAGGCCGCCCGGCGTCTGCTGGACCGCGTACTGCAAAGCGATCCCCCAACGCTGCCCGTCACCCAATAGCTGGGCGAAACGCGGCGTGTCCTCGGGGGTCGAGATCAGCAGGATGTCGCGAATGCCGGCGAGCATCAAGGTCGATAGCGGGTAGTAGATCATCGGCTTGTCGTAAACCGGCAGCAGCTGCTTGGACAGCACCTGCGTCGCGGGGTAGAGGCGCGTTCCCGAGCCGCCGGCCAGGATGATGCCCTTGCGCACCGTCATGCCGGCTCGCTCGTATAGTTGAGCGAAATCCACTTCTGGTATTCGCCGCTGCTCACTGCCTGTAGCCACGCCGCATGATCGAGATACCAGCGCACGGTGCGCGAGAGTCCCGTTTCGAACGTCTCGCGTGGCGCCCAACCGAGCTCGCCCCGAATCTTGGACGCGTCGATCGCGTAGCGGCGATCGTGCCCGGGACGATCGCGGACGAAGTTGATCTGCGTGGAGTAATCGCGGCCGGGACGCTGCTCGGCGAGCACCCGGCAAATGGTGCGCACGACTTCGATATTGGTTTTTTCCGCATTGCCGCCGACGTTGTACGTCGCGCCCGGCGCACCGCGCGCGAGCACGGTGCGGATCGCGGCGCAATGATCGCCGACGTACAGCCAGTCGCGGACGTTCTTGCCGTCGCCGTAGACAGGCAGCGGCTTGCCGGCGATCGCGTTGACGATCATCAGGGGGATCAGCTTTTCGGGGAACTGCAACGGTCCGTAGTTGTTCGAGCAATTGGTCGTAAGCGTCGGCAGGCCGTAGGTGTGATGGTAAGCGCGCACCAGGTGATCGGAGGCCGCCTTCGACGCCGAATACGGGCTGTTGGGCGCATACGGCGTGGTCTCGCTGAATCCGGCCGCATCGGGCGCGAGCGAGCCGTACACCTCGTCGGTCGACACGTGCAGAAAGCGAAAGCGCGAGCGCTCAGCCTCCGGCAGCGACGACCAGTATCCCCGCGCCGCTTCGAGCAGCGCGAACGTGCCCACGATGTTGGTCTCGATGAAGGCGGCCGGGCCGTGGATCGACCGGTCGACGTGACTTTCCGCCGCGAAATTGACGATCGCACGCGGCCGATGCGCCGCGAGCAACGCGTCGATCGTCGCGCGATCGCCGATGTCCGCGCGCACGAAGATATGGCCGGGGTCGTCCTTGAGCGCGGCCAGACTGCCGAGATTTCCGGCGTAGGTCAGCTTGTCGACGTTGACGACCGGCTCGCCGACTTCACTGTGCCAATCGAGCACGAAATTGGCGCCGATAAAACCGGCCCCGCCTGTAACGAGGATCATACGAGGTGTGAAGCCGGATTCGGTGCAGGCTCACGTGCGGAGCACGTTATGCCAAAACGAAAACCGGCGCCGCCGGTGACCAGAATCATGCGAGCTCCATACATCTAAAGGCGAGCGGGATGCTTGTTCGCGGCCGCGGATTCTATCATGTCGCGCGAGGCGGTCCGTCCGCTTCGTAGTAGTCGAGATACCACGCCACGAAGCGTTGCAATCCCACCGCGAGCGGCGTCGTCGGCGCGAATCCCGTTGCCGCCGCGAGCCGGTCTATCGCGGCGAACGTCGCCGGCACATCGCCCGGCTGCGACGGCAGGTACTCCCGGATCGCGCGCTTGCCAAGCAGTCGTTCGAGCTCGCCGATGAACGATTCGAGATCGATCGCCGTATGGTTCCCGATGTTGTAGATGGCGTACGGCGCGACGCTCGCCTCGGCGGCCGCGGGCACCCGGGGCAGCACCCGGACGACGCCTTCGACGATGTCGTCGATGTAGGTGAAGTCGCGGCGCATCCGTCCGTAGTTGAACACCTTGATCGGCGTGCCGTCGAGGATTGCCCGCGTGAAGAGCGCGGCTGCCATGTCGGGCCGGCCCCAGGGTCCGTAGACGGTGAAAAAGCGCAAGCCCGTCGTCGGCAGCCGGTACAGGTGGCTGTAGCTGTGCGCGATCAGCTCGTCTGCCTTTTTGGTCGCCGCGTACAGGCTCACCGGATGATCGACGTTCTGATCCTCGGAAAACGGCAATGTGTGGCTGGCACCGTAGACGCTCGAGCTCGATGCATAGACCAGATGCTCGACGCCGGTGTGGCGGCAAGCTTCGATGACGGCGCCGAACGCATCGATGTTGTTGCGGATGTAGGCGGCTGGATTGACCAGCGAATACCTGACGCCCGGCTGCGCGGCCAGATGCGCGACGTGCGTGTATCGACCGTCGCGAAACAGCGCCGCCGTCGCCGCCTGATCGGCCAGGTCGAGCTCGATGCAACGCACGCCGGCGCCGGCCAGCTCGCGCGCCCGGGCGCGCTTCAAGTCGACGTCGTAATACGCGTCGAAGTTGTCGACGCCGACGACGTCGGCTCCATCGCGCGCCAGCCGCAGCGCGAGATGCATGCCGATAAAGCCCGCCGCCCCGGTGACCAGCGTCGTCACGAGAAGTCCGCCGGCCGCTCGAGCGCGCGCAGCTTGGCGTACTTGCAGAAGCTCGCGAAACAACCGATCGCGATATGCGTGAGCCCCGCTGCGCCGTCCAGAAAACCCGCGCGCAGCAGGTAGAAGCGGACGAAGCGCACGAGCGGCGATCCGATCATCCGGACCATGGAGAAATGCTCGCCGCGCGCATGCATCGCCTCGGCCTGAAGCGTCGTGTAGCGATTCTGCTTGGCGAGGTAGGCATCGAGCGACTCGGCCGACGCGTGCAACAGGTCGCCGTCGAGCCTTCCGACCGGCCCATCCGCGAGCACGTGTTCGTGGACGGGGTCGTCGGTCCATTGCGCGCGGCGACGGTCGAACAAGCGAATCGTCCAGTCGGGATAGCCTTCGCCATGACGCAGCCAGCGTCCGAAAAAACGGTTGCGCCGGGCCATCTCGAACGCGGCGTGACGCGGCTCTCGCAAGGCAGCGCTGACGGCAATCGCCAGCTCCGGCGAGAGCTGCTCGTCGGCATCCAGGCACAGGACCCAGTCGTACGCGGCCTGCGCGACCGCGTAGCGCCGCTGCGGTCCGAATCCCAGCCATGGCTGTTCGATCACCCGCGCGCCGCGGGCGCGGGCGATTTCTACGGTATCATCCTGGCTGCCGGAGTCGACGACCAGCGTTTCCGCGGCAAAGCGCGCGGAATCGAGACAAGCAGCGAGCTGCGCACCGGCATCGCGCGTGATCACGACAAGGCTGAATTCAGGCAGGGGCAAGCGCGGCTGGGATCAGACAACGCGTCGGGCGTCGGGGCAGGAGAGCGTCTCCGATGCGACATGCGGTGGAGGGCGCGGCCCATTCTACGTGCAACGCACCGGCAAGTCATCCGCCGGCCGGCCCCGATCGATGCACCGGCGGCACCGCTTGGCGGGATCCGCATGAGGCGTATCCGATGAGTCGCGCGCTGATCATCCGGCCTTCGTCGCTCGGCGATATCGTTCACGCCTTGCCGATCGTGCACGACATCCGGCGACATCGTCCCGGCATCGCGGTCGACTGGGTCGCCGAGGAGGCTTTTGCCCCGCTGGTTGCGATGCATCGCGGTGTCGACCGCGTGATCCCCGTCGCGCTGCGCCGCTGGCGGCACAAGGTCCTCGAGCGCGCGACCTGGCGCGAGGTCGGAGCGTTCCGCCGCGCTCTGATACGCGATCGGTACGATTTCGTGCTCGATCTGCAGGAACAGGTCAAGGGCGCGCTGCTGGCGTGGCTGGCGCGCGGGCCGGTACATGGGCCCGACCGCGCCAGCATCCGCGAGCCCGCGGCGAGCCTCACCTACCGTCACCGCTACCGGATCGATCCCGCTCAGCATCTGATCGACCGCTGCCGCCAGCTCGCTGCGGCCGCATTCGGCTACACGCCCGAGGGACCGCCGCACTTCGACTTGGCCCCTCCGGCGCTGCTGGCCGCGCCTGAAACGCCCTATGCGGTCCTCGTGCACGCGAGCAGTCGTGCCGACAAGCTTTGGCCCGAAGCGCACTGGCGCGCGTTGATCGCGCATTTCACGCAGGCCGGACTCGCCGTGCTGCTGCCTTGGGGCACGACCCAAGAAGCCGAACGCAGCGCCCGGCTTGCCGACGGTATCCCGGGAGCCGCCGTTTGCGCACGCCGCGCACTGCCGGAGCTCGCGGCGCTCCTCGCCCGCGCCGAGATTGTTTGCGGGGTCGACACCGGGCTCGTCCACCTCGCGGCGGCATTGGGCGCGCCGACCGTTGCGCTGTTCGTCGCCACCGATCCGCGGCTCGCCGGCGTGGCGCGCGCCAGCCCGCGTTGCCGCGATCTCGGCGGAACACGCATCGTCCCCGCGCCAGCCGAAGTCATCGCCGTCGTCGGCGCGTTGTTGCGTTCGTTGCCGGCCTGCTGATGGACTTCGCTCGCGTGCTCTATACGGCTGCCGGGTCGGCGCTGCTGCCGCTCTTGCCATTTCGCCTCTGGTGGCGCGGACGCCGCGAACCGGGTTACCGGCGAGCGTGGGGTGAACGCTTCGGCCGCTATGGCGCGGTTCCGCCGGCTTCCGTCGTCTGGTGGGTCCACGCGGTGTCGGTCGGCGAAACGCGGGCTGCGCTGCCTCTGCTGCAGCATCTGCGTCGCGCCTATCCCGATATCGCCATCGTGCTCACGCACATGACGGCGACCGGCCGCGAGACCGGCCGCGCGCTCTACGGCGATACCGTCACTCAGGTGTGGCTGCCGTACGACCTGCCGTTCGCGGTCGATTCCTTTCTCGAGCACTTTCGTCCAGCCGCCGGATTTCTTCTCGAGACAGAGCTTTGGCCCAACCTGATCGCCCGCGCCACGGCACGGCGCATACCGGTCTATCTGGTCAACGCGCGCCTGTCGGAGCGTTCGGCGGCCGGATACCGCCGCTTCGGCGCGCTGACCCGGCCGATGCTCTCGCGCCTTGCCGGCGTCGCCGCGCAGTCGGCGGCCGACGAGGCACGGCTCGCGGCGCTGGGTGCGCGCAAGACGGTGGTGACCGGCAATCTCAAGTTCGACGTGATGGTTCCCGACGCCGCACGTGCGCTTGGCGCCGAATTCGCGTTGCGCTTCGGCTCGACGCGCCTACTGTGGATCGCCGCGAGCACGCGCGAAGGCGAGGAGGCGCTGCTGTTGGACGCTCTAGAACGGGCGCCGCTGTCGCCGGAGTCGCTGCTGGTTATCGTGCCGCGACATCCGCAGCGCTTTGCCGCCGTCGCTGACCTGCTGCGCCAGCGCGGCATCCGCTTTGCGCGACGCAGCGACAACGGCCAAGTACCCGCCGATACGCGCGTCGTCCTCGGCGATTCGATGGGCGAACTTTTCGCGTATTACGCGGCGGCCGATCTGGCTTTCGTCGGCGGCAGCTTGCTGCCGCTCGGCGGGCAGAACCTGATCGAGCCTCTGGCATTCGGAATACCGGTGCTGATCGGACCGCACACCTACAATTTCGCCGAAGCGAGTGCCGGCGCGGTCGCGGCGGGGGCAGCCGAGATCGTCGCCGATGCCGATGCGCTGGTCGCATCCGCGCGCGCGATCCTGTCGGACCCTGCGCGGCGGCAGGCGATGAGCGCCGCTGCGCGTGCATTCCACGCGGCGCATCGGGGTGCCGCCGATCGGTTGTGGTCCTGGCTCGCGCCGCAGCTCAAGGACGCCGCGGCGGCGGCGCTCAAACGCGCAGATCGCGATTGATCTGCTCGAGGTCGGCGTCGGTCAGCGTGCCGACGGCTTGCTTGAGCTTGAGCTGGTTGATCAGGAAGTTGTAATAGGACTGCGTCAGATTGAATCGCGTCTGGAACACCTGCTGCTGCTGGTTGAGGACGTCGAGATTGGTGCGCACGCCAACCTCCAGGCCGAGCTTGTTGGAATCGTACGAGACCTGCGCCGAGGCTAGCGCCTGTTCGAATGCCTTGACCTGCGCGACGCCGCTCGTCACCCCCGAGAACGAGGTCTGCGCGAGCAGCTGTGCGCTGCGCCGCGCCGCTTCGAGATCCTGCCGCGCGCGGTCCTGATTGGCGATCGCCTGTCGCACGCGGGACTCGATCGCGCCGCCCTGATACAGCGGCACGTTGAGCTGCACGCCGATCTGCGCGAGACGCGAATCGAAGGCGGCCGACGACACCGACGATGTCGACGCGGAACCACCGGCGTAGCCCTGATTGATGCTCGCGACCAGATCGACGGTAGGATAGTGCGCGGCCCGCTGCCGGTCGACTTCGAGCGTGGCGATGTCGAAGTTGGCCTGAGCGATGCGCACCTGGAGGTTCTGGCTCAATGCCTGCTCTACCCAGGGATCGAGCGCGTTCGGCGCCGGCAGGTGCGGGTCGAACTTCTCGCCGAAGCGCTTGAGATCGGTGGGAAATCTTCCGATGATGGCGCGCAGCGCCGCGAGCTTGTTGTCCAGGTCGGTCCGCGCCGCGATCTCCTGCGCGACGATCTGGTCGTATTTGGCCTGCGCATCGTTGGTGTCGGTGATCGTGGCGGTGCCGACCTCGAAGTTGCGCTTCGCCTGTGCCAGATTCTCGCTTACCGCGGCCTTCTGGCTTTCGGTCAGCTCGATGTTGAAGCGCGCCAGCAGCACGTCGAAATACGCCTGGGTGACGCGGACAATCAGATCCTGTTGCGCCGAAGAGAGTACGTAGTCGCTTTGCCCGACCTGCTGCTTGGCCTGGGCGAGCGCGATCGAATTCTGCGGACGGTACAGCGGTTGGCTGGCGGACACCGTATAGGCGAGCTGCGGAAACCTCTCCCGAATTTTTTGCGCGGGGTCTACATGGATTTTTTCGTAGAAGTCCTCCTCGGTCGCATTGGCGGCGAGACCGACGGCCGGCAGCAGACCGGCGCGGGCTTGCGGGACGTTTTCCTGCGTCGCCGCCCAATTGGCGCGCGCCGATGCCAGGACGGGATCGCTGGCCAGCGCATCGCGATAGATCTGCAACAGGTCATCGGCTGAAGCGGGAGAAAAGGGAGCGCTGCAGGCAGCACCGAGCGCGATCGCAAGCAATCTCTTCACCATCGTAGCGGTCCAGTCAGTCGGTCGAGGATGAGGCCGGGCCGTGGCTCGCTGCCCGCAGCGAAAGTCCGCTGGCTGCCCGAATGGAATCAAAACACAAAGCGCGCCGGCTGCGCCGCATTGCGCAGTGGTGCAATCACTGTTTCGAAAAGATCCTCGGTCGCGATTGCACCCGGCGCCGTCCAGCGCACCATGCGCGCGGTCATTACCGGGGGGTCACCGACGACGGCGAACAGGCGGCCGCCGGGTTTGAGCTGCTGCAGCCATGAGTCGGGCAGGACCGGCGTCGATCCCGTGAGGACGATCGCATCGTATTGCAGGTCGCCCCATCCACGCGCGCCGTCGCCGACCTCCAAGTGCGCATTGACGATGCCGGCGCGGGCCAGCTTACCGGCTGCTTCGGCTGAAAGTCTCGGAATGATCTCCACGCTGGTCACCGCCGCACAGCAGCGGCCGAGCAACGCCGTCAGATAGCCGCTGCCCGTGCCGATTTCGAGCACGGCATCGTTGCGATCGAGCTCGAGCTGCTGCAGCACTCTTGCCTCGAGTTTCGGGGGCCACATGCGCTCCCCGTCGCCGAGCGGAATTTCAAGGTCGGCGAAGGCGAGCGCGCGGTACGCGGGCGGCACAAAATCCTCGCGCCGCAGCTCGAACAGCAGGTCCAGCACGTTCTGGTCGAGCACGTCCCAGGTGCGGATCTGCTGCTCGACCATGTTGAACCGCGCCTGTTCGAAATCCATTTTACGAATTCCGCGTTATAGCGCCGCCGCCCGGCGCAAAACGCTCCGGTCGAACGGGCTTCGTTGTTCGAGCCGCGACCGCTGCCGCAGCGTCGTTTATTATCGCACGTCAGTCGCCCGCCGCCGGCACGGCGGCGGCGCGCGCGGCGTGCCGCGCCTTCCGGGCGCGGCGCCATTCGGTGAGCCGGTCGAGGTACGTGTAGATGACCGGCACGACCACGAGCGTGAGCAGCGTCGAGGTCAGCACCCCGCCGATTATCGCGCGGCCCATGGGAGCCTGCGTTTCCCCGCTCTCGCCGAGGCCCATAGCCAGCGGCAGCATGCCGAAAATCATCGCCGCCGTCGTCATCATGATGGGCCGCAGGCGGACCTGGCCCGCGGTGAGCAGCGCGTCGTGCAACGAAGCGCCGCCGCGGCGCGAGCGGTTGGCGAAGTCGACGAGCAGGATCGCGTTCTTGGTGACGAGGCCCATCAGCATCACGAAGCCGATCATCGACAGAATGTTGAGCGTCGTTCCGGTCAGTATCAGCGCCAGCAACACCCCGATCAGCGTGAACGGCAGCGAGGCCATGATCGCGACCGGCTGGGTGAAGCTCGCGAATTGCGAAGCGAGCACGAGATAGATGAAGATAATCGCCAGTCCCAGCGCCGCGACCAGCGCCGCCATCGATTCCTGCGTGTCTTCCTGCTGCCCGGCAATGGCGAACCGGTATCCCGGCGGAAGGACGGTCGAGTCGACGATCTTCTTGACGTCGTCGCCGACGTTGCCCGAGGGACGGCCCTCGGCGTTGGCGTAGAGCGCCACGCGCCGCTGCAAATCCTGACGCTTGATGATCTGCGGGCTTGTGCTCTCGACGATTTCGGCGACCTGACGCAATGGCACCATGCGCAGCTCCCCGTCGGGGCCGCGCTTGTTGGTCGAGAGATACAGGTTGCCCAGGTCGGAGGCGAGCTGACGCCCTTCCCGCGGCAGCTGCACGTTGACTTCGTAGTTCTGGCCGTCCGGTCCGAGCCAGTAGCTCACGGTCTCGCCGGCGAGCAGCGGACGGACCGTCGCGCCGACCTGCTGCACCGAGATGCCCAGATCGGAGGCCGCATCGTTGTTGAGTCGGATCGACAGGGCCGGGTTCAGCGCTTTCTCCGAGGTTTCCATGTCGGCGATCCCCGGAACCTTGGCCACCTTCGCCGCGAACTCGTTGATCAGGCGGGTCAGCGTGTCCGGATCGGGCCCCAACAGGTTGACCCAGATCGGCCGATCGTAGCCCAGTGCAAGCTCGATGCCCGGAATGGGTTTGAGCGCGTTGCGTATGTCGCGCTCGAGATCCTTCTGCGTGCGCGCGCGCTTGTCGCGATCCGTGAGCTTGAGATTGATCCGCGCGTAGTTGCGGCCATCCCATGCGTTGCCCACCGTCGTCATCGCCAGCACGATCTCGGGAAACTGCTTCAGCGCCGCTTCGGCCTCGCGTACCTTCTTGTCGGTGAATTCGAGGCTCGTGCCGACGGGCGTGTTGAGGCGCAGGGAGATAAAGCTCTCGTCGACCTGCGGCGAGAACTCCTTGCCGATGAACGGCAGCAGCCCGAAGCTGCCTGCGAAGATCAGCAGCGCGGTCCACAGCACGATGCCGCGGTTCGTGATCGTGACCCAGCGAGGCTTGAGCGGCGTCGAGCTCCCCGTGCGCAGCGCGGCGAAGATGCCGATGGTCGGGATGAAGAGCCGGCGCTTGTTTTCGGAGATCGCCCACTCGAGCAGCCGCCCGTAAACGGCGTGGAACCATTGCACGACGCCCTCGACGCGATCCATGAACCGGCCGAGCCACGGCACGCGCGAAAAGCGCGAGCCCGGCGGATCGTGCCAGACCGACGAGAGCATCGGATCGAGCGTGAAGCTCACGAACAGCGACACCAGCACCGCTACCGCGACGGTCAGGCCGAACTGGAAGAAAAACTGTCCGACGATACCCTTCATGAAAGCGATCGGCACGAACACCGCCACGATCGCGAACGTCGTCGCCATGACCGCAAGCCCGATCTCGTCGGTTCCCTCGCGCGCCGCCGCCGGGTGGCTCTTGCCCATCCCGAGATGGCGCACGATGTTCTCGCGCACGACGATCGCGTCGTCGATCAGGAGCCCGATACAGAGCGACAGCGCCATCAACGTCATCATGTTGAGCGTGAAGCCGAAGGCGTAGAGGGCAATGAACGTGGCGATGACCGCGATCGGCAGCGTGAGGCCGGTGATGATCGTGCTGCGCCACGAGTGCAGGAACAGGAACACGATCAGCACGGTGAGGAGCGCGCCCTCGAGGATCGTGGCCTTGACCCGCGCCACGCTGGCCTCGACCTGCTCCGACTGGGAATACACGACGCTCACTTCGACGTCCGCCGGCAGGCGAGCCTTGAGCGCCTGGATCGCGTCGCGGACGCCGTGGCCCGTTTCGACGATGTTCGCGTCCTGCGCCTTGCGGATATCGATGGTGATCGACGGCCGGCCGTTGATCCTCGAGATGGAATCGAGCTCCTTCTCGCCGTCGATCACGTCGGCGACCTGGCTCAGGAAGACTGGTCCCCCGCCCTGCTGCGCGACGATGATCCGACCGAACTGGACCGGGTCTTTGATCTTGCCTTCGACCCGCACCACCGAGTCGTTCTGGCCGCGCGTGATGCGGCCGGCGGGCACGTCCTGGTTGGCGTTCTGCACCGCCGTCATCACCTGATCGACGCCGATGCCGAGCGATGCCAGCGCCGAGGGCTTGATCTGGATGAGGATCTGCCGGGTCACGCGGCCGTTGACGTCGACCTGCGCTACGCCCGGAATGTTCTCGAGCGCTTTGACGATCGTCTGATCGGTCAGCGAGGTGAGCTCGCGCAGATCGACCGTTGGCGAAAGGACGGCCAGCGAGACCGTCGGCCGGTTGTCCTCGACATCCACGCGGACCACCTGCGGATCCTTGACGTCGCGGGGAAAATTCGACCGGATGAGCGCGATCTTGTCGCGCGCGTCCTGGATCGCGCGGGTGATGTCGGTGCCCTGGCGGAATTCGACGAATACCTGGCTTTGGGCTTCGCGCGAATTCGAATAGATCCGCTTGACTCCCGACACCGTGTTGACGGCGTATTCGATCGGCTTGCTGACGTCGGTTTCGACCGCTTCCGGCGAGGCGCCCGGATAGACGGTGATGATGTTGCAGAATGGCAGCGTGACGTCCGGCATCTGCTCGACGCCCAGGCGCGCATAGGCAAAAAGACCAAGCACGACGATCCCGACCATTACCATGGTGGCAAACACCGGGTTCTTGATCGAGACGCGGGTAATCCACATGTGCGTTCCCCTTGCCCGTTGACGCCGGCGTCAGCCGACCGTGCTGCTTCCCGCTGCCGTTGCCGCCCGAACCGCCGCCGGCAACCCGATCTTCAGGTTATCGAAGGGAGCTGCCAGGATCGGAATGCCCGAAGGAAGCGCAGTCTTGATCTCGACGCGGCCGGCGCTGTCGTCGCGGCGGCCGACGGTGACGAGGCGGCGCGCGAGCTTGCCGTTCTCTATCGTCCAGACAAAGCTCTGTCCCGCTTCGGTCCTCACTGCGATTGCCGGCAAGGTAGGCACAGGCGCGCCCGCCGCCAGAGTGACGCGGCCGGTCCCGAACATGCCGCCGCGCAGCGCCCCGTCGGGGTTCGGCACATGGATGAACACCAGGATAGCGCGCGTGCCGGCTTCCGTGGTCGGATTGATGCGGTCGATCGTGCCGGAGAAGCGGCGTTCGCCGAAGCCGTCGATGGCGAGCGTGACCTTCATGCCGACGTTGAGCTCCGGAATATCGTTGGCCGGGGCCATCGCCTGGAGCTCCATCTCCGTCAGGTCCACGATAGTCACGAGCGGAGCGTCGAAGGGCACTTTCTCGCCCGGCTGGACGTGCCGTTTGGCGACGACGCCGGAGAGAGGCGCGGTCACCAAGGCGTCGCGCAAGGCAATCCGGGCAAGCTGGACCTGCGCCTCGTTGGACTTGAGCGTGCCCTGGGTCACCGAAAGGTTGCTCTCCGCACTGTCGAACGCCGTCTGCGAGATGAAATTCTGCTTGAGGAGCGCGAAGTTCTGCGCCCGCGTCTTTTCGGCCAAGGCGAGCTGCGCGCGGCTCGATTCCATCGCACCCATGCGGTCGGTAAGCTTCGCTTCCAGATCGGCGGTATCGAATCGGGCGATCGTCTGTCCTGCGCGGACCGTGTCGCCCTCGCGCACCATGACCTGGCGGAGTTCGCCGGACACCTTGGATCGGACTGTGGTCTGGTTGACCGGCTGCAGGGCGCCGGACACCGGCAGCCAGCGCGCAAGCGCATGAGGCTCGACCGCGGCCACGTCCGCCGGGTTGAATGCGAGGACGACCGGCGGCCCGTCTCCCGTTGCCGCGGTCGCCCGATTGCTCGTCCGCACGACGATGGCGGCAGCAAGCGCACCGATCACAGCAATCGTAACCAGGGCGCCGACCGTGCGGCGCCGAGTGAACCAGCTAGCCATGAGCAGTACCTCTCCCCGTATCCGATCGGCCGGCAGTCGGCAGCGCCGGCCGCCCTGTCCTGCCGATTGGATGCGCCGGCCGGCACGGCCGGATTCAAAAATTGCGCGAGTCTAGGCCGCTGCGCCCCGTCAACACAAGCCGAAACCGACGAAACGCCCGCAAGGGGCGGCAATCGCCGCAAGCGGCGATGAAGCGCGGACGGGACGCAGCGCGCAGGGCCCCCTGGCGCAGCAACGCGATTGACAGCATACGCCCGCCCGCCCATAATTTCGCGCTCCCCGCTTTTCCGATCAGCCCCCTTAGTGGAGGACATTCATGAGATTCAATCGCGCGCTCGGCTTGACGCTCGTCGCCGCAGCGTTGATGACCGCTTACGGCTGCGGCAAGGAAGAGCCGAAAAAGACCGCGGAAGCCCCGGCGCCCGCGCCGGCCGCACCTGAAGTCGTCGTCAAGATCGGCCATGTGGGGCCGACCACGGGGCCGCAGGCGCACCTCGGCAAGGACAACGAAAACGGCGCCCGGATGGCGATCGACGATGCCAATGCCAAGGGCATCATGATCGACGGCAAGAAGGTCAAATTCGAGCTCGTTGCGGAAGACGACCAGGCCGACCCGAAGCAAGGCGTGATAGTGGCGCAGAAACTGGTCGACGCGAAGGTCGCCGGCGTCGTCGGCCACCTGAACTCGGGCACGACGATCCCCGCCTCCAAGCTCTACAGCGATGCCGGTATTCCGCAAGTCTCGCCTTCGGCCACCAATCCGAAGTACACGCTGCAGGGCTTCAAGACGGCGTTCCGCGTGATGGCCAACGACGTGCAGCAGGGCAGCGTCATCGGCAAGGAAGCCGTTTCCACGCTGGGCGCGAAGAAGATCGCGATCATCGACGACAAGACCGCCTACGGCTCGGGCCTCGCCGAAGAAACCGAGAAGGCTGCCAAGGCCGCCGGCGCCACGATCGTCGCGCACGAATTCACCAACGACAAGGCAACCGACTTCAAGGCGATCCTGACCAAGATCAAGGCCAAGAGGCCGGACCTGATCATGTACGGCGGCATGGACGCGCAGGGCGGCCCGATGGTCAAGCAGATGAAGGAGCTCGGCATCAAGGCCAAGTTCATCGCCGGCGACGGCGTGTGCTCGGCCGAGTGGCCGAAGCTCGCCGGCGGCGCGGCCGAAGGCGAGTACTGCACTCAGGCCGGTGCTCCCCCGGACAAGATGGCCAACGCCAAGGACTTCGTGACGCGCTTCACCGCCAAGTACGGACCGATCCAGGTCTACGCTCCGTATTCCTACGACGCGGCGATGACGCTGATCGCTGCGATGCAGAAGGCGAACTCGACCGACCCGGCGAAGTATCTGCCCGAGCTTGCCAAGATCTCGTATGACGGCATCACGGCGAAGGTCGAATTCGACGAGCACGGCGACACCAAGAACGGCGCGATCACCCTGTACACGGTCAAGGATGGCGCACTGGTGCCGATGGCGATGAACGTCGGTGGCAAGACCGAGAAGCTCGCGGCAGCTCCCGAAGCGGCAGCGGCGCGGCAACGGCAGCCCCGGCGACGCCGGCGCGAGCGCCGACGCGATGAAGTCGGAAGCGCCGGCAAAGAAATAGGGCGACGCGGCGCTAGTCCACGCGCTCCCGCAAGACCAGACGGCGCCCCTCGGGGCGCCGTTTCAATTTCCGCCGCCCTTTTGGTTCCGCGGGGGGATTGCCGCCGCGATGGCCACAGTGGAGAATCCCCCATCGGCGGGGCCGCCGCCGCGCGACGGGAGGCTGCTTCGTGGAAACGTTCCTGCAGCAGATCATCAACGGCCTCACGCTCGGCAGCGTCTATGCACTGGTCGCGCTCGGCTACACGATGGTCTACGGCATCATCGGCCTGATCAATTTCGCGCATGGCGAAGTGGTGATGATCGGCGCGATGGTTTCACTGTCGGTCATCACCGCGCTGATCGGTTCGCATGCCCCGCTGCCCGCGATCGTGATCATCCTCGCCGGGCTCTTCGTCGCGATCCTCGTCTGCGTGGCGATCGCGTACAGCATGGAAAAGATCGCCTATCGGCCGCTGCGAAGTGCGCCGCGGCTCGCGCCGCTAATCACGGCCATCGGCATGTCGATCGTGCTGCAGAACGTTGCGCTGATGGTCTGGGGCCGCAACTACCGCACGTTTCCGACTCTGATTCAGCCGACGCCGCACTTCATCTTCGGCGCCGCGATGACCGATCTGCAGATGCTGATCGTCGTCCTGGCGGCGCTGCTGATGGGTGGCCTGGTGCTGATCGTGCAGCGCACGCGGCTAGGCATGGCGATGCGCGCTACGGCGCAAAACCCGCAAGTCGCGGGCCTGATGGGCATCGACATCAACGTCATCATCTCGGCGGCGTTCGTCATCGGGGCGGCGCTGGCTGCCGTCGCCGGCCTGATGGTCATGGCCTACTACGGCATCGCGCACTACTACATGGGCTTCCTGCTCGGGCTGAAGGCTTTCACCGCCGCGGTGCTGGGCGGCATCGGCAACCTGGCGGGAGCAATGCTGGGCGGCATACTGCTCGGCATCATCGAGGCGCTGGGCGCCGGCTATATCGGCGACGTCTCGAACGTCTGCGGTCTGTCTTCGCTGAGCGATACGCTGCAGCAGCAATGCGCGGCGAACGACGGGCAGGTGAGTCTTTTCGGAAGCAATTACCAGGACGTGTTCGCGTTCTTCGTGCTGATCCTGGTACTGATCTTCCGCCCGTCCGGTCTGCTGGGCGAACGAGTCGCCGATCGCGCATGAGGCCGGCGGCGTGTAGCGGGGACGGCGGTGAATCGCGCCGGCCGCACCGGGATACCCCTGCAGGTCTGGGCCGGCGTCGCCCTGGTCGCGATCGCATTGGGAGTGCTGCCCTTCGTCGCCGCGCTGGCCGGCCAGGCGTGGGTGCGCATCCTCAACTTCGCGATGATCTACACGATGCTTGCGCTGGGGCTCAACATCGTCGTCGGCTTCGCCGGACTGCTCGACCTCGGGTACATCGCGTTCTACGCCGTGGGCGCCTATACCTACGCGCTGCTGGCATCGCCGCAGTTCGGAATGCACCTGCCCTTCTGGGTGATCCTGCCGATCGGTTCAGCGATCGCCTGTTTGTTCGGCGTGCTGCTCGGGGCACCGACCTTGAAGTTGCGAGGCGACTACCTCGCGATCGTCACGCTCGGCTTTGGCGAAATCATCCGCATCTTCCTCAACAACTTGAATTCGCCGATCAACATCACCAACGGACCGCAAGGCATTAACCTGATCGATCCTTTCCGCATCGACGGGCTTTCGTTCGCCAGCACCGAATCGTTGTTCGGCATCACGTTCACCGGCCCGCAGAAGTACTACTACATGCTGCTGCTGCTGACTATCGCCGTCATCGTCGTCAATCTCCGGCTGCAGAACTCAAGGCTGGGCCGCGCCTGGGAGGCGATACGCGAAGATGAGATCGCGGCCAAGGCGATGGGCATCAACACGCGCAACGTGAAGCTCCTCGCGTTCGCTATGGGCGCCTCGTTCGGCGGCATCGGGGGCGCCGTCTTTTCTGCGACACAGCAGTTCATCAGCCCCGAAAGCTTCGGCCTGTTCGAGTCAATCATCGTGCTCTCGATGGTGGTCTTGGGCGGCATGGGCAACATCCCCGGCGTGATCCTCGGCGCCGTCCTTCTGACCCTGCTCCCCGAAGTATTGCGCTACACGATGGAGCCGCTACAGCTAGCGCTGTTCGGCCGCGTGCTGATCGACGCGGAAACGATCCGGCTGCTTGTGTTCGGCGTCGCGCTGGTCGCGATCATGCTTTTCCGGCCGGCAGGGCTGTGGCCGTCGGCGGTGCGCAAGCGTGAGCTCGAAATCGCCAAAACGGCGGGCACATGAACGAGCGCACACTGCTTTCCGCCGAAGACATCGGCAAGCGCTTCGGCGGCGTGCAGGCGCTGGCGGACGTGAGCTTCAGCATCCGCAACGGCGAAATATACGGTCTGATCGGGCCGAACGGCGCCGGTAAGACCTCGCTGTTCAATGTGCTGACAGGCATCTATGCCGCCGACGGTGGCAAATTCACGTTCGACGGCGCGCCGCTCGACCGACTGAAACCCAACGAAGTCGCCGAGCGCGGCATCGCGCGCACGTTCCAGAACATCCGC
Organism: uncultured beta proteobacterium; assembly: GCA_963776175.1. GTDB lineage: Bacteria > Pseudomonadota > Gammaproteobacteria > Burkholderiales > Casimicrobiaceae > PALSA-1003. The sequence goes on along the minus strand of CAVZLP010000007.1, from coordinate 195,769 downwards.
CTGTTCCAGAACCTGTCGGCTCTCGAGAACGTGATGATCGGCCGCCATGTACGCACCCAAGCCGGCGTCTTCGGCGCGATTTTTCGCGACCGCCGGACGTTGGCCGAGGAAGCTGAAATCACCAGCCGGGCATACCAATTGCTCGATTATGTGGGCGTCGCCGCGCGGGCGAACGATCTGGCCAAGCATCTGGCCTATGGCGACCAGCGCAGGCTGGAGATCGCGCGAGCGCTGGCGACCGAGCCAAAGCTCCTTGCGCTCGACGAGCCCGCCGCCGGCATGAACGCGACCGAAACGCGGGCGCTTAAGGGCCTGCTCGAGGACATCCGGCGCGACGGCACGACGATATTGCTGATCGAGCATGACATGAAGCTGGTGATGAGCGTCTGCGACCGCGTGCTGGTCCTCGACTATGGCCGCAAGATCGCGGAGGGCAGCGCCGCCGACGTGCAGAACGACCCGAAGGTGATCGCCGCGTACCTTGGCGGCGAAATCACGCTGCACGTCAAGGAAACGCGCTGATGGCCGCGGCGGTGCTCCTCGAGCTCAAGAAACTGCAGGTTGCCTACGGCGGGATTCAGGCGGTCAAGGGCATTGACCTGATCGTGCGTCAGGGTGAGCTCGTCTGCCTGATCGGCGCCAATGGTGCGGGCAAAACCACGACGCTCAAGGGCATCACCGGCTTGCAGCCGGTCAAGGCCGGAACGATCCACTACGACGGCAACGACGTCACCGGCAAGCCGGCGTTTCAGCTTGTTCGCAGGGGCCTGTCGATGGTTCCCGAAGGACGCGGCGTGTTTGGCGCACTCACGATCGAGGAGAACCTCGCGATGGGCGCCTACAGCCGCAGCGACCGCGCCGCGATCAAGAGTGACGTCGAGCGCGTATTCGGCCTGTTTCCACGGCTAAAGGAGCGCCGCAGGCAAACCGCCGGCACGCTGTCCGGCGGCGAGCAGCAGATGCTCGCGATGGGGCGGGCGATCATGTCGCGGCCCAAGCTCTTGCTGCTCGACGAACCCTCGATGGGACTCGCGCCGCTGATGGTGCAGAAGGTATTCGAGACGGTGCTGGCGATCGCCGGCGAAGGCGTGACGATCCTGCTGATCGAGCAGAACGCCAAACTGGCGCTGGAAGTGAGCAATCGCGGCTACGTGATGGAAAGCGGCACGATCACGCTTTCGGGCGACGCGCGTCAGCTGCTGTCGGATCCGAAGGTGCGCGAAGCGTATCTGGGCGAGTCGGTCTGACCGTCGGCGCTCACAGTGTCGCGACTATTTCGAATGCGCCGGACGCCGCGATCGCCTCCTCGACTTCGACCGACGAGACTCGCGCCGCCGGAGGCCCGAGCCGCGCCCACGCGATCATCGCCTCGACCGCAGGCGCGGGACCGCTGACGAGCGCCTCGACTCGGCCGTCGCGCCGATTGCGCACCCACCCGGCCAGTCCGCGCACGCGCGCTTCGTCGGCAAAAGCATAACGAAATCCGACCCCTTGCACGCGCCCGGCAATGACCAGGCGGCGAGCGACGGTCGCCGCGGCGCTCATGCCCCCGGCGGCGCGACGGCTCCCCGCGCCAGCAACAGCAGCCCGAGCATCGTCTTGGCGTCGGTGACCTCGCCGCGATCGAGCCAGCCGAGAGCATCCTCCAGGCTCGCGGCAAAAGTCTCGACGAACTCGCCCGCATCGAGGCGCGCGCCGACGTAGGCGAGCTCGTCCGCCGCGTAGATCGCGATGTGCTCGGTAGAATAGGTGATCAGCGGATGCATCGTCGCGACATAGGCCCAACGCGCGGCCGTATAACCAGTCTCCTCGACCAGCTCGCGCTTCGCAGTCGCCAGAGGGTCCTCGCCCGAATCGATCTTGCCCGCGGGAAACTCGATGAACACCCGCTGGTGCGGATAGCGGAACTGCCGCTCGAACAGCAGCTGGCCGTCGGGCAGACGCGGCATGATCATCACCGCCCCCGGGTGCACGATGTACTCTCGGGTCGCCTCACTTCCGTCGGGAAGGCGCACCGTGTCACGCCTTACGTGCAGCAGCCGGCCGCGGAAGACGTCCTCGGAATCGAGACCGATCTCACGAAGGCCCGAGTGTTCCGGATCGCGACTCATATTGGCGGACCACCGAGCCAGTCCCGGGCGGTGAGAAAATCGGTATAAAGCTTCGCCTCGGCGCTGCCCGGCTCAGGGTGCCAGTCGTAGCGCCAGCTGACTACCGGCGGCAGCGACATCAGGATCGCTTCGGTTCGGCCGTTCGACTGCAATCCGAACAGCGTCCCGCGGTCGTAGACCAGGTTGAACTCGACGTAGCGGCCGCGGCGATAGGTCTGGAATTCCCGCTCGCGCTCGCCGTACGGCAGGTCCTTGCGGCGCAGCAGGATCGGCTCGTACGCGCCGAGGAAACCGTCGCCGACGCTTCGCGTCAGCGCGAAGCAATGGGCGAAATCCCGATCGTTCAGGTCGTCGAAAAAAATACCGCCCACGCCGCGCGGCTCGTTGCGGTGCCGGAGCAGGAAATAGTCGTCGCACCAGCGCTTGAAGCGCGGATAGTAGTCGCCGCCGAACGGCGCGAGCGCGTCGCGGCAGCGGCGGTGGAAATGCACAGCGTCCTCTTCGTAGCCGTAGTATGGCGTCAGGTCCATGCCGCCGCCGAACCACCAGATCGCATCGGCGCCTGCCTTATTCGCGACGAACAGGCGCAGGTTCATATGCACGGTCGGTGCATGCGGATTGGCCGGATGCAGCACCAGCGAAATGCCCATCACCTCGAACGCGCAGCCGGCGAGCTGCGGCCGGGCGGCGCTCGCCGACGGTGGCAGGCGGTCGCCAACCACGCGCGAGTAGTTGACGCCGCCGCGCTCGAACACGTGGCCGCGCTCGATGATCCGGCTGATGCCGCCACCGCCTTCCGGGCGCTGCCACGCGTCGCGCCGGAACATCGCGCCGTCGATCGCTTCCAGCCGGCTGACGATGCGCTCCTGCAAGCCGGTGAAGTATTCGGCGACGCGCTCGATGTTCATCGTGAGAATGCTCGCAGGCGAGCGCTTCACCCGCGGCGCGGCGCCAGTGCCCTGTGGCCGATGTCGGTACGATACTGCATGCCGTCGAAATGAATGCGGGCGACCGCGGCGTAGGCATTGCGCTGGGCGTGACGCACGGTGTCCCCCAACGCGGTGACGCAAAGCACGCGGCCACCGCTGGTGACGACCTTGCCGTCGGCGACCGACGTGGCGGCATGGAACACCTTGGACTCGTCGCCAGCGTTATCGAGACCGGAGATGACGTCGCACCGCCGCGGGTCGTCGGGGTAACCGGCGGCGGCGAGAACGACGCCGAGCGCGACCCGCCGGTCCCATTCTGCGTCGACCCGGTCGAGCGTGCCGTTGATTCCATGCTCGAGCAGGTCGACGAGGTCCGATTTGAGCCGCATCATGATCGGCTGCGTCTCGGGATCGCCGAGCCGGCAGTTGAACTCGAGTGTTGACGGATTGCCTGCGGCATCGATCATTACGCCGGCGTATAGGAATCCGGTGTACGGTATGCCGTCGGCAGCCATGCCGTTGACTGCAGGCAGAATGATTTCGCGCATGATCCGCGCGTGCACCTCCGGCGTCACAACCGGCGCCGGAGAATACGCGCCCATGCCCCCGGTGTTCGGTCCACGGTCGCCGTCGAAGAGCCGCTTGTGGTCCTGCGACGAGGCAAGCGCCATCACGTGGCGCCCGTCGGCCATCACGATGAAGCTCGCCTCCTCGCCCTCGAGAAAGTCCTCGATGACGACGCGCGCCCCGGCGGCGGAATGCTGGACCGCGATTGCGTGCTCGACCAGCATCGCCTCGACCGCGGCATGCGCCTCGGCGGCCGTCGCGGCAACCACGACGCCTTTGCCCGCCGCCAGCCCGTCCGCTTTGACGACGACCGGCGCGCCGTGTGCGTCGATATAGGCGTGTGCCTCCGAAGCATCGCCGAACGTGCGGTGCTTCGCGGTCGGAATGCGATGCCGGACCATGAACGCCTTGGCGAAGTCCTTCGAGCTTTCCAGTTGCGCCGCCGCCTGTGTGGGCCCGAATATCTTCAGCCCTGCAGCACGAAAGGCATCGACGACGCCCGCGGCAAGCGGTGCTTCGGGTCCGACGACCGACAGCGCGATGCGCTCGCGCCGCGCGAACTCGACCAGCTCGGGAATCGCCTGCTGCGCGACATTGACTACGCCGAGCTCGCGGCCCGTGCCGGCATTGCCCGGTGCGACGAAGACATGCGAGACACGCTGCGACTGCGCGATCTTCCATGCCAGCGCGTGCTCGCGGCCGCCGCCGCCGATGACGAGCAACTTCATCGCGCTAAAGCGGACCGCGCCGCCGTGGCAGTATGCATTCGCTTGTCCGAGCGGCTAGTGGCGGAAATGGCGGATGCCGGTGAAAACCATGGCGATGCCGCGCTCGTCGGCTGCGGCGATCACCTCCGCATCGCGCATGCTGCCCCCCGGCTGGATTACCGCGATGGCGCCGTTGTCGGCGGCCACGTCCAGGCCATCGCGAAAAGGAAAGAAAGCATCCGACGCGACCACCGACCCGGCGAGCGAAAGGCCGGCGCTGGCCGCCTTGACCGCGGCGATGCGGGTCGAATCGACGCGGCTCATCTGACCGGCGCCGATCCCGAGCGTCGCACCGCCGGCGCAGTAGACGATCGCGTTGGACTTGACGAACCGGGCCACGCGCCAGGCAAACAGCAGGTCGGTGAGTTGCGCGGCGGTCGGCGGCTTTCGCGTGACGACCTTGAGTTCGGGTGGCGCCAGACCATCCACGTCCGGCGTCTGGATCAGCATGCCGCCGCCGACCCGTTTCGAATCCCATGCGAGCTCCGGCGCTTGCGCCGCCGGCTTGAGCTCGAGCACGCGCACGTTGGCTTTCCTGGCGTTTCGCTCGAGCGCTTCCGCCGTATAAGACGGCGCGATCAGCACTTCGACGAATTGCGCACCGACCGCGTCGGCGGTTTCGGCGTCGACCTCGCGATTGAACGCGATGATGCCGCCGAAGGCCGAGGTCGGGTCGGTCGCGAGCGCCTTGCGGTACGCCTGCAGAGGCGTCACCGCTACCGCGACGCCGCAGGGATTGGCGTGCTTGACGATCACGCATGCCGTCTCGTCGAACGTCTTGACGCATTCCCAGGCCGCGTCGCTGTCGGCGATGTTGTTGTACGAGAGCTCCTTGCCCTGCAATTGACGAGCCGCAGCGATCGTTCCCGCCGCCGGCACCTCGTCGCGGTAGAACGCCGCTTGCTGGTGAGGATTTTCGCCGTAGCGCAAGTCCTGCAGCTTGGCGCCCTGCCAGTTGAAGCGATCCGGGAATGGCCGCGCCACACCTGCGGCGTCACGTGCGGTCAGGTAGTTGCTGATGGCGCCGTCGTACGCGGCGGTATGCGAGAACGCTTTCTGCGCGAGGCGAAAGCGCGTTGCGGCGGTCAGCCGGCCCCCATTGCCGTTCAACTCGGCCAGCAGCGCGCCGTAGTCGCCTGGATCGACGACGACCCCGACCCCGGCATAGTTTTTCGCCGCCGCCCGAACCAGCGTCGGCCCGCCGATGTCGATGTTCTCGATCGCTTCGTCGAGCGTGCAGCCCGGCTTGGCGACTGTCTCACGAAACGGATAGAGATTGACGACGACCAGATCGATAGGAGGAATGCCGTGCGCGGCGAGCGTCGCGGCATGTTCGCTCGAATCGCGCCTGGCGAGGATGCCGGCATGCACTTTGGGATGCAGAGTCTTGACCCGCCCGTCGAGCATTTCAGGAAAGCCGGTGTAAGCGTCGACCTCGGTGACGATGAGGCCCGCCGCGCCCAGTGTCCTTGCGGTGCCGCCGGTGGACAGCAGCGCGACGCCCAAGGCGGCCAGTCCGCGCGCGAATTCGACCAGACCGGCCTTGTCGGAGACCGAAAGCAACGCTCGGGCGATCGGCGGGTTCATGGCGAGCGGTCCGGTGCGATCGGCGGGATGCGCGCGCGGCGCGAGAACAACGAGCCCGGCGCCATCTTCAGCACGCGAGAACCGAACGCTACCGTATGTTGTACTTCGAGAGCTTCGAGCGCAGCGTGTTGCGATTGAGCCCCAGCATCTCCGCCGCCTGCGTCTGGTTGCCGCCGGCACGGTGCATGACCGAGGTCAGCAGCGAACGCTCGACGTTCGCGATCACCATCTCATAGATGCTGTGCGGCTGTTCGCCGTCGAGCTTTCGAAAATATTCTTCGAGCGATTTTTCGACGCTGCGGCAAATTTCGTTGCCGCCGTTCATGCGAATGGTTCGTTTCACGCTGCGAGGGCCTCCCCCACCCACGAAGCTTCTGTCTGCGCCTCTGCCGCATAGACCAGGCGCTCGCCAACGGCGGCAAGCCCGCCGAAAAACCGGTCGACGGCGGCGATCTGATCTGCCGAGGTTTCAAGCCGGTTGATCTGGGCGCGGAATGCATCACCACCTGCGAGCTTGCTGGTATACCAGCCGAGATGCTTGCGCGCAATCCGCACACCGTCGGCTTCGCCGTAAAACGCGTAATGGTCGGCAAGGTGCTCGATGATCAGCCGATGCATTTCGTCGACCCGTGGCGGCGGCAATCGCTCGCCGCTCGCTAGAAAGTGGCCGATCTCGCGGAAGATCCACGGTCGGCCCTGCGCCGCCCGTCCGATCATGATCGCGTCGGCTCCGGTACAGGCGAGGACCTCGCGCGCTTTCTCCGGCGAATCGATGTCGCCGTTGGCGATCACCGGTATGCCGACGACGCGCTTGATCGAGCGGATCGTCTCGTACTCGACAGGCCCGACATACCCGCATTCGCGCGTCCGGCCGTGCACCGACAGCGCGGCGATTCCGGCGTCCTCGGCGATGCGCGCGATGCGGACTGCATTTTTGTTCTGCCGGTTCCAGCCCGTTCGAATCTTGAGCGTCACCGGGACCGGCACGGCGGCCACCACTGCGGCGACGATCGCAGCGACCAGCGGTTCGTGCTGCAGCAGCGCCGACCCGGCCGCGACGTTGCACACCTTCTTCGCCGGGCAGCCCATGTTGATATCGATAATCTGCGCGCCGCGCTCGACGTTGTAGCGGGCGGCGTCGGCCATCATCGCCGGATCCGCACCGGCGATCTGCACGACGATGGGCTCGACCTCGCCCCGGTGATCGGTGCGCCGCAATGATTTCGCCGTGTTCCACAGCTTCGGATTCGACGCGACCATTTCGGACACCGCCAGGCCCGCGCCGAGACGTTTGCACAGCTGGCGGAACGGCCGGTCGGTGACGCCCGCCATCGGCGCGACGACCAAGGGAATCAAGATGTGATGCGGACCGATCTGCACTGGAAATAGTTGCTGGACGCTGCGGCGGGGAACGGATTATACCGAGTTTGCCGCGCGATCGTCACCGCCGATAAATTATTGCTGGAGTGCTGCGCGATAAGCACACTTCCATCATCGCGCCGTTCGCCGCGCGGGAACCATTCTTGCTTGACGTCGGACCGCTTGTTCTGCGCTTTAGCGCAGTCCGTAGAGCATTGCGTGCGTGAAGATTCGCTTCAACGGCGGCAGCGCGTCGAGCAGAGTAAGCGCCAACCCGCGCGGCCAGCGAAGCAGCGCGGCGTCGCTGCCGAACACACCGAGCAAACCGTGCGTCAACGCAATGCCGGCCCAGCGGTCCGCGAGGCGGCCGCGCGCGTACCGGGACAGACTGTCGGCCGCGCCGAGTCGGTCGCGCGGCGTCGCAAGCAACGCTTGCGCCAGCTCGTATGCATCGCGCACACCGAGATTGAAACCCTGGCCGGCGACCGGATGCAGAGCCTGCGCTGCGTTGCCCAGGAGAACGGTGCGCGCGCCGGCGACGGTGCCGGCGAACTCGAGCGAAAGCGGAAACGTGCGCCGGTCCTCGCTTTTCAAAAAACCGCCCACGCGCGCGCCGAATCGCGTCCCCAGGGCCGCGAGGAACTCGGTTTCCGGCATTGCGGCGAGCGCGACGCCCTGCGCCGGTGTCGTAGTCCATACCAGCCCGTAGTGATCGCCTTCCGGCAGCAGCGCCATCGGCCCCTCCGGCGTGAAGCGCTCGTAGGCTACGCCTTGGTGCACCTCGTCCGTCCAGAGCTTCGCGACCAGCGCAACCTGTTGGTAATCATGGCGATGCCGCGTATTGCCGGCGACGACATCGCCGCCGCCATCGGCGACGGCGGCAACGCGCGCGGTCCATTCGCACGACGTGCCCTCGCGTTCGCCGCGGATGCGGGCGTACGCCGGCGTCGCATCGACCTTGGTTACGGTGACGCCATGCTGGACCGCCACGCCGGCGCGTCCGAGTCTCGCATCGAGCGCGGCCTGCAGCGCGCGATAGCTGACGACGTAGCCGAGGGCGGGCACGCCATGCTCGTGCGCGTCCAGACGCGCCGCGCCGAAGCCGCCGCGCTGCGACACGTCGATCGCGGTAATTGCCGTCACCGCGCCCGGCGCGGCGGCGACTTCGCTCCAGACGCCGAGCCGGTCAAAAATAAGTCGCGCGCCATGAGACAGCGCCAAGGAACGATCGCCGCGCGCCAGTGTGTCGCGCGCACGGGCATCCAGGCTCACCACGTCGAGCTCGCCGCCGGCCAGCGCCAGCGCCAGCGTGGCGCCGACCGGGCCCGCACCGACGATGACGACGTCGTTCAGCATGGCTCGAGAGATCGTCGAAAGCGTCTGCGATCGCGGACAGACCGGCGGCGATGTGCCGTCAGTGCTGCATCAGGGCTTCGATGTCGGCGACGGTCTTCGGCGCCGCCGCCGTCAGGTTTTCGTTGCCCACGGCGTTCACGAGTACGTCGTCCTCGATGCGCACGCCGATGTCCCAGAATTCCTCGGGGACCTTGTCGCCCGGCCGGATATAGCATCCCGGCTCGACGGTAAGCAGCATCCCCGGTTCGAGCAGTCGCGACTCGCCGTTGACGCGATACAGGCCGACATCGTGCACGTCGAGCCCGAGCCAGTGGCCAGCGCGATGCATGTAGAACTGCTTGTAAGCGCCGGACTCGAGCACTGCGTCGAGCGTGCCTTCGCAAAGCTTCAGATCGATCAAGCCCTGCGCCAGCACACGCTCCGCGACTTCGTGGTACGCATGGAACGGACGCCCCGGCGCCACCGCGTCGATGCAGGCGAGCTGCGCTGCCAGCACGAGCTCGTAGACGTCCTTCTGCGGGCCGCTGAACTTCCCGCTTACCGGAAAGGTTCGCGTCACGTCCGACGCATAGCCTTCGTACTCGCACCCGGCATCGATAAGCAGCAGATCTCCGGCCTGCATCTGGCGGTTGTTGTCGCGATAGTGCAGCACGCACGCGTTGGGCCCGGAGGCGACGATCGAGGGGTAGGCGACCGCCTGCGCGCCCGAGCGCAGGAACTCGTGCATCAATTCCGCCTCGACCTGGTACTCGTACCAGTCGGCGCGCGTCCGCGCCATCGCGCGGCGATGCGCTCCGCACGAAATCTCGGCGGCGCGCCGCATCAGCTTCTGCTCCTGCTCGTCCTTGGTCAGCCGCATCGCCGCAAGCGGAGCGCGCACATCGACGACGACGTCCGGCGCGGCTACTCCGGTACGCACGCGGTTGCGGACTTGGTTCAGGGTCGCGGTGACCAGGTCGTCCCACGCCGGATAGGCGCCGATAGGCGTGAACACGGCAGGACGGTCGCCGCTCCAGTCGGTGAGCTTCGGCTGCAGCTCGCCGATCGAATAGGCTTCGTCGAAACCGAAGATCTCGCGAGCGGCGTCGGGGCCGTAGCGAAAGCCGTCCCAGATCTCGCGCTCGGGATTCTTGTCCCGGCAAAGCAATATCTGCTTGGAGTCGCCCTCGTCCACTCCCGCCAGCAGCACGACGACGGCTTCGGCTTCGGGAAATCCGGATAGGTAATAGAAATGGCTGTCCGGCCGATAAGGATAATGCGTGTCGGCGTTGCGGATCGCTTCGGGAGCCGTCGGGATCGCGGCGATGCCACCGCCGCTTTGGCGACGCATTTCCGCGATCAGTCGCGCGCGGCGCGCACGGTGATGCTGATGACTGTGATTCATCGTTGGATTCGTGCGGTACGGGGCAAGCCGCCATTATAGTCGCACCGAGGCCCGCTCGCCGGGCATGCGGTAACATCCGATACGTGGCGCAGTCTCCCTTCGTTCATTCGCCGCCAGCTGCCGACGCGTTACGCGAGGTCAAGCGCGCGCTCCGCGAGCGCGTACTTGCCGCGCGTGATCGTACGCTGCCCGAGTTTCGCGCGGTGGCAAGTGCCGCCATCGGCACGGCGCTTGCCGGGCGCGACGATTTCGCGGCTGCCACGACCGTGTTGCTGACGCTGCCGTTCGGCAGCGAGTGGGATTCGCTGCCGCTGCTGCTGACCGCGCTCGAACGCGGCAAGACGGTCGTGCTGCCGCGCGTCGACACGGCCACGCGCACGTTGCAGCTGTGCCGGCTCACCGAGCCAGCCCGTGATGTCAGGCCGGGGTATCGCGGCATTCCCGAACCGCAGGCGCATTGCGCGCTGATCACTGCGGAGGCGATCGACTGGGTGCTCGTGCCCGGCGTCGCCTTCGACACCGCCGGACGGCGCCTCGGTTACGGCGGCGGCTATTACGACAGGCTGCTGCCTTCGCTGCGAAGCGACGCGGCGAGGATCGCGGGCGCATATGAAATGCAGCTGGTCGATCATGTGCCGGACGCGCCGCACGACGTGCCGGTGCAAGCGCTTGCCACTGAAAGCAGGACCTTGCGGATGCCGACATAGCGCCCCTGCTCCGGGCGGTGGTAGATTTGGAAATGATTTCCACGATGTGGTATCCTCGGGCGTGCCCCGAGCGGCGCCAAGTCCCGCGTTGCAGCGATGCGACGCCGCACTGCGACGCATACAATCGAAATTCGCAGGGCGCGACAGCTTGAGCATTGTCGAAGGAGTGCCGCATGGACATCAAACCCGATCTCGACCCGCAGGAAACCCGCGAATGGCTGGACGCGATCGACGGCGTGATCGAGCACGAGGGTCCGGATCGCGCGCATTTCCTGATCGAGCAAGTGATCGACAAGTCGCGCCGGTCTGGCGCCTACATGCCGTTTTCGGCCAATACCGCCTATATCAATACGATTCCTGTCGACAAGCAGGTCCGCATTCCGGGCGATCAGACGATCGAGCAGCGCATCCGCTCTTATGTGCGGTGGAACGCGATGGCGATGGTCGTGCGCGCCAACAAGCACACCAACGTCGGCGGCCATATCGCCAGCTTCGCTTCCGCGGCAACGCTCTATGACGTCGGGTACAACCACTTCTGGCATGCACCGTCCGCCGAGCATGGCGGCGACCTGGTGTTCGTGCAGGGCCATTCGGCGCCCGGCGTGTATGCGCGCGCTCACATGCTCGGCCGCTTCACCGACGAGCAGATGGACAACTTTCGCCAGGAGGTCGACGGCAAGGGCGTCTCCTCCTATCCGCATCCGTGGCTGATGCCGGAGTTTTGGCAGTTTCCGACGGTATCGATGGGCCTCGGACCGTTGATGGCAATCTACCAGGCGCGCTTCATGAAGTATCTGCAGGACCGGGGCCTGGCGAAGACCGAGGGCCGCAAGGTCTGGTGCTTTTGCGGCGACGGCGAAATGGACGAGCCCGAATCGATGGGTGCGATCGGCATGGCGGCGCGCGAGACGCTCGACAACCTGATCTTCGTCATCAACTGCAACCTGCAGCGCCTCGACGGTCCGGTGCGCGGCAACGGCAAGATCATCCAGGAGCTCGAGGCGGAATTCCGCGGCGCCGGCTGGAACGTGATCAAGGTCATCTGGGGCTCGCGCTGGGATGCGCTGCTCGCGCGCGACAAACAGGGAATTCTGATGCGCCGGATGATGGAATGCGTGGACGGCGAGTACCAGACGTTCAAATCGAAAGACGGCGCCTACGTGCGCGAATATTTCTTCAACACGCCCGAGCTCAAGGCGCTGGTGGCCGACTATTCCGACGAGGACATCTGGAACCTGAACCGCGGCGGGCACGATCCGCACAAGGTTTACGCCGCCTACCGGTCGGCGGTCGACCACAAGGGGCAGCCGACGGTCATTCTCGCCAAGACGATCAAGGGCTATGGCATGGGCGAGTCCGGCGAAGCTCAGAACATCACGCACCAGCAGAAGAAAATGTCGGGCGACTCGATCAGGCATTTTCGCGATCGCTTCCAGATTCCGGTGCCTGACGACAAGCTCACCGAAATCCCTTACGTCAAGTTCCCGCCGGGATCGGCCGAAGCCGAGTACATGATGGCCCGGCGCGTGGAGCTCGGCGGTTTTCTGCCGGCGCGGCGCAGGACGTCCGCGTCGCTCGCGGTGCCCGGACTGGCGGCGCTCGAGCGATTCCTCAAGAGCACCGAAGAGCGCGAGATCTCGACCACGATGGCGTTCGTCCAGATCCTGCAGACGCTGCTGCGCGACAAGAATATCGGTAAGCACATCGTACCGATCGTGCCCGACGAGTCGCGCACCTTCGGCATGGAAGGCATGTTCCGCCAGCTCGGCATATGGAATCAGCTCGGCCAGCTTTACACGCCGCAGGACGCCGATCAGCTGATGTTCTACAAGGAGAGCAAGGGCGGTCAGGTGCTCCAAGAGGGCATCAACGAGCCCGGTGCAATGTGCGACTGGATGGCCGCGGCAACAAGCTATTCGACGCACGGCGTGCCGATGATTCCCTTCTATATCTTCTATTCGATGTTCGGCTTCCAGCGTGTCGGCGACCTCGCCTGGGCGGCCGGCGACATGCGCTCGCGCGGCTTCCTGCTCGGTGGTACCGCCGGGCGAACGACGTTGAACGGCGAAGGCCTGCAGCACGAGGACGGGCATTCGCATGTCTACGCCGCGACGATCCCGAATTGCGTCTCGTACGACCCGAGCTTCGGCTACGAGCTGGCCGTCATCATCCAGGACGGGTTGCGACGGATGTACACCGAGCAGGAGGACGTCTATTACTACCTGACGGTGATGAACGAGAACTACGCGCAGCCGGCAATGCCCGATGGCGCCGAGCAGGACATCATCAAGGGCATGTATCTGCTCAAGGCCGGAGCCGGCCGTTCCGCCGCAAAGGCCAAGGCGCCTCGCGTCCAGCTGCTCGGCTCGGGCGTGATCCTGCGCGAGGCGATGGCGGCGGCGGAGCTGCTCAAGGCGGATTGGGGCGTCGACGCTGATCTGTGGGGCTGCACTTCGTTCACCGAGCTCGCGCGCGAAGGCCATGCCGCGTCGCGCTGGAACATGCTGCACCCGACCGACACGCCGCGCGTGCCGCATGTGACGGCGCGACTCGCCGACACGCAGGGGCCGGTCATTGCGGCGACCGACTATGTGCGTGCCTTCGCCGGGCAGATTCGGGAATTCGTGCCGCGCCGTTACGTCGTCCTCGGCACTGACGGCTTCGGCCGGTCCGACACGCGCGAAAAGCTGCGCCGCTTTTTCGAGGTCGACCGCCATTACATCACCGTCGCGGCGCTGAAGGCCCTCGCCGACGACGGAACCTTGCCCGCCGCCAAGGCGGCCGAAGCGATCACTAAATACGGCATCGACGCGGCGAAGGCCGCGCCGTGGACGGTCTGATTCGGCGTGAACGGCGCTGTTCGCCGTTGCCGTTAAGCCCTTGAGGTCGCGATGAGCACAATCGAAGTCAAGGTTCCGGATATCGGCGACTTCACCGACGTACCGGTGATCGAGGTGCTGGTCAAGCCGGGCGACACGGTCAAGGCCGAGGATTCGCTGGTCACGCTCGAGTCGGACAAGGCGACGATGGACATTCCGGCGCCTGCCGCCGGCGTGGTCAAATCGGTCGGCGTCAAGGTCGGCGACAAGGTGAGCGAAGGCCACGTCATCATGACGCTCGACCAAGCGGGCGGTACTGCAGTGCCGGCCACCGCGTCGGCCGCCCCACCGCCACAGGCTGCCGCGGCTGCCGAGCCGGCTCAGCCGACAGCACCGGTTAGCGGCCCGGCAGCGCCGCCGCCAGCCGCGGCTCCGCCAGCGGCCTCCGCGCCAAGCGCGCCGATCGACGATGCGGCATTCCGCAAGGCGCACGCCTCGCCCTCGGTTCGCGCGTACGCGCGGACGCTCGGCGTCGACCTGTCCAAGTTGAAGGGCAGCGGTCCGGCCGGGCGCATCCTTCAGGAGGACGTGCAGAATCACGTCAAGCGGGCGCTAAGCGGCGCTTCGGTCGCGACCGCCGTCGCCGGCGCAGGCGGTGCCGCGCTCGGCTTGCTGCCATGGCCACAAGTCGACTTCGCCAAGTTCGGCCCGATCGAAACCAAGCCGCTGTCGAGGATCAAGAAAATCGCCGGTGCCAACCTGCACCGCAATTGGGTGCTGATTCCGCACGTCACCAATCACGACGACGCCGACATCACTGATCTCGAGGCGTTTCGCGTGCAGCTCAACAAGGAAAACGAAAAGACCGGGATCAAGGTGACGCTGCTTGCCTTCCTGATCAAGGCCTGCGTCTCGGCGCTGAAGAAATTTCCCGAGTTCAACGCCTCGCTCGAAGGCGAGAACCTGGTATTCAAGCAGTACTACCACATCGGTTTCGCCGCCGACACACCGAACGGCCTCGTCGTCCCGGTCATCAAGAATGCGGACCAGAAAGGCGTGCTGGCTGTCGCTCTCGAAATGACGGAGCTTTCGGCGAAGGCGCGCGAAGGCAAGCTGGGTGCGGCGGACATGCAGGGCGGATGCTTTTCGATCTCGAGCCTCGGCGGGATTGGCGGAACGTATTTCACGCCCATCATCAATGCGCCCGAGGTCGCGATCCTCGGCGTGTGCCGGTCGAGCATGCGTCCGGCCTGGGACGGCAAGCAGTTCGCGCCCAGACTGATTCTTCCGCTGTCGTTATCGTATGATCATCGCGTGATCGACGGCGCGGCCGCCGCGCGGTTCAACACTTACCTTGCGTCGCTCTTGGCCGACATGCGGCGAACGATCTTGTGAGAGCCGCGCCATGAGGACGTGGATCGCCTTGCTGATGCTCGCGTCGGTGGCCGGGCCGTGCGTTGCCGCCGAAGAGGTCATCACGATCCCCACGCGCAGCGGCGTCACGTTGTCATACCTGCTCGGCCAGGACAAGACTGCTTCGCCCAAGGTCGTCGTCGTCTCCTTCGTCGGCGGACTGGGCGCGATCGGCCTGGAACGGCGCGCGCAGAAAGGCGCGGTGAAGTTCGGCCCCACGGCCAATTTTCTGGTACGCATCAAGGACCAGATGACCGACGCGGAAATCGCCGACGTCATCGTCGACTCACCGTCGGATCAGCTGCCCGACGGCATGAGCGACCGGTTCCGTCTGGGTAGCGAGCATGCCGCCGACATCCGTGCGCTGATTGGGAATCTCAAGCAGCGGTTCCCCGGCGCGAAGGTCTTTCTCCTGGGCACGAGCCGCGGCACGATTTCCGCGGCCGCGCTGGGCGCGACCTCGCCGACGTCGTGCAAGACGTCGTGCTTACATCGACGGTGACCAATGCCGACCGCATGGGCAGAGCGCTGTCCGGCTTCGATTTCGACTCGATCAAGGTGCCGGTGCTGCTGGTGCATCATCGGGACGACGGTTGCCGCACCAGTCCGTATTCCGGCGCATCGCGCCTGTCGAAGAGATTCCCGCTGATCAGCGTCAGCGGCGGCGACCCGCCGCAGAGCGATCCCTGCGAATCGATGGCGCAACACGGTTACGTCGGGCGCGAGTCGGCGACCGCGCAAGCGATCCGCGACTGGATGCTCGGCCGCGAGTTCGCGCGCGAAATCAAATGACGGCCGAGCTGCCGTCTGCGTCGACGCCGGGGCGCACCGTCCAATCGAGGCCGCGATGAGCACAATCGAAGTCAAGGTTCCGGACATCGGCGACTTCACCGACGTGCCGGTGATCGAGGTGCTGGTCAAACCGGGCGACACGGTCAAGGTCGAGGATTCTCTGGTCACGCTCGAGTCGGACAAGGCGACGATGGACATTCCGGCGCCTGCCGCCGGCGTGGTCAAATCGGTCGGCGTCAAGGTCGGCGACAAGGTGAGCGAAGGCGCGTTGCTGCTGACGCTCGAGACGACGGCGGCCGAAACGCCGTCCGCCCGACCCGCCGCAGCGGCGTCGGCGCCCGCCGCGGCCAAGCCCGCGTCACCGCCGCCGCAATCGCCTGCGCCATCGCCGGTGCCGCCACGCGCACCCGCAGCGACCGCCACTCAGCCCGGCGCCGACGAATATCGCGGCAAGGTCGACATCGAATGCCAGATGGTCGTCATCGGCGCCGGCCCGGGCGGTTACAGCGGCGCGTTCCGCGCCGCTGACCTGGGGCTCACGACCGTGTTGATCGAGCGCTATTCGTCGCTGGGCGGCGTGTGTCTCAACGTCGGCTGCATTCCTTCCAAGGCGCTGCTGCACGCCGCCAAAGTGATCGACGAGGCGGAGGAAATGAGCCACTTCGGCGTAACTTTCGGCAAGCCCGCGATCGATCTGGCCAAGCTGCGCGGCTGGAAGGAATCGGTGATCGGCAAGCTGACCGCCGGCCTCGCGGGGCTCGCCAAGCAGCGCAAAGTCAGCGTTCTCACCGGCGTCGCGAGCTTCGTCGATGCGCATCACGTCGAGGTCGGCGCCAAGGACGGCAAAAGGCAGGTCATCAAGTTCGAACACTGCATCATCGCCGCCGGATCGCAGGCGGTGAAGCTGCCATTCATACCCGACGACCTGCGCGTCATCGATTCGACCGGCGCGCTTGAGCTCGACGGCCTGCCCGGGCACATGCTGGTCATCGGCGGCGGCATCATCGGCATGGAGATGGCGCAGGTATATTCGGCGCTCGGTGCGAAGATTACCGTCGTCGAGATGCTGAGCCAGCTGATGACGGGCGCGGACCCCGATCTGGTGCGACCATTCGCAAGGCGGATGGCAAAGCGCTACGAGAAGATCATGTTGAAGACGCGCGTGACCAAAGTCGAAGCGCAGAAAGACGGCCTCAAGGTCTGGTTCGAAGGCGACCAGGCCCCCGCCGCGCCTCAGATCTACGACCGCGTGCTGGTCGCGGTCGGACGGTCGCCGAATGGCAAGAAGATCAACGCAGAGCGCGCGGGCGTCTTCGTCGACGAGCGTGGTTTCATCCCGGTCGACGACCAGTTGCGGACCAACGCTTCGCATATTTTCGCGATCGGGGACATTGCCAGGCAGCCGATGCTGGCGCACAAAGCTGTGCACGAGGCGCACGTGGCCGCCGAGGCCGCGGCCGGCGAGAAATCCTGGTTCGACGCCCGCGTGATTCCATCGGTCGCGTACACCGATCCCGAACTCGCCTGGGTCGGCGTCACCGAAGAGGAAGCCAAGGCGAAGAGCATCAAGTACGGCAAGGCGACGTTCCCCTGGGCGGCCAGCGGCCGCTCGCTTTCGCTCGGCCGCGATGAAGGCATGACCAAGCTCCTGTTCGACCAGGAGACGCATCGCATCATCGGCGGCGGGATCGTCGGCCCGAATGCGGGCGACCTGATTGCCGAGGTAACGCTGGCCATCGAGATGGGTTGCAACGCCGAAGACATCGGCAAGACGATCCATCCGCATCCGACGCTGTCTGAAACGATCGGGATGGCGGCCGAAGCTTTCGCCGGGACGATCACCGATCTGTACATCCCGAAAAAGAAGTAGACCGCGGCCGCGTGGCGGCTCGAGCCATTAAGGCGATGGTGAAGATGCGGGCACGAATCGCCGCGGTAGCCGCGGTGACTCTGGCCGCAGTCGCGCTGGCATCGGCGGTTGCGATCAATCTGCACGACCCGGAGATCTCGGCGCAGGCGCGCGCGATGGCCCGCTTCCAGCCGCCGGCCATCGCCGCCGAAACCAACGCCTATATCGCCTTGCTCGGGTTCACTGCGCCAGCGGAGATCGATCCAATCACCGAAGGCAAGCGGCTGGCCGCCGAGCGCGACAGCACGGTCTCCGCCGATCCGTTCGCCCGGGAACGCCCCCCGCACGAAGAGCGCGAGAGCGACCCCGATCAAGACGACCACCTGGAATTCTCTGGAGACCTCGACGCCGTATGCGATATCTTCAACGAACCCTGCATGCCGTTCGCGCGTGTCCGCAACCAGGCTGTCCGGGCGCTCTTCACGACCAATCTCCTTCTTATCGATCGTTATGAGCAGGCGCGGCGATTGCCGGGATTCGTCGCCGTTCCGATCGCGGACAAAGAGCGCGCCGACTTCGCGCGGAGCAATTTCGAGCGCGTCCACGCGGTGCTGCTCACGGTGGCTGCGCTGGACGCGCAGGAGGCGCACGCCGCCGAGGCGTGCGATTCGCTGCAGGCCGATGGCGCTTTCTGGCGGCGGGTGCTGTCCGGTGGCAGCACGATCAGCGACAAGCTCACCGCATTCCGCGCGCTCAGCGAGGATGTGCGACTTGCCAGCGAACTCATCGCATCGACGGCGTTCGATCCCGCCGCGTGCGGACCTTCACTGCGCTCCTTGCTCGCGCCGCTGACCGACGATGAGGTGAGCCTGGCCGATGCCTTCAGGATGGCATACGTGTCAACGGCACGCATGCTGGCAAGCTGGCCCGACCCGGCGATCAGCGTCGAGCCCGAGTCCTGGGCCGATCGTTACCTGAAGGAAACGCCGATCTACGACCTGTTCTATCGCCGCAATGCGTCGATCAACCGCTGCGCTACGCTCTATGCCGAGCTCGCGACGCTCGCCGCGCAACCGACGTCCCGTTTTGCTGCAGGCCGCGACGCATTTCTAGCCGACAGCAGCGACCTCGCTTCGATCGGACCCGGCTGGTTCTACAATCCGCTGGGCAAGGCCCTTCTCGGCCGGCACCTCCCGTTGCACGTCGACTACATCGCGCATGCGCACGGCGTCGCCGCATACATAATACTGGTGCGGACGCAGCTCGAGCTCAGGCTCGCGCGCGTTTCGCTGGCGCAGGTCCCGCAGTTTCTCGAGCGCGCGGGCGCCGCCGGCGCCAACCCGCTCGACAAGCGCGCGTTTCACTGGGACCGCGAGCAGCGGAGTCTGTCGTTCGATCCGCTCGACCGACGCTGGCTCCGATGGGGAACGAGCGCAACGATCGTCGAACCGTGATTCGACGCTGATGCATCGTCGACGGGACCCGGTTTTGTTACGATGACGGCTCGATGAGCAACCTTCCTACAGCGATGACCCAGGACGAACTCAAGCAGATGGTCGCCCGCGAGGCGATCAAGTATGTGATCGACGATGCCTACATCGGCGTCGGCAGCGGCTCGACCGCCAATTTCTTCATCGATGAGCTCGCCGGCGTCAAGAGCCGTATCAAGGGTGCGGTCGCGAGCTCGGTCAAGACCGCCGAGCGGCTGCGCAAGCACGGCATCCCGGTGGTGGAGCTCACCAGCGTCGATTCGCTGCCCGTGTACATCGACGGCGCCGACGAAACCACCGCCCACGGCGCGATGATCAAGGGAGGCGGCGGTGCGCTGACCCGGGAGAAGATCGTCGCCGCGGTCGCCGCAAAGTACGTATGCGTCATCGATCAGTCCAAGCTGGTCGGCGTGCTCGGCAACTTCCCGCTGCCGGTCGAGGTGATTCCGATGGCCAGTAGCCACGTCGCGCACGAGCTGGTCAAGCTCGGCGGCCAGCCCGAGTTGCGCGCCGGCTTCACCACCGACAACGGCAACGTGATCCTCGACGTCGCTGGCCTGCGCATACTGAATCCGGCCGAGCTCGAAGCGCGCATCAACAACATCGTCGGTGTCGTGACCAACGGCCTGTTCGCCAATCGAGGTGCCGATGTCATCCTGGTCGGGACGCCAACCGGCGTCATGACGCTCGACGCGCACCGGTTCTAGCGCAGCCATCGCGCTAGAATGCAGCCATGACTAACTTGAGCGTTCCGCATCTCGACCTCGCCGCGTACATGCGCGAGGTCGGCGAACGGGCGCGCGCCGCGGCGCGTCTCCTCGCGCGAGCCCCGACCAAGGCAAAGGACGCGGCGCTGGAAGCCGCGGCGGCAGCGATCGCGCGCGATGCCGAAGCCCTGCTCGATGCGAATGCCGCGGACGTTGAGGCTGCGCGCTCGGCCGGTGACGACGACGCATTCATCGACCGGTTGGCGCTGAACGAGAAACGCATTGCGGCGATGGCCGACGGCCTGCGCCAGATCGCCGCATTGCCCGATCCGGTGGGCGAAATCACCGAGCTCAAATATCGGCCGACCGGCATCCAGGTCGGGAGAATGCGCGTCCCGCTCGGCGTGGTCGGCATCATCTACGAATCGCGGCCGAACGTCACCGCGGACGCCGCAGCGCTGTGCCTCAAATCGGGCAACGCGGCGATCCTGCGCGGTGGCTCCGAAGCGATGCGCTCGAATCAGGCGATCGCCGCACGCATGCACGAAGGCCTCGCGGCGGCGGGCCTGCCCGCGGACGCAGTGCAGGCGATCGCGACCAGTGATCGGGCCGCCGTGGGCATGCTCGCGACGATGGACCGCTATGTCGACGTGCTGGTGCCGCGCGGCGGCAAGAGCCTGATCCAGCGGGTGGCCGACGAAGCGACGGTGCCCGTGATCAAGCACCTGGACGGCGTCTGCCACGTATTCATCGACGAGCACGCCGACGTCGACATGGCGATTCGCATCGCCGACAACGCCAAGACGCAGCGCTACAGTCCCTGCAACACGATGGAGACGCTTCTCGTGCACGAGCGTATCGCCGCGCGCGTGCTGGTCCCTCTGGCGCGGATCTACGCCGACAAGGGCGTCGAGCTTCGCGGCGACGCCGAGGCGCGCGGACTCGTTCCCGCGATGAAGCCCGCGAGCGAACAGGACTGGACGACCGAATACCTGGCGCCGATCCTCGCCGTCCGGATCGTACCGAGCCTCGAGGCGGCGATCGAGCACATCGCCCGCTATGGTTCGCAGCATACCGACGCGATCGTAACTTCGCATTACGGCAACGCGATGCGCTTTTTGCGCGAAGTCGACTCGAGCTCGGTGATGGTCAATGCATCGACCCGGTTCGCCGACGGCTTCGAGTACGGCCTGGGCGCCGAGATCGGGATTTCGACCAACAAGCTGCACGCGCGAGGGCCTGTCGGCCTCGAGGGCCTGACCAGCCAGAAATGGATCGTGCTCGGCAGCGGGCAGATCCGCAGCTGATGCCGCCTGGCGCGCCGCGGGGCGCCTGATGTCGACGTCGGTCACGATCTCGATCGGCACCAACACGGCGATCGCCGCGGCCAAGGGCTTCGGCTGGTTCGTCACGGGGTCGCCGACGCTGTTCGCGGAGACGATCCACTCGCTGGCCGACGTGGCCAATCAGGTCTTGTTGAGGACGGGCGAGGTGCGCGGAAAGGCGCCCGCCGACCGCGAGCACCCGTTCGGGTACGGTCAGGAAAAATACTTCTGGGCGCTGGTCTCCGCGGTCAGCGTCTTCTTCGTCGGCTGCGGAGTAAATGTGTACCACGGCGCTCATGCGCTCATCCAGCGCGCCCCGGTCGAACCGTTCACCGCGCTGGTGCTGGGGCTGCTGCTGTTCGCATTCGCGCTGGAATCGTTCACGCTGGTCGTCGCCTTGCGCGAGATCGGCGGCTGGAAGGGCTTGCTCGCCAACCGCCACAACACCACGGTGCTCGCCGTCGTCCTCGAAGACGCGGTCGCGCTGCTCGGGATCGTGCTGACGCTGGTCGTCGCCGGTGTCTCGTTCGCTTGGGGGCCACACCCGGCATTTGACGCCGCGGTCGCAATCGCCGTGGGCGCTCTGCTCGGCGTGATGGCGCTTTTTCTCGCATCGATCAACCGCAGGCTGCTGATCGATATCTCCGACGTCGACCTGGATCGCGCCGCTCGGGAGTTCCTGGCCGGCCAGGGCGTGAGCGTCGAGGTGAGCTCGGTCGTCGTCGACGACGATCACGCCGTCGTCTTCCTGCGTGCGCTGCCCGACAGCACACGCCCGATCGACACCTCGGATTCCTATGCGCTCGGCGAGGCCTTGAAGGCTCAACTTCTCGCCGGCGCAGGCAAGACGATCGACGAGGTCTACTGGAAATTCCCGCTCGCTAGCTCGCCTGCGCCGCGCTGACCGCCGCGCGGCGTCGCCACGCGAGCCACGCGACTGCCAGGACGACTGCCAGCACGACCGGTAGCGACCCGGCGTTCATCGCCTGCCAGCCCGCGGCGTTGACCAGCGCACCGGCCGAGAAGGAGGACACACCCACCTGCCGCATGATCTGCGACAGTGGGCGTCCGCTGCCGCGCTCGACCGGCGCGGGCGCCGGCACTTCGACCCGCGATTGCACGGCGAGCGCCAGCAGAGCCATTGCGATCAGCACGACGAAGGAACCGAGAAAATGCACCGGCAGCAGGTCCTTGGCCAGATTGCTGGTGGCCGGCCCGAGAAAGCCGCCGGCGACGCCGGCATGGCGGCGCAGGCGGAGCCGATCACGTAGGTAGTCAGCGCGAGCGTCGCATAGGTCTTGTCGGCGACCAGCGCGTACCCGACCAGCCCGCTCATCGCGGTGAGGCCCGAGGTATTGACCAGCAGCAGGCCCTGGCAGCAGGCAAGCAGCGCAATGTCGCGGTAGGAGGTTCGCATGGCGGCGCAAGCGAAAAAGGCCGTGCGCGATCAGCGTCATCGCGGGCTTGCATCGCGCGCGAATCGGCACTATATCAGCGCTACCACCCCACGACGAGCCGGCCATGACGCAAGCGATGCAACATGCGGTACTCGACTTCTGGTTCGGCCCGCCGGAAAGCGCAGCCTACGGTGCGACGCGCGATGCCTGGTTTCGCAAGGACGCCGCTTTCGACGCCGAGATCCGCCTGTGCTTCGGCGCGCTGCTCGAAACTGCGCTGGGCGGCGGCTTCGGCGACTGGACCGCACCCCGGGCGGCACTCGCGCGCGTGCTCTTGCTCGACCAGTTCACGCGCAACTCCTACCGCGACTCGGCTCGCGCTTTCGCCGGGGACGCGCAAGCGCTCGCCGCAGCGACCGCCGCGGTGGATAAAGGGCAGGATCGCGAGCTGATCCCGGTCGAGCGGTGGTTCCTGTACATGCCGTTCGAGCACGCGGAATCGCCTGCTGCACAGGCGCGTTCGCTGGCGCTGTTCACGGCGCTGCGCGACGAGACCGGACTGGCCGATCCGCTGGCATGGGCGGAAAAGCACGCCGCGGTCATCCGGCGCTTCGGCCGCTATCCGCATCGCAACGCGTGGCTCGGCCGCGAGTCGACAGCGGAGGAGATCGCCTTTCTTGCCACACCCGGCAGCAGTTTCTGACACTAGGCTAACATTGCAGCATGGGATTGATCGAAGCCACGCTGGCGCTGCTGCTCGCGGTTGCCGCGGTCGCGGCGATCGCCAAGTGGATTAACGCACCGCTGCCGGTTCTGCTCGTCGCCGGGGGCGTGTGTCTGTCGTTCCTGCCGGGCTTCCGTTCGCTGCGGATCGAGCCGGACATATTTCTTCTGTTGTTCATTCCACCGCTGCTGTTCTCCGACGCGTGGCTGATACCCAAACGCGATCTGCTCAAGGTGATGCGGCCGGTGCTGCTGCTCGCCTTCGGCCTGGTATTTCTGACGGTGCTGGTCGTCGGCTATCTGATGCATTGGCTGCTTCCCGACCTGCCGCTGGCGGCGGCGTTCGCGCTTGGCGCGGTGATCTCGCCGACCGACGCGGTCGCGGTACGCGCGATCACCAGCAGGCTCGCTATTCCCTCGCGCGTCTCGACGATCATCGACGGCGAAAGCCTGATCAACGACGCGTCGGGGCTGATCGCGTTCAAGTTCGCGATTGCCGCGGCAGTGACCGGCGCCTTCAGCTGGAGCGGTGCCGTGCTGGAGTTTTTCGTCTCCTCGGGAGGCGGATTCCTGCTCGGGCTGGCGATCGCCTGGGTGATAGGCCAGGCACGGGTCGGACTACGGCGATTTTGCGCCGATGATCCGACAATCCAGACGGTGATTTCGCTGCTGACACCCTATGCCGCGTATCTCGCCGCGGAGGCGCTGGGCATCGGGAGCATCCTGGCCGTCGTCGGCGCCGGGCTCTATGCGGGCGCGCACGACATGCGTCACCTCGACGCCGCGACCCGCGCCCATTCCTGGGAAGTCTGGCGGATGGTCCTGTTCGCGTTCAACGGCGTCGTGTTCGTGCTGCTCGGCGTGCAGCTCCATTCGATCATCGGCGCGCTGTCGCGGGCGAGCGCGCTCGAGCTCGTCGGCTACGCACTGGCGCTGTCCGCAGCGGTGATGGTCCTGCGCATCCTCTGGGTATTTCCGGCGGCGTACGTGCCGTTGCTCCTGTCCAAGCGGATTCGCGAGCGCGAAGGTGTGCACAGTCCTCGTGCGGTGTTCCTGACCGGGTGGGCTGGCATTCGCGGCTCGATCACGCTGGCCGCTGCGCTTTCGATTCCGTTCGTCACTTCGACCGGCGCGCCATTTCCGGGCCGCGAGCTTATCATCCTGCTCGCGGCAAGCGTGATCATCGTCACGCTGCTGGTCAATGGCATGACGCTTCCCTTGCTGATTCGCTGGCTGGACATCCGCGGCGATCGCATTGCCGAGCGCGAGGAACGCGCCGCCCGCATCGCCACCGCCCAGGCGGCGATCGAGAGCCTGCGCAAGCGCCTGCCGCGACTGAAGACCAGCGAGGAGACTGCGTTCGCGAATTCGCTTCTCGGGCAATACGAGCAGCGCCTGCAGCGCTATTCGGCCAATGCGGAAAGAAGGAGCCTGCTCGACGCACAGCATGCGACGCAGCGCCGGATCTGGCTGGCGGCGATCGCCGCCGAGCGCGCCGAGCTGATGCAAATGCGCGAAACCGATGTCATCAACGACGAAGTGCTGCGGCGTCTCCAGGTCGATCTGGACCTGGAAGAGACCCGCATCCACGGCGCGACGCGCAATGCGATCTGAACGCGCGATCCGCGCGCCGCGCGATCCCACGCCGCCCGGAAATGTGCCGGCCATGAGCGGAACGATCGGCATCCTGGGCGGCACGTTCGATCCGATCCACTATGGACACCTGCGCCCTGCCGCCGAGGTCCGTGATGCGCTGCGCCTGGACGAGGTGCATCTGATCCCCGCCGGCATTCCTCCGCACCGGCCTTCACCGGTGGCGCCGGCGGCCGCGCGGTTGGCAATGACGGTGCTGGGCTGTGCTGAATTTCCCGGTCTCCTTGCCGACGATCGAGAGATCCTGCGGCCGGGACCGAGCTACTCGGTGCAGACGCTGCAGGAAATGCACGACGAAAATCCGGGCCGGCCGCTCGCGATGATCATCGGCAGCGATGCTTTTTCCGGTCTCGCGAGCTGGAAGCGGTGGGAGCAACTTTTCACGCTCGCGCATTTCATCGTCATCGAGCGCCCGGACAGACCTCTCGTGCTGGATGCGCTGGAACCCGCGCTGAAAATCCAGTGCGAACGGCGACTGACCACCGATCCGATGCGGCTGTCGCGGCAGCTCGCCGGAGCGGTCATCCGGCAGGCGGTGGCGC
Organism: uncultured beta proteobacterium; assembly: GCA_963776175.1. Classification (GTDB taxonomy): domain Bacteria; phylum Pseudomonadota; class Gammaproteobacteria; order Burkholderiales; family Casimicrobiaceae; genus PALSA-1003. Next base: position 170,292 of record CAVZLP010000007.1, on the reverse strand, counting down.
CGCAGGCGATTTCGGCGACCGCGCTGCGCGCGGCGCTGGCCGGCGGCCCCGAAACGCGGGCGCGAGTCCGCGGTTTGCTTCCCGCCGGCGTTCTGGCTTATATTGAACGCAACCAACTCTATCGATCCGTTCCGGATGCGTGCTAACAAGATTCAGAAGACCGCAATCACCGCCCTCGAAGACATCAAAGCCCGCGACATCACCATGCTCGATGTCCGCAAGCTCACCAGCCTCTACGACACGCTGATCATTGCCACCGCCGAATCGAGCCGCCAGGTCGGCGCGCTGGCGCGCCACGTGCGCGATTCGCTCAAAGCGGCCGGCGCGACGATTGTCGGCGTCGAAGGCGAGGCATCCGGCGAGTGGGTGCTGGTCGACGCCGGCGACATCGTCGTGCACATCATGCAGCCGGCGGTGCGCGCCTACTACAATCTCGAAGAGCTCTGGACGCCGCCGACGCCGCGGCGCCGCGCCCGTTCCGTCGCGGCCTGACGCACAAGCAGTCCGCGCGCGATGAAGCTTCGTCTCGTCGCGCTGGGTGCGAGGCTCCCCGCCTGGATCGCCGCCGGCTACGCCCACTACGCGCGGCGGCTGCCGCGCGAATTCGCCCTCGACCTCGTCGAACTCAAGCCCGAACCGCGCGACCGGGGCAAGACCACGGCGCAGATCCTCGCCGCCGAGGCGGCGCGGATCGCCGATGCGACCCGCGGCTATCATGTCGTCGCGCTCGACGAGCGCGGCCACTGCTGGACGACCGCCGAGCTCGCCGCGAAGCTTGCCGCCTGGCGCGAACGCGCGCTGGCGGTCGCGTACGTCATCGGCAGCGCCGACGGGCTCGATCCCGGCGTCAAGCGCAACGCCGATGTCGTCCTGGCGCTTTCCGCGCTAACATTGCCGCACGGGCTCGCACGGGTCGTGCTTGCCGAGCAGCTGTATCGGGCAACAAGCATGCTGTCGGGACATCCTTACCACCGCGAATGAGCACGCTGTTCATGCTGACCGAGCGCCCCTCGGTCTACCTGGCTTCGAAAAGCCTGCGCCGGCACGAGTTGCTGCGCCAGATCGGCGTCGAATTCGAGGAGTTGTTGTTGCGCGAGGCACCGGGGCGCCGTCGCGACATCGTCGAAGTCCCGCGCAAGGATGAAGCTCCGTTCGAATACGTCAAGCGCGTCGCGCGCACCAAGGCCGCCGTCGGCTGGCATCGAATGGGGCGCCGCGAATTGCCGCCGAAGCCGGTGCTCGCGGCCGATACCGAAGTGGTCATCGACGGCGTGGTGCTGGGCAAGCCCGACGACGCCGCGGATGCCGCCTCGATGCTGGCGCGATTGTCGGGGCGCACACACGACGTCCTGACCGCGGTGGCGATCCGCTGGAACGCACAGATCGCGCTCGGCCTGTCGGTATCGCGCGTGACCTTCCGCGCCATCGCGCATGACGAGATCGAGCGCTACATCGCGACCGGCGAGCCGTTCGACAAGGCCGGAGCCTATGCGATCCAGGGACGGGCCGCGATCTTCGTCAGTCACCTCGAGGGAAGCTACTCGGGCGTCATGGGCCTGCCGCTGTACGAAACCGCCGAGATTCTCGCCAAGATCGGTTTCCACGTCATATGAAGCCTGCCGACGACCTGCTGTACACTCCCCTTGCCCATTCAACACCTCCGGCCGAGGCCGCTGCCGCGCGACAACCGCAGCTGGCCGCGACCGAGCTTCCAGCGGCATCCTCGCAGCGCGCTCATGCCATGAGTCACGACATTCTCATCAACGTCACGCCGCAGGAAACGCGCGTTGCGATGCTCGAGCAGGGGGTCGTGCAGGAGCTGCACATCGAGCGCGCCAGCGCGCGCGGCCTGGTCGGCAACATCTATCTTGGCCGAATAGCGCGCGTCCTTCCCGGCATGCAGTCGGCGTTCATCGAAATCGGCCTCGAGCGCGCCGCGTTCCTGCATATCGCCGACATCTGGGAGCACCGGCAGAACGGCCATGAAAACCGGCCGATCGAGCGCATCCTGCACGAGGGTCAGTCGCTGCTGATTCAGGTGATCAAGGACCCGATCGGTACCAAGGGCGCGCGGCTGTCGACGCAGATCAGCCTGGCCGGAAGACTGCTGGTCTACCTGCCACAGGACTCGCACATCGGCATATCGCAGCGCATCGAGGACGAGGCCGAGCGCGAGATCCTGCGCGAAAAGCTGCAGCAGCTGCTCCCGGAAGGGCTTGCCGGCGGCTTCATCATCCGCACGATGGCGGAAACCGCCAGCGAGCGCGAAATGCAGAACGACATCGAATACCTGACCAAGTTGTGGCGCGACCTGACGGAAAAGTCGCGCACGGTGCCGGCGCAATCGCTCGTCTACCAGGATCTCAACCTGGCGCAGCGGGTGCTGCGCGACATGACGACCGAGGAAACGTCGCGGATTCTGGTCGATTCGCGCGAGACCTTTCAGAAGATGCAGGAATTCGCCGGTCAGTACACGCAGAATATTCTCGACCGCATCGAGCATTATGCCGGTGATCGGCCGCTGTACGATCTGCACGGGGTCGAAGACGAGATACAGAAGGCGCTGGCACGGCGCGTCGACCTGAAGTCGGGCGGTTACCTTATCATCGACCAGACCGAGGCGATGACCACGATCGACGTCAACACCGGCGGCTTCGTCGGCGGCCGCAGTTTCGACGACACGATCTTCAAGACCAACCTCGAGGCGGCGCAGGTGATCGCGCGGCAGCTGCGCCTGCGCAATCTCGGCGGCATCATCATCATCGATTTCATCGACATGGAGAACGCCGACCATCGCGCCTCGGTACTCGCCGAATTCAACAAGGCCCTGGAGCGAGATCGCACGCGGTTGACGGTCAACGGCTTCACGCAGCTGGGCCTGGTCGAGATGACGCGCAAGCGCACCCGCGAGAGCCTGGCACACGTGCTGTGCGAGCCATGCGCGACCTGCGGTGGACGCGGCGAGATCAAGACAGCGCAGACGATCTGCTACGAAATCCTGCGCGAGGTCGTCCGCGAGGCCCGGCAGTTCAACGCGCGGGCCTTCCGCATCCTCGCCTCGCAGTCGGTCATCGATCTGTTCCTCGAGGAGGAGTCGCAGAGCCTCGCCCAGCTCGGCGATTTCATCGGCAAGCCGATTTCACTCCAGGTCGAGTCGATCTACACGCAGGAACAGTACGATATCGTGCTGATATAGGCGCCGCGCGCGCGTCGTTCCGCGTGCATCCATGATCGACAAGCTCTGGTCCGCCGCACGCGAATGGGTGGCGCGCCTGCTCCGGCGCAAGCCCGTCGAGCCCGGCCGTTTCGTCGCCGACAGCAAGCTGTCGTGGCGCGGCTGGCTGGCGGTCACGCCCTGGCTCTGGCCATCGCGCGAATACCTGGTCTACGTGCCGCGCGCATACGGTGGCTGGAGGCGGCGGCCCCTGCTGGTGCTGCTGCACGGCTGCCGGCAGACACCCGAGGATTTCGCTGCGGGCACGCGGATCGCGGCGCTCGCCGACAGCAACGGGTGGCTGGTGCTTCTGCCGCGGCAGTCGGGCAAGGCCAATGCGTGGACCTGCTGGAACTGGTTCGACAAGCCGACCAGCGCGGGCCGCGGCGAGGCAGCGATCGTCGCCGCGCAGATTCGCGCCGTGCGCCGAGCGTATCGCGTGCACCCGCGCCGGATATTCGCGGCCGGCATGTCCGCCGGCGGCTGTCTCGCAGCGGTGCTGGGACTGCGCTACCCGGAATTGTTCGCCGGCGTGGCTGTGCATTCCGCGGTCGCGTGCGGCGCGGCGTCCGGGCCGATGGTCGCCATGCAGGTGCTCGCTCACGGGGCCGATACCGCCGTCGAGCAGATTGCCGCAACCGCGCGCGAGGTCGCGCCCAGGCGTGCGCTGCCGGTCCCACTGCTCGTCGTTCACGGCGGCGATGACCACATCGTCGCGCTGCGCAACGCGCGGCAATTGGTCCGCCAGTACCTGGTTTTCAACGGCCGTCTCGACGCGCAGGCGATGCCGCCGGACGAACTCCCGCCGCCCGACCGGGAGACGACGCAAGAGGTTGCGTCGGGACGCACCGCGACGACGATCGAGTATCGCGATGGCAGCCGCACGCTGGTGCGGATGGTGCGCGTCGATGCTCTGGGCCACGCCTGGAGTGGTGGCGACGCCGCGTTCCCGTACAATGATCCTCAGCCGCCGGACGCGACGGCGCTGCTTGGCGCATTCGTCGCCGAGGAGATTCGGTGAGGCGCAGTGAGGAGTGAGACCATGGCAGTGGCAGGAATGAATCATTTCACCGTGTTGACCGACGACGTCGACACGACGGTGCGCTTCTACGGCGATCTGCTGGGCCTCGAGCCGGGGCCGCGGCCGAAACTCAAATTTCCCGGCGCATGGCTGTATGCAGGCGGCCATCCGATACTGCACATCGTCGGCGGGCGGACCCGAAGCGAGTTGAAGCCCGGAGTGATCGACCATATGGCTTTTACCGGTCGCGATCTCGCGGCAAGCTTGTCGGCGTTGAAGGCACGCGGCATCGAATACGACTGCCGCCAGCAGATCGACACCGGTCTGTGGCAGGTCTTTTTTCTCGACCCCAACGGCGCCAAGATCGAGCTCGATTTCGCCGCGACCGAGCGCGCCAGCGCCTGATGCAGCGGGCACCCGCGGCGCTCGACCATCTGGTCGTCGCTGCCGACACGCTGGACCAGGGCGAGGACTATCTCGCGTCGCTGCTCGGAGTTCGCCCGCAGCGCGGTGGCAAGCATGCCGCGATGGGCACGCACAACAGCCTGCTCAGGCTGGGCGAGCGCTGCTATCTCGAGCTGATTGCGATCGACCCCGAGGCCGCGACGCCGGCGCGGCCGCGCTGGTTCGATCTGGGTCGTCCCACGATGCGCGCGCTATTGGCGCAGCAACCGCGCCTGATCCACTGGGTTGCCCGTACCGACGACATCGAGGCCGCGCGTCGCGCGAGCCCGATCGATCCCGGCCCGGTGCACGCGATGACGCGCGGCAGCTTCCGCTGGCGCATGACGGTCCCCGACGACGGCAGCCGTCCGGGCGCGGGCGTCCTGCCGACGCTGATCCAATGGGATGACGCCCGGCATCCGGCGGATGAGATGCCCGATACCGGCGTGCGCGTGGCCGCGCTCGCCGCGGCACATCCGGAACCGGGGTCGGTACGCGCCGCGCTTGCGGCCCTTGGGCTGAGCGACACGCTGAAAGTCACCTTCGATGCCGCGCCGCGTCTGGCCGCGATGCTGTCGACGCGCCGCGGCACGGTCACGCTGTAGGCGAGGTCCTGCCGATCCGGGCTGATCAGGGCTTCGGCGCGACGGCTTCGGCGGCCGCGAGCTCCCCGTAGACGACGCGCGCGATCGCCAGCAGCTGCGCCTTGTCGACCCTGCCCGACAGCGCGTAGCCACAGGCGTCGTCGATCCAGTAGAAAACGCCGACACCGTCCTCGAGCGCGTAGCGGAACGCAGACTCGGACGTGTGCTCGTTGTCCTTGCGCACCAACAGGGAAATACGCTGCTTGTCGGCGTTTTCGTACATGAACAGCGCGGCCGGCCTTTCGTTGCCGGCGACCAGCCGGCCGCCGACCAGGTCGTAGCCCATCGCATGCAGATTCGGCGCATGCAGCGAAAAATTCAGGCGCTTCGAAAGCCAGCGCACCAAGCGGTCCTCTTCGTTGGCCCAGATCTCGACCGGACGATTGGGGTCCGTAGCATACAGCGCATGGGTCAGCGCCGCCTGGCGCGGGAACGTCGTCGGCGTGCCGTCGAGCTGCAGGACTTCGCCACGCCCCATCCATCCGAGACCGAGGCCGATGATCAGCGTGGCGGCGCTCGCCAACGCCGGCAGCGCCCAGCGAACGCGCGGCGGCTTCCTGCCCCGCGGCGGCTGCGCCGCGGCGATAAGCTCGCGCGGCAGCGGCTCGGCCAGCCATGGATCGAAGGCGTCGCGCAAATCCACGTTTTGCTTGCGGATCGCCGCGACCCGCGCCAAGAGCGTCGGGTCGCGCGCCAGCGCAGCCGAGAGCGTGGCCCGGCGCTCTTCGGGGAGCTTGCCGTCGGCGTACGCATGCACGTCGTCGTCGGACAATGGCAGGTTCGAGCTCATTTGATCACTTTCAGCGGCGCCGGCGAAACGTCGGCCATGCGCCGCAGTTTTTCCCGCGCCCGATTGAGACGGGACATCACGGTGCCGATTGGAACGCACTGCACCCGCGCGATCTCTTCGTAACGCAACTCCTCGACCGCGGCCAGGATCAGAACTTCGCGCTGCTCGACCGGGAGCCGGCCTATTTGCACAAATACCTCGGCGAGCTCGAGCCGATCCGATTGCGTGGCGCGCACCGGAATCTCCCATCCCGCGACGGGCCCGTCGTCGGCATCCATCGAACTCTCCGAAAGCTCGCGGCGGCGAACGGCAAACTGGTTGACGTGAACGTTGTGCATGATCGTGAATAGCCACGCCCGCAGATCACTGCCCGGTTGCCACAGCCGGCGCTTCTCCCAGGCACGAGCCAGCGTGTCCTGGACCAGATCGTCGGCGCGGTTGAGATCACCCGTCAGCACGCGTGCATAGCGCCGCAACCGCGGCAGTGCCGCGACGAGATCCGGGTGAGGCAGCGAGTCCGGCATCGGCGACTCCCTACGCGTCAGACGGCACGGGGCGCGACCTTATTCCGGGCTGCTCCTGCTGCATGCTTCCCACCGGCCGCATGTCGAGGGGAACAGGCACACGGCCGAGGCTATTCCCTGCCGGAGAAAGCCGCAGCGCAGGTGCGCTCGTCACCGCAGCGCACCCGGTCCCGTGTCAGCCCTTGACGGCGTGCCAGACGCCGTTGAAACCGTCGCCGGTCATATCGCCGGGTTTCTGATCCTTCGACCAATGGTAGAGCGGCTTGCCCTTGAACGCCCATTGCTTGGTGCCATCGTCGCGCGCGATGATCGACCAGTCCCCGGACGCCTTGGCATCACCGGTGACGAGCAGCGGTGGCCAGAGCGCCGCGCATGGACCGTTGCAGCTGCTCTTGCCGCCGGCATCCTTGTCGAACGCGTACAGCGTCATGCCGGTGCTGCCGTCGGCCATCACCCCGCCGGCGACCTTGGCCGGCGCCTGCTGCGCGAGCGCGACGCCGGATAATGCGACTGCGGCGAAGACGGTTGCCGCTATTGTGCGTTTCATCGTATTCATCACATCTCCCCGTTGATGGTTGTTGCGTCATCGACTTCGATCACAATACGGCTGCGCTAACATGCTCCGCAGCGTCTTATTCCCGATGGTGCCACGCGCGGCTTATGCGGCCGGCGGTGGCGTCCGCCTGCTCCGTTGAATAGCCAGCATCAGGCTGGCGCGCAGACGCTCGGTGGCGAGTATAAGCTGATGGATCTCGTTGCCGCTCTTGCGCGAGATACGCGCTACGCCGAGGTCGGCCTGCTCGCCTACCGAGATTCGTCCGGCGGCGGCGGTCAGACGACGCACCGGCCGCACGACGGCGAACTGAATGAACAGCACGGCGATCAGAAACGCGCTTACAAGCAGTGCGATCTGTAGCGGTCCGACGACGCTCGTCGCCACTGACCAGAACGAGCGCGTCGGCAGGCGCACGCTGATGATGCCGGCCACTTCGCCTTCGCGAAAGCCGAAGCCACGCTCGGTGCCGTAACGCACCTTGACGTCGGCTGGCGCGTTCTCGGCGCTGGCGTGGCAGGCGAGGCACGACGCCTTGACATAAAGCGTGCGCGCGTAGCGGTAGGTGTCGGGCAACATTTCATAGTATTCGGCGAGATGCTTGCTGCGGATCGCATCGAGAGCCTTCGCCTCGAATGCATCGGGCTTGTTGACCGGATTCATGAAATTGTGCGAGGTGACGCGAAACTTCGCGGGCGAAGCCGACTTCTCGACGACTTCGGAAAACTCGCGCTGCGCCAGCGCCGGATTCTTCGAGTAGAAATGCCAGAGCGCCGGTGCGGCGGCTTCGGCGGTCGTCGTGGGCTGAGCCGGGTCCGGCGCACTTACCAGCGTCACCTGGCCGAGATAGCTCTTGTCGTTGTCTCTGACCCATACGCGGCCGTATTGCGAAACCCAGCTGCCGAACGCATCGACGTTGTCGGCGACGGTCTCGGCCTGCGCCTTGAGTTGGCTGTGGTAGACGCTCTCCAGCACCAGGTAGAACGAACCGACGATCAGCAGCAACGCCACGACGAAGACGATCGTGAACTGCGTCGTGATCGAGCGATTGAGCAGCATGGTTTTCCCCTTTTTGGCTTACGCGAATACGCGAGGCGGTTACACGTGGATGCAGGCGCGCGCTTCTCTGCTGAAAGCATCGCGCCGTTCGGGCTCGGCGATGTGCTGCGCCAGCAGCGCTACGTATTCGTCGACGTCGGACGGCTTGATCTTGTTTCCGGTCGCGAGCCACGCGGCACGGGCATCCTCGGCGAGCTGCCGGCCGAATGGTCCCACCTCGACCACAAAGACCTGGTCGATATCCGCGCAAATGCGCAGAAGGATCGGTAACGCTCGAAAGGCTGGCGGCATGCCGCGCATCCTGCCCCACAATGCGTGTCAGGGCAACTCCGCCGCCGGCATGCCCGCCATGATGATCGGGATCCTGCGCGCCAATACTTTCGATCCGGGATTGCGCTCGTACCGGCGGGGATTCGGCGTCATCGCTGCGAGCCTTGCCGCCTGTTCGGCGTCGAGCTGGGCCGCCGACGCGCCGAAATAGTGGCGCGCGGCGGCTTCGCAGCCGAACACGCCGTTGCCCCACTCGATGACGTTCAGATAGATCTCGAAAATGCGACGTTTGTCCAGGATCGCTTCGAGCAGCACCGTGATCAGCGCTTCCTCGCCCTTGCGCCAGTAGCTGCGCTCGCCCGACAGGAACAGGTTCTTCGCGAGCTGCTGCGAAATCGTCGATCCGCCGGCGACGACGCGACCCTTGCGCAGGTTCTTATCCATCGCGTGCTGGATGCCTTCCCAGTCGAATCCTTCGTGCTCGACGAATCTTGCGTCTTCCGCGGCGATCATCGCGCGCTTGAGATGGACTGAAATGCGCTGATACGGCACCCAGACGTATTGCAGGCGCGCGCCGGGGCTCGATTTCTTCAGTTCGGCCAGCCGCACAGACATGAACGCTGTCTCGCGCGGTGGGTGATCACGCCACCACCAGATGTGGATCGCATACCAGGCCTGCAGGAGCACGAACGCGGCCAGCAGCGCGAGCGACGCCCGGACCGCCCAGCGCAGCGCCGTTCGCACCCTCTAGCCTCCGCTCGCCGCGCGGAGCAGCCGAAACACGGGAGCGGTGTCGGGGCGCGCGCCACGCCAGAGGTAAAAGCTTTCCGCGGCCTGCTCGATCAGCATGCCGAGCCCGTCGGCGGTGCGCCGCGCGCCCTCCGTGCGCGCCCAGTGCAGGAAGGGCGTGGTCTGGTCCGCGTAGATCAGGTCGTAGGCGACGGCATGTGCGGCGAACAGGCGGTGCGGCCACAGGCCCGGCGAGACCGATGTGCCCAGCCCCAGGCTGGTCGCATTGACGACGATATCGAACTGCTGCCCCGCGAGCGACGCTAAAGCCTGCGCGCTGATCGGGCCATCGCGCTCGAATCGCGCCGCGAGCTCCACCGCCTTGCCGTGCGTGCGGTTGGCGATGACCAGCCAGCGTGGCTTTTCGGCGAGCAAGGCCCCGACAATGCCGTTCGCCGCCCCTCCCGCGCCGAGCACCAGGAGATTCCGGCCGGCGATCGTCTCGCCCAGGTTACGCACGAGATCGCGCACCAGCCCGGTGCCATCGGTGTTGTCGCCGAACCAGTGACCGCCGCGCCACGCCAGCGTATTGCATGCCCGCGCCGATTGCGCACGTGCGCTGTGCTCGCGCGTCAACGCGAACGCCTGCAGTTTGAACGGGATCGTGACATTCAGACCGAGGCCGTCCGCGTCGGCGAATGCCTGCACGGTCGCGGCGAAGCCGTCGAGCGGCGCAAGCAGGCGCTCGTAGCGCATGCGCTGGCCCGTGGCCCGGGCAAAGGCCTCGTGAATCAGCGGGGACTTGCTGTGCGCGACGGGATTTCCGATGACTGCGTAACGGTCCACCGCGCCGTCCGACGAAATTCGCGACGATCCAGAGCCGGCGTCGGCTGTCCGGCGCGCCGCTCGCCGGTCGGCCGGTGATTCGCTGCCGCCGGTCACGCGCGCACCGAGTCGCTCATTGCGAAATCAGCGAATCGCCGGGCGCGAACGTCCAGGTCCGCGTGATGTACAGGATGTCGGTGTCGCGCCGGATGTCGGGCGGAAACGGCGCATAGGGGCTTCCCATCTGCACGATGTGGCTGGCCGCAACATCGAGGATCCGCTGTCCGGACGAGCGCTCGACGACTACGCTTTCGACGCTGCCGTCGGCGCGAATGCCGGTCGTCAGCAGCAGGCTGCCATAGAGCTTCTGCGCGCGCGCCGCTTCGGGATAATTGAGATTGCCGATGCGCTCGACCTTGAGTCGCCAGTCCTCGACGTAACGGGCAAAGCGATATTCCTCGGCGCGCGCGCCGATGAAGCGTCGCTTCGGCCGCTTCTGGTACGCATCCATGTCCTTGGCGATCTGCGCTTCGAGCCGCATCGACTCCAGCGTGCGCTGCATCAGCTCGGTCGCGCTCGGCAGCTCGGTCTGCTCGGGCGTCTCGTTCGGCTTGGGCTGCGGCACCGCGACCGGGGCCGCGGCCTTGAGCTGCGCCATCATCTCGCTTGCCCGCTGCTCCAGCGTATCGACCCTCTGCGTGGCCACGGCAAGCTGGTTGCTCGCACTTTCCTTGGGCAGCACCGGCAACGGACTTTTCGCTCGGCGGTTGGCGTCGGTGTTGCCACCGCCGTCCAGATGCGCTTGCGCGAGGATCTCCGCCTTGGTCGGCTTCGATGCCGACTTGGCGTTGACCAGCGCGACTTCGAGCGGCGGCCCGTTGCGGTCGAACTTGGCGAGATCCAGCGGACTGAAGTGCACGGCCAGCGCCACGAGATGCAGCAGGACCGATGCCACGATTGCCTTGACCAGCAGGCGGTTGTTCGGCGCCGCGTCAGGAAACAGGAACGGCAGCGACATCGTCCGCGCTTCGGTGTGGACGACCAATGCGCGCGGCCGCGCTGCCGGTTTTTTCCGCGCGGCGATCGGCGGCGTGGCCGCTGCGCTAGTTCGCGTGCCCTTGGGCATATGACAACAGTATATCGCCGACGACGGTCAACAGGGCGCCACCCCGGCGTAACGGACCTCGACCGTCGCGGCGAGAAGGTCGATGCGGCCGAGCGCGAGGCGCACGCGCGCGGCGGTGGTGGCCGGCAGATCGGCGACGCGGACATACAACGGCAGCGCGTCGAAGCGCACCAGGTTATCGCGCACGACGCTCGCCGTCGCTTCAACGGGCTTTTCCTGCTCGAGCCAGCGCAGGCACCAGTAGTGCTCCATCCGGCTCTGGAATTCGGCGTACTGCGAGTACGTGGCTTCGAAATCGACGAGCACCGCGAAAAGCTCGGCGTCGCCCTCGGCATAGGGCAGCCGGTCGCCTGCGACCGCTGCGATCAACTGGCGCTGATTGACGAGATCGCTGTATCGGCGCAGCGGCGAGCTGGCCCAAAGGTAGTGCGCGACGCCGAGCCCCTGATGCGGCTCCGGCTTGGTGCTCATCTTCACCTTCCCCGCCTGCTGAGTGCGGTACAGCCCCGGCGCGTCCGCTTCCTGCAGCAACTTGCCCCAGCTGCTGTTGACGTGAATCATCAGCTCGGCGACCAGCTTGTCCAGCGGCGATCCGCGCGGTCGCGGCACGATCGCGATCCTGCCGTCGACCGCCGCGTCCCAGTCGACCAGGAACGTGTAATCGACGCGCGGCACGTCGGGCTTGCCGCGCGCGGCTTCGAGCTTTTCGGCCAATCGTCGTAGCGCGCGCAGCTCATCGGTCCAACGCGGTTCGCCGGGCGACGCCGCGGCGACGAATTCCTCACCTATGGCATCCAGGCGCAGATTGGCGGCCACCGGCACCAGCTCCAGGCGCGTCGCCTGCTTGAGCGGGGTGCCGTCGTGCGCCGTCTCGATATAGAGCGACAGAGCAGGGCGCGGCGCGCCAGCGGCGAGCGTAAAGCGCCCGATCACCTCGTCGGGCAGCATCGTGATCTTGCGCCCCGGCATGTAGACGGTCGACAACCGCGCGCGCGCGATGGCGTCGAGCGCGGAGCCTCGCGGAATCGCGAGCGCGGGGGCGGCGATGTGAATGCCGATCTCGAAGTTGCCGTCGGGCAGCGCGCGCACCGAAAAGGCATCGTCGATTTCGGTAGTCGTCGCATCGTCGATCGAGAATGCTTCCGCTCGGGCCAGCGGCAGCTCGGGAGCATCCGGCACCGTGCCGTAGTCGGGAAATCCGGTGCCGCGCGGAAATGCCTCCGACAGAAAACGATCAAAATGATAGTCGTGCGTCGAGGGGATGGCCCCGCAGGCGGCGAGCAATGCCAGCGCATTGGTGTGCAATGCCTCGCACGCTGCGGTCACGGCGCGCGAAGCGATCGCCTGCTTGTCGGGCCGGAAGAGCAGCATCGGCAGGCTGTCGCGGATCGCCTGCGGCAGGCGTCCGGCAGCGAGCTCCGCGGCGAGCGCTGCGACTTCTTCGGCCTCTCGCCGCTTGCGCTCGGCGCCGGCGAGCGCCGCCTTCAACGCGTCGGCTGGCGCGGCCTTGTAACGGCCCCTGCCCTTCTTGTAGAAGTACATCGGGGAGGCATGCAGGGAGAAGGCGAGCGCCGCGGCTTCGCCCGGCCGCGTCGCATGCCCGAAATACTCGGTGGCCAGATCGACAAAAGCGAACTCGCCTCCGCCGCTGACTTCCCACAGGAACGCGGGGTCGATGCCGTCGGCGAGCACCTGCGCCTCGGCCAGCAGCGATGCGGGGGAAGGATCGGCGAACCGGAGCAGCACGTTTGCCGCCTTGATCTTCATCCGCTTGCCCGACACCGTCTCGACCTGCAGCGACGTGTCGTTGTCGGCGAGGACCGTGCCGGCCTTGAACGCGCCGTCGTCCTCGAAAAAAACATGCATGGGAAGCGGGAGTTGCTGCGGAGGGAGGCGCGGATTATACCGTGGGCGCGCTTTGGTTGCAGGACCCCGGGCTTTGCTGCACGATGGCGCCAAGCATTTCCACTCCGGAGTCAACCATGGAATTCCGCCGTCTGGGCGACAGCGGCCTCGAAGTATCGGTGCTCTGCCTCGGCACGATGATGTTCGGCGACCGTACCGAGGCTGCCGCCGCGCAGCGCATCATCGGCTCGGCGTTCGACGCCGGCGTCAACTTCATCGACACCGCCGACGTGTACGCCAAGGGCGCGTCGGAAACGATCGTCGGTCCGGCGATCGCCGCCAATCGGCGCCGCTGGATACTCGCTACCAAGGTCGGCAACGTGATGACCAAGGCGCCTCACGACGGCGGGCTCTCCAGGCGCTGGATCATGCACGCCTGCGACGACAGCCTGAAGCGGCTGGCCACCGACTACATCGACATCTATTACCTGCACAAGGACGACACCGACACGCCGCTTGTCGAGACGATCGAGGCGATAGGCGATCTTTTGCGGGCGGGCAAGATCCGCTACTTCGGCGTGTCCAATTATCGCGGCTGGCGCATCGCCGAAGTCGTGGCCCTGTGTGCCGAGCTCGGTGTGCCGCAGCCGGTCGTCTGCCAGCCCTACTACAACGCGATGAACCGGATGCCCGAGGTCGAGATCCTGCCTGCCTGCGACTACTACGGCATCGGCGTCGTTCCCTACAGCCCGCTGGCGCGCGGCGTGCTCACGGGCAAATACGCGCCGGGCGCCGCACCGCCGCCGGACTCGCGCGTCGCGCGCAAGGACCCGCGGATGATGGAGACCGAGTTCCGCGACGAGTCGATCGCGATGGCGCAGACGATCAAGGCGCACGCGGCGACGAAGGGCCTGACAGCGACGCAGTTCGCGCTCGCCTGGGTGCTCTCCAATCGCATCATCAGCTCGGTGGTTTGCGGACCGCGCACGATCGAGCAATGGGACGATTACGTGACCGCGGCCGGCAAGACGCTCGACGCCGACGACGAGGCGCTGATCGACTCGCTGGTCACTCCGGGGCATCCATCGACGCCCGGATACAACGATCCGCAGTATCCGTTCTTCGGGCGGATCGTCGACTAGGACAGCGGCGGGGCGAGCGCGGCGCCTGCTACTCGTTGGCCACCCCGTGCGGCACGTGCCCGGTGGCGACGTGCTTCGATGCCGATTCGACGTGCGTTCGCTGGTCGTCGAAGAAGATGTCGGCTCCGAAAGCGCGCAGGAACTCGCCCTTGTCGAGTCCGCCGAGAAACAGCGCCTCGTCGATGCGAATGTTCCAGGCGCGCAGCGTCCGGATCACGCGCTCGTGCGCGGGCGCGCTGCGCGCGGTGACCAGCGCGGTGCGGATCGGGCTCGCGCCGTCGGAGAAATCGCTCTGGATGCGGTGCAGCCCGGCGAGGAATTCCTTGAACGGGCCGCCGGACAGCGGCCGCAGCGCGGCGTCGGTCTCGCTGCGGGCGAATGCCGCCAAACCGTTTTGCTGGTAGATCCGCTCCGCCTCGTCCGAGAACAGCACTGCGTCACCGTCGAACGCGATCCTGAGCTCGTCGGACTCGTTCTTGCCCACGGTAGACGGCACGATCGTTGCAGCGGCGTAGCCTTCGTTCAACGCACGCTTGACGTCTTCGGTGTCGGCCGATAGGAATAAGTGCGTTTTGAATGCAGGCACATAACGCGACGTCGGCGCCCCTGTCGTGAACGCCGCGCGCGAAATATCCAGACCATGATGCTTTATCGAGTTCATGACACGCATTCCGGTGTCGGCGCTGTTGCGCGACAGCAGGATGACCTCGACGTATTGCTTGTCGGCGCGGTTCAAGCGCAAGAGCTTGTTGACCAGCACGAACGCCGGCCCGGGCGCCAGCATCTGCTCCTCGTGCTCGATCTGGTATCGCTGATACGCGCCGACTCCGGCCTCGGTATAGACGCGGTGGCTTTCGGTCAGGTCGAACAGCGCCCGCGACGAAATCGCGACGACCAGCTTGTCGGCGAGCGTGGGCTTCGGCATTGCGCCAGTATAGCGCCGCCCGCAATGCCGACGTTAAGCAGCGCGGCGCAATCCGTTGTCGAGCTCGGCGAATACCGCGCGCACTTCGCCGACCGCCCAGTCGATCTGCGTGCGGTCGATCACCAGAGGCGGGGCGAAGCGAACGACCGTGCCGTGCGTGTCCTTCGAGATGACGCCACGCGCCAGCAGGCGATCGACGACGGCCCGCGCGTCGGTCCGGCGGGCGTCGACCTCGAGCCCGATGAAAAGGCCTTTGCCGCGCACGTCGCGGATCAGCGAACTGCGCACGGTCTTCAGTTGCGCCAGCAGATAGGCGCCAAGTTCGGCCGAGCGCTCGATCAGCTTTTCGTCGAACAGCACCTCGATCGCCTCGAGACCGACCGCGGCGGCGAGCGGATTGCCTCCGAACGTGCTGCCATGGTCTCCCGGTGCGAACACCTGCATCACGTCGTCGGTCGCGATGAACGCCGAAACCGGAAGCACGCCGCCACCAAGCGCCTTGCCCAGAATCACGCCGTCGGGCTTGACGTCGTCGTGCTCGCACGCCAGGAACTTGCCGGTGCGCCCCATGCCGGTCTGGATTTCATCGCAGATCAGCAGCACGCGGTGCTGCCGGCAGATGCGAGCGCACTCGGCGAGGTACCCCGGCGGCGGCACGATCATCCCTGCCTCGCCCTGCACGGGCTCGACCAGGAAGGCCGCGGTATTCGGCGTGATCGCGGCCTCGAGCGCACTCGGATCGGCGAAAGGGATCGCCCTGAATCCGGGCGCGAATGGCCCGAAGCCGTCGCGGTATTGCGCTTCCGACGAGAACCCTACGATCGTGATCGAGCGGCCGTGAAAGTTGCCGGCGCACACGATTACTTCTGCCTGGTCGTCGGGAATGCGCTTTATCTTGTATCCCCACTTGCGTACTGCTTTCAGGGCTGTCTCGACGGCTTCGGCGCCACCATTCGCCGGCAGCGCGCGGTCAAGCCCGGTCACTTCGGTCAGCCGCTTGAGGAAAAGCGGCAGTTTGTCGTTATGAAAGGCGCGCGAAGTCACCGCCAGCTGCTGCGCTTGCGCGACCAGCGCGGTGACGATCCGCGGGTGCGCATGGCCGTGACTGACGGCCGAATACGCGCTCATCATGTCCAGGAAACGCCGGCCGTGGATGTCCCACAGCCAGACGCCCTCGCCGTGGGAGACGACCACCGGCAGCGGATCGTAATTGCGCGCGCCGAAGGTCTTTTCGACGTCGATATAGGCGGCGTTCGATTCGGCCTTGATGGGTCTACTCCGGGGAATACGGTTCGGCATGTTTGTGACTCCTTGTCTGTCGACCGGAGGGTTGCTCGGTCGTCGCGGTCCGGCGGCAACGCCCGAGCTCCTTTTGGGAGCGTGACGCGACCGGACTGTCGGGATGTCGACGCGCGGATCCGGCTCGTCGCCGGGTGGCGCGATCAGGATTGCAGCGGCAGGCGACTTCGCCAGGACATGGGTGGAATTCTACCCTCGAACGCGCGACAAGGCCCGCTGCGGTGCACAATTCAAGACTTGGCCTTTGTTCTTCATCGTGTAGAAAGGCCCAGCGCACCGGAAACATCACGTGCCCGCGTTTTTTCCCGCCAGTCGCGCAAGCAGCTTGCCGTGTATGCCGCCGAAGCCGCCGTTGCTCATCACCAACAAGTGATCGCCGGGCCGCGCGTCGCGCACGATCGCATCGACCAGTTGTCTCGAGGTCGCCGGCGACGTGGGCGCGATCGCCCAGCGGTGCCAGAACGGCCGCCGCGTCCCACCCCAGGTTCGCCGCGTAGCAATAGACGCGGTCGGCGCGTTCGAGACTGGCCGGCAGCCGGGCGTTCATCGTTCCCAGCTTCATCGTGTTCGAGCGCGGCTCGACGATCGCGATGATGCGTTCGTTGCCGACCTCGCGCCGAAGCGCAGCTATCGTCGCGGCGATCGCCGTCGGATGGTGCGCGAAGTCATCGTACACGGTGACGTCGTTGACCTTGCCGCGCACTTCCAGCCGCCGCGTGATGCCGCGGAACGTCGCGAGCGCGGCCACGCCGTGCGCGACAGGCACGCCGGCGTGCCTGGCGGCGGCGATTGCCGAGAGCGCATTGAGCTGGTTGTGCCGCCCGAGCAGCGCGAACGGTTTGAGCACGCCCTGCGGCGCGCCGCCGAGCTTGATCGTGCCGTCGACGGCGATCGTCCAATCCGCACCGGTATCGGCGACCGCCGCGAACCCGAATCGCTCGACCTCGCTCCAGCAACCGCGTGCCAGCACACGCTGGAGGCTCGCTTCCCCGCCGTTGACGATCAGCCTCCCGGTTTTCGGAATGGTCCGCACCAGATGATGGAATTGCGTCTCGATGGCCGCGAGATCGGGGAAGATGTCGGCGTGGTCGTACTCGAGATTGTTGAGTATCGCGGTGCGCGGCCGGTAGTGGACGAATTTCGAGCGCTTGTCGCAGAAGGCCGTGTCGTACTCGTCGCCTTCGATCACGAAGAACGCGCTCTCCGACAGCCGGGCCGAGACCTTGAGATCGGGCGCGACGCCGCCGATCAGGAAGCCCGGCTCCAGACCCGCCTGATCGAGAATCCAGGCGAGCATCGCGCTGGTCGTCGTCTTGCCGTGGGTTCCCGTGACGGCCAGCACCCATTTGTCGAGCAGAACATTTTCCGCGAGCCACTGCGGACCCGAAATGTAGCGGCGGTTCGAGTCCAGGATCGCCTCGAGCAGCGGATTGCCGCGGGAGATCGCGTTGCCGATGACGAACACGTCGGCTGTCGCGGCGACCGTGCCGAGCTGCGCCGCGCCGTAGCCCTCGGTCAGCGCAATCCCCAGCGTCGAAAGCTGCGTGCTCATCGGCGGATAGACGTTGGCGTCGCACCCGGTGACCGTATGCCCCGCCTGGCGCGCGATCGCGGCGATCCCGCCCATGAAGGTTCCGCAGATGCCGAGGATATGAAGATGCATGCGCCGTACTCAGTCGGACTGGCGCGCTTTGACCGCCAACGCGCGCTCGTATGCGTTTTCCAGCGTTCGCGTATACCGGCCGAGATCGGCGAGGCCCGAGCGCGGCAGCGCCGCGACGATCTCCGCGGCGATCGCGTCGCGCCAGGGTCGGTCGCGTGCAAGCCGGCAGGCGATCGCCACGTAGTCGTCGTCGTCGTGCGCGACGGTAGAGGTGACGCCCAGATGCGCGAGCAGGCTGAACGTCATCCGCTCCGCCTGCCGCTCGCCCACGCGCGTGACGACCGGCACACCCATGTCGAGCGCCGCCGCCGTCGTATCGCCGCCGGTGTAGGGCAGCGTGTCGAGGACGACGTCGATCAGCCGGTACCGCGCGCGATCGATCGCATCGTCGAGCGCCCAGGGAACGAATACGATCCGCTCGGCAGCGATGCCGAAGCTTTCCAGCCGGCGCCGATACAGTGCACGCTGCGCCTGCCTTTCCGGTGAAAACGCAAGCACGCTGCCCGGGACGGCGTCGAGTATCCGTTTCCACAGGGCCAGGCAGCGCGGCGAGAGCTTGAGCAGGCTCACGAACACGCCGAACAGCGGCGCCTCTGCCGCTAGCCCTAAATCGGCGCGCGTCACCGGCGCTTCGGATGCGGCAGCGACGCGGCGGAACGGCAGCACACAGCCTTCGAGCGCAAGCGGCGCCTCGATCTGGAAGGCCGCCGCGTCGGTCAGGTCGGCGTGGGCGTCGGTCAATTTGAAGTCGACCTGGCGCATGCCGATCGCGCCGTGGTTGCCCAGATGGGTGATGATCAGCGGCGCGGGCTTGTACAGCAGTATCGTCGGGCGCGACGACCCGGAATGTCCCATCAGGTCGACCAGGATGTCGATACCGTCGTCGGCGATCAGCCTGGCGGCGCTCGCATCGTCGGCGTCGTCCAGTCGGCGGAACCCTGCGCAGGCAGCGCGGAATTGCGTCGTGACGTCGTCTTCGAGCTCGCGCACCGCCAGCGAATAGGCATGCACGGCGAAACGCTCTGTATCGTGCCGGCGAACGACCTCTAGCATCAACCGTCCCATCACGTGCGAGCGGAAATCGGCCGAAAGGTAGCCGATTCGGATTTGCTTTCCGGCAGTCGTGCGCGGCGTGGCGAAATCGGCGATCGATCCGCGCTCGGCCTGGCGGACGCGATCGTGCGCCTGGTAGACGCGCAACAGCGCTTGGCGCGAAACGTCGTAGTACTGCGCCTGCGCGACCGCGACGGCCGCATAGGCACTCTCCCCCGGCTGGTACGGCCAGTCGAGCGCCAGCGGGAGATACTTGGTCTCGTAGTCGGTCCCCGGAGCGATACGCGCCGAGAGCAGCCCCGCCGCAACGATGCGTGCAGACAGTGCCGCACGCGGCTCGAAGCGGCGAAAGTCCTCGAACGCTTCCTCGTCGCGGTGGAACAGCAACAGATGCCCGCGCAGCGCGAACCAGACGTCCTCATTGTCCGGCGCGACTTCGCGCGCCTGCTTGAGCGGCGGAATCGCGTCGCCCCAGCGCCGCTGCCGGTCGCGGGAGGTCGCCAGGTTGAACAAGGCCTCGACCGAATCGGGCGCATGCGTCGCCGCGCGGCCGAACGCGCGCTCGGCGTCGGCGTATCGCGCCTGGCGGAAGAAAAAATGGCCGAGCGCGAGGTGGGCTTGTGCCCATGCCGGCTTGAGCCGCACGGCTTCGTCCAGGCTCCTTTCTGCGCCGGCCAGCTCGCCCTTCCGCGCCAGCAGAACGCCGACGTTGTAATGCACTTCGGGCAGCGCCGGCGAGCGCTTGAGCGCGGCGCGGTACTTGGCGAGTGCGTCGTCGACACGACCGGCGGCGGCGTTCCGCGCTGCGCTCGCGAGCAGGTCGCGCAACGCGGTCATGCGCGGAAAATGAAGTACACGGCGCCCATCATGCAGAGCGCCGCCCAGACGTAGTCGAGTTTCAGCGGCTGGTCCATGTACAGGAAGGCGAACGGAACGAAAATGGTCAGGGTGATGACTTCCTGCATGATCTTCAGCTGTCCGAGCGAGAGCACCGTATAGCCGATACGGTTGGCCGGCACCTGTAGCAGGTATTCGAACAGCGCGATGCCCCAGCTCGCCAGCGCGGCGACCCACCAGGCACGCCCCTGCATGTTGCGCAGGTGCGCATACCAGGCGAACGTCATGAACAGGTTCGACGCGGACAGCAGCACGGCGGCGGCGAGCACCGGGTGTTGCAACAGATTCGCGGGCATGGGAGTCGGCGAATGGCGAAAAGGCGTCATTATCGCCGATGTGCGAGAGCGGCAGAGCGCGCCTGCAGGTCGCGCCCCGAGCGCTATGCGGCCAGCGGCAAGCTCACGCTCACAACGACGCCTTTACCCTGGTCGCGATCGGACGCGCGAACCCGCCCGCGGTGAAATTCGGCGATCAAGCGAACGATGTAGAGACCCAGCCCCAGGTGGGGCTCGTCGCTTTTCTGCTCGCCGCGGATCGACACCATCGAGTCGAACAGGCGCTCGTGCATTCCCGCCGGCAGCGGTGCGCCCTCGTTTTCCACGCGCAGACTGACGCTATCGCCGTCACGCTCGAGCGCGACGACGATCGGCGTTCCTGGAGTTCCGA
Organism: uncultured beta proteobacterium; assembly: GCA_963776175.1. Classification (GTDB taxonomy): domain Bacteria; phylum Pseudomonadota; class Gammaproteobacteria; order Burkholderiales; family Casimicrobiaceae; genus PALSA-1003. The sequence goes on along the minus strand of CAVZLP010000007.1, from coordinate 149,603 downwards.
ACTCGACCGCGTTCGCGACCAGCTTGTCGAGCAGCTGCGCGATCAACTCGGGCGCGCCGTCCACCGGCAGCGGTCCGGGCGGCAGCCCGAGTCGGAACTCGTGGCGTGGGTACGCGGTGCGATAGCCGTCGACACAACCTGCAACGACGATGGCGAGGTCGAACCGCTCGCGTTGCGCGTCGACCAGACTTTCCTCGAGCCGCGTCGCCTCGGTCATCCGCGTCAGGATGTGGGTCAGGCGCGTCAGACCCTGCTGCGCGCGCTCCATGTAGACGCGCGCGTCGTCGGGCAGCGTCGCCGCGCGCAGATTGTCCAGCGACGAACGGACGACGGCGACCGGCGTGCGCAATTCGTGCGAAAGCCTGCTCGCCATGTTCTGCTGATAACTCGCGTACTGCGACAGCCGAGTGACGACGCTCGAAAAGCTGCGCGACAGATCGCCGATTTCATCGCCCGCCGCGGACGGCGACACGGTGCCGCGGATGCGGCCCTGCATGTCGATCGCGGCCTCCGCTTCGTCCCGGAGACGCCGGATCCGCGCCGTCAATCGCGATGCGTACAGGGTCAGCGCCACCGACCCGACCAGCAGCGCCGCGACGACGATATTGAACAGACGTTCGAACGCGCGGTTGCGCTCGGCCAGTACCGCATTGGTCGTTTCCTCGACGATCACCGCGCCTTTCACCTGGTCGCCCACCCAGATCGGATGCGCTGCCGAGACGACGACCGCCTTGCCGTCGCCGGTCAGCCGCCGGTCTATGGTGAGAATGCCCGACAGCGCGCCGTCGACCTCCCGCGCTGGCATCGCGACGTGCGCGGAGAGCTCGTCGACGAAATCATCGGTCGGCTGGCGCAGAATCAGCGTGTACAACGGATGCAGCGTCTCGCGCTCGATCCATCGCCACAAACGCGGGATTGCCGAGTCCGGCGCGTCGGTTTCCGGCAGCGGCGGCCGCTTCAGGCTTCCTGCCCGCGCCAGGACGTCGAGCTGGCGATCGATCACCCAAATCCGCGCGGTCGTCCGCGACAGCCCCTGGATGATCTGGCCGATTTCGGCCGACGGCGTCACCGCTGGGCCGGGCTCGCGCACGAACTGCGGCGCGGCTTCGGCCTCAGGCGCCCCTTCCAGCGCGCGCTGCGCGGCCAGCGACTCGCGCCTCGCGTTCGGCTGATCGAACAGGCGGGGGCGGTCGTGCAGCGCGGTCGCCACCGCCTGGGCGGTTCCGGCGAGCGTCTTCTGCTGCGCATCGCGGAGAAAGCGCTCGAGTTCGCGCACATACTCGTAGCCAAGCCAGGGTATCGTCAGGAATACCATCAGCACCAGCAGCAGTTGCGCGCGGATGCCGAGAGCGATGCGAAAGCGGCTCATTGCTCCTTCGCGTTCCAGCGGTAGCCGATGCCGTAAACGGTCGCGATGCAATCGAAAGCCGGGTCGAGCGCGGCGAACTTGCGGCGAATGCGCTTGACGTGCGATGTGATCGTGCTGTCGTCGACGACGATGCTGGCGTCCCGCATCAGGCTGTCGCGGTCCTTGACGTGGCCCGGATGCTTCGCCAGCGTATGCACCATCCAGAATTCGGTCAGCGTCAGATCGACGCGATGTCCGGCCCAGTAGGCGGTCAGGCGCTTGAGGTCGAGCCTCAGCGGCCCGCGCTCGATCACCTCCTCGATCGCGTGCGGTGCGGCGAGGAGGTCGCTGCGCCGGAATAGCGCGGCGATCCGCGCCGACAGGTGCGGCAGGCTCACGTCCTTGGTCAGATAGTCGTCCGCGCCGAGCCGAAGCCCGGCGACGACGTCGAAGTCGGAATCGCGCGCCGAAAGAAAAATGATCGGCAGGGACTCCGACAGAGCGCGCAACTCGCGGACGAGCGCGAATCCGCCGTCGATCTCGTCGCCCAGGCCGATGTCGATCAACGCGAGGTCGGGCAGCCGCGTGCGCAACGCCGTCAGCGCGTCGCCGCGGTTGGCATAGGTCGCGACCTCGTAGCCCTGCTTCCTCAGCGCGTCGGCGTAATTGGCGCGGATCGCGGGCTCATCCTCGACGATGGCGATGCGACGGCTCATGGCGATTCGACTATACCGCAGCATCGCGGCACGTAGCCGCCGCCCTTCCGCCTGCCCTCGGTTGGCCATGATTGATCGCCGGTGCGCCACCACTCGCACCCGCCCTTGTCGCTGCGCGCGCCTTCAATGGCGTTGCGGCGGACTAAAAGCCGCGGCGTGGCAAGGAGAGATGATGCATACAAGGAACGCGGCCGATGCGATCGCCCCGCGCGTATGGCGCGATCTTGCGGGGCTTGCCGCCGAGGCCGTCGCCATCGGGGTGCTGTTCAGCGTATTGCTCGCGCTGGCGGTGCTGGTGATGGCGCGTGGGCGGCCGGACGATAGCTTTGCCGGCGCGCCCGAGCCGATCGCGCCCGCGCTCATCGCTGCTGCGTCGCGCTGAAGGGTTCGACGCCGAGCGGGGAGGACCTGTCGGCGGGCGTGGTCAGGCCGGACGCGAAGGTCGTTCCGGCTCGCCAAACCGGCCGAGTCTTCCCCGGTCGGCGGCCGCTATTTCCGCAGGCGCAGCGCCCGGCCGACGGCAACCCCGCAGGCGAACAACGCCGTCGCTGCGATCATTGCGGCGAACGCCGTGGCCAGGCCAGCGGTGACGCCGCCCAGTCCCAGCGGTGACACCGCAAGCCACGCGATTACCGTCCCCAGGCTCCCGCATATGATGATGGCGATGGCGCTGCGAACGTAGTTCATGCCGATGTGAGAGATGAAGACCACGCGATTATAGCAGCGCGCTTCGTCCTTGCCCTCGCGTCGGGCGCACAGTATAAAGGCGCTGCGCCCTCCTGCGGCGAACGCGCAAGCAATGACCGACACCCGTCTCGACATCGACACTCACGCGCGCCGCGCAGTACGTTCGCTGGTCGCCTCGCAAATCCGCGAAGTCGCCAATGTCGGACTCGGCAATTCGGGCGTCCTGCCGTTCTGGTTCGGCGAACCGGACCAGGTCACACCGGCATACATCCGCGATGCCGCGGTCGCCTCGCTCAACGCCGGAGAGACGTTCTACACACAGAATTTCGGCATTCCTGAATTGCGCGAAGCGATCGCCGCCTACGTCTCGCGCTGGCACCAGCGGGTTGCTGCCGCCAATATCGCGGTGACGGCCTCGGGCATGTCGGCGCTGATGCTCTCAGTCGAGGCGCTGATCGATCCGGGCGACCGCGTCGTCTGCGTCACGCCGCTGTGGCCGAATCTGACCGAAATTCCTAAGATTCTCGGCGCCGAGGTCGTTCGCGTCGCGCTGTCGTTCGGCCCAGGCGGCTGGACGCTCGACGTCGACCGACTGCTCGACGCGCTGACGCCGCGCACGCGAGCGGTGCTGATCAATTCGCCGAACAATCCGACCGGCTGGACGATCGAACGCGCGGGCCAGGCGGCGATACTCGAGCATTGCCGCAAGCATGGCATCTGGATCATCGCCGACGATGTCTACGAGCGCCTGTACTACGATGCGCCTGCCGCGCGCGCTTGCGCGCCGTCGTTTCTCGACCTCTGCGATCCCGATGACCGCATGGTCAGCACCAACAGTTTTTCCAAGGCATGGTTGATGACCGGATGGCGTCTCGGCTGGATTGCTGCGCCGACCGCGCTGCTGCCCGACCTGGGCAAGCTGATCGAATACAACACGTCCTGCTCGCCGACGTTCGTGCAGCGCGCTGCCGTGGTCGCGATCACCGAAGGCGAGGCGACGATCGCGCAAACGCTCGAGCGCTACCGCGCCGCGCGCGATTTCCTGGTCGGAGCGTTGAACGCGATTTCGGGCGTCAGTGCCGCCGCGCCGAGCGGGGCGATGTACGTCTTCTTCCGCGTCGTCGGCGTCTCCGACAGCCTCGAATTCTGCAAGCGCCTGGTGCGTGAGGTTGGACTGGGGCTCGCGCCCGGCAGCGCTTTCGGGCCCGAGGGCGAGGGATTCGTGCGCTGGTGCTTCGCTGCTGAGATCGACCGGCTCGCCGACGGCGTCGCGCGGCTGCGCCGCGTACTGGGCAGACGCTGACCGCGATGTCGATGCCAGATAGGTCGCTCGATCGTCCCCCGCGTCCGTCGTTGCCGGTGTTCCCCTGGCTCCTCGCGCCGGCCCTGATGCTCGCGATCGCCTGCGCGGTGCCGGCGCGGCCGGCATCCGCAGCCGACATGGCCAAGACCTTGCACGTGGCCCAGTCGGTCGCCGAATCGGGATTCGATCCGCAGGCGATCAGCGACTCGTACTCGTTCGACATCTGCCGGGCGATTTTCGAGTCGCTGTATACCTACGACTATTTCGCGCGCCCCGTGCGGATGGTCCCGAACACGGCCGACGGCATGCCGCAGATCAGCGATGGAGGACGCACCTACACGCTCAAGGTGAAGCCCGGCATCTATTTCACCTCGGATTCCGCGTTCAAGGGCAAGCGGCGCGAGCTGACCGCCGACGATTACGTTTACAGCATCAAGCGAATTTTCGACCCGAAGATACGCTCGTACTGGCTGTATGTGTTCGACCACCGCTTGCTCGGACTCGACGACGCGCTTTCACGCGCGCGCAAGACCGGCCGCTTCGATTACGATGCCCGGATCGAGGGCCTGGAAACCGTGGATCGCTACACGCTGCGGGTGCGCTTCAAGGACCCCAACTACACTTTCTCGCACTGGCTCGCCGACGCCGCGCTGTCCGCGGTCGCCCGCGAAGTCGTCGAGGCTCATGCCGACGCATCGAACCGGGTGATGGAGCATCCGGTGGGCACCGGTCCGTACCGGCTGAAGGAATGGGTGCGCGGGCAGAAGATCGTTCTCGAGGCGAACCCCGAGTTTCGCGAGCAGATGTACCCCGTGCCGGGCGAGGGCAGCGAGCCGGGCGATCCGGCCATCGCCAAGGATAACGCCGGCAAGAAGCTGCCGATCGTCGGCCGCATCGAGATCAGCGTCATCGAGGAGGACCAGCCGCGGCTGCTCGCGTTCGACAGCGGCCAGCTCGACTACCTGGAGCTGCCCCGGGCGCTGGCGGACAACGTCCTCGACAAAAGTCAGCTTCGCTCCGATTACGCAAGGCGTGGCGTCAGGTTGCACCGGCAGACCGAGCCTTCGCTCAGTTTCGTCTTTTTCAACATGGACGATCCGGTCGTCGGCGGCTACACGCCGGCGAAAATCGCGCTGCGCCGCGCGATGGTCATGGGATACGATCGGAAGTCCGAGATCGACGTGCTGCGCCACGGTCAGGCGGAGCCTGCGTCGCAGCTCGTGCCGCCAGGACTTCAAGGTCACGACGCGACGCTGCGCATCAAGGATCTCTACGACCCTGCCGGCGCTCGCGCCTTGCTCGACAAGTTCGGCTACAAGGATCGCGACGGCGACGGCTATCGCGAGACACCCGACGGCAAGCCTCTGGTGATCACCAAGGCGAACACGCCGTCGGCGATCGACCGGGTCGACAACGAGTTGTGGAAAAAGTGCATGGATGCGATCGGCATCCGCCTGGTGTTCTTCACGCAGAAATGGCCGGAGCTCAACAAGATGTCAGAAGCCGGTCAGCTGCAGATGTGGGGCCTGTCGTGGATATCGAATTCACCGGATGGCGATGCTTTCGCGAGCCCGCTGTACAGCAAGAACATCGGGACGTCGAACGACGCGCGCTTCCGGCTGCCGGCCTACGATCGCGCCTACGAGGCCTCGCTCAACCTTCCCGACGGGCCGGCGCGCACGGCGCTTTACCGCTCGATGACCGAGGCGATACTGAACTACGCGCCGTGGATGATGGACCTGAACGCCTACGTCAGCGTGGTCGCGCAGCCATGGCTCAAGGGTTACAAGCAGAACCCATTTCTGCGCAATCAGTGGAAATACTACGACGTGGACCGACGCCGCTAGGCGTCACCCGCTGAATCGCTGGCAAACGCCCAGCGCCTGCCGGGAACGGCGGCGAAGAGCGCCTTGGTGTACTCGTGCCGCGGCGCACTGAACACTTCGGCGACCGGGCCCTGCTCGACGATGCGCCCGCGCTGCATCACCGCGACGCGATCGCACACGCGCGCGGCGACGCGGAGATCGTGCGTGATGAACAGCATCGCCAGGTCCAGCCGCAGGCGTATCTCGTCGAGCAGCGCCAGTACCTGCGCCTGCACCGAGACATCCAGCGCGGAGACGGCTTCGTCGGCGATCAAGAGGTCGGGCCCGATCGCCAGCGCGCGCGCGATGCAGATTCGCTGGCGCTGTCCGCCAGAAAACTGGTGCGGATAGCGATCGAGCGCGCCTGCGTCGAGGCGGACCAGGGCCAAAAGCTCGCTCGCCGTCTTCAGCGCATCGCCGCGCGTCGCGCCGTAGTTCATCGGACCCTCGATGATCGCATCGCCGACGGTGCGACGGGGGTTGAGCGAACGGTACGGGTCCTGGAACACAATCTGGACGCGCCGCCGCCGTGGGCGCAGCGCGTCGGCAGAGAGCCGCGCGATATCCTCCCCATCGAGCACGATGCGCCCTGCTGACGGCTCGATCAGACGTGCGATGCAGCGCGCGACCGTGGATTTGCCCGATCCCGATTCGCCGACGATGCCCAGCGTCTCTCCGCGCCGGATCTCGAGCGTCACGTCGGCGGCACCGACGACGTCGGCGCCGCGTCGCTTCAACCATCCCCCCCGCGCGTAGGTCTTGGCGAGTCCCTCGGTGGCCAGGACGATCGGGCCGGTCCGCGTCTCGCGGCGAGGCGGCGCGACGCCGGGAACGGCGGCGATCAGCATTCGAGTGTATTCGTGCCGAGGATGCGCCAGCAGCTCGGCCACCGGCGCGAATTCGACCAGCTCGCCGTGCCGCAGCACCGCGACCCGATCGGCGATTTCGGCGACCACGCCGAAATCGTGCGTGATGAAAAGCACGCCCGTCCCGTGCATGCGCTGCATTTCCCGGATCAGGGCGAGGATTTGCGCCTGCGTCGTCACGTCCAGCGCAGTCGTCGGCTCGTCGGCGATCAGCAGCTTGGGATTGAGCACCAGCGCCATCGCGATCATGATGCGCTGGCGCTGACCGCCGGAGAGCTGGTGCGGATACGATTGGATCATCCGCTCGGCGTCGGGCAGATGGACGTCGCGGATGATGGCCGCCACGCGCTCTCGACGCTCGGGGGGACTCATGCCCGTGTGGGTCGCCAGGACCTCGTCGATCTGCTCGCCGCAACGCATCACCGGGTTGAGCGCGGTCATCGGCTCCTGGAAGATCATCGACATCCGGGTGCAGCGCAGCTCGCGCAGCCTCGCTTCGCCGGCGGCGAGAAGATTTTCGCCGTCGAGCAGCATGCGGCCGCCGCTCGCACGAAGCTCGGGCGGAAGCAATCCCATCGCCGATTGCGCGATCACCGATTTGCCGGAGCCCGATTCGCCGACCAGGCAGACGATTTCGCCGGCGGCAACGTCGAAGCTGACGCCCTCGACCGCATGCACGCGTTCGGCGCCGCCCGGCAGCGCGATGGACAGATCGTCGACTTCGAGCAGCGCGGCCGCCATCGCTTATCAGCGCCGCAGCCTCATGCGCGGATCGAGCGTGTCGCGCAGCCCGTCGCCGAGCATGTTGACAGCCAGCACGGTCAGCGCGAGAAAGATGCCCGGGTAGAGGATGTTGTGCGGAAAGATCCGGAACAGTGCCCGCCCCTCGGCCATGATGTTGCCCCAGGTCGGCGTTTCCGGCGGAATGCCGACGCCGAGGAAGGACAGGATCGCCTCGACGAGAATCGCCGATGCGACGATGTAGGTGGCCTGCACGATCAGCGGCGGCAGCGTGTTCGGCAGGATATGGCGGATCACCAGCGGCAAGGTCGGCGTGCCGACCGAGATCGCCGCCTCGACGTAGGGTTCCTCGCGCACCGACAGCACGATCGATCGGACCAGGCGCACGACCCGCGGAATCTCCGGAATGACGATGGCCACGATCACCGCCGTTATTCCCGCCGTCCACAAGGACACCAGTGCGATGGCCAGCAGGATCGCGGGAATCGCCATCAGCCCGTCCATCAGCCGCATGACCGGGCCGTCGAGCCAGCGCACATAACCCGCGAGCAGCCCTATGGCGAGGCCGATGGCGACGCTGATCGCCGCAACCGCGGCGCCGACGAGCATCGAAACGCGTGCGCCGTACAGCGTGCGGCTGTAGACGTCGCGCCCCAGCGTGTCGGTGCCCATCCGGTGCACGATCGTCTTCGTGCTGCCATCGTCGTTACGCACGACCTCCTCGAAACCGGGCAGCTTGTTGCGCACCGACGGATTGATCGCGACCGGATCGACGGTGTCGAGCCACGGCGCGGCTAGGCCCAGCAGCAGGATCACGGCGAGGATAGCCGCACCGATGATGACGCTAGGATTGCGCAGCGGGCGCCGGCCGGCCGCGGCGACAAGGATAGTCCGTGGGGCCGCCGCGTCGATCGTCGCAGGATCGGTGATGGTGTCCATCAATAGCGTATTCGTGGATCGAGCAGCGTGTAGGCCACGTCGACCAGCAGGTTGATCAGCACGTACGCGAGCGAGAACAGCAGGATGACCGCCTGCACCGTCGGATAGTCCCGCGCCAGTACCGCGTCGACGGTCAGCCGGCCCAGCCCCGGAATGCTGAATACGCTTTCGGTCACGACGACGCCGCCTATCAACAGCGCAACGCCGATGCCGATCACCGTGACGATCGGCACTGCCGCATTGCGCAATGCGTGCCGCATCAGCACGACGCGGTTCGACAAACCCTTCGCGCGCGCAGTCCGGATGTAGTCTTCCCCCAGCACTTCGAGCACGCTCGTGCGCGTGATGCGCGCGATCAGCGCGATATAGATGACCGACAAGGTGAGGCTGGGCAGTACCAGGCGCGCGAAAAAGCCACCGATGCCGTCGGCCAGCGGCTGGTAGCCCTGCACGGGCAGCCAGTTGAGCCGGATCGCGAACACGTAGATCAGCGCATAACCGATGACGAACACGGGCACCGAAAAGCCGAGCACCGAAAAGCCCATCACGACCCGGTCGAGCCACGTACCTCGGCGGTACGCCGCGAGGACCCCCAGCGGCACCGCGATCAGCACCGAAAGGCTCAGCGTGCAGACGGCGAGCGCGAGCGTCGGGCCGGCGCGATCGGCGATGATCTCGGCCACCTGCTTCTTGTAGAAGAACGATTCGCCGAAATCGCCGGTCAGCACGTGGCCGAGCCAGATGAAGAATTGCGTGGCGATCGGCCGATCGAGCCCGAGCTTTTGCCGGATGTCGATGACGTCCTGCGCCGTCGCAGCGTTGCCGGCGATGATCGCCGCCGGGTCGCCGGAGGCGAGCCGCAGCATCATGAAGACGAAGACGGCGACAACGGCCATCACCGGGATCGTCGCAAGCAGGCGTCGTCCGATGTAGGCGAACATGGGGTGGTCCGCGCGGTGCGGATGTCGATATCTGGCTGGTTGCGTGGCTTGGGAACGCGGGCGCGAAACCGGCGCCCGCTATTACCTTACCCTATTCCCGCGCCGGCGCCAGCGCGCCGGAGTGGGGTTGCCGCCGGCGGAGGCGCGATGCGACGCCTACGCACCCGACTTGGTCATGTTCCAGAAGACCGGCACCGGCGAGACGATGATGCCGTTGATGTTCTTGCGCACGGCCGTGGGCTGGTACCACTGGCCGAGAAAGACGTGGGTCGGATACTGCGTCCAGCGTACCTGAACCGCTTCGGCGATCGCCTTCTGCTTGGCCGGATCGGTCTCGCGCGCGAACTGGTCGCGCAGCCGCTCGAGCTCGGCGTCGCACGGCCAGCCGAACGCCGCCTTGTCGCAACTCGCGTTCAGGAACGCCGTCGACACCGGATTCAGGATGTCCGCGGACACCCAGGAAGTAATCATCGCGTTCCACCCGCCTTGCGCCGGCGGGTCTTTCTTGGCCCGCCGCGCGACCACCGACTGCCAGTCCATCGATTGCATGTCGACCTTGAAGCCGCCCTTTTCCAGCAGCGATTTGGCCACCGGCGCGAGATTGGTCAGCACTTGCAGGTCGGTCGAATGCAGCAGCACGACCGGCGTGCCGTCGTATCCCGCTTCCTTGAGCAGCGCCTTCGACTTGGCGAAGTTGGATTCGAGCAGTCCGTCCATGCCTTTGGTCGATGCCAGCGGCGCGCCGCAGACGAACATCGCCTTACAGACCTTGTAGTACTGGGGATCGCCTATTGTCGCCTTCAGGAAATCCTCTTGATTGAGAGCGTAGAGCACCGCCTGCCTGATCTTCGGATTGTCGAACGGCTTAGCCGTGACGTTGAAGCGCAGCGCATACTGGTTGCCGAGCGGGTTGACGTCGACCAGCTTGATGTTCGGGTCGGCCTTCATCAGCGGCAGAAGGTCGTGCTGCGGCTGCTCGATGTAGTCGACCTCGCCGGCGAAGAGGGCGTTCATCGCCGTCTGCTGGTCGGCGACGACTTTCCATTCGACACGGTCGACCTTGACCACCTTGCCGCCTGCCAGCCCCGAGGGTGGTTCGGCGCGCGGCTTGTACTTGTCGAACTTGACGAACACGGCCTTGTCGCCGGGCTTCCACTCGTCGCGTTTGAACACGAACGGGCCGCTGCCCGTCGTGTCGGATACCTGTTCGTTCGGGCTGGTCTCGGCGACCCGCTTCGGCATCATGAACGGAACGTTCGACGACGGCTTGCCAAGACCGGCGAGGACGAGCCCGGTCGGCGACGACAGAACGATCCTGAATGTCCTGGCGTCGACGACCGGCATGTCCTTGACGAAGGTCAAGAGCTTCTGGCCCATCGTGTCCTTGGCGCCCCAGCGCTTGATCGACGCGACGCAGTCTTCCGCGGTCACCGGCTTGCCGTCGTGCCACAGCAGGCCCTCGCGCAAAGTCATCGTGTAGGAAAGCTGGTCGGGGCTGACCTCGTAGTGCTCGATCATCTGCGGCTTGACCTCGCCGTTTGCGTCGGTCGCGAACAGCGTGTCGTAGACCATGTACCCGTAGTTGCGCTGGATGTAGGCCGTCGTCCAGATCGGATCGAGGATCTTCAAGTCCGAATGCATGACGGCGCGTACGGTCCCCTGCGCTCCGGCGTTCGGGGTCCCCGACAGGGCGGCGAATCCGGCAACTGCGGCAATCGCCGCGGTCTTGAGCAAACGGGAAATGGACATCGAAATCTCCTATGCGCGCTGGCGTAGCCGCGAGGCTTCGAACGCGCACGATAGCCGAACCGTGGCCGGCATGGCAATGGCCGCCGCGGGCGTGGGCATCGGCGCGAGCGCGCTCGCCGCAGCACGCCGCCGCATCACACGCGTCATCACCATTGGGGATCGATCGGCGTTTGCACGCCGGCGCGCGCCTCGATCGCCGCGGCGGCGTCGAGGCACCAGTCCTCGCGAAAGCGCGGCCCGATCAGCTGGACGCCGATCGGCAAGCCGTCCGTTACGCCGACCGGCACGACGGCAGACGGCAATCCGAGCACGGGTATCGCCATCAAGGTCGCGCATTCGCGCCACACTTCCGCGGTACGCGCCGCGCTTTCGACGTCGAACCCCTGCTCGTATACAGGCACCGACGAAACCGGTGCCAGCACCAGCGGCACGCGGTCGAGGTAAGCCGTCCAGTCGCGAACCAGGCGTGCACGTTCGGCCAGCGCCTTCATGTAGGGCAGCGCGTCACGCGAGGGCACGTTCTCCAGCATGAACCGCACCGCAGTGCGGATGCCCTCGTCGCCTTCCTTTTCGATCAGTGGCTGCAGGTACTCGCGAAATTCCGGCAATTGCATCTCGAACCAGAGCTCGTAGGCGCGCGTAAAGCCGGGCGTGCGCTCGTCGACGATCTCGTAACCGGCATCGCCGAGCCAGCGCGCCGCCTGCGCAATCGCGGCGGCGACATGCGGATGGAGCTTCGCGCCCGCTAGGTCCGCGCCCGCGGTGACTACGGCGACACGAATCGGCTTCGGTGGCGACGGGCCGTCGAGCGGCGCCGGCACCCACCATGGATCGCGCGAATCGCGCGCGGCCATCGCGGCCAGCCCCAGACGCAAGTCGGCGACCGATCGCGCGAGCGGGCCCTGCACCGACATCAGCTGCGAAGACAGCGAACGCTCCGCCGTCTGGGTCGGGTTGTACGACGCCACGCGCCCGAACGACGGCCGAATGCCGGCGATGCCGCAGGCGTAGGCGGGAAAGCGTATCGAGCCGGCGATGTCGGTCCCGTGCGCCAGCGGGGTGATGCCGGCGGCAACCGACGACGCGGCGCCGCCCGAGGAGCCGCCCGGCGTGCGCGTCTTCGACCACGGATTGTACGTTCGGCCGCGCAAGTCGTTGACGGTGTCGATGCGGAAGCTGAACGCCGGCGTGTTGGTGCGGCCGACGATGATCGCGCCGGCGCTTTTCAGATTGGCGACGGCCGGGCAGTCGGCGGCAGCGATCAGGTCGCGAAAGCCAACGACGCCATTGGTCGTCGCGCATCCTTCGCTGGTCGACGTTTTCCTTGATCGTAACCGGCACGCCGTGCAGCGGACCGAGCGGCGCATCGGCCGCGGCGACCGCGCGATCGGCGCGATCCGCGGCAGCGCGGGCGGCATCGGAGAGATCGACGGTGACCGCATTGAGCTTGCCGTTGACCGCCGCCATTCGCGACAGCGATGCATCGAGCGCCTCGCGCGCGGAGATGTCGCGGTTGCGAATGGCCGTCGCGATGCGCGTCGCGCTCCAGCGCCAGATGGCTTCAGTCATGCTGCCTCCTGCACGGCGCTTCGCGGCCGCGCACGGTTTGCGCGCATCGGCGAATCCGGCTAATCTCGCCCGGCAGCGGGCGACGCTGCACGGGAGAAACGGTGAGCGTCATCGCGGTAGGCGGTTTCCAGCACGAGACCAACACCTTCGCGCCGTCGAAGGCGGACTACGCCGCATTCGAGCACGGCGGCGGCTGGCCGCCGCTGACCTATGGCGCGGACATCGCGCCGCGCGTTGCCGGCGCCAACATCCCCGCCGCGGGCGCGATCGCCGCGCTGCACGCCCTCGGACACAAGACCGTTGGCCTGGTCTGGGGTGCCGCATCGCCATCGGCGCAAGTCACGCGCGACGCATACGAACGCATCGTTGGCGACATGCTAGCACGCCTCGCCGCGGCTGCCCCGGTCGACGGCGTCTACCTCGACCTGCACGGCGCGATGGTGACCGAACACTTCGACGACGGCGAGGGTGAGTTGCTCGCGCGCGTACGCGGCATCGTCGGGCCGCGCACGCCGATCATCGCCAGCCTCGACCTGCACGCCAACGTCACGCGCGCGATGATAGAGAATTGCGACGGCCTGGTCGCCTATCGCACCTATCCGCACGTCGACATGGCCGCGACCGGCGAGCGCGCGGCGCGGCTGCTCGATCGAACCCTGCACCTCGGCGAGCCGGCGGCCAAATGGTTTCAGCCGCTGGATTTCCTCACGGGTCTGCCGTCGCAGTGCACGTTGATCGAACCGGGGCGAAGCCTGTACGCGCTGCTCGATCGCCTGGAGCACGAGCACGATGCCGCACTTTCGTTCGCGCCCGGATTCCCGATGGCCGACTTTCCCGAGTGTGGCATGACGGTGTTCGGCTATGGCCCCGACGCGGGCCGCGTGAGGAAGGCGGCGACGGCGCTGGCCCATGCGGTCGCCGACGCCGAAGCTGATTTTTCGATGCAGCTCTTCGAGCCCGACGCCGCGGTGCTGCGCGCGATGCAACGCGGCGAGCCAGGCGCGCCGGTGGTGCTGGCCGATACGCAGGACAATCCGGGCGCCGGCGGCAACGGCGACACGACGGGGCTCCTCGCGGCGCTGCTCGCGCGTCGCGCGCCCGGAGCGGTGCTGGGTCTCCTGATCGATCCGGCCTCAGCCGCGCAAGCCCACGTCGTCGGTGTCGGCCGCAGGGCGATATTCGCACTGGGCGAGACTTCCGGCGTGCCCGGCCATACGCCGCTCGGCGGCGAATTCACGGTGCGCGCCCTGGGCGACGGACGCTTCACCTGCACCGGGCCGATGTTCCGGGGCTTCCGCATGGAACTGGGCCCGATGGCGCTGTTGGAAAAGGACGGCGTGCGCGTCGTGCTTGCCTCGCGCAAGTGCCAGGCCGCAGACCAGGAGATGTTCCGCCACCTCGGCATCGAGCCCAGGCGGGAGCGCATTCTGGCGCTGAAAAGCTCGGTGCACTTTCGCGCCGACTTCGAGCCGATCGCGCGCGAAGTCCTGGTCGTCGTAGCGCCGGGCCCCGCCAAAGCCGATCCGACGATGTTCCCCTGGCAGCGGCTGCGGCCCGGCCTGCGGCTGAAGCCGCTGGGGCCTGCGTTCCAGCCGGCTTAAAGCCTCGCCCGGGAGCTTCGCATGCCGCGCCGCTACGTCATCGCGCTGATCAAGCACGAAACCAATACGTTCTCGCCGCTGCCGACGCCGCTCAACGCCTTCGGCCACGGCAACGGGCCCGCGTTCGGCGCGGCGGCACGCGCGCGCTTCGCCGGCACCAACACGCCGATGGGCGCCTATCTCGATCTCGCCGTGCGCGAAGGCGCCGAGATCGTGACCCCGGTCGCCGCCGAGGCCTGGCCGTCGAACAAGACTTCGCGCGAAACGTTCGAAGCGCTGGTGCGCCCGCTCGAGGATGCGGTCCGCGCCGGCTGCGATGCCGCATTGCTCGACCTGCACGGCGCGATGGTGATCGAGGACTGCGACGATGCGGAAGGCGAGATCGTGCGGCGGCTCCGCGCGATCGCGCCGCGGCTGCCGATCGCGGTGACGCTCGACTACCACACCAATCTTTCGGCCGAGCTCGTCGCCAACGCGACGGTGATCACCGGCTACAAGACTTATCCGCACGTCGACATGTACGAAGTCGGCAAGCTCGCTGGAGAAATCCTGCTGCGCACGCTCGCCGGCGAGATCGAGCCGGTGATGGCATGGGGCTGGCTGCCGCTGCTAGCCTCGGTCATGCGCCACGCTCCCGAGGACGGGCCGTCGGGCGACATCCTGCGCTACGCGCGCGAGATGGAAGCAAGCGGCGAGGTGCTCGCGGCGAGCCTGTTGCCGTCGTTTCCGCACGCCGACACGCCGTACACCGGCGTGTCGGCGATCGTCGTCGGCGACGCGAAACGCGGCGGCGGGCGGCTGGCGCGCGAGGTTTGCGACCGCATGCTGGCGATTGCCTGGGCGCGGCGCGCCGAGTATGCATTCGCGGCACCACCGCTCGGCGAATCGGTCGCGGCGGCGCGTCGCTTGGGTGAACGCGACCCTGGCGGACCCGTACTGCTGATCGATCATTGCGACAACTGCGGCTCGGGCGGAGCGCAGGACGTGATGGCGGTCGTCGCCGAGATTCTGCAGCAGCGTCTGGACGATGTCGCGATCGCGCCGATCCGCGACCCGGCGGCGGTCGCCCAAATGATCGCTGCAGGCAGCGGCAATCCGGTCAGGCTTTGGCTCGGCGGCCGCACCGACATGCCGGCGATCGGCCGCAAGGGCGAGCCGCTCGAAGTATCGGGCAAAGTCGGCGCGATCACCGACGGTGAATTCACGATCACCGGCCCGATGTATACCGGCATACGCACGTTTCTCGGCCGGACCGCGGTGCTCGAAGTCGACAACGCCGGCGCGAAGGTAGAGATCGTCGTCACCGAGCGAGCGCACGAGCCGATGGACCTCGGCGTGTTCACCCATTGCGGCATCGATCCCTCCCGCAAGCGCTACATCATGCTCAAGTCGCGCATCCATTACCGCGCCGGTTTCAAGCCGATCGCCGCGCATATCGTCGAATGCGCCGGCGCCGGTGTCACCAATGCCGACCTGTCGGTGTATCGTTACCGGAAACTCACGCGGCCGATCTTTCCTCTCGACCCGATCTGACCGCCGCTCCAGGACAAAGGCCGCGATGAGCCCTGCGCGCAAACCCGATTACGATCTGCTGATCGACATCGGCAACACCTTCCTCAAGTGGGGGTTGTTTCGCGCCCATGCCGGCGGCGAAGCGCGGGAGAATCGGCTCGAATCCGGCCACGTCCTGCTCGAGGAAATGGCGGGGCTCGGTGCGCAATTCGCCAAATTCCGCACGCCGGCGCAAATCGTCATTTCGAACGTCGCCGGAACGCGCGTGCGCGCAACGATGATCCGGGTGCTGGAAACCTGGCCCGACGCTCCGGCGCCGCATTGGGTGATCCCACAGGACGAGCAATGCGGCGTGGTCAACCGCTACCGCAACCCCGCGCAGCTCGGCAGCGACCGGTGGGCCGCGCTGATCGGCGCGCGGGCCTTGCTCGGCCCAAAGCCGGCGCTGGTCGTCGTCTGCGGCACCGCGACGACGATCGATTATCTGACCGCCGCAGGTGAATTCAGCGGTGGCGTGATCCTGCCGGGCGTCGGGCTCATGTTGCGCGCCCTGCACCAGCATACGGCTGCGCTGCCCGACGCCGACGGCGAATACGTCGAAAATCCGCTGCAGACGGTCGATGCCATCGCCAGCGGTTGCCAGCATGCGCAGGCCGGCGCAATCGAGCGTGTCTACCGTCTGCACGAACCGAAGGCGCCGGGGCTGATCTGCCTGATCTCGGGCGGCGCGGCGCGCGCGCTGGCCCCGCGGCTGACGATACCGTTCGAGCTGCACGAGAACCTGGTGCTCGAAGGCCTGTATTGCATCAGCAGGACGCTCGCCGCGGCCTGACTCACCAGCCCATCGTCGCGGCGATGGGCGCACGCGCAGAGGTGAACGGCCGACAGTGCGCCGCGGTCGTATTCGCGGGATAATTGACATCCCGTCACCGAAAGGCAAGTCATGAGCGAGCAACGAGAAGTCGTCATCCTGAGCGGCGTGCGCACAGCTATCGGCGATTACGGCGGAAGTCTCAAGGACCTGCCCCCGACCGAGCTGGCCGCGAAAGTGGTCAAGGAAGCGCTGAGCCGCGCCAAGGTCGAGCCACGCGACGTCGGCCAGTGCGTCTTCGGCAACGTGATCCATACCGAGCCGAAGGACATGTATCTGTCGCGCGTGGCTTGCGTCAGCGGTGGCCTGCCGCACGACACCGGTGCGCTGACCTTGAACCGCCTCTGCGGCAGCGGCCTGCAGGCGATCGTCAGCGCATCGCAATACATTCTGCTGGGCGACATCGAGGCCGCGGTCGCCGGAGGGGCCGAGAGCATGAGCCGGGCCGCCTATGCCAACCTGACGCAGCGCTGGGGCACGCGCATGGGTGACGCCAAGGTTATGGACATGATGGTCGGCGCGCTGACCGATCCGTTCGACACGATCCACATGGGCGTGACCGCGGAAAACGTCGCGACGCGCTGTGGCATCACGCGCGAGCAGCAGGACAGCTTTGCCGTCGAGAGCCACACGCGCGCCGCGGCGGCGATCGCGGCGGGGAATTTCAAGAGCCAGATCCTGCCGATCGAGCTGAAAAGCAAGAAAGGCCCGACGGTGTTCGACACCGACGAACACGTGCGCGGCGATTCGACCGTCGAGGGAATGGGCAAGCTCCGGGCCGTGTTCGCCAAGGAAAACGGCACCGTCACGGCGGGCAACGCGTCCGGGATCAACGACGCGGCGGCGGCGGTAGTGCTGATGGAAAAATCGGCGGCCGCGAAAAAGGGCCTGAAGCCGATGGCGCGGCTCGTGGCGTACGGCCACGCCGGCGTCGACCCGAAGGTCATGGGGCTGGGGCCGGTCAGCGCGATCAAGCGCGCGCTGGCCAAGGCCGGGCTCACACTCGATCAGATCGATGTGATCGAATCGAACGAGGCGTTCGCCGCGCAGGCGCTGGGCGTCAGCAAGGAGCTCGGCATGAACGCGGCCAAGGTCAATCCGAACGGCGGCGCGATAGCGCTCGGGCACCCGATCGGCGCGACCGGATGCATCCTGACGATCAAGGCCATGTACGAACTGCAGCGCACGGGCGCGCGCTACGGGCTGGTCACGATGTGCATTGGCGGCGGGCAGGGCATCGCGGCCGTCATCGAGCGCATGTAGCGGCGGTTCAGGCTTCCTCGAAGCCGATCTCCTTCAGGAAGGTGTCGCGCTCCTGATCCCCCAGATGGCCTGCGACCAGGCGCACGAATTCCTGGCGGCTGGTGGCCTTCTGCGCGGCGCGGCTGGCGACTACTTTGGCGATCGGTCCTAAGTAGACCGCGAGCCGGTTGCTCGTCTGGTCGACGAAGCTCTGCTCGAGCGCCGCCTGCCTTAGCTGCCGCGTGTTGGTGCCGGTGGAGATGGCGCCGGGCGAGGTCGCATCCGGCCCGGCGGCGGCGCTGCGTATCCCGGCGATGAATTTCTCGCGGGTCGCGGGGTCGCTGATGTTTTCTGCAAGCAAGGCATAGAGCTGCGCCAAGTCGGTCGTCTGCGCGGCGGCCTTGCGCGTCATCACCTTGGCCATCGGACCGACGTAGTGCGCGAGCTGCCGCTCGACGGTGCGCAGCACCGTGTCCTCCCAGACCGGCGGCGCGGCGATCGACGGGCGCATCGGCACGCTGGCCGTATTGATCTGGGTCGCGGCCGTCTCGTCCGGATTCTGCTGCAGCGGCGCGTTCAGCGCTTCGCGCAGCGCGCGGCTGAAGGCGCGCGCGTTCTGGAACCGCGCGTCCGGACTCTTCTCCAGCGCCACCGCCAGGACGGCGTCTATCGTCGGAGACAGGTTGAGCCGCGACAACCCTGACGGTGGCCGAGGGCTTTCGTGGCAGATCTTGTAGGCGATCGTCTCGGTCGCGCCGGCAAACGGCTTTTCGCCGGCGAGCAGCTCGTAGAGCACGACCGCGGCGCTGAACAGGTCGGAGCGCCGATCGACCGGCTGACCCTGGCATTGCTCGGGCGACATGTACGACGGCGTTCCCATCACCATGCCGAGCGTGGTCAGGTTCGACGTGTCGATGCGCGCGATGCCGAAATCGGCGACCTTCAACGTGCCGTCGGCGGTCAGAATCAGGTTCGCCGGTTTGATGTCGCGGTGGATAACGCCGCGCTCGTGCGCGAAGTCGAGCGCGCGCAAGAGCTGCGTCATGATCGACGCCACGTGCGGCAGGTCGAAGCTCGCCTTGCGCGACAGGTATTCGCGCAGGCCGGTGCCTTCGACGTATTCCATCACGATGAAGGCGTTGGCCTCGTCCTCGCCGTATTCGTAGACGCTGACGATGTTCGGATGCAGCAGCCGGCCGGCCGCCTTGGCCTCGTTCTTGAAGCGCGCCATCGACTGCTCGATCAGGTCCTGGTCGACGCGGTCCTTGCGCACCGTCTTGATCGCTACCACGCGCTCGATGCCGGGATCGAACGCCTTGTACACGACGCCCATCGCGCCCTTGCCGAGCACGCTTTCTATCGTGTATTTGCCGATACGGGTTGGTTCAGTCACGTTTCGCTCGATTCGATTGCGGCCGGCGCGCGCGTCAGCCGTGCGCATCCAGCATCTTGATCGCCTGCACCATGCTGGTCTTCATCCGTCCAAGCGCTTCGGTCAGCACGCCGATCTCGTCCTTGCTCTGCGTCTGGAACTCCCCGGCGTCGAGGTTGCCGAGGCTCACTTCGTCCGCCAGCTTGGACAAGCGCTTGACGCGGCGGATGACGAACCAGTAGAGCATGACGTTCAGCATCCCTATCGTAAACGCGAATACTACAAGCAAAGAAAGCAGAAATATCCGGAACGTGTAGTTCGCGCGCTGCACCGGAACCGACGTCGGCACCGAAACGATGTTCGCGCCGACGATCTCGTTGACCTTCCAGCCGAAGCCGTTGGCCGATCCATAGGTCTCGACCATCGTTCGAGGCGCGGCATCGGGCGTGCTATGGCAGGTCAGGCAAGCCGGATCCTTGATCTGTATCGGACGCGCGAGATAAAGCGAGCGCCCGGTTTGCGTGGCGCGCTCGCCGATCACCTCGGTTTTGGCAGCCGACTGCCGGAACTGGTTGACGATGTCGACTTCCCAGTCGGTCGCGTGATTGCGCGGATTGGTCGGATTCAAGGTCGCCGCCTTGAACGTGTAGTCCGGATAATTCTTGCGCAACTCGTTGAACTGCTCGGTCGCCGCGAACGCCGGCACAGATTGCGGAATGAACTTGTATTTCAGCTGCGTTTCGAGCAGCGGCCGTACCTGGGCGTTGGTGTAATCGCCGGAGGCAGTTGCCGATTCCATCATCACTCGGGCGTTCTGCAAGACTTCGTCGCGGGCGTTGGCATGCAGCACCGTGTACGAGACGACTGCCGCCAGAATGAATGCGACGGCCGCGACCGCCAGTATGGCAAGGTTGAATTTCCAGATCAGCTTCAAGCGTGTGCGCCTATTGGGTCATTTTTCCCACGGCCAGCGGAATTTCCGCTCGGGTTCAGCCTTGGCGGCCGGCGCCGGCGGCGGCGACTCCACCTTCGGCAGCGGCGCCGCCGCGGCGCTCCATTCGGGCGGGGCCTTGCCGCTAGTCGCCATCGCGTCGCGGAAGGTCGGGTCGTCGAGCCTTGCCTGGAAGCGCTTGAGGAAGGTGGCGCGGTAAGGGCCGGTCAACCACGGCTGCGCCTCGGCGAACGTGGCCTCGTGATCGGCGACCGGATCGACGTGTGTCGAGGCGAACCGGGAGGCCCGCACCGGCAACGGATCCATGAAGTCCCGCGGCAAAGCGGCGACGAACGGGGCGGGCGGGCGTCGTTCGGTGGTCACCGGCTTGCCCGGGGCGTGGCTCGCGAACCCGCCGGCCTTGATCTCGCCGCCGGCGAGCTCGAGCTTGCCGACATCCGACAGGCGGGCTGTCCCGGTCTCGACAAAGGCCTCGAAAGCGTCGCCGGCATGGATGACGGCCACAGCCTCCGAGGTCGCAATCGTGCCCAGACCGGTACGTACGCGGAGCCGCGGTCCCGGGGGCTTGGTCACGAATTTGAGCCAGCCGCGGGTGAGCGCAAGCTCCGCCGAGCCCGGCTGCGTGGCGTCGCGCGCCGAGGCGGTGACGATGTAGAGGGCGCCAGGCCCGATGGCGCTCACTGCGCCGCCGTCGGTGAATTCGAGCTGCATCTGCCCCGACTGCGGCAGGTCGATGACGTCGCCGTCGCGCAGCCGGACACCTTCCTTCAGATTGAACCAGGTTGTGCCGCGCAGAAGTTTCGGCTGACCGAACAGCAGCGTGACCGTGCTGAACTCCGCGCCGAGACAGGGCACGGCGATCAGGAATAAAAAGCACGCAAGCCAGGTCAACGATCGTTTCATTGCGGGGTCCGTCAGGCCGATGGGCGAAGCGGTGGCGACGTACGGGCCATACTAGGCCGGCACCCCCGTCAAGTCAACGTGAATACTCGGCAGAAGCCCAAGCGGACGGGGCCGCCGCCGATGTCTTGCCTTATACTTGCGCCGATCCGCCGGGCAATCGCCGCATGACCACCTCCACGCGCAACCTCGCCGTCCTGTTCGCCGACGTTTCGGGCAGCACCAAGCTGTATGAATTGCTCGGCAACGCCGACGCGCAGCAGACGATCGACCGCTGCCTGGCGATCGTCAAGCGCGTATGCAGCGACGCCGGCGGCCACGTCGTCAAGACGATCGGCGACGAAGTTCTTGCGACGTTTCCGACCTCCGACGCGGCGGCGCAGGCGGCAATCGAGATCCAGATGCGCGTATCGTCGCAGCGGACGAGCCGCGGCACGGCGCTGTCGATGCATATCGGCTTCCACGCCGGCCCGACGATCGAGGATGCCGGCGACGTCTTCGGCGACGCGGTCAATGTCGCAGCGCGCATGACGTCTTTCGCCGCCGGCGGCCAGATATTCACGACCGCGCAAACCGTTGCCGAACTCTCGCCCGTGCTGCGCGGCCGCACGCGTGATCACGCCGCGCAAACGTTGAAGGGCAAGGAGCGCGACGTCGGCCTGTTCGAGATTCTCTGGCAGGACTCCGAAGACGAATTGACCGCCATGTCGCCGCGCCTCGCGACGGCGCCGGCGATGGTCAAGCTGGTGCACGGCCTGCGCAAGATCGAGCTTGGCGAGGCGCACTCGGTGCTGACCTTGGGCCGCGACCTGCAAAGCGACGTGGTCATCGCGGACCGCAAGGCTTCGCGCATGCACGCGCGCATCGAGCGGCGCCGCGACAAATTCGTGTTCATCGACCACAGCTCGAACGGCAGCTGGATCACCATCGAAGGCGAACCGGAGATCATGATCCGCCGCGAGGAATTGATGCTGCGCGGGCGTGGAAGAGTCAGCTTCGGGCATGCCTACGCCGACGATCCGGCCGAGTTTCTCGGTTTCTCCTGTCTCGATTGACCTGGTCGATCGTCGCGCGCGATGCGGATGGGGCGTTAGGCGTCGCCGTCGCGAGCCGCTTTTTCGCCGTCGGTGCGCTGTGTCCGCACGCGCGGAGCGGCGTCGGCGCGCTGTCGACGCAGGCGCTGGTCAACCCCGGCTACGGCCCGAACGGGCTCGCCCTGCTCGAGCAGGGTCTTGACGCCGCCGATGCCGTCGCGCTTCTCATCGCCGGTGACGAAGGCCGCGAGCATCGGCAGCTCCATGTTATCGATCGCGACGGGCGAAGCGCCGCCCACACGGGCGCCCTCTGCATCGACTGGTGCGGACATCGGGCGCACGAAGGATTCTCGGTCGCCGGCAACATGCTCGCGGGGCCGCGCGTCCTCGACGATACCGCGCACGCCTACCGGGCCCACGCGGGTGCCCCGTTCGCCGAGCGGCTCCTGGCCGCGATGACGGCGGGCGAAGCGGCCGGCGGCGACAAGCGCGGCAAGCAGGCGGCCGCGCTGCTGATCCACACGACGGAGAGCTACGCGTTCCTCGATCTGCGGGTCGACGATCATCCGGAGCCGATCGCCGAATTGAGACGACTCTATCTGGTGAGCCTCGAGCGCTACCAGCCGTTCCTCGCCTGCCTGCCGAGCGCGGCACGGCCGGCCGGCATCACCGATCGCGCGGCGATCGAAGCCGAAGTCGAACGCTTCCAGGCGGCCCGCCGGCAGCGATGACGGCGCTCCTCGAAGTGCGCGACTTGCGCACGCTGTTCGCCGTCGAAGGCGGAGGCGAATTCGCGGCGGTCGATGGCGTCGGCTTTACGCTGAAGTCGGGACGGACGCTCGGCATCGTCGGCGAATCCGGCTGCGGCAAGAGCGTCACCGCGCTGTCGATCATGGGACTGGTCGCGCATCCGCCCGGGCGCATCGGTGCCGGCAGCATCCTGTTCGACGGCGTCGACCTCCTGCGCCTGTCGCCTTCGGCGATGCGCGAGCTGCGCGGCGACCGGATCTCGATGATCTTCCAGGAGCCGATGACCTCGCTCAATCCGGCGTTCACCATCGGCGACCAGATCGTCGAGGGCATCGTCCGCCACCGCCACGCCAGCGAATCAAGCGCCGGGGCACTGGCGCTGGAGATGCTGCGGCGGGTGCATATTCCGTCGCCCGAGGAGCGCTTCGACGACTATCCGCACCGGCTCTCCGGCGGCATGCGCCAGCGGGTGATGATCGCGATGGCGCTCGCCTGCAAGCCCGCGCTGCTGATCGCCGACGAGCCGACGACCGCGCTGGACGTCACGGTCCAGGCGCAGATTCTCGACCTGATGCGCGAGCTCCGCGAGGAGACCGGAACGGCAATCATCCTGATCACGCACGATCTGGGCGTAGTCGCCGAGCTCGCCGACGACGTCGTCGTCATGTACGCCGGGCGCATCGTAGAAAGCGCGAGCGTCGCGGCCTTGTTCGCCGAGCCGCAGCATCCGTATACGGTCGGGCTGCTGGGATCGATCCCACGGCTGGACCTCGATCAGACGCGGCTGGCAGCGATCGAAGGGCAGGTTCCGAATCCGATGGCGCCGGTCGAGGGCTGCCGCTTTCATCCGCGCTGCCCGTTCGCGTTCGAGCGCTGCCGCCGCGAGGACCCGCCGCTCATCGCCGTGGGCGGTGGCCACCGTTCCGCGTGCTGGCGCGCGCCGCTCGACGCCGATCTACTGGTGCCGGCGTGACAGAGTCAGCGGCCCCTGGCACGCTGCTGCTGAAGGTCGCGGGCCTGGTCAAGCATTTCCCGCTGCGCAAGGGTTTCTTGCGGCGCGATGCGCGCGTCGTGCGCGCCGTCGACGGCATCGATTTCGAGCTGGCGACCGGCGAGACGCTGGCGCTGGTCGGCGAGTCAGGCTGCGGCAAGTCGACGACCGGCCGGCTGCTGCTGCGCCTGCATCGAGCCGACGGCGGGCAGCGTACGCTTCGACGGCCAGGAGCTGTTCGCGCTCGACGCGGCGACGATGCGCTCGCAGCGGCGCGCGCTCCAGATCATCTTCCAGGACCCGTACGCATCGCTCAATCCTCGCATGACGGTCGCGCAGACCGTCGGCGAGCCGCTCGCGCTCTACGGCCTCGCGTCCGGCCGGCGCCGCGATCGCGTCGCCGAGCTCCTCGGGCTGGTCGGCCTGGCACCCCAGCACGCCGAACGCTATCCGCACGAGTTTTCCGGGGGGCAGCGGCAGCGCATCGGCATCGCGCGGGCCCTCGCGGTCGAGCCGCGACTGATCGTGTGCGACGAGCCGGTTTCGGCGCTCGACGTATCGATCCAGGCCCAGGTGATCAACCTGCTGATGGACCTGCAGCTTCGGCTCGGGCTCGCGTACGTGTTCATCGCGCACGACCTCGCGGTGGTCAAGCACATCGCGGCGCGTGTGGCGGTCATGTACCTGGGTCGCATCGTCGAATATGCCCCGGTGCGCGAGCTGTTCGCGCGGCCCCGCCACCCGTACACGCAGGCGCTGCTCTCGGCCATTCCGGTACCCGCGCCGGGCGCGCGATCGCAACGGACGATACTGCAGGGCGACGTGCCCAGCCCGATCGATCCGCCGTCGGGCTGCGGCTTTCGCACCCGCTGTCCATACGCACGGCCTCGTTGCGCCGCCGAAACGCCGCCGCTGGCCGCCGAAGCCGGGCATTCGGTGGCGTGTCACTTCTGGCGCGACATCGCGCCGCCGGTGGCACGCACGGCAGCCGCCCCCGCGGCAGCGGGTTTGCGGCTGGCCCGATTGCAGCAGGCCTTTCGCGGCGCGGGCTGACCGTTGGTCGAAACGAGTCGATTAGCGCTAAGATCGGTCGCCGGATACATCCGGCGTTCTCACCAAAGCAACAGGAGCAAGCGATGAAGACAAAATCCTCGACCGCGCGGTTGGTCCTTGCGCTGCTGGCGGCGATCGCGGCGGCCGGGGCGGCGGCGCAAACCCTGCGCTTCGGCCTCGCCGAAGACCCGGACGTGCTCGATCCGACGCTGGCCCGCACCTTTGTCGGTCGCATCGTGTTCGCCTCGCTGTGCGACAAGCTGTTCGACGTCGACGAAAAGCTCGACATCGTGCCGCAGCTCGCCACCGGCTACGAATGGTCGGCCGACCACAAGGCGCTGACGATCAAGCTGCGCAAGGGTGTCACCTTTCACGACGGCGAGAAGTTCGACGCCGCGGCAGTCAAGTACAACATCGAGCGCCACAAGACGATGCCGGGCTCGAACCGCCGCGGCGAGCTGGCACCGGTCAGCAGCGTCGACGTCGTCGACGACGCGACGGTGCGCCTGAATCTCTCCGCGCCGTTTGCTCCGTTGCTCGCCGCGCTGGCGGACCGCGCCGGCATGATGGTCTCGCCCAAGGCGGCGCAGGCCGAGGGTGACAAGTTCGGTGCCAAGCCGGTCTGCTCGGGGCCATTCCGCTTGGTCGAGCGCGTCGCGCAGGACCGCATCGTGCTCGAGCGCTATCCGAATTACTGGAACAAAGGAGAGATCCACTTCGACCGGATCGTCTTTTTGCCGATTCCCGATTCCACGGTGCGACTGGCCAACCTGCGGTCGGGCCAGCTGGACTTCATCGAGCGCATGGCGGCCTCCGACGTGCCGCAGCTCAAGACCGACAGCCGCTTCAAGATCGCCAAGATCACGGAAATCGGCTACCAGGGCATCACGATCAACGTCGGCAAGAGCGATCTCGCGCAAAAGAATCCATTGGGCCGCGACGCGAAGGTGCGCGAAGCTTTCGAGCTTGCGCTCGACCGCGAGGGCATCGTCCAGGTCGCGATGGACGGCGAAGCCGACGTCGGCAACCAGTGGGTCGCCCCGACCAACGCTTTCTACGCGAAGAACGTGCCGATCCCGAAGCGCAACGTCGCGCGTGCCAAGGAGCTGCTCCGCGAGGCCGGAGTCACCAACCCGAGCTTCACGCTGGTGACGCCGACGACCTCGGATGCGCAGAGAATAGGGCAGGTGATACAGGCGATGGTCAAGGAGGCGGGTTTCGAGGTCAAACTCCAGGCGACCGAATTCGCCACCTCGCTCGACATGGCGGACAAGGGGCAGTTCGAGGCTTACATTCTGGCGTGGAGCGGCCGCGCCGACCCGGACGGCAACCTGTTCAGCTTCGACGGCTGCAAGCAGCCGCTCAATTACGCCGGGTATTGCAAGGCCGAGGTCGACGAGCTGTTGAATCGCTCGCGCACGACCCTCGACCCGACCGAACGCAAAAAGGTGTTCGAGCAGATCGCCGCGACCGTCCTGAAGGACCGCCCGATCGTCTACCTGTTCCACCGCCACTGGCTGTGGGCGCACACGGCAAAATTGAGCGGCCTGCGCACGATCCCCGACGGCCTGGTGCGAGTGCAGGGCTTGCGGATGAATTGACGGCCGGCACGGCGGCGGGGACGGCGTTCCGTTCTCGCCTCCGGCATCACCGCAATCATCGCGATGATCGCATAGCAAGGTGCTCAACTACCTCGTCCAGCGCCTGGCGACTCTGGTCCCGACGCTGTTCTTCGTGTCGATCCTGATCTTCGGCCTGCAGCAGCTGCTGCCCGGCGATCCCGCACTGATCCTCGCCGGCGAGGAGCGCGATCCAACGGTGATCGCGCAGCTGCACGAACGGCTGCATCTCGACCAGCCGTTGCCGGTCCGCTATCTGTACTGGGCGGCGGGCGTGCTCAGGGGCGATCTGGGCGAATCGGTGCGCATCCAGAAGCCGGTGCGCGAACTAATCTTCGAAAAGCTCCCCGTCACGCTGGAACTCGCCGCGCTGGCGATCGTCATCGCCTTGTCGATCGGGATCACCGCCGGCATCGTCGCCGCCGTGGCCAGGGACACTGTGTGGGATTACGCAGCCAACATCTTCGCGTTGTGGGGACTGTCGACGCCCAACTTCTGGCTGGGCATCATGCTGATCCTTTTCTTCTCGGTCACGCTGGGCTGGCTGCCGGCATCCGGCTACGTAAGCCCGTTCGAGGACCTGAAGGCCAACCTGGAGTCGATGATCATGCCGGCGTTCGTCCTCGGCAACGCGATCGCCGCGGTGCTGATGCGGCACACGCGAAGCGCGATGCTGCAGGTCCTCAATTCCGATTACGTACGCACAGCGCGCGCCAAGGGGCTCGATGAACGAGTCGTCGTGCTCAAGCACGCGTTGCGCAATGCCCTGATTCCGGTCATCACGCTGGGAGCGCTGGAATTCGGCACCCTGCTCTCTGGCGCAGTGCTCACCGAGCAGGTATTCACGATTCCCGGTTTCGGCAAGCTGATCGTCGACGCGGTGTTCAATCGCGACTACGCAGTCGTCCAGGGCGTCGTACTTTTCACGGCGACCGCATATATCCTGCTCAATCTCCTGGCCGATCTCGCCTACTTCGCCGTCAATCCGCGCTTGCGCGGCTGAAGGCACCGTCAAGACCATGGCTACGATCGCCGCCGAGCTTCCCGTCTACCGCGAACTCACGCCGGGCCAGCGCGTGCTGCGGCGATTCATGCGCCGCCGCGGCGCGCTGGTCGGTCTGGCGGTCGTCGTATTTTTCGTCTTGCTCGCGCTGTTCGCGCCTTGGATCGCGCCGCACGATCCGCTCGAAGCGAGCTGGAGCGCAGTGCGCAAGGCGCCGAGCGCGATGTACGTCTTCGGCACCGACGAGATCGGTCGCGATGTCGCATCGCGCGTTGTCTGGGGCACGCGCGCATCGCTCTTGGCGGGGCTCGTGTCGGTGAGTATCGCACTCTCGCTTGGCGTTCCGATCGGGCTCCTTGCCGGATACGCCGGCGGATGGACCGACGGATTGATCTCGCGCATCACAGATGCGATGCTCGCCTGCCCGTTCCTGATCCTCGCGATCGCGCTGGCCGCGTTTCTCGGCCCGAGCCTCACCAACGCGATGATCGCCATCGGCGTTTCGGCAACCCCTGTGTTCATACGTCTGACGCGCGCTCAGGTGCTATCGGTCAAGGTAGAGGACTACGTCGAGGCGGCCCGCGCGATCGGCAACTCGCACCTGCGCATTGCCCTGCGCCACATCCTGCCCAACGTCGTCGCTCCGCTGATCGTTCAGTCGACGCTGGCGATTGCTGCCGCCGTCATCGCCGAGGCGAGCCTCTCTTTCCTTGGCCTCGGCCAGCAACCGCCGGCGCCGTCGTGGGGCAGCATGCTCAACGTGGCGAAGAACTACATCGACAATGCGCCGTGGATGGCCGTCTGGCCGGGCCTGTCGATCTTCCTTTTGGTGCTGTCGTTCAATCTGCTGGGAGACGGCCTGCGCGATGCGCTCGACCCGCGGCACAAATGAGCTGCCCGCTCGCGTATGGGCAACTCGAGCCGCCCGCGCTATGATCGAATGACCGATCCAAAGGAGACGACGATGAAGCTCAAGGGGTCCTGTCACTGCGGCGCCGTCACGTTCAGCGTCGACTCGCACACACCGCAGCCGTACATGCGCTGCTATTGCTCCATTTGCCGCAAGACCGCCGGCGGTGGCGGCTATGCGATCAATATCATGGGCGACACCAAGACGCTGAAGGTGCGGGGTGCCAAGAACATCGCCGTCTACCGCGCCCGCATCAAGGAGGACGGCGCGAAAAAGTTGACGCTGTCGAAGGCGCGGCGGCACTTCTGCGCCAAATGCGCGAGCGCGCTCTGGGTGTGGGACCCGCGCTGGGCCGAATGGGTCTATCCGTTCGCGTCGGCGATCGATACGAAGCTGCCGAAGCCGCCCGAGGACGTGTCGATCATGCTCGACTTCGCGGCGCCCTGGTCGGACGTGCCGAAGGGGCGCGGCCACAGGCACTTCCGGAAATATCCGAACGAGTCGATCGCCGACTGGCATAAGAAGCGTGGGCTGGAAGTCCGCTAGGCGGCCGCCGCGCCACCGGCTGAACGCAAGACTAACCGCGCGCCGGGTCCTTTTCCGGCAGCACGTCGCAGGCCCACTCGCTCTTTTTCCAGTTCGGGATCGGGGTCGCGCTACCCGCCTTCGGCACGTAGGCCGACCGTTCGACCAGCCGGTACTGATGAATGTAGCGGGGGCAATTGGGAAACACGTGCGTCAGCGCGACTCGCACGATGAACTGCGCCTCGCAGTAGTCGGCGAGCAGCGGATCGCCTTCTGAAATTCTCGCCTCGCCCGACAGCCGCAGCCGCCGCGGGTGCTCGAAGTCGATGAACAGCATGCCGACCTTTCGGCTTTGCGCGATGTTGCCCATCGACAAGAACATGCCATTGCCGTCGTAGTTGGGAAAGGCCAGCGTGCGCGGGTCGACGACGCGAACGAATCCGGGCGCACCGCCCTTATACGAGCAGCTCGGCTGGCCGTCTTCGTCGACGGTCGCCAGGAAGAACATGTCGGCCGCCTCGATGAATGCACGGTCCGAGTCGCCGACGCAGTCCGCGACCAGGCGTTCTTCGATCCGGTCGGCCAGTCGGCGCGTGTCGAACCGGTCCTGCAGCGTCCGGCTTGCCTGATGATAAAGATCGGTCATCGGTGGCGTCGTTGCGTCAGGTTCTTTTCGGCGCCGGGTGAATGTTGTCGACCCAATGCACCTGTTCCGGATTCGGCTCGACTGCGGGAATGTCCAGATTGACGACCACCGGCACTTGGCCGCTGCGCACCAGCACGCACGACAGCGGCGCATCGTCGCTGGCGTTGATCTCCTGATGCGGTACGTAAGGCGGCACATAGATGAAATCGCCCGGCCCGGCCTCGGCGGTGAACTCGAGCCGATCGCCCCATTTCATGCGGGCCCTTCCGCTGACGACATAGATGACGCTTTCGACCGGCCCGTGATGGTGCGCGCCGGTCTTGGCTTTCGGGTGTATTACCACGGTGCCCGCCCAGAGCTTCTCGGCCCCGGCGCGCGCGGCCGTAATCGCCGCCGCGCGATTCATCCCCGGCGTCTGCGGCGTGTTCACATCGAGCTCGTCGGCGTGCACCACTCTGACGCCGTGAAGGCGCCATTTCGATTCACCCTGCGGGTGCATTGCGGCCTCCGTCATTACGTGCGCACGAACATTATGGGCGGCCGCGAGCGCAATGAAAAGCGGCGTCGGTTACTGGTCGTTCCTTCGCCCGCCGCTTGCTACAATGCCGATCCCAACCGGAGGAGGCGCCAATGACTCTATCGATGTACCAGGCAAGCGTTCCCGTATTCCTCAGGATGCTCACGAATCTCAAAGGCATCCTGCAAAAAGCCGCGGCGCACGCGCAGGCGCGCAAGATCGACGAAGCCGTGCTGGTCGGTTCGCGGCTCTATCCCGACATGCTGCCGCTCTCCCGTCAGATTCAGATCGCAAGCGACTTCGCGCGCGGCACCGCCGCCAGGCTTGCCGGTGGCGAGCCCCCGTCGTACGAAGACAACGAAAAAACCTTCGCCGAGCTGACTGCACGCATCGATCGCACGCTCGACTATCTGCGTACGAAAAAAGCGGCGGAGATCGACGGTTCCGAAAGCCGCGAGATTGTGCGACCGGTCCGCGGCGAGCCGCACAAGTTCACCGGGATCAATTACCTGATGCAGTACGCACTGCCGAACTTCTTTTTCCACACCACGACCGCCTACGCGATCCTCCGCCACAACGGCCTCGAGCTCGGCAAGAGCGACTATATCGGCAAGCTGGACTGAACGGCGCTAGCGCTGGCCCCCGGCTACGTCGGGCCAGCGGTAGTCGCGCAACTGCTGGCGTAGAGTAAGTTTCGACAGCTTGCCGGTCGCGGTGTGCGGCAGGCTATCGACGAACACCACATCGTCCGGAAGCCACCATTTGGCGAGCTTGCCGCGCAGGAAATCGAGCATCTGCTCGCGACTCACATCCTGCCCCTCCTTGCGCACGAGCACCAGCAGCGGCCGCTCGTCCCATTTCGGATGCGCGACGCCGATCACCGCGGCCTCGGCGACGGCCGGATGCGCGATGGCGACGTTCTCGACGTCGATCGAGCTGATCCACTCGCCGCCCGACTTGATCACGTCCTTCGAACGGTCGGTGATCTGCACGAAGCCGTCAGCGTCGAGCGTCGCGACATCGCCAGTCGGAAACCAGCCGTCACGCAGCACATCGCCGCCGTCGCCCTTGAAATACCCGGCGGCAACCCATGGCCCGCGCACCATCAGATCACCGAAAGCAACGCCGTCGCGCGGAAGCTCCCTGCCTTCGTTGTCGACGATCTTCAGATCGACGCCGAATCCCGGCCGTCCCTGCTTGGTGCGAAGCTTGCGCAACTCGTCTGCAGGAAGCGCCAGGTGCTTTGCCTTGGGCTGATTCGCCGTCGACACTGGGCTGGTTTCGGTCATGCCCCAGGCGTGGATCACCTCGATGCCGAGTGCTGCGAACTTGTCGATCATCGCCGGCGGACAGGCCGCACCTCCGATGACAACGCGCTTGAGAGTGCTTAACGTGACGTTCTGCTGTTCCAGAAATTGCAGCAGGCCGAGCCAGACGGTCGGCACGCCGCTGGTGAAAGTCACCGCCTCCTTTTCGAACAGTTGATACAGACTGGCGCCGTCGAGCTGCGCACCCGGCAGCACCTGCTTGGCACCGACCATGCACGCCGCATACGGCAGGCCCCACGAAAAGACGTGGAACATCGGCGTGACCGGAAGGATCACATCGCGCGACGAGACGGCGAGACTGTCGGGCAGGCAGATGCCGAAGGTGTGCAGCAAGGTCGAGCGATGGGCGAACAGCACGCCCTTCGGGTTGCCGGTGGTCCCTGACGTGTAGCACAGCGACGCCGCAGTGTTCTCGTCGAACTGCGGCCACGAATAGTCGTCGCTCTGCGCGGCGACGAGCTCCTCGTAGCACGAGAGCGGCAGCGCGCAGGCCGGCATCTGTGCGCGATCGCACAGCGCGACCCAGGCCCGGACGCGACGGCAGCGCGACGCGATCTTCTCGACCAGCGGCGCGAACGGGAGATCGAAGAACACGATCTCGTCCTCGGCGTGGTTGACGATGTACTCGATCTGCTCCTGGAACAGCCGCGGATTGACGGTATTGATCACCGCGCCGATGCCGGACGTGGCGAAGTAGAGCTCCAGATGCCGATGCGTGTTCCATGCCAGCGTTCCGATCCGCGAGGACGGCCGCACGTCAAGAGCGAGCAGCGCATTGGCGAGCTGGCGCGACCGGCGGTGGAGGTCGCGGTACGTATAGCGGTGGATTTCGTCCGCCGCCGTACGGGAAACGATCTCGACGTCACCGTGGTAACGGTCGGCGTGGCGGATCAGCGCCGAAATCAGCAGCGGCATCTGCATCATGTTGCCGTTCATCGAAAGACCTCTCTTCGCAGCGCGACCGGCGCCGCATACGTCGGCGGTTACCGCCGGCCGCCGTACTTTATCAAAACGAGCGCCGCGCATCGCCCGCGGAGGGCGGACCGGATCGCGCGGTGCGATAATGCGGCGACTTCAGGCAGGGCGAGGCCAACCATGCTGCTGGGTACGCTGGTCAGTCTTTGCGTGGTTGCAGGACTGCTGTTCCTGCTGCTCGCGGTCAAACGTCTGCGGCACCGGCGTTTCGGGGCCTGCGCGATGCACGGAACCTGGTCGCTGGTGCTGTTCCTGGCCGCGGTCGCCATCGGCCTGCTGGGCGCTAACCTGCTGACTTATCACCGGCTGACACGCGAGCAGCCAGCGCTCGAAGCCCAGTTCAAGCGCGCCGGCGAAGAGCGCTATGCCGCGCTCCTCACCTATCCGTCCGGCGAGACGCAAGAGCTCGCCCTCTCCGGCGATGAATGGCAGGTCGACGCGCGCGTACTCAAATGGCGGCCACTCGCCAATCTTATCGGTTTCGACACTGCCTACCGGCTCGAGCGCATCAGCGGGCGCTACACTGACCTTGCTCGCGAGCGCGCCCAGCAGCGCACCGTCTACGCGCTCAATCCTCCGGACAGGATCGACGCCTGGACGCTGTTGCGCTCCTGGCGGCGCTACGTTCCGTGGGCCGACGCGCTCTACGGAAGCGCGGTCTACGTCCCGATGAGCGACGGCGCGCGCTATGAGGTTGTAGTCTCGCAAAGCGGGCTGGTTGCACGTCCGCTCAACGAGGCTGCACGGCAGGCCGTCGGCGCCTGGAAATAGCCGCCCGACCCGAGCGGCTCAGCCCTGCTGCCTGTCCGGATGCGGCTGTTCATCACGCCCTTCGCCGATCTCTTCGCCGGCCTGCAGCGTTCGACCGATGCCATCGGCGCGCGCGCGCTGCCGCTGCTGCTCGTGGCGTGCGCCGCCGGTTGGTGGTTCTACGTGCCGCTGCACGAGCTGATGCACGCCTGGGGAGCACAACTCGGCGGGGCGACGGTGACCCGGCTCGATATCGATCCGATCTACGGGGCGCGGCTCCTGCAGCGCATCTTTCCCTACGTGCAGGTCGGCTCGGCCTACGCCGGCCAGCTCACCGGCTTCGACACGCACGGGAGCGACCTCGCGTATGCTTTGACGGTCTTCTTTCCCTTCGTCTTGAGCGTTGCGATCGGCATTCCCTTGCTCATTCACGTTTCGCGAGCGGCGGTCCCCGGCGTAGCGTCGACGTTGCTGTTCGGCTTCGCGCTGCCGATGGCGTGGGCGCCGATACTTTCGATCAGCGGCGACTTCTACGAGCTGGGATCGATCGCGGTCTCGCGGGCGGCGGCGACGCTGGGCTTCGACGGCCGGAACTGGCGCGGCGATGACGTCGTTGCCATCGTCGGGCGTACGTTCGGCGGCGCATTTTCCTGGACCGACATAGCGGGCGTGGCGGTTTCGCTGCTGCTGGGCGTCGTCCTCGCGTTTGCGACCTATGCCACCGGCCGCACCGTTGCCGCGGCGCTCGCTCGCGGCGCGCGCCCACACGCGCGCTAGGGGGCTACAGGCGCTGCGCTACCGGCGCGCCGCTGCGGCTCGTGATGTCCGCCGCCTGATCGTCGCCAATCTTTCCGACAGCGAAATACGTCGCCTCGGGATGGGCTAAATAGAACCCCGACACCGACGCGGCGGGCAGCATCGCATAGCTGTCGGTCAGCGCCATGCCGATCTCTCTCGCCCGCAGCAGATCGAATAGTGGCGCCTTGACTGCATGATCCGGACACGCCGGGTAACCGGGCGCCGGCCTGATGCCGCGATATTCCTCCCGGATCAGTGCGGCGGCGTCGAGCCGTTCCTCGCTCGCGTAGCCCCAGAACTGGCGGCGCACCATCATGTGCAGCCACTCGGCAAACGCTTCGGCCAGGCGGTCGGCCAGCGCCTTGAGCATGATGGCGTTGTAGTCGTCCTTCGCCGATTCGAATTCGGCGAGCTTCTTTTCGATGCCGAGACCGGCGGTGACCGCGAATGCACCGACGTAATCGGCTACGCCGGAATCCTTCGGCGCGACGAAATCGGCGAGACAGTAATTGGGCTTGCCCGACGGGCGCTCGTTCTGCTGCCGCAGGTTGTGCCAGGTCAGCGCGACTTTCTCTCGTCCCTCGTCGGCATAGAGTTCGATGTCGTCGCCGATCGAGTTTGCCGGCAGCAGCGCGATCGCGCCGTTGGCCGCGAGCCAGCGGCCCTCGACGATGCGCTTCAGCATCGCCTGGCCGTCGGCCATGACGTTGCGCGCGGCCTCGCCGACCACCGGATCGTCCAGGATCGCCGGATACGGTCCCGACAGCTCCCAGGTCTGGAAGAACGGTCCCCAATCGATGAACTTGGCGAGCTCGGCCAAGTCGGCGCGGCGGATCTCGCGTCGGCCGATCAGCGCCGGCCGTGGCGGCACGTAGTGCGGCCAGTCGATGCGCAAGGCGTTCGCTCGCGCCGCGGCCAGCGAGATCAGCGGCGGGCCTTTCTTGCCGGCATGCTGAGCACGGATCTTTTCGTAGTCCGCGGCGACCTCGGCGACGTAGGGCTCCTTGAGCTCGCCTGACAGAAGGTTGCTTGCGACGCCTACGGCGCGCGATGCGTCGGGAACGTACACGGTGACCCCGCCATAGTTCGGCGCGATCTTGACCGCGGTGTGCACGCGCGAAGTCGTGGCACCCCCTATCAGCAGCGGCTGCACCATGCCCAGCCGCTGCATCTCGTGCGCGACGTGCGCCATTTCCTCGAGCGAAGGCGTGATCAACCCGGACAAGCCGACGAGATCGACATTGCGCTCGCGCGCGACGTCGAGGATCTTTTGCGCCGGTACCATGACGCCCAGATCGATGACGTCGAAATTGTTGCACTGGAGAACGACGCCGACGATGTTCTTGCCGATGTCGTGAACATCGCCCTTGACCGTCGCCATCACGATCGTTCCCTTCGGCTTGCCCGCGTCGCCCGACCTTGCCTTCTCCGCCTCGATGAACGGAATCAGGTGGCCGACTGCCTGCTTCATCACGCGCGCGCTCTTGACCACCTGGGGCAGGAACATCTTGCCGGCGCCGAACAGGTCGCCGACCACGTTCATGCCGTCCATCAGCGGCCCCTCGATCACCTGGATCGGCTTGCCGCCCTGCGCTTCGATCTTGCGTCGCGCCTCCTCGGTATCGGCGATGATGTAGGTCGTGATGCCCTTGACCAGCGCGTGCGAGAGGCGCGCCCCGACACTGGCGCTGCGCCATGCCAGATCCTCGACCACGTGCTTGCCGGCGGTCTTGTACGTCTCGGCGAACGCGACCAGCCGTTCGGTCGGGCTTTCGCCGTCGGCGCGCTTGCGATTGAGGACGACGTCCTCGACGCGCTCGCGCAGCTCGGGGTCGATGTCGTCGTACACGCCGAGCTGACCGGCGTTGACGATGCCCATCGTCATCCCCGCCTTGATCGCGTGGTACAGGAACACCGTGTGGATGGCCTCACGCACCGGGTCGTTGCCGCGGAACGAAAAGCTGACGTTGGACACGCCGCCCGACACCTTCGCGTGCGGCAGATGCTGCCTGATCCAGCGCGTGGCGTTGATGAAGTCGACCGCGTAGTTGTTGTGTTCCTCGATACCGGTCGCGATGGCGAAGATGTTCGGATCGAAGACGATGTCTTCCGGCGGAAAATCGGCGAGCTGCGTCAACAGCTCGTACGCCCGCCGGCAGATGTCGACCTTGCGCTCGTACGTATCGGCCTGCCCCTTTTCGTCGAAAGCCATCACGATCGTCGCGGCGCCGTAGCGTCGCACCAGCCGCGCCTGGCGCAGGAATTCGGCCTCGCCCTCCTTCATCGAGATCGAGTTGACGACGGGCTTGCCCTGCACGCATTTGAGCCCCGCCTCGATCACCGCCCACTTGGACGAATCGATCATCACGGGAACCCTCGCGATATCGGGTTCGCCGGCGATGAGGTTCAGGAACCGGACCATCGCCGCCTTGGAATCGAGCATCGCCTCGTCCATGTTGACGTCGATCATCTGCGCGCCGTTTTGCACCTGCTGCCGAGCCACCTCGACTGCGCCCGCATAGTCGCCGGCGAGGATCAGCTTGGCGAACGCGCGCGAGCCGGTGACGTTGGTGCGCTCGCCGACGTTGACGAACAGCGAATCGTCGCCGATTGTCAGCGGCTCGAGGCCGGCCAGGCGCATCGCGCGGGGCATGGGGGGAAGGTGCCTGTTGTTCTTTTGCCTCTACCCTCGGTCGGGCAGAGTCGGTTTCACACGGCCGCGTCGGCGGTTTCCTCGGTGGGAATGCGCCGCGGCGGCAAGTTCTTCACCGCTTCGGCGATCGCACGGATATGCGCCGGCGTCGTGCCGCAGCAGCCACCGACGATGTTGACGAAGCCATTGGCCGCGAAGTCCGCGATGAGCGCCGCCGTCGTCGCCGGCGCTTCGTCGTAGCCGGTATCGCTCATCGGGTTCGGCAGGCCGGCGTTCGGATAGCAGGAGACGAACGTGTCGGCCACACGCGAGAGTTCCTCGATATAAGGACGCATCAGCGCGGCGCCCAGCGCGCAGTTCAAGCCGACGGCGAGCGGACGCGCGTGCCGAACCGAATTCCAGAACGCCTCTGTCGTCTGGCCGGAAAGCGTGCGTCCCGATGCGTCGGTGATCGTGCCGGAAACGATGATCGGCAGTCGAGCGCCGCGGCGCTCGAAAGACTCGTCGATCGCGAACAGCGCGGCCTTGGCGTTGAGCGTATCGAACACCGTCTCGACCAGCAGCAGGTCCACGCCGCCGTCGACCAGACCGTCCACCGATTCGCCGTACGCGGCAACCAGCTCGTCGAAGCTCACGTTGCGAAACCCCGGATCATTGACGTCGGGCGAGATCGTGGCGGTCCGGTTGGTCGGCCCGAGCGCGCCGGCGACGAAGCGCGGCTTGTCCGGCGTCTTTCGCGTCCAGGCGTCGGCGCACTCCCGCGCGATCCGCGCCGCCGCGAAATTGATGTCGCGCACTTTCGCCTCCAGCCCGTAGTCGGACTGCGCGATGCGCGTCGCATTGAAGGTGTTGGTCTCGATGATGTCGGCACCGGCCTCGAGGAAGGCGTTGTGGATCGCGGCGACCACCGTCGGCTGGGTCAGCACGAGCAGGTCGTTGTCGCCCTTCACATCGTGCGCATGGTTGGAGAGCCCGCACGCCGGCGCGCCGCGAAAGCCGGCTTCGTCGAGCTTGCGGGCCTGGATCATCGTGCCCATCGCGCCGTCGAGAATGAGGATGCGTTCGCGCAGCAGCTGTTGTAGCAGTGCCGTCTTGTCGGTCGTCGTCATGGTGCCGCCAAAAAAACAAAAAACCCGTTCAGCTTGCCGCCGAGCGGGTTTCGGACGAAAGCCGCTTTAGCTGGATTTGTATAGCGCCCGCAAGCTGCAGGGTCACCCCCGAATCAAATCGGCGCTGACTCAAAGGTAAGGGTTGGACGCGGCCTTGTCAACCGCACGGCGCGATTCGGGTAATATCTTCGCACCGGTTCAACGATGGCGTCGATGCTCGATCCCGATATCCAGCGCCTGCTCGACACGGTCTTCAACATCCCGGTCGGCGCCGAAGCTCCCGACATCACTCAGCTGCGCGCCGCCGCGGAGGCGGCGCCGGTTCGCCTGGGCGGCGAACCCGAGGCGGTGGCCTCGATCACCGAGGCGCTCGCTCCCGGCCAGGGCGACCCGCTGCCGGTGCGCGTCTACCGGCCCGCCGCGGCGGAGCCGCTGCCGCTGATCGTGTACGCCCACGGTGGAGGCTGGGTAACCGGCTCGCTCGATTCGCATGACCGGCTCTGCCGCATCCTTGCCGATCGATTGCGCGCGGTGCTGGTCGCCGTCGACTACCGCCGCGCGCCCGAGCACGTTTATCCGGCCGCGCTGGACGACTTCGAAGCCGCCTGGCGCTGGGCCCGCACCGAAGCGAAGTCGCTCGGCGCCGACGGCGCGCGCTTCGCCGTCGCCGGTGACAGCTCGGGCGGCAATCTCGCCGCGGCGCTGACCCTGCGGCTGCGCTCCGACGGCGCTGCGCAGCCGAGTCTGCAGTTGCTGCTCTACCCTGCGCTGGATGCGACCTGCTCGCGGCCGTCGTATCGCGAGTTCGCCACCGGCTACAATCTTTCGGCCGTGCAGATGGCCTGGTACTGGGACGCGTACCGCGCGGGCGCGGCGAAAAGCGCCGTCGGATTGTCGCCGCTGGCAGCCGCCGATCTGTCGGGGCTGCCGCCGGCGGTCATCGCGGTGGCCGAATGCGATGTGCTGCGCGATGACGCGCTCGATTACGCGGCGAGGCTCGAGGCCGCGGGCATAGCGGTGCGCGTGATCCGCTGCACCGGCATGATCCACGGCTTCCTGCGCTGGACCGGCGAAGTGCCCGCGGCGCATCGCTGGATCGACGCCATCGCCGATGCAGGACGCGCCGCGCTCGGCGCCAATGCCTGAAGCGCACGGCGCGCCGAAGGCACAACGAGGACCTTAGCGATGAAACACCTGAAGCCCAGGCAAGCGCACGAATTTCTCCAGCAACATCCGGACGCCGTGTTCGTCGACTGCCGCAGCGAGATGGAATACCTGTTCGTCGGCCATCCGGCGGGCGCCCACCATGTCGCCTGGAACGACGGCCCCGACTGGACGATCAATCCTCATTTCGTCGGACAAGTGAAAAAGATCGCGAGCCTGAACCGTCCCGTGGTCCTGATCTGCCGTAGCGGGCAACGCTCGGTCGACGCCGGCCTCGCGCTGGAGGCCGCCGGCTTCGGCGAGGTGATCAATGTATTGGAGGGTTTCGAAGGGCCGCTGAACGAGCAGCATCAGCGCAGCAGCTTAAGCGGCTGGCGCAAGGAAAATCTGCCGTGGGAGCAAACCTGAACCCGTCGTCGTCGCGGCGCCCTAGTCACGCCGACGGCGCATCCGCCGATGCGCCCACGCCGGTCGACGGTCCGTTGCGCGCCTGTTTCGACGAAACCATCGCTCCTCGCGCGGAGGCCGCCGAGGTCGCCTGGTACGAGGCGCGGCTGCCGCGCGAGGCCGGCGTCCTGCTGCAGCCGCTCGCCGGGCACGGCCGGCTGCTCATTCCGCTCGTCGAGGCCGGCTTCGCGCTGCACGGCGTGGATCCTTCCGCCGCCTGCCTGGCGCGCTGCCGCGAACGCCTGGACGCAGCGGGATGTGGGGCCGAACTTTTCCGACAGGACGTGTGTGCGCTCAATCTCCCCTTCCGTTACGCGGCGGCGTTCTTCGCCGCCGGCACGTTCCAGCGGCTGAGCGGTCGCCATCGCGCGCTCGACGCGCTGCTGCGCATTCGCGCGCATCTGATCGAGCCTGGCCTTTTGCTGCTCCAGCTTTTTGTGCCCGAAGAAGCCGCGCATCCGCCGGGTGCTGCCGTCGTCGAGTGGCAAATGCTGCCCCTGCCCGATGGCTCGCGCATCGCGCGCCGCTCCGAAACGCTGATCGATGTGGCCGCGCGGCGGAGCGAAGTGCGCAGCCGCTTCGAGCGGCGGCGCGGCACGCGAGTGACCGCGCGCGAGGACGAGGTGCGCGAGATGACCTGGTATACCGAAGGAGAGGCGGTCGAGCTCGTCGCCGACGCCGGCTATCGCGACATCCGCTGCGAGCCGCTGCCCGGCTGCCCGGGTGAAGACGGCGCGCCGGCGCGACGCTTCGCGCTGCTGGCCCGCCTCTAGCCGGGGCAGGAGTCGCGCTTTTACCAGCTTCCCGAGCTGCCGCCGCCGCCGGAACTGCCACCGCCCCCCGAAAAACCGCCACCGCCGCCGGAAGAGAATCCGCCGGACGAGCCGCCACCGGAGCTCATCACGAAGCCGCCGATGCTGGCGCTGCCTTTGGTCTTGAGATCGTTGGCCGCTTTCAGATACCACGGCTGCCGCGACAGGATGAGTTTGGCGACCGGATAGGCGACGACGTAGATGCCGAGCAGCCACAGCGCCCCGCGCGTCCCGACGATGATGATGGGGAACATCGCCCAGAACGGAATCAGGAACACGTACAGGAACCAGCCGACGCCCGGCGTCAGCACGCCGACGACGGTGAAGATCCCGATGATGCCGAAAATGAATGCGCCCATCAGAATGCGCATCGGCCACGAAAGCTCCGGGCCATCGATCTGCACCAGCGATTTGGCGCCGCCCGAGGCCGCGGTCGCGCCGCTTGCCGCTCCCGTGTCGCCGCGACCCTCGAGCTGGGCGAGAATCGCGTCGATCCCGTCGCTGACACCGCGGTCGTAGTTGCCCTCCTTGAAGCGAGGCGTCATCCGGTCGCGGATGATGCGACTGGCTGCGACGTCGGTCAGTGTGCCTTCGAGCCCGTAGCCGACTTCGATGCGCATTTTGCGATCGTTCGGCACGACGATGACCAGCACGCCGTTGTCCTTGCCTTTCTGTCCGAGCTTCCAGGCGTCGAATACGCGGGTCGCGTACTGCTCGATCGCCTCGCCGCCTATCGTCGGGACCGTCAGCACCGCGATCTGGTCGCCGCTGGCATCCTCGTGCGCCTTGAGCGCGGCGGCGAGCTTGTCACGCGTCGCCGGCGCGAGGATCTCGGCGTTGTCGACGATGCGTCCGGTCAGAAACGGCACGTCCTCCGCAAACGAGGCGCCGGCCGCGAACCATGAGGCGAGCGCGATCGAGGCGAGCCACCGTGCTGCCCTCATCGCGCGCCCTTCTCCTGGATCGGCCGGTCAGGCAGCTCGTTGCCGCCGGTCGTCGCGGTCATGCCCTTGGCGAGCAGCACTGCCTGCAGGCGCGCAACCCCTTGCTGCAGGGCGGCGAAGCAGTGGCGCTCACGCAGGAGCGGCGTCATCGCGTCGATCACAGCGCGCCACTCCGCCGCGTCGACTCGCTCGTGCAGACCGACATCGGGCAGGATTTCGACCTTGCGCTCGAACAGGCTCACCAGCACCAGAATCCCGTTGCGCTCGCGCGTCCTGAACAACTCTCTGCGCAGAAAAAACGCCTGCGCATAGTGACGAACTTCCAGGTCGCGCCGCGTCGCACGCAGGAACAGCCGCGCATAAGCGGGTACCGCAACTGCGAACAGCGCGCTGGTCGCGCCGGCGCCGAGCATGGCGACCGCGAAGATCAGCGCGTCCTCGGCACCGGACCAGTGCGGCCACAGCGTGGCGGCGACGACGAGTACCAGGCCGGCGAATGCGGTGCCGAGGGCGAACGCTTTCCACGGCAACTCGACGTAGCTGTCGGCCTTGCCGACGACCGCGGTGACGAGCTGCACACCGGTTTGCGCCTCGAGGCCGGC
The DNA here is from genome assembly GCA_963776175.1 of uncultured beta proteobacterium. Lineage (GTDB taxonomy): Bacteria > Pseudomonadota > Gammaproteobacteria > Burkholderiales > Casimicrobiaceae > PALSA-1003. The sequence continues at coordinate 107,799 of CAVZLP010000007.1, read as the reverse complement.
GATCTCTTCTTCGAGGGCGGCCGATTCGCCCTGGTCGAGAAACGACTGAGATCCCATCACGCCACTGCGTCAGCCGCGGCGCGCTTCGGCGGCATCGTGCAGCCGCAACGACATGTAGACGACGCCGGGAAGCGGATTGGCGTAGTACGGCGTGCAAGCACGAAATCCCGCCTCTTCGTACAGCGCACGCGCGGCGTTCATCCAATCCAGCGTGTCCAGCTTGAGCTCTTCGTAGCCGATGGCCCGAGCGTCGGCGAGAAGTGCGGCGACCAGCCTCCTGCCCCAGCCTTCGCCGCGGCGCGCGGGCTGCACGTACAGCCGCTTGACTTCGCCGACTGCCGGATCGGCGAGCGGCCGCAACGCGATGCAAGCGAACGCATCGGCTTGGTGCCCCGCGAGCAGCAGCCGACCGCGCGGCGGCGCATAGGTGCCGGGCAGCATGCGCAATTCCTCGTCGAAGCCCTGAAAGCACAGATCGACGTTCGAGCCAGCGCGCGTATTCGACGAAGAGCGCACGGGCGAACTCGATATCGGCGGCTGTCGTCGCGTGGCGGATCGACGCGTCGCCCGTCGGCGCCGGCGCGGCGCTCAAGTCTGTTTGTCGCACGAGCCGATCTTGGTGTCGCTGCCGGGGAAGTCGCTCTGCAGTTCCTTCAGGCGCGCCATCGCCTGGGCCGTAGGGTCGCGCACGACCAGAAGCGTCTGTTGCACCGATTGCGTCCGCGGCTCGAGCCGCGCGTTGGTCAACCCCTGCGCCTGCAGCGCTGCAAGGCGATTGCGGGCGGCCTCCTCGCCACGGAACACGCCCAGCGAAATGGCGTTCCGCTGCGGTCCGCTTTCGATGACCGAGAGATCCTTGATGCCCTTGGCCTTGAGGTCGGCGAGGCGCTGGTCGGCTGCGGCGCGGCTGGCGGTCGGCGGCAGAAAGACCCAGAAATTGGCGATGACCTCGACCTTTTTCTGGCTCATCAGCCGGGAAAGATCCAGCGGCTCGAGGCTCGCCAGCGCGCGGTTGCGGTCGGTGTCGGACAGCGGACCCCATTCGACGCAGACATCGGCAAGCGACGCCGCCTTGGCCGGCCCCAGCGCCGCCACCTCCTGGGGCGTCAACAGCTTGATCTTGTCGGGCTGGACCTGCTGCGAAAGGCGAACTCCCTCGCCGGTGCCGATGCTGTCCAGCTTGATATAACCGAACAGACTCAGGTTGGCGAGCAACAGAAGAAAGACCAGCGTTCTCATCGGATCCTTGGCGGGGCGGCAGCCGGCGCGATGCGGCGATTATCCACGACCGGCACCGCAGCCGGAAGCCCGCGAGGACGCCGAGCGCCGCCCGATCACGGCCGACGCAACGAGACCTCTCCCGTCACAAAGCGCAACCTCCGGCCGCGATGATCGAGCACCAGAGCGCCGCTGGCGTCGACGCCGACCACGTCGCCCGACGCCGTGCTGCCGTCGGGCAAGATGATTTTCGCCGCCTTGCCGCGGAATGCGTTGCGCCGCTGCCATTCGGGGATGAATGGGGCGAAGCCGTCGACCGCATAGCGATCCAGCATCGCCGTCAATTCGCGTACCAGCGCGGCGAGGAGCCGGTTGCGATCGATCGAGCGTCCTCCCGCGATCGTCGCGAGATCGGTGACCGGCTGCGCGATGCCGCGCCGTGCCGCGGGAGGCAGCCGCACGTTGAGCCCGACGCCGATGACCGCGAGCGAAGGTCCGAGCGCATCGCCGGAAAGCTCGATCAGTATGCCGCCGAACTTGCAATACCGATGGATGAGATCATTTGGCCATTTGAGCTCGACGCCGTCGATGCCGGCACCCTCGAGAGCGCGCGCAAGTGCAACGCCGACGGCGAGCGAGAGACCGGCGAGGAAGCCCGCCCCCTGCTCGAAGCGCCAGCCGAGCGAAAAGGTGAGGCTGCCACCGGCGACCGCGGTCCATCCGCGGCCGCGTCGGCCGCGGCCTGCCGTCTGCCATTCGGCGATCAGCAGGCGGCGGTGCACGTCCTCACGCGCGGCACGGCGGTTGAGCTCGCTGCTGGTCGAATCGACGCTGTCGACCACTTCGATTTCTACGGCTCTTGCCAGCGCGCCGAGCGCCGCCACGATGGCGTCGCGGTCGAGAAACGGAACCGGGTCGTGCAGGCGATAGCCCCGGCCACGGATGCGTTCCAGCTTGAGTCCGGCGGTGTCCGCTTCCTTCAGGACCTGCGACACGCGGGCGCGCGACATCCCGACGGCGGTCGCCAGCGCCTCGCCGGAATGGATTTCGCCGTCGGCGAGACGGCGGAGCAACCGGAAGCCGAGAGGAGTGAGCACGTATGTTCTGTCAGGCGATTACCGGCACCGGCGCCTTGGCCCGGCCGCGATCATTACTTGAGCACGCCCCGCCGGATCTGATCCTGTTCGATCGACTCGAACAGCGCGCGGAAATTTCCTTCACCGAAGCCCTCGTTCCCCTTGCGCTGGATGATCTCGAAGAAAATCGGTCCGATCACGGTGGTGGTGAAGATCTGCAGCAGCATTTCGTTTTTCGCCGGAGCGCCGTCGAGCAGGATGCGCTCGCGCTTGAGACGATCGGTGTCTTCCCGGTGCCCGGGCAGCCGTTGCCCCAGCGCCTCGTAGTAGGTGTCCGGCGTATCCTGGAACGTGACACCGCGCTGGCGCAGGGCGTGCACGGTGTCGTAGATGTCGCCGGTGCCGAGCGCGATGTGCTGGATGCCCTCGCCATGGTAGGCGACCAGGTATTCCTCGATCTGGCTTCTGTCGTCGGAGCTTTCGTTGATCGGGATGCGGATCTTGCCGCAGGGGCTCGTCATCGCCTTGCTCTTGAGGCCGGTCAGCTTGCCCTCGATGTCGAAATAGCGGACCTCGCGGAAATTGAACAGCCGCTCGTAGAAGCTCGCCCATTCGTCCATCCGGCCGCGATGCACGTTGTGAGTCAGGTGATCGATGGTCACGAGTCCCGCGCCTTGCGGACGCTGCTGGGCACCGGCGATCGGCACGAAGTCGATGTCGTAGATCGATACGCCGGCGCCCTCGACCGGATAGCGGTCGACCAGATAGATCAGCGAATCGCCGATCCCTTTGATCGCCGGGATGTTGAGCTCCATCGGCCCCGGGTGCGCCTCGACGCCCCACGCGCCCTGCTCGATCAGCCTGGTGTAGGCGCTGCCTGCATCCTTGACGCGGATTGCCATCGCGCAAATCGACGGACCGTGCACGCGGGCGAAGCCCTGCGCGAAACTCCCCGGCTCCGCATTGACGATGAAGTTGACATCGCCCTGCCGGTACAACAACACGTTCTTCGAGCGGTGCTTGGCGATCGCGGCGAAGCCCATCTGCTCGAACAGCCGGCCGAGCGCCGCGGGATCCGGCGCTGCGTATTCGACGAACTCGAACCCGTCGGTGCCGAGCGGATTGTCCCAGAGGGAAGGCGCAGCCATGATTCGATTTCTCCTGCCGAATCGCCGATGAATCCGAGCATACCGCCGCGCGCAGCCCCGCGTATCCGGCGCGAGCCCCGCTGGGCGGCCCGGCTTCGTCTACCGCGGCACGATCTTGACGCCGGCGAGCTTTTCCTGCGCCTCGATCAGCGAAGCGACGTACTTGTCGCCGAACCCGAGCATGTTGGCGTTGACCAGGCTCTGGTGCACCGCCTCGCCGACGATCGCCGGCGACGGTAGCGATTCGACGAAGTGGGTGTAATAGCGCAGGTCCTTCATCGCGTTGACCAGCGTGAACTTGAGGCCCGAGAGATCGCCGCCTTCGAGCATCTTGCCGACCATCATCTGGAAGATGCCCGAGTTCACGCCGCCGGCCGAGATGATTTGGTGCAGCTTCGAGATCGAGACGCCCGACTTGGCGCATGCGGCGCACGCCTCGGCCGTCGCGGTGGCGATCGCCTGGGCCAGGAAATTGTTGATGAGCTTCAGCATATGGCCGTGGCCCGGAGGGCCGGCGTGAACGATGTTCTCGCAGTAGGCGGACAGCACCGGCTTCAACTGCGCGAACGTCGCATCGTCGGCGCCGACCATCGTGTTCAGGCGGCCTTCTTCGGCTTCTTTGGGCGTGCGCGCCAGCGGCGCGTCGACATACTTCGTACCCTTCGCGGCGAGATCGTCGCGGATTCTTCGCGGTCGACGATGGCTCGGCGGTGGAGGTGTCGACGACGATCAGCCCTTTGCGGGCGGCGCCGAGAATGCCGTCGGGACCGTACACGATCTCCTCGATCTGAGGCGAGCCGGTCACGCAGAGGATCACGACGTCGGACGCACGCGCGAGGTCGGCGCTGGTCTTCACCTCCTTGGCGCCCGCCGCGAGTATGTCCTCGGCAGGCTTGCGGTTGCGGTGGACGCGCACCGTAAGCGGAAATCCTTTGGCAAGCAGGTTCTTCGCCATACCGTGCCCCATCAGTCCGAGGCCGATGAATCCGATGCGGGTCGCGGCGTTGTTCATGATGGCTTGCTCATGTCGTTTTTCCTTCGGACGGAAAGCGGGTGACGCCAACTGGTAAGGCGGTCAGGCCAATTCTAGCCGATCGAGGCGCGTTCAGTCGACCGCGGCCGGCTCAGCGGGGGCCAGGCTCGCGCGCCACCGCTCGTACCAGGTGAGAACGACGCCGCTGCCCGCGATCACTACCATGCCGGTGAGCGCCCAGCCGTCGGGAAAGGTCCCGAACAAAGCCCAAGCCGCGATCGTCGAAAAAACCAGCTGCACGTAGGTGAACGGCGCGATGGCCGACGCCGAGGCGAGCCGGAAGGCCCGCGTGAACAGCCAGTGGCCGACCGAACCCATGACGCCGATGCCCAGGAACAATGCCAGGTCGGATGTCGGATACCAGGTGTCGTCGTGAAGAAACGCAACCACGATCGACATCAAGACCGCACCGCACAGGCACGGATAGAACAGCAACACTCTCAAGTCTTCGCCAGCGAGCTTCCGCGTCAGGATCTGGTAAGCCGCGTAAGCGGCCGCCGCAGCCAGCGCGAACAAGGCGGCGGTGTCGAGGATCCGCGTGCCCGGGCGCACGATCAGCAGCATGCCGACGAAGCCGGCGGCAGCGAAGCCCCACCGCGGCAGAGTGATTCGTTCGTTCAGCAGCCATCCGGCGAGCAAGGTCACCAGGATGGGGCTCGTGTAATTGAGGGCGGTCGCTTCCGCCAGCGGCAGATACTTGACCGCGCTGAAAAAACACAGCGACGATGCGATGAGCACCGTGCCACGCACCAAGTGCAGGCCGGGACGCGTCGTGCGCACCAGATTCCAGCGCATCCTCGGCGCCAGCAAGGCAAACATCAGCAACGCCTGCACACCCCAGCGGGCCCACACCAAAAGCGGCACCGGATAGCGCTGACTCAGATACTTGACCGTGACGTCGATGCTGGTGAAGCAGGCGCACGCGGCGACGATCAGCGCGATGGCGAAAATCGGCATGTGCACCGAGCGTGTCATCGATCAACTCACGCGTATCTTAACCGGCACTGGCGTAGGCCCCCGGGGAGCGCGCAAAACTTCGCCAAAACGCCGATAATGCGACTGCGGGCACCGGCGGGCGGGCGGCCGCACACCGATAATCGCCAGGAGAAAACATGGTCACGAGACATTCACGCTTGTTCGGCGCTGTGCTGGTCGCTGCGGCATTGGGCTTCTGCGCCGGCGCTGCCAACGCAGAGAGCCAGCAACCCGCCGCCCAGCGCAGCCGGGTCGTCATCCAGGTGAGCGACGCCGAACCGGCCAAGTGGAACCTCGCCCTCAACAATGCACGCAACATACAGACCGACATCGGCGCAGCGAATGTCGACATCGAAATCGTCGCGTACGGACCCGGCATCGGCATGCTGAAGTCCGATTCGGTCGTCGGCAACCGCATCGCGGAGGCCGGGAAAGCTGGTGTCAAGGTCGTTGCCTGCGAGAACACCATGCACGGACAGAAGCTGACGTCCGCCGACATGCTCGCCGGCATCGGCTACGTGCCGGCCGGCGTGGTCGAATTGATGCAGCGGCAACAACAGGGCTGGGCCTACATCCGACCTTGAGCGGTGGGCCGGGCCGGCGGCGTTCCCGCCTCGCCCAGGTCCCAGAACAATCCGGTCATGATCTGCAGCCCTTCGCGGGCCACCGCACTGAGCATGTGCTCGTTCGGGGCGTGCTGCGAGCAGGCCGGGTAGGAGTGCGGTACCCAGATCGTCGGCAAGCCGAGCACGTCGGCGAAGCAATCGTTGGGCAGCGCGCCACCCAGGTTGGGTAGGATGACCGGGGCGACGCCGACGGTCGCCGCGATCGATTCGCTCGCCCAGCGTACCCACGGATCGGCAGGATCGAGCCGCGTGGCCTCCATCGGTTCCATCGTCGCCTGGCGCACGTCGACCATCGTCATTCCCCGCGCGTCCAGGTGCGCTCGTATCGCCGGAACGAACGCGCGCCAGTCGCAGCCGGCGACGAAGCGAAGCTGCAGGTGCGCGCTCGCGCGCGGCGGGATCGCGTTGACGGGTCGCTCGGGATTGCCGGTGCGAAAGGCCAGAACCTCTAGCGCGTTCCAGGCGAAGACGCGCTCCGCCGGGGTCAGCGCCGGCTCGCCCCAATCCGGATCGATCGCCGGCCCTCCCGGTTCCCCCGGCTCGACTCGCTCCAGCGCGCTCCTGACCGAGGCCGGAATCGGCCCGGGACGCAAAGCGTCGACCAGAACTCGGCCCCGTGCGTCGACCAGCGCGGCGATCGCGTTGGCCAGGATCGTCCCGGGATTGGCCAGCAAACCGCCCCAGTTGCCCGAATGGTGCGCGCCGTCGCGCAAGCTCACGCTCAAATCGAAATTGAAAACGCCGCGCGAACCCAGGAAGATCGTCGGCGAAGCCGCGTTGAGCCGCGGGCCGTCCGAGGCGATCAGCACGTCGGCGGAAAGCGATTCCGCGCGCCGTTCGCAGGTCAGGTGCAGCCCCGGTGAGCCGATCTCCTCGCCCATTTCGAGCAGCAATTTGGCGTTGAAGCCCAGCCGACCCCGACTCGCGATGACCTGCGCGAGCGCCGCGAGATTGATCGTGTGCTGGCCTTTGTTGTCCGCCGTGCCGCGGCCATACCACTTCCCGTTGCCGGTCGAGAGTTCCCACGGCGAGCGACCGTCGTCCCATTGCTCGTCGTAGCCCGCGACGACGTCACCGTGGCCATAAATGAGCACCGTGGGCAGCGCGGCATCCTCGATGCGTTCGGCGAACAGCAGCGGCGGCGCCCCGGGGACCGGATTGGGCCACGTCGACCATTCGAAGCCGCAGCGCTCGACGCTCGGGCCGATGTCCTCGTTCAGGTAGCTCGCCAGCGTTGCCGCGCGGGTCGGGTCCTGGCTTTCGGTACGGAACGCGACCCGGCGCCGCAATTCGGCGAGCAAGGTCCCGGCGTCGAACCATGCCGTTGCTGCGGCGACGGCGGCGTCTCGGAGGCTGGACATGGCCGGGCCCTGATCGGATTCCAGGCGGCCACGGTGGCCGTTTGGTGTTGGAGCGGGTGAAGGGAATCGAACCCTCGTCGTAAGCTTGGGAAGCTTCTGCTCTACCATTGAGCTACACCCGCATTCCTGCTGCGGGATTATAGCGAACGCGCTCGCCGCCGGCCCGTAGGCTACACCCACCAGCACGCGATAGGCTCCCTGTTACAGGATGTGTCGACGGCGCCCGGGGGCCACGCAATTGCGCGACAATATGAGGCTGACCCAAGGAAGCGAACCCGAGCGCTCCCTCCGGGTCGATAGATTGAGGCATTGCGGCAGCGCGGCAGCGCGCAAGACGTTCGCCGAAGCGAGCCCGATGACGGCGTAACCATGGCTCGACGAAAAAAATTATTTGCACTAGTCGCAGCGCTGGCGGCGCTGGCGGTGGCCCTTGGGCTGGTAGCTCAGTACAACAAGGAGTCCCGCGCCGAAGTCCGGAAGACGTCGCCTGCGGTGCCGGTCACCGTCGCCACGGTCGTTGCCAAGACGGTCCCGATGCGTCTTACCGCGATCGGCAACGTCGAGCCCTACACCACCGTTGCGGTCAAGGCGAGGGTGGACGGGCAAATCGACAGCGTGCATTTCAACGAGGGGGACGAAGTCCGGCAGGGTGCCCTGCTGTTCGAAATCGATCCACGCCCATTTGCCGCCGCGCTCCAGCAAGTTCAGGCGAACCTGCTGCGTGACCGTGCGCTCCTCGACCGCGCGACCGACCAGGAAAAGCGCTACAAGGACCTGCTGCAGAAGAACTTCATCTCGCCGGACGCCTATGGCCAGGTGAAGACCAACATGGATAGCGCCGCCGCGACGGTACGGGCTGACGAAGCTGCTGTCGCGAGCGCCAGGCTGCAACTCGACTATTGCTCGATCCGATCGCCGGTCACCGGCTATGCCGGCAAGATCGCGATCCAGCGCGGCAACCTAGTCAAGGCCAACGACACCAATCCGCTGGTGACGATCAACCAGGTCGTTCCGATCTACGTTTCGTTTTCGGTACCCGAGCAAAGCCTGAGCGACGTGCGTCTGCACCAGGCCAAGGGCGATCTGGGCGTGCAGGCCAGCGTCGCCCACGCCCCGAAGCCGATCGACGGCAAGCTGATCTTCATCGACAACAGCGCCGACCTCACGACCGGGACGATCAAGCTCAAGGCGACATTTCCGAACAAGGACAAGACGATGTGGCCGGGCCAGTTCGTCAACGTCAGCCTGACTCTCTACGAGCAGCCGGACGCGATCGTCGCGCCTTCGATAGCGGTGCAGAACGGACCGAGCGGGCAGTACGTGTTCGTCGTCAAGCCCGACCAGACCGTCGAAATGCGTCCGATCAAGGTCGCCCGCACCGAAGGCGACGATACGATAGTCGCGAGCGGGCTCAAGGTGGGTGATCGGGTGGTCACCGTGGGCCAGATCCGACTCGTGCCGGGCACCCGGGTCGACACTGGCAACCCGCAGCAAGCGTCGTGAACATCGCCGCTCTGTTCGTTCGCCGGCCGGTGATGACCTTGCTGGTCATGATCGGCATTCTGATCTTCGGCCTGATCGGCTACCGGCTGTTGCCGGTCAATGCGCTGCCCAACGTCGACTTCCCGACGATACAGGTCTCGGCGAGCCTGCCCGGGGCGAGTCCCGACACGATGGCTTCGGCGGTCGCGACACCGCTCGAAAAACAGCTTTCGACGATCGCCGGCATCGACTCGATGACTTCCACATCGACCAGCGGAAGCACGTCGATCACGCTGCAATTCGCCCTCGAGCGCAATATCGACGCCGCGGCGCAGGACGTGCAGTCGGCGATCTCTGCGGCGGCCCGCTCGCTGCCGACCGGCATGCCGACACCTCCGACACTGCGGAAGGTCAATCCGGCGGATTTTTCCATACTGCTGCTTGCGCTCACGTCGGAAACACAACCGCTTGCGGTGGTCGACGATTACGGCGAGAACAATCTGGCGCAGCGGATCTCGACCATCAGCGGCGTCGCGCAAGTCCAGGTGTTCGGCTCGCAGAAGTACGCCGTGCGCATTCAACTCGATCCAAATGCGCTGGCGACGCGGGGGATAGCGCTCACCGACGTCGAGCAGGCGATCGGCAACGCCAACGTCAACCTCCCCACGGGGTCGCTCTACGGCCGCGATCGCGCCACGTCGGTCATGGCGACCGGCCAGCTCCAGGACGCCGCGGCGTACGGACCGCTGATCGTCGCCTACCGCAACGGCGCACCGGTGCGACTCGACCAGATAGGTCGCGTGCTCGACAGCGTCCAGAACGACAAGATCGCCGCCTGGTACAACGGCACGCGCGGGGTCGTCCTCGCCGTTCAGCGGCAGCCGGGTACCAACACGATCGAAGTGGTGGACGGAATCAGGGCGGTGTTGCCGGCGTTTCAGGCGCAGCTGCCGCCATCGATCAAGTTGTCGATTCTCTATGACCGTTCGCAGTCGATTCGCGAATCGGTCCGCGATGTGCAGATCACGCTCGTTCTCGCACTGGCATTGGTGGTCGGTGTCATCTTCGTGTTCCTGCGCAGCGTGCGCGCGACGCTAATCCCGAGCCTCGCGCTGCCGATGTCGATCATCGGCACGTTCGCGCTGATGTACGTGTTCGGGTACAACCTCGACAACCTGTCGCTGATGGCCCTCACCTTGTGTGTCGGCTTCGTCGTCGACGACGCGATCGTGATGCTCGAGAACATCACCCGGCACATGGAAATGGGCAAGCCGCGCATGCAGGCAACGCTGGATGGCGCGCGCGAGATCGGATTCACCATCGTGTCGATGACGCTTTCTCTGGTAGCGGTGTTCATCCCGGTGCTGTTCATGGGCGGCATTCTCGGCCGCTTGTTGCACGAATTCGCGGTGACGATCATCGTCGCGGTGCTGCTCTCCGGCTTGGTATCGCTCACGTTGACGCCGTTGCTATGCAGCCGGATGCTGAGACTCGAGCGGGAAGAGACGCACGGCCGGATCTACGCGTTCGCCGGGCGCATGTTCGATTCCATGCTGGCAGGATACCGCGCGAGCCTGACCGTCGTGCTTGCCCACCGCCGGCTTTCCATGCTCGCTTTCGGCGCGCTGTTCGTTGCCACCGCCCTGCTCTTCACCTATATGCCCAAGGGGTTCCTGCCCAGCGACGACGTGGGGCAATTGTTCGTGTTCACCGAAGCGGCGCAGGACGTGTCGTTCGACGCCATGTCCAGCATGCAGCGACAGGTCGCGGAGATCGTGCGCCGCAACCCGCATGTCGAGAGCGTCATGTCGTTCGTCGGCGGTGGCGGCTCGGCCTCGTCGCTCAACAACGGCCGGATGTTCATCTCTTTGAAGCCGCGCAACGAGCGTCCGTCGGCCGACGTCGTGCTGCAGGAGCTGCGTCCGGGGATAACCGCCGTGCCGGGAATCAAGGCCTTCGTGCAGAACGTGCCGGCGATCCGCCTCGGCCAGCTGACGAAAAGCCTCTACCAGTACACGCTCCAGGCGACCGACACCAACGAACTCTACGAGTGGGCGCCCCGGCTCGACGAGAAGTTCAAAACGCTGCCGGGACTGGTGGACGTGACGACCGATCTGCAGATCACGCAACCGCAGGTCACGGTCGCGATCGACCGCAACCGCGCTTCGGCGCTGGGTGTCTCCGCGCAGTCGATCGAGAACACGCTGTACGACGCGTATGGATCGCGCCAGGTTTCGACGATATACGCGCCGACCGACCAATACTGGGTCGTCATGGAGCTCCTGCCGCGCTTCCAGATGGACGCCTCGGCGCTGTCGATGCTCTACGTTCGCTCGGACAGCGGCGCGCTGGTGCCGCTCAACGCGGTGGCGTCGCTCAAGCCGACGATCGGCCCGCTCGCGATCACGCATCTCGGTCAGCTCCCGTCGGTCACGATCTCCTTCGACCTCGCTCCCGGCATCGCGCTTTCGCAGGCGATCGCGGAAATCCAGACGGCGACGGCGGAGATGCGGCTTCCGGCGACGATCAATGGCACTTTCCAGGGCAACGCGCAGGCATTCCGCTCGTCGCTCGCCGGCATGGGCGTCCTGCTCGCCCTTGCGATCTTCGTCATCTACCTCGTGCTTGGAATACTCTACGAGAGCTTCATCCATCCGGTCACCATCCTGTCCGGACTGCCGACGGCGGCATTCGGCGCGCTGCTGACGCTCTGGCTGTTCCAGATCGATCTGAACATGTACGCGTTCGTCGGGATGATCATGCTGGTCGGCATCGTCAAGAAGAACGCGATCATCATGATCGACTTCGCGATCGAGGCAAGGCGCACCGAGAACAAGTCGCCGCATGACGCGATCTTCGAGGCGTGCATGACCCGGTTCCGGCCGATCATGATGACGACGATGGCGGCACTGATGGGCAGCCTGCCTATCGCGCTGGGGCTCGGTGCCGGCGGCGAAGCCCGGCGCCCGCTCGGGCTCGCGGTTGTCGGCGGGCTCATCGTCTCGCAGGCGCTCACGCTTTATCTGACGCCGGTCGTGTACACCTACTTCGAGCAGCTGACGCAATGGCTGAGGGCGCGGCGCGAGGCGCACCCCGCCGTTCCGGCGGCAGCCGACTGATAAATCCGTACCGGCAACGCCATTGAAGCGGCGTGCCATTTGACCGATAATGACCGTGCTGGGGGTCCTGGCGGCGCATGCCGCGCCGCCGGGTGAGAGAGACCCTTCGAACCTGATGCAGATAATCCTGCCGCAGGGAAGCGCCTCCGATGCCCCTTGCGATCGATCTCACTCGCAAGGAGTCGTTCCATGAACGCCAACGACAAGTTTTTCGCCCGCGACGCGCACGTCGACGACGCGGCCGTGCAGCCGCTGCCCAATTCGCGCAAGATTTACGTCGAGGGCTCGCGGCCCGACCTGCGCGTGCCGATGCGCGAGATCGAACAAGCGGAGACCCCCGCGTCGTTCGGCGCCGAGATCAATCCGCCGATCGCCGTCTACGACACATCCGGCCCGTACACCGACCCGACGGCGAAAATCGACATCCGCTCCGGCTTGCCGCCGCTGCGCGCCCGGTGGATCGGCGAGCGCGGCGACACCGAGGAATTGGGCGGACTCACTTCCGCTTATGGGCGCGCGCGCCTCGCCGACGTCGAGCTCGCCGGAATGCGCTTCAACCTGCCGCGCCAGCCGCGTCGCGCCAAGGCCGGCTCAAACGTCTCGCAAATGCACTACGCGCGGCGCGGCATCGTCACGCCGGAGATGGAATTCATCGCGATCCGCGAAAATCTCAAGCGCGAGGAAATGCTGCGCTCGCTGCCCGAGCTGGTGACGCGCCAGCATCCGGGACAGAGCTTCGGCGCGGCGATTCCGGAGCTCATCACGCCCGAGTTCGTCCGCGCCGAAGTCGCGCGCGGCCGCGCGATCATCCCGGCCAACATCAATCATCCGGAAACCGAGCCGATGGTCATCGGCCGCAATTTCCTGGTGAAGATCAACGCCAATATCGGCAACTCGGCGGTCAGCTCGTCGATCCAGGAAGAAGTCGAGAAAATGACCTGGGCCACACGTTGGGGCGCGGACACGGTCATGGATCTGTCGACCGGCAAGAACATTCACGAGACGCGCGAATGGATCATCCGCAATTCGCCGGTGCCGATCGGGACGGTACCGATCTACCAGGCACTGGAAAAAGTCGACGGCAAGGCCGAGGAGCTGACCTGGGAGATGTACCGCGACACGCTGATCGAGCAGGCCGAGCAGGGCGTCGACTACTTCACGATCCACGCCGGCGTCCTCTTGCGCTACATCCCGCTGACCGCCAAGCGCATGACCGGCATCGTCAGCCGCGGCGGCTCGATCATGGCCAAGTGGTGCCTCGCGCATCACAAGGAGTCGTTCCTCTACACGCGCTTCGAGGATATCTGCGAGATCATGAAGGCGTACGACGTCTCGTTCAGCTTGGGCGACGGGCTGCGTCCCGGCTCGGGCTACGACGCCAACGACGAGGCGCAGATGGCCGAGCTCGCCACGCTGGGCGAACTGACGCAGGTCGCGTGGAAGCACGACGTGCAGACGATGATCGAAGGGCCGGGCCATGTGCCTATGCACCTGATCAAGCACAACATGGACGAGCAGTTGCGACTCTGCGGCGAAGCGCCTTTCTACACGCTGGGGCCGCTGACCACCGACATCGCGCCGGGCTACGACCACATCACGAGCGCGATCGGCGCGGCGATGATCGGCTGGTACGGCACGGCGATGCTCTGCTACGTGACGCCGAAGGAGCATCTGGGCTTGCCGAACAAGGCCGACGTCAAGGACGGCATCATGGCCTACAAGATCGCCGCGCACGCCGCCGATCTCGCCAAGGGGCATCCGGGTGCGCAGATCCGCGACAACGCGCTGTCGAAGGCGCGCTTCGAGTTCCGCTGGGAGGACCAGTTCAACCTCGGACTCGATCCCGACAAGGCACGCGAATTCCACGACGAGACCTTGCCGCAGCATGGCGCCAAGCTTGCGCATTTCTGCTCGATGTGCGGCCCGCATTTCTGCTCGATGAAGATCACGCAGGACGTGCGCGACTACGCGGCGAAGCTGGGCGTCGGGGAGGCTGCCGCGCTGGAGAAGGGCATGGAATCGAAGGCGATCGAGTTCGTGAAAAAGGGCGCGGAGATCTACAGCAAGGCGTAGCGAACTCAGCCGGCCAGACCTGGATCCCGGGAGGAGATCAAGCCGCCAAGCCCCGCAAAGCGAGAACCGACCATGGGCCGAAAGACCGCCGCCATCCGCATCGGCGTCTCCGGCTGGCGCTATCCGCCGTGGCGCGGCGTGTTCTATCCGAAGGGTCTGCCGCAGCGGCGGGAGCTGGAGTTCGCCTCGCGCGTGTTTGCCTCGATCGAACTCAACGGCTCGTTCTATTCGCTGCAGCGGCCGGAAAATTATGCGGCCTGGTACGAAGAGACGCCGCCCGGCTTCGTCTTCAGCGTCAAGGGCCCGCGCTTCATCACTCACATCAAGCGCCTGCGCGATATCGAAGCGCCGCTCGCCAATTTTTTCGCTTCGGGCATCGCCAATCTGCGCGAAAAGCTCGCGCCGATCCTCTGGCAGCTTCCGCCCAGCATGCGTTACGACGCACCCGCGCTCGAGCGCTTCCTGGCATCGCTGCCGCATGACACGGACGCCGCATCGAAACTCGCCCGCCGGCACGACGCCAGGGTCACCGGGCGCGCGCGCCTCGCCTTTGGACCGGTGCGTCCATTGCGCCACGCGCTGGAAGTGCGCCACGACAGCTTCGTAGACCCGAGGCTGATCGATCAGTTGCGCCGGCATCGCGTCGCGCTTGTGATTGCCGACACGGCGGGAAAATGGCCGCAAGTCGGTGACCTTACCGCGGACTTCGTTTACATCCGGCTGCACGGCGACGAAGAGCTGTACCGCAGCGCCTATATCGAGTCGGTGTTGACACTATGGGCGCGGCGTATCCGCGCGTGGGCCGGCGGCGGCGAGCCGCGCGGCATCGAGCGCATCTCTCGCGAGGCCGCGCCCGCGCACCGGCAACGCGACGTCTTCTGCTATTTCGACAACACCGACAAAGTCGAGGCGCCGGCCAATGCGCGGCGACTGATGGAAAAGCTGCGCGTCGAATGGTCAGCGCCGGAGGGACCGGCGACGCCATAGCACGACATAGATCGCGAGGTTGATCAGCAGGACGACCGTGCCGACCAGCATCTGCAGATTGCGCGTCAGACCGGCCGGATAGATCAGCGCCGCCAGATAGTGCTCGATGAAGTCGCCGCCGTACCCCGCCTCGCCGGCGCTTCGGCGCAGCATCACTTCGAGCGGGGTCAGTGGGCAGATCCAGCCGCTCAGTTCGACGAACGCAGCCCATGCGACCGCGGGAAGATGCAGCCAGGCAAGACCCGGTCGCCGCAGCACCAGCAAGCCGCCGCAAACAACGAACAGCACGAACGCAAGATGCGCTGCGAGGACAAGGCATCGGCGGCGAATCGGTAAGGCATGAACGGGTCGCGATAACCCTGGCGCAGCGCCCGAAGCCTTCGCGCCGCACGGCAATCGGGGCGCGTTACTTGCCCGCGGGCACCGTCACCTTCCGATCGGCCATATGTCGCAGATACGCGAGCAAATCGGTCAGGTCGCGATCGCTGAGCAACCGCGGCTCGAACGCGGGCATCTTGGCCGCCGGCCAGCGCCGCAGCGCCTGCGGATTGCGAATCAGCCGCCGCAGCGCATCGATGCGCATATATTCGGTCGGGTTATACGGGACATTCAGGTCCGGACCGACGGTTGCGTCACCACCCAGGTTCAGCGTATGGCAGACCGAGCAGTTTTTTTCGAACACCGCGTACCCGCGCCGCACCGTGTCGTGCGCGGACGCCGCCGGCGCCAGCATCGGATAGCGCTTGAGCAGCGGCGGCACGTCCTCGATGCGCGCGATCTGATAAGGCCACTGCTCAGGCGTGACGTCGGCACGCTCCGGGTTCAGCCATACCAGGTAGAACGGCCCGGCGCTGGCGCCGCCCTCCGGCTTGAGCGGCGGCCAGGGTGCGTCGTCAGGCTCGATGGCCAGATACGCGACCGCGCCGCCTCGCGCGAGCAGCAGCGCCGCGGGAATCGTCGCGACAAATCCGTCGCTCGCCACAAAGCGCAGTGTGTCGTCGGGTGCGACGCCACCGAGCAAGCTCGCCGCGGGCACCGCGCGAAAGCTCATCTCCCGCTTGTAGGCGACGTCGTTCGGAATGGCCACGCTCGTCGCCGCCGGCATGCCCAGCAGGCTCGCAGGGGCATACGTCGTCGTGCGCCCGGCGACGGTAACGGTCAGATTGGGCTCGGTCGCCGATACAACCGCTGGCGCGACGAGCGCCAGCCATGCGACGCCGATCAGCTTCGCCGTGGTGCGCAGCATCGCGTTTACTCCTCGTGTGCGGCGAGCCGCACGATATAGCCGCCGGACTTTTCGTCGCGTTCGAGCCGGAGGCTTCCGGCTTGCTCGGCGGCTTCGAGCATGCCGTTGAACGAGCGGAATCCGTAATACGATTCGTTGAAGCCGGGCCGCACCCGCTTGACCGCCTGCTTGACCATCGATCCCCAGATCTTGTCGTCGCCGCCGCGCTCGGACACCAGTGCCTCGACCGTGCTGACGATAATGTCGATCGCCTCCTGCTGCCGGCCGCCGGCGTCGGCCGGCTTGGCTTCCTGCCGCGCTGCCGCCGCGGGCCCGGTCGCATCCCTGGTCTCGGCATGCGCGCCGGATGCCTCGGCGCCCTTCTTCTTCGTGCCGCCTGCTGCCGCCGCTTTCCTCGCGCCGGCCTTGCGCGACTCCGCCTTCTTCTGCTCGCGCACCAGGTCGTCATAGAAAATGAACTCGTCGCAATTCGCGATCAGCAGATCCGACGTCGAATTCTTGACGCCGACGCCGATCACCACCTTGTTGTTCTCGCGCAGCTTCGACACCAACGGCGAGAAATCGGAGTCGCCGCTGATGATTACGAAAGTCTCGACGTGCGATTTGGTATAGCAAAGGTCAAGCGCGTCGACCACCATGCGAATATCGGCCGAATTCTTGCCCGACTGGCGAACGTGCGGAATTTCGATCAGCTCGAATGACGCCTCGTGCATCGGCGCCTTGAATGCCTTGTAGCGGTCCCAGTCGCAGTACGCTTTCTTGACGACGATGCTGCCTTTGAGCAAGAGTCTCTCGAGCACCTTGCCGATGTCGAAACGGTCGTACTTGGCGTCCTGCACGCCGAGCGCGACGTTCTCGAAATCGCAGAACAACGCCATGTTGGTTACTTCGGGAGTGTTGGCCATGTTGATCCGGGAAATGCCTGGCGAGCTCGCTCAACCGGGCATCATAGCGCAAGCGCGCTCCCGCGGGCGCCGGCAAGCGATGCGGCGCATTCCGGACCGGACGAGGCCGGTTTAGACTTACGGCCTGTCCCGCTGAGTCCGCCGAAGGAGCCCCGAGGTGACCGAGCCCTGTAGACGCCGCGAAAGGCGAGCGACGCGATGACCGCGGCCGTCCCGATGCTGTCTCTGCTGGAGGCGCGCATTCTCGGCGTGCTGGTCGAGAAGCAGCACACGGTGCCGGATATCTACCCGCTGAGCCTCAATGCGCTGACCGCGGGATGCAATCAGAAGACCAGTCGCGACCCGGTGCTGCACGCGAGCGAGGCCGAGGTCCAGGCCGGGATCGACCGTCTGCGCGGCGCTTCGCTGGTCGTCGAATCGAGCGGCGGCAGGGTGATGCGCTATGCGCACAACGTCGAGCGCGTTCTCGCCCTGCCTTCGCAGGCGGTAGCGCTGCTCGCCGCCATGATGCTGCGCGGACCGCAAACCGTCGGAGAGCTCCGCATCAATTGCGATCGCCTGCACCGATTCGCCGACGGCTCGGCGGTCGAAGGATTCCTGCACGAGCTGGCGGATCGCGACGCCGGGGCGCTGGTGGTCATGCTGCCGCGGCTTGCCGGCGCGCGCGAGAATCGCTGGATGCATCTGCTGTCGGGGCCGCCCGCCGACGTGCCCGCCGAGGACGTCGTGACCGCCGCGCCACGGCGCGATGACGCGCTGCAGGCGGAAATCGACGCGCTGAAGCAAAGCATAGCCGAGCTCCGTGACGAGATCGCATCGCTCAAGACGGCGCTTGACCGTTTGCGCACCGCGCCGGGGAGCGACAACACCTGATCTCGCGATCCCGCCGAGGCTGCTTGGCGATGCGGCGCGCGTCGCCGCCGCCGGCGCCAACCGCCGCGCCGGAACGGTGTAAACTGGCCGCCAGAGCTGCCCGCCGTCGTTGTGGCGCCGCGCCTTGACTATCACCAGGAGGAGTTCGCAATGCGCTTGACCGGAATTTTGTCGCTCGTCTTTTGCGCAGCGCTTGCAGCAAGCGCGCAAGCGCAGGTTCCCGCCGGTTACCCGGCCGACTACAAGGCCATCGTCGACGGCGCGAAAAAGGAGGGCAAGGTCGTCGTCTACTCGACCACCGACGCCAAGCTGGTCACGCCGCTGATCAAGGATTTCGAGGCGGCGTTTCCCGGCGTGAAGGTCGAATACACCGACCTCAATTCGACCGAAGTCTACAACCGCTTCATCAGCGAAAACGCGGCCAACGCCGCGTCGGCCGATTCGGTGTGGAGCTCGTCGATGGACCTGCAGATGAAGCTGGCCGCCGACGGCCTGGCGGCGGTCTACAAGTCGCCGGAAACCGCGGCGCTGCCGGAGTGGGCGCACTGGAAAGACACGATCTATGCGACGACGTTCGAGCCGATCGCGATCGTCTACAACAAGCGGCTGGTTCCCGCCGACGAGGTGCCGAAGACGCACGCCGACCTCGCCAAGCTGCTGAACACCAAGGGCGACAAATACCAGAACAAGATCACGGCGTACGATCCGGAAAAATCGGGCGTGGGTTTCATGCTCGCCAATCAGGACGCCAAGCTCGATCCGCAGTTCTGGGACCTGGTCAAGGCGCTGGGCGCGCGGAGCCTCAAGGTGCAGTCGTCGACCGGTACGATGCTCGAGCGGGTCTCCTCCGGCGAGAATCTGATCGGCTACAACGTGCTCGGCTCGTATGCGCTGACGCGGGCGAAAAAGGATCCGTCGATGGGAGTCGCTTTCACCACCGACTACAACCTGGTGCTGTCCCGGCTGATCTTCGTGTCCAAGAACGCGAAGAACCCGAACGCCGGCCGCCTATGGCTCGATTACGTGCTGTCCAAGCGCGGTCAGACGATCACCGCGGAACAAGCGGAGCTCTACTCGGTCCGCACCGACATGACCGGCAAGGACTCGGGGATCGGGTTCTCGAAGGAGCTCGGCAGCGCAGTCAAGCCGATCGCAGTCAGCGCCGATCTGCTGCAAGGGCTCGACCAGACCAAGCGGCTCGCGTTTCTCAAGCAATGGCAGACGTCGCTCGCACGCAAATGAGACGGCGGATGCCCTAGTCGGGGTCGAACCGGCGCCGGCCGCGAATCAGACGGCGAGCGACGTCCGGACTCAAGCTGCAGGCGGGACCCTGGGATGGCAACCACGATCCAACGATGATCGCCCGCAGCTTCAGCTTGCCGCGCACCACGGTGGTCGCGATCACCGCCTTGGTGGTGCTTACGCCGCTGGCGCTGATCTTCTGGCAAAGCTTCCTCAACGCGCCGTTCTTCAATCCGGAGCGGCACGTCGGCGTCGACGCCTACGCGTTCATATTCGCCGATGCCGATTTCTGGGATTCGCTGTTCAATTCCGTCGTGATTGCCGCGGGCATGGTGCTGATCGCGCTGCCACTCGGCGCGGCGCTGGCGTTCCTGCTGACACGGACCGATCTGCCCGGGCAGCGGATCATCGAAGTGCTGGTGCTGATACCGGTCTTCGTTTCGCCGATGGTGCTCGCGTTCGGCTACGTCGTCTCGATGGGCCCGGTCGGGTTCTATTCACTGTGGGCAAAACAGATCGTCGGCGACGTGCCGTGGAACGTGTACTCGCTGACCAGCATTGCCGTCATCGCCGGGCTGACGCACGTGCCGCACGTGTACCTGTATTCGTCGGCAGCGCTCAAGAGCCTGGGGTCCGACGTCGAGGAGGCAGCACGGGTCGTCGGCGCCAATCCGCTGAAGGTTGCGCTGAACGTCAGCCTGCCGATGACGATGCCGGCGCTGCTCTACGCCGGCGTGCTGGTGTTCTTCCTGGGCTTCGAGCTGTTCGGCCTGCCGCTGGTGCTCGGCGACCCGGAAGGGCACCTGGTGTTGTCCACGTATCTGTACAAGCTGACGAACAAGCTCGGCACGCCTTCGTATCACCTGATGGCGGCAGTGGCGGTGTGCATCGTCGCGATCACGTTCCCGCTGGTTCTGCTGCAACGCTGGCTGCTGAAAACGGCGGGCAAGTACGTCTCGGTCAAGGGCAAGGCGACCCGGCAGAAGCTCCTGCCCCTGGGCGGCTGGAGGTGGATCGCGCTGGCGATCGTCGCGCTGTGGCTCACGTTCACCATCGTCGTGCCGATTTCGGGCATCGCGTTGCGCGCGTTCGTCGAGCAATGGGGCGAGGGTATCAAGCTCGGCGACGTGCTGACGCTGGCCAACTTCGTGCAGGTGTTCGACCAAAGCGATCAGGTACGCGCCATCATCAACACTTTCCTGATCGGCACGATCGGCGGCGGGCTCGCGGTCGCCTGCTATACGGCGATCGGACTTGCCGGCCACCGCCAGCAGGGAGGCGTTGCGCGGGTGCTCGATTACCTGGTCCTGATTCCGCGCGCGGTGCCGGGGCTGCTGGCGGGACTCGCCTTCCTGTGGATCTTCCTGTTCGTGCCAGGCCTCAAAGAGCTGCGCAACACGGTGTTCTCCGTATGGCTCGCGTACACGGTAGTCTGGCTTGCATACGGGCTGCGATTGATCTCGAGCGCCCTTTTGCAGATCGGGCCGGAGCTCGAAGAGGCGGCGAGCACTGCCGGCGCATCGCGCGCGCAAGTGATGCGCGAGGTGACGCTGCCGCTGATCCGGTTCGGATTGCTGGCGAGCTGGCTGCTGGTCTTCATGATCTTCGAGCGCGAATATTCGACCGGCGTCTATCTGCTCGGGCAAGGCACCGAAGTCATCGGCTCGATGCTCGTTTCGCTTTGGGGCGCCGGCGCAATCGACCAGGTCGCCGCGCTGTCGCTGATCAATATCGCGCTGGTCGCCGCCGGTCTCGCGGCCGCCCTGCGCTTCGGAGTCCGACTCCATGAATAAGCCGGCCAGCAAGCTCGTCGTCGACGATCTGCATCTGCAATACGGCGACAACAAGATTCTCGAGGGCGTCTCGATGACGCTGAACCCGGGCGAAGTGGTCGCGCTGCTGGGCGCCTCCGGCAGCGGCAAGACGACGCTGCTCCGCTCGGTTGCCGGACTGGAGCAGCCCAGCCGCGGCCGGATCGCGATCGGCGACACGGTGCTCTACGACAGCACCGGCGGCGTCGACATGCCGGTCGAAAAGCGCAACCTGGGCCTGGTCTTCCAGTCGTACGCGCTGTGGCCGCATCGCAGCGTATTCGACAACATCGCGTACGGCCTGCGCCTGCGCGGCACACCGGCGAGCGAAATCGACAGCCGCGTCAACCAGGCGCTGACCAATCTCGGCCTCGGTGCGCTGGCCACCCGGCTGCCGCATCAGCTATCCGGCGGACAGCAGCAGCGCGTCGCGATCGCGCGCGCACTGGTCTACAACCCGCCGGTCGTGCTGATGGACGAACCGCTGTCGAACCTCGACGCCAAGCTGCGCGAAGAAGCGCGCGCGTGGCTGCGCGAGCTGATCGTGCGCCTGGGTCTTTCCGCACTGGTGGTCACGCACGACCAGACCGAGGCGATGGCCATGTCGGACAAGATCCTGCTGCTCAATTCCGGCCGCATCGAGCAGCAGGGCACACCCGAGGACTTGTACAACCGTCCGCAAACGCAGTTCACCGCCGAGTTCATGGGGAGCAACAATCACCTGTCCGGAAGGGTGACGCAGATGGCAGACGGTCGTGCGCTGCTCGAAGGCGAAGGCTGGCGCCTGTGGGGCGCGGCGCGCGGCGCGCTCAAGACCGGCGATGCGGCGACCGGCATCATCCGGCTGGAGCGCACCCGCATCGCCAACGCCGCAGGCGACAATCGCCTGCGCACCGAATTGGTGACCGGCATGTTTCTGGGCGATCGCAAGGAAAATCTGTTCAAGCTCGGCGCCGTGCGGCTGCGCTGCTACGGGACTCCGGTGCCCGATGCCGGCGGCAGCGACTGCTATCTGGAGCTTCCGCAGGACGATTTCTGGGTCTTCGCCGCGCCCGCAGCAGCGGCGGCCTGACGCCCGCGTCGCGCGCGCGGCGCCTGCGGCAATGGCCAAGATCGACATCGCGGTAGCATGGTTGGCGGGCGAGCGGGCGCGCGGTGCGCCGCTTCTGCTCCTGTTGCTCCGCGCGATACGCGACCTGGGATCGATCCAGCGCGCCAGCGCGGCGCTGGGTATTTCCTACCGCAACGGGTGGGGCTTGCTCGAAAGCTGGAGCACCGAGCTCGCGCGACCGCTGATCGACAAGACGCGTGGACGCGGGACCCGGCTCACCGAGCTGGGCGAATTGCTGTTGGGTTGCGACGACGAGGTCCGCGCGGCGCTGGACCCGCATTGCACCAAATTGCGCGAGCGCCTCGATCGCCGGCTCGGCTTCGCGCCCGGAGGTCTTGAGCGGCTGACGATCAGCGCGAGCCATGATCTCGCGCTGGCTGCGGTGCGCGATGCGATCGCCGTAGCCGGCGTTGTCCAGCTCGAAGTGCAATTCCGCGGCAGCATCGACAGCATCGACGCCATGCTCGCCGACCGCTGCGAGATCGCCGGATTTCACGTCGACGGACACGGTGGCGCCGAACTCGTTGCGCCGTATCGGCAGCGGCTGCATGCGAATAAGCACGCGATCATCCGCTTTGCCGAAAGACGTCAGGGGCTGCTACTGCCGCACGGGAATCCGCTGGCCATCCGAGGACTGTCCGACCTGCCGGGAGGTCCGCGCCTGATCAACCGGCAGCCGGCTTCGGGGACGCGCCTTCTGTTCGACCGCCTGCTGCACGCGGCGAAGATCGAGCCCGCGCGCATCGCCGGCTACGACCAGGAAGAGTTCACCCATCTCGCCGTCGCGGCGACCATCGCTGCCGGCCAGGCCGACGTGGGCTTCGGTATCGAAGCCGCCGCCGCGCAATACCGGCTCGATTTCGTGCCGCTTGCAACGGAGCAATACTGCCTCGCTTTGCGCCGCGATCGCCTGCGCGACACCCGCGTGCTCGCGCTCGTCGACTATCTCGGCAGCGCAGCTTGCCGCGAGCTGATCGCCTCGCTGCCGGGCTATCGTGCAACGCGCTCGGGCGAAGTCGCAGCGGTCGACGATGTGCTGCCGGCATCGGCGGCCGTCGCGGTCCGCGTCCGAACACGCCGCCGGAAGCCGTAGTCCTCACCGCGTCGAGTACTAGGCGTACAATCGGCGCACGTCGGTCCTGCGGTCGCATTGCGGGCCGCAACTAAGGCATGTTCCGGCCGGGCGGCGCGAGCCGCCCGTCTTTTTGTCACCTGCAGGCAATGACCGCTCCCGACCTCCTCGTTGCAGCGATTCTCGGTCTCGTCGAGGGCCTGACCGAATTCCTTCCGGTGTCGTCCACCGGCCACCTGATCGTCGCCGGATCGTTGCTGAACTACACCGGCGAGCGGGCGAAATTGTTCGAGATCGTGATCCAGGCCGGCGCCATCGTCGCCGTCTGCTGGGAATATCGGGCCAGGCTGTTCGCTGTGGCGCGTGGACTGTGGCGCGAGCGGGACGCGCAGCGCTTCGTGCTGAACCTCTTGGTCGCATTCCTGCCGGCCGCGGTGCTGGGACTCGCATTCGGCGGGGCAATCAAGGCGCACCTGTTCGCGCCGGTGCCCGTCGCCGGCGCGTTCATCGCCGGCGCGCTGGTCATCCTCTGGGCCGAGCGTCGGCAGCGGATGCGACCCGACACCGTCCGCATTACGAGCGTCGACGAGCTGCGCTGGACCGATGCGCTGAAGATCGGCCTCGCGCAGGCCTTTGCGCTGATCCCGGGCACGTCGCGCTCGGGGGCGACGATCATCGGCGGCATGCTGTTCGGCCTGTCACGGCAGGCGGCCACCGAGTTCTCGTTCTTCCTGGCGATCCCGACGCTGTTCGCCGCGACCGGCTACGACTTCGTCAGGAACCGACACCTGCTGGCGGCCGGCGACCTGTCGATGATAGCCGTGGGTTTCGCCGTCGCCTTTATCAGCGCATTTTTCACCATTCGCGGCCTGCTGCGCTATGTCGCGCATCATGATTTCGTCCCGTTCGCCTGGTATCGGATCGTCTTCGGACTGGTGATCCTCGGCACCGCGTACGCGGGGCTCGTGCATTGGGACTAGCCGGGTTTCGTCGCGGCGGCGACACCGATTTCATCGGCCCGGCCTTCGCCATCATCGGCGTGCTCGGCTTTGCCTTCAAGGCGATCCTGATCAAGCTCGCCTACGCGTGGATCTCGATCGACGCGGTCACACTGCTGGCACTGCGCATGGTCTACTCGGTGCCGTTTTTCGCGCTGATGGCATGGTGGTCGTCCCGGGCGCGCCAGGCGAAGCCGCTTGCTCGCCGCGACTGGCTGGCAATCGCCTGGCTCGGTTTCATCGGCTATTACCTGTCGAGCCTGGTCGACTTCATGGGCCTGCAATACGTCACCGCGGCGCTCGAACGGCTGATGCTCTACCTGTATCCGACGATCGTCGTTGTGCTATCGGCGCTGTTCTTCAAGCAGCGGATCACCGGCCGCATCGTCGTCGCCCTCTCCCTGTCCTACATCGGCATCCTGCTGGTCTTCGCGCGAGATCTCAAGTTCGCCGGCGACCCCGCAGCGCTCTGGCTCGGCGGCGCGCTGGTGTTCGCCAGCTCGTTTCTCTATGCCTGCTATCTGGTCGGCGCCGGACCCGTCATCGCGCGGCTCGGCAGCATGCGCTTCATCGCGTTGGCGATGCTGGCCTCGGCGCTGTTCATTTTCATGCATTTCTTGACAACGCGTCCGCTGACTGCACTGATGGTGCCGGTGCGCATCCATCTGCTGTCGCTGACGATGGCGGTGTTCTCGACGGTGCTGCCGACCTATTTGATCGCCGAAGCGATCAAGCGCATGGGCGCGAACCGCACGTCGCTGCTCGGCTCGCTGGGGCCGCTGTTCACCATCTTTCTGGGATCGTGGCTGCTCGATGAGCCCGTGCACTTGATCCAGCTTGGCGGCGCGGCACTGGTTCTGGCCGGCGTCGCGCTGGTCACCCTGCGTCCCGCGAGGAACTGACGCCCCGCCTGCCGTGCCTCCCTTGACAATCGCGGCAGGCGGCGGTGCAGCGGCATTGGGGTGCGGTCAGAACTGCGGCGGCAGGTCCTCGACCGGCCCGCTCGGGGCGCGAAACTGCGACGGAAAATACGTGAAATCGTCGTTTGCTGGCGCTGCGGCAACCGCGTCCGGCGTCGCGTGGGCCGAGGTTCGCGCCCTCGCCTGGTCGGCCATGTAGGCTGCGTCGTCTGCGACGGTGACCGCTCCGGCCGGGGTCAACAACATCGGACGCTCGGTCGCGACCACGATAAGGCCGAGCAGCACGAGCAGCAGCGCAAATTTCAACGACGCGGCGACTCGGTTGATGATCGGTTTCGAACTGTGCAGTGTAAACATTGCAAGCTCCTTGCGCGTTGCTGCGGCGGTGTTGCACCCAACCTGCGACTTCGCCGCTTCACCGGCGGCAAACCATTCGTCGCCGGATGAGCAAATCGTAGTCGACAACGGTCAAGCGCCGCGCTGGCGGGTTCGTCGCAAAAAGTGCGCAAAATTCACGCTAGCGCTACGGAATAAAGCGTCCGCCGAATGGAAACGAGGGATATCTCCAACGGCGGCGCCGGCCTCGCGATGCGAGGCGATCTGCGGTCCATCGGGAGTTTGCGGTTTTCGCGCCGCACCGCGGGCACAGCCGCCTACCAGGCGCTCGGCGGCTTCTTGAGGATCGTGATCTTCTTGTCGACGACGCTCAAATAGCCGCCGGTCACCAGATCCTTGAGGAGGCGGCTGATCATATCGCGTGACGCGCCGACTCTTTCGGCGATGTCCTGCTGGGTGAGCTTTTCAGGCACGGTCATCACGCCGTCGCGCTCGACCGCCAGCGTCGTGATCAGCCGCACCAGCCGACCGTAGACGTCGGTCAGCGCGAGGCTCTTGACGTTCTCGGTCGTGATGCGGACGCGCTGAATCAGCTTCTCAACCAGATTCAGCGCGAAGTCCGGATGCGCGAGCACGAATTCGCGCAAGCTGGCGCGATTGACGATCGCGCAGGTCGTCGGCTCGACCGTCATGACCGACGCCGAGCGCGGCGCGCCGTCGAGCGACATTTCGCCGACGTATTCGCCCGGGCCGAAAAAGCTCAGCACGAATTCACGGCCCGCCTCGTTGCTGGCGAATACCTTGATCCTGCCGGACAGCACGATGAAAAGCGAATCCGCAGTGTCACCTTCGTTGATCAGGATCGCGTTCTTGGGGAAGTTGCGCACCACGCCGGTGGCGGCGATGGCGTGCAGCGTCTGCTCGGTCAGCGGCGCCAGCGGGTCGCCGGGCGATGTCGTCCTGGTCATGCTGCTAGTCATGCTATGGCGCTCATCATAGCTAATCGTACTTCCGGATATCGTCGATCACCTTGCCGTCGTTGGCGAGCTCGCCGGGCGCGCGCATGGCCAGCTCGCCGCGCAGCTTGGTGAGCTCGCGCATCGTGGCCACGACTGCTTCGGATTGTAACGCCGCCCCGGGTGCGACTTCGACATGAAGCGTCATCCGGTCGTTCCCGTCGGTCTGATCGACGACGAGGCGGGCGCGCACGATGCCCGGATGGCGCCGCACGATCTCGGCCACCTGCGCAGGGTGCACGAACAGGCCCTTCACCTTGGTGGCCTGGTCGGCGCGACCCAGCCATCCGCGGATGCGCATGTTGGTTCGGCCGCACGGCGACGCGCCGGGAAGCACCGCCGACAGATCGCCGGTGCCGAAGCGTATCAGCGGGTAATCCTGATTATGAAGCGGCGTGGCGACGACTTCGCCGACCTCGCCCGGCGGCGACCGGCTCGCCGGTTCCCGGCCGCACGATCTCGACCAGCACCCCTTCGTCGACGATGAGACCCTCGCGCGCGACCGACTCGTACGCGAGCGAGCCCAGGTCGGCGCTCGCGTAGACCTGATAGGCCTCGATGCCGCGCGAGCGCAGCGCATCGCGTAGAGCGGCAGGGAATGCTTCGCCGGAGACCAGGGCTTTCGTGAGCCCCGGCAGGCGGACGCCGAGCTCGTCGGCCTTGTCGAGAATGATTTTCAGGAACGACGGCGTGCCCACATAGCCGTCGGGCTTGAGCTCCGCCATCGCCTGCACCTGTTGCTCGGTCTGTCCGGTTCCGCCGGGAAACACCGTGCATCCCAGCGCGTGGAGGCCGGTGTCGAACATCGAGCCGGCGGGGCTGAAGTGGTACGAAAAACAGTTGTGCGCCAGATCGCCGGCACGAAAGCCCGCGGCGTGGAGCGCGCGCGCGAGCCGCCAGTAGTCGGGACCATTCCCTTCGGGCTCGTAGATCGGGCCCGGGGATGCGAAGACCTGCCGCGCGCGCCGGCGCCGCTTCCCCATCCGGTCGCCGCGAAGCCGCCGAACGGCCGATCGCGCCTTCTGCAGCTCCAGGAGCTCGGATTTGCGCACGACCGGAAGCGCTGGCAAGCGCTGCCCGCGAATCGATGTCCGCCGGGTCGATCGCCCGAGAGCGTTCGCCCGAACCACGGGGCGTGCGACGGGCATAGGCGATCTGGCTCGCGCAGCGCAGCGAGTTGCGCGCGCTCGCGCAGCTCGGGATCGCGCGTTTCCAGCGTATCGAAATGTTCGTTCAAGCCAGCCAGCGCTTGCGGCGGCGATAGTGCTTGACCTCGCGAAAGCTTTTTCGTCCTGCCGTGGAAAGACCGAGGTAGAACTCCTTGACGTCCTCGTTCTGCGCCAGCTCGCCCCGCGGCGCCGTCCATCACCACGCGCCCGTTCTCCAGGATGTAGCCGTAGTCGGCAAAGCGCAGCGCGACGTTGGTGTTCTGCTCGGCGAGCAGGAAGCTCACGTTCTCCTTCTTGTTCAGATCGCCGACGATCTCGAAAATCTCCTCGACGATCTGCGGCGCGAGTCCCATGGACGGCTCGTCGAGAAGGATCAGCGACGGCCGCGCCATCAGCGCGCGGCCGACCGCCGTCATCTGCTGCTCGCCGCCGGACGTGTAGCCGGCCACACTTCCCCGCCGCTGCTTCAGGCGCGGGAAATAGTGATACACCTTTTCCAGCGCCGCGCGGATCTCGGCGCGGGGCGCCTTGCGCGTGAACGCTCCGGTCAGCAGGTTCTCTTCGACGGTCAGGTGCGCAAAGCAGTGACGGCCTTCCATCACCTGGCAGACGCCGCGCCGGACCAGCTCGTTCGGCGTCAGCTTGTCGACGCGCTCGCCTTCGAATTCGATCGTTCCCTTGGTGACGTCGCCGCGCTCGGCGGAGAGCAGATTCGATATCGCCTTGAGCGTCGTCGTCTTGCCGGCGCCGTTCGCGCCCAGCAGGGCGACGATGCGCCCTTTCGGCACCTGCAGCGATACGCCGCGCAGGACCAGGATCACATGGTCGTAGATGACCTCGATGTTGTTGACCGAGAGCGCAATCTGCGCCGCGGGTTCGGCCTGGGCCGCCATCGAGGCCACCGGGACCATCGGATGCCTACCCTTCCTTGCCGCAGTCGCGCGGCGTGAGCTTCTTTTCCGCTGCGTACTTGGCTGCGCCCTGCTCGACCATCTTGTGCACCAGTGCGCGGTCGCCCGCCATGAACGGGGTCAGCGTCTTGAACTCCTTGCCGTCCCATTGCTGGAACTTGACCATGCCCGAGCCCTCATGGTCGGAGCAACCCGTCTTGACCGGCGGGAACAGGCCAGACGCGCCGAGCTCCTTCAGGCGTGCGTCGCTCAAGTCGATATGTTCGAGGCCCCAGCGCACTTGCTCGGGCGTCATCACCTTGCCTTTGCCGAAGTGATTTTGCGCCTGGCGGATCGCCTCGACGATCATGATGGCGTAGGTGATGCCGCGCGTGTGATAGATCGAGCCGACGCGCGTCTTGTCCTCGAGGTTGCCCTTGCCCGGGCCATATACCTTCTTCAGGATTTCCTGCATCACCGGGAAGTTGGTGCCGCTGGCCGAGAACGCCGCCGTGACATAGCCCTTGGCCGCGTCACCGGCCGGAATGACGTCCTCCTCCGAACCTGCCCACCAGACCCCCAGGATATGGTCGCGCGGGAACCCCAGCTTCGCCGCGGTCTTGATGGCGACCGGATTCATGACGCCGAAACCCCAGAGGATGACGTAGTCGGGCTTGAGCTGCCTGACCTGCAGCCATTGCGATTCCTGCGTCGTCGCCGGGGGCGTGAGCGGCATCTTGGTCAGCTCGAAGCCGTCGCGTGCCGCAAGCGCATCGAACACAGGGAGAGGCTCCTTGCCGTAGGCCGAATCGTGATACATGACGACGATCTTCTTGCCCTGGAGCTTCGCTTCGCCGCCGACCTTCTGGCCCAAGTAGGCGATCATCGCCGCCGCCTGATCCCAGTACGTCGTGCCCAGCGGGAATACCCACGGGAAAACGCTTCCTTCCGCGGAAATGGCCAGCCCGTAACCGTTGGTCGTCATCGGAATCTTGTCCTGCGCGACCCGCTCGAACAAGCCGTAGGCGATACCGGTCGACAGCGGCTCGATGGTGCTGGCGCCGCCGTGGCGCGTCTTCAGCCGCTCGTAGCATTCGACGCCGCGCGAGGCGTTGTACTCGGTCTCGCATTCCTCCCACACGAGCTTCACGCCGTTGATGCCGCCATTCAGATTGACCAGCGTGAAATAGTCGATCGCGCCGCCGAAGTAGCCGGAGCCGCCCGCGGCATACGGGCCGATGCGATACGACAGGATCGGGATGAACTGCTCATTCTGCGCGATCGCCGCGCCTGCCGTACCCACGAATAACATACCCACCAACGCTCGCATAAACCACTTCATGACTTCCTCCTATGTTCGGCGACGTGCTCGTCGTCCGAGATGAAAAATCTCCCGCCAACGGCACCGGGAGGTGCCATGGTCGTTCGGGGTCGCCGCGCGTCCGGGCGGCGGCATCGCCTGTCCCCGACGATACAAGCCCGCGTCAATACGGGAACGGCCATAGTCTCAGTTTTTCCTTGGTGATCTGCCAGATGCGCGCGAGCCCGTGCGGTTCGACGATCAGGAAGAAGATGATCAGTCCGCCGAACACCATGAGCTCGAGGTTCGACCCGACGCTGCTGGGGACGTTGAGGTGCAGCGTGCTGTCGAGAAAGGCGACGCCCGTGCTCAAGGCGATCGGCAGCACGACGATGAACGCGCTGCCGAGGAACGCTCCCAGCACGGTTCCGACGCCGCCGATGATGATCATGAACAGGATGCGGAACGACAAGTCGAGGTTGTAGGCTTCCGGCTCGACCGTGCCGAGGTACGCGTACGCAAACAGCGCGCCCGCCACGCCGCAATAGAACGAGCTGACGGCGAAGGCCAGCAGCTTGGCGCGCATCGGCCGGATGCCGATCACCTCGGCAGCGACGTCCATGTCGCGGATCGCCATCCACTGCCTTCCGATATTGCCTCGGACCATGTTCTTGGCGGCGAGGGCCATCACCGTGACGATCGACAGCACGAGCAGGTATTTCTCCGGCGGCGTGTCGAACGCGTAGCCCAGGATCACCATAGGCTGCGCGGTGATCACGCCCGACGGATTGTAGTTCGTGAACCAGCCCACTTTGGTCAGGCACCAGAGAATAAAGAACTGCGCGGCAAGCGTCGCAACCGCGAGGTAGAAACCGCGTATGCGCAGGCTCGGGAGACCGAACACGATGCCGACGGCCGCCGCCATGACGCCGCCGCCCGCGAACGCCACCAGCAGCGGAATACCCGGTATGCGCAGGATGAAATTGTACGACATGAAGGCGCCGACGGCCATGAAAGCCGCCGTGCCCAGCGACAGTTGTCCGGCATATCCGGTCAACAGATTCAGGCCGAGCGCCGCCAGCGCGAGGATCAGGCACGGAATCAGGATCGCCGAAAAAAGGTACGGTGTCGCGGTGAGCGGAATGACGACGAAGGCGAAAAGCAGGATCACCGCGAGGCCGATGCGATCCTGCCGGATCGGCAAGATCGCCGAGTCGGCGGCGTAGGTGCTCTTGAACTGTCCGGCTTCGCGATAAAGCATCGTGTGTGGCTCGTCAGATCCGGCGAATGATCTTTTCGCCGAAAAGGCCTTCCGGGCGCACCAGCAGGAAGAGCAGCGCGAGCACGTACGGGAACCAGCCCTCGATGCCGCCACCGACATAAGGTCCGAAGTAGACTTCGGCGAGCTTCTCCGTGGCCCCGATGATGAGTCCGCCGACGATCGCGCCCGGCACCGAATCGAAGCCGCCGAGGATCAGGACCGGGAGCGCCTTCAGCGCAACAAAGGTCAGCGCAAACTGCACGCCGTTGCGCGCGCCCCACAGGAGGCCGGCGACCAGCGCGACGAATCCGGCCACCGCCCACACGATACCCCAGATCTGCTGCAGCGGGATGCCGACGGCCAGCGCCGCCTGGTGATCGTCGGCGACGGCGCGCAAGCGCGCGTCCGATGCGGGTGCGACTGAAGAACAGGGCCAGCACCGTGACCAGCACGGCGGCGATGCCGGCGGCCGACAAGTCGAACTTGGACACGTTGACGCCGGTCGCGTCGGCGATCCATCCAATCGGCTCGTCCTGGATGCCGATGTCGAGGCCGCGCACGTTGGCGCCCCACAGCAATTGCGCCAGCCCTTCGATCAGGAAGCTTAGGCCGATCGTCGCCATGAACAGCGAGATCTGCGGCTGGTTGACCAGCGGGCGCAGGACGAACCTTTCGATCAGAAGGCCGAGCACGATCATCACCATCAGCGTGACGACGAGCGCGACGCCGAACGACAACCCATGCTCGGTCAACCCGACGAAGGTCAGCGCCGCGAAGAAGACCAGCGACCCCTGTGCGAAATTGAACACGCCCGAGGCCTTGTAGATCAGCACGAAACCCAGCGCGACCAGCGAATACATGACGCCGGACAGGAGGCCGCCGATCAGGACTTCGAAGAAGAATTGCATCGTGGCCGCCTAGTGGGGCACGCCGAGATAGGCGTCGATCACCGTCTTGCTGCTGCGCACCTCGTCGGGAGTGCCGTCGCCGATCTTGCGGCCGTAATCGAGCACGACGACGCGGTCCGAAATGTCCATCACCACGCCCATGTCGTGCTCGATCAGGACGACCGTCGTCCCGTATTGCTCGTTGACGTCCAGCACGAAGCGGCACATGTCCTGCTTCTCCTCGACGTTCATGCCCGCCATCGGCTCGTCGAGCAGCAGCAGCGAAGGCTCCGCCGCGAGCGCCCGCGCGAGCTCGACGCGCTTCTGCAAGCCGTAGGGCAGCCGGCCGACCGGCGTCTTTCGTATGTGCTGGATCTCCAGGAAATCGATCACCTCCTCGACCTTGGCGCGATTGGCCAGCTCCTCGCGCCTGGCGCGCCCGAACCAGATCGCCTGCTCGAGCACGCTTGCCTTCATCTTGAGATTGCGGCCGGTCATGATATTGTCCAGCACGCTCATCCCGCGGAACAGCGCGATGTTCTGGAAGGTGCGCGCGATGCCGAGCGCCGCCGTCTCGTGCGTGTCCATGTCATGCCGCGGCATACCGCGAAAGGTGATCGTTCCCTGCTGCGGATGGTAGACGCCGTTGATGACGTTGAGCAGCGAGCTTTTCCCCGCGCCGTTGGGGCCGATGATCGCCCTGATCTCGTGCTCGCGCACGTCCAGCGAGATATCGTTCAAGGCCCTAACGCCTCCGAACGACAGCGATACGCCGTCCAGCCGCAGAACCGGATCGCCGATCGCGCGGACCGCCGTCATGCGCTCACGCGGCCGCTTTCGCCGCGCTCGCGGCAAAAGTCTTCGCTTCGGCGATCTTCAGATCCGCGGCGACGATGCCGGTGCGGCCGTCCTCGAACTTCACCTGGGTCTCGACGTGCTGCACGGTCTTGCCTGAATAGAGCGCCTCGATCAGCTCGGCATACTTTTCGGCAATGAAGCCACGGCGCACCTTGCGCGTGCGCGTCATCTCGTCGTCGTCGGGATCGAGCTCCTTGTGCAGTATGAGGAACCGCTGCACCTGCGATTCGGCAAGCGAGCCTTCCTGCGCGAGCTCGGCATTGACCTGCTCGACGCACTCACGGATCAACGACTGAACCTCCGCCTTGGCGGCGAGATCGGTGTAGCCGGAATACGGAATGCCGCGGCGCTCGGCCCAATTGCCGACCGAGCCCATGTCGATGTTGACGAACGCGCAGACCTTGTCGCGCTGATTGCCGAAGGCGACCGCTTCCTTGATGTGCGGGAAGAACTTGAGCTTGTTCTCGATGTAATTCGGCGCGAACATCGCGCCGGTCGCGAGTTTCCCCACGTCCTTCGCGCGGTCGATGATCTTCAGCTGTCCGGCATCGTCGAAGAAACCGGCATCGCCGGTACGGAAATATCCTTCGGGGTCGATCGATTCGAGCGTCGCGTCCGGCCGCTTGTAGTACTCCTTCAGCAGCATCGGCCCGCGCACCAGTACTTCGCCGTTGTCGGCGATCCTGATCTCGACACCGGGCGCGGCCTGCCCGACCGTGTCGAACCTCACCCCGCCGTCCGGCTGCAGGCAGACATACGCGCATGTCTCGGTCGAACCGTAGAGCTGTTTCAGGTTGATCCCGATCGAGCGATAGAAGCGGAACAGGTCGGGGCCGATGGCCGCGCCCGCGGTATAGGCGACGCGAATGCGACTCATGCCGAGCACGTTGCGCAGCGGTCCGTACACGAGCAGGTTGCCGACCCCATAGAGCATGCGGTCGAGCATGCCGACCGGTCTGCCGTCGAGTATCTCGGCGCCGCAGCGGCGCGCGACCGCGGTGAAATAGCGAAACAGCCAGCGCTTCGGCGCGGCTGCGTCCTCCATGCGGATCATGACCTGGGTCAGCAGATTCTCGAAGATGCGCGGCGGCGCGAAATAGTAGCTGGGCCCGATCTCGCGCAGATCGGTCATCACGGTTTCGCCGGATTCGGGGCAGTTGATCGTGAATCCCGCGACCAGCCACTGCGCGTAGGAAAAAAGATGGTCGCCGACCCATGCCATCGGCAGGTAGGCGAGGATGCTGTCGCCCGGGCCGAGCTTGTCGAACGTGCAGCCGCCCTGCGCCGCCACGATGAAGGCGGCATGCGTCTGGCACACGCCCTTGGGTTTGCCGGTCGTTCCCGACGTGTACAGCATGATCGACACGTCGTCGGCCCGCCCCTTAGCCACTTCGGCATCGAAGAATTCGGGATGCGCGCGATCGAATTCACGGCCTATTTCGAGCAAGCGATCGAGGCTCAGCACGTTCTCGTAGTTGCGCAAGCCCCTGGGATCGTCGTAGTAGACGTGCTGCAAGGTGGGAACCTGCGGCTTCGCCTCGAGGATCTTGTCGACCTGCTCCTGATCCTCGGCCAGCGCGTAGGCGATTTCCGCGTCGTTGAGCACATAGACGAATTCCGCCGCCGGCGCGTCCTGATACATGGGGACGGGGATCCCGCCCAGCGCCTGCGCCGCGGTCATCGCCCAGTAGAGCCGTGGCCGGTTGTCGCCGATGATCGCAAGGTGCATGCCCCGGCGAAACCCCTGCGCGGCGAGCCCGCAAGCGAACGCGCGCACGTCGGCCGCGACCTGGCTCCAGGTCCAGGTTTGCCAGATGCCGAGGTCCTTTTCGCGGGTCGCCGGACGATCGCCACGAGTGCGCGCGTGCTCCAGCAGCAAACGGGGAAACGTCGAGTCTTTCGTGACCTGCATTGCGCTAGCTCGTCCTAGAACCTTTGCGGCGCCAG
The DNA here is from genome assembly GCA_963776175.1 of uncultured beta proteobacterium. Lineage (GTDB taxonomy): Bacteria > Pseudomonadota > Gammaproteobacteria > Burkholderiales > Casimicrobiaceae > PALSA-1003. Next base: position 72,859 of record CAVZLP010000007.1, on the reverse strand, counting down.
CGGTCTATCTCGCCGGGAGGTCATAATACCTGCCGCCGCCGTGGACGCAACCAAGGCGGCTCGCGGCGCTCGCCCCGGTGGTCGGCGGGCAATTCTTACTCGGGCGCGTTGCTGCGACGGCTGTGGGCGCATGCCAGCCCCGCCGCGCGCGCGGCCTCGGATCACATTTCGATAGTCGCGGACATCACGCTGCCCGACGCGTCCTGAACGCGGCGACGCCAGTGTGGCCGCAGGGCCGATCGGCGCGGGCGCGAAGAGCGACATCACTGCCGACCTGATCGCATTCAGCCGGTCGAAGGGCGTCTATGGCGGCCTGAATCTGAACGGTACAGTGGTCAGCGTCGCCGACAACTGGAACCAGGCTTACTACGGACGCAGCGTCACACCGCCTGACATCCTGATGACGGCAAGCGCACGCAATCCGCAAGCCGACCAGCTGGCCGAAGCAATCAGCCGCGCGGCCGGCGGCGCCAGGACAAGTCTGCGTTAACGCAGCTCATGCGCCCGCGATCGCGGCGCAAGTAGCGAAGGCGGCTCGGAGCTTCGGCTTCGAGCCGCTTTGTCTGGACCGTTGCACCAGCGAGGTCGCGCGGCCGGGCCGGAAGCGCGCGGTCGCGGGCCGACTTTAGCGAGCCGATCGTGCCGAGGACGCGGGCCATGGCGGTTCTGCCATTGCCGCCGCCCGCCCAGCGATCGAGCGATTGCGCGTGCCGTCTGTAGAGCGAGTGACTCATCAAGCGTCTCCTGGTCCAGCTAACCTTTCGGGCAGCATCGTGCAGAGTGGGGCCCGGCCCTCGCGCGGCACCAAATGCGCTGCATTGCGACGCAGTACGTCACCGGTCCGGGCTGCCGTCATCGGGTGCTTCACCAGCGCCTCTGTTTCGATCCGTCGTTGATATTGCTTGCCAAACCGCGGAGGATCCGTTTCGACGAGCCCTCCAGAACCTGGTCCTGCCGGGCTTCCGCCCCGGCGTGTCTGCACCCTGCACCCCGCAAATCCCGTGCCCGCCATCGGGCGCCCCGTTCGATGCGGCCCACGGGGCCGCGCTGCCGTGGTTGCGAAAGCGGTAAGCTAAGAGCCGTTCGGCAGGCGGTGCGCGGCGAAAAAGATGGTGATCAGGTCGGGAAGCTCGGCACGGCAATGGCGTTGGCGCGCGGAGGCGTCACAACCCTCGCTTGTGCGCTTCGTGCTGTTGTCGATGCTGTTGCACGCTACGGTCGTCATTCTTTTCGGCACCTCGCAAGGCGGCGGCGCGGGCCGTGCCGACGGTGTACTCGATGTGCTCGATGTGACGCTGCGTCGGCAACCGGCCGTGCCGGATGCGGGCCTGCGGTCGGGTGCGGGCACCGAGCCGGCAGCGGGACGAGCTTTGCTGCGGCCTGCCGACGAGCATCCGCCGGTGGCGGCGCCGGCGCGCAGCGAACTCGCGCCGGCTATCGAGCCGACCGAGACGAGCGGCCAAGTTCCGGTCGAGCCCGCGCCGCCTGCAACCCTGCGCAATCAAGCCGAGCCCGAAACCGTTCCGCCGACACCACTGCAAGCGATCGAACCTTTGCCCCGCATCGATTTGCGCGCGCCGCAGCAAGTGGACAAGCCGCTCGCTCCGACGCTGATCGCGCCGCAGCCCATCGAGCGCCTCGCCCCGCCCCCGAGCCCGCCGGCGCTCGCTGCACCGCTCGACGTCGCACCCCCTGCGATACCGCTGGTTCCCGCCGCGCCGATCGAGCGCTTGGCGGCACCGGCTGCGCAACACGAGCTCGCGCCACCGATCGAGCTGCCGCCACCGTCGGCGCCGGCACTCCCCGCCGCGCCGATCGAGCGCCTGGCGGTGCCGGCGGCACCACCCGCATTGGCCCCACCGGTCGAACTGGCGCCGCGCGAGGCGCCGATCGCGCCGCCACCGCTCGATCGACTCGTGGCGCCGCGAATCGAGCATGAGCTCGCGCCTCCGCCGAACATGATCGCGCCAAGCGCGTCCCCAGCTCCGGTTGCCGTACCCTCCGATGCGGGCGCGCCCCAAATCGAGCGGGCAGCGCCGCGCGCGAGCGCACCGCCACGACCGACAGCTTCCGAGTCCGCAGTGCCGGCACCCTCGCCTGCTCCCGCCGCGCCGCCGGGCGCCGGAGCCGAGCTTCCGCGCCTGCGCCTGGGCTCACCCGGTGCCCCCGGTACCGACGAAGATATCTTCAAGCCGCGGCGCGACGTCGCCACGCCGTCGGACGAATCCGGCGGAACTCACATCGACATGGAGGCGGCGCGCAAGCGGGCGCGCGAAATCGCGAGCGAAGCGACGAGCACGCGCGGCATCCTGCCCGCGCTGCCGCCGCCCCCGGAGAAGAAATCCAAGGAAAGTATTGCGCTGGAAAAGGCGATCAAGCCCGATTGCCGCACTGCCTATGCGGGCATGGGCCTGCTTGCGGTCCCCGCGCTGGTAGTGAGCACGATCGGCGATGGCGGCTGCCGCTGGTAGCGGCGCAAAGTCAGTGCCCGATGTTCAGCGCTTCGAGAAATCGCGAGACCATGTTGTACGCCGCGATCGTTGCGACCAGCTCGACCAGTCCGCGCGCATCGAAGTGCTGGCGCAGCGGCTCGAATTGCGCATCGGGAACTTGAACGTTCCGGGTCATGGTGTCGGTCAGCGTCAAGACCGCACGCTCGAGCGCCGTGAACGCGTCGCCCACGTTCGCCAAATGCAAGGCCGCGATTTTCGGCTCGCTGACTCCGGCCTTGCGCGCCACCGGCAGATGCGCGTCGAATTCGAACGGCGCGCGATTGAGCACGGCGACCCGAAGAATGACCAGCTCGCGCAAGTCCGCGGGAAGCGAGCTTCGGTTGCGCACCGCCGTCAACATCTGCTCCCAGCCCGCGGCGAGCGGCGCACTATTGAGCAGGACGCGGTAGAGCAGAAGAATCTCACCGCGCTCGGCGAGGATCGAGGCCTCGATCGCCGCGAGCTCAGGGCGGGACCCTGGCGCAATCGGCGCAACGCGTATGGCCATGCTCGTCCGTCCCCGACGTTTGTTGACGCCGCCGTCCGGAATCGAGCCTGAACGACGATGAATCGATTCCGCACCACGTGATTGGCGCGCGCCGCGCGTGGCGTCGCCGATGTTAGCAGTTCCGGCAGGAGTCCCTGAGCGCGTATGATCTATTTGCTGGAACAATTCGAACCGGAGCACGTCATGACACCAATTCGATCAAGCCTTCTGCTGGCAGCCTTCCTCTGCTCGATTTCCGCTGCCGCGCTCGCCCAGGAGGCGTATACGAACCGCACTGCGAACGTTCGCGCCGGACCGGACCGCAGCTATCCGGTCGTCGCGCAGCTTGGGCCAGGCGTGTCCTTGCAGGTGATGGGTTGCATCGACGACTACAGCTGGTGCGACGTGGTGTTCGACGACAATCGCGGGTGGATCTACGCGGGAAGCCTCGTCTACCCGTATCAGAACAATCGCGTGCCGATCCTCGGTTACGGCGCCATCATCGGACTTCCGATCATCACGTTTTCGATCGGTACCTACTGGGATCGGTATTATCGCGGCCGTCCCTGGTACCGCAATCGCAACTATTGGGTGAATCGCCCGCCGCCGCCGCACTTCCGGCCGCCGCAGCGATTCGACCGCCCGCAGACGCGCCCGGGGCCGGCGCCGCGGCCCGATCGCGGCGAGCGGCGGCGCGACGAACGTCCTCCGGCGACCAATCGCCCGGGGCCGGGCCGTGCGAGCTCCCGACAACCGCCCGTCGGGCGGGAGAGGCGATGGCGCACGGCGGGACAACGCGCCGCGCCAGGGCGGACGCGAACCGAGGGGTGGTGGCAATCCTGCGCCACGCAAGGATTCGGAAGGCTAGCGGCGCTGCGCTACTCGGGTTGTCGGTCCCTCGTCATTTCGCGACAGCGGGCAGCGCCATGATCTGATGCGGCGCGCTCGCGGCGGACGGAAATCGTTCCGGCCGCGGGTCGGGGATGAATCCGTCCCGGTTGGGCATCTTGACCATTGCCAGCGACGACGCGTTCATGACCGCGTCGGACGGAACGATCTTGGCCTCCGCAAGGATGTACGCGGTCACCGCGTACACCTGATCGTTGGAAAGGCTGTCGGGCGCGGCAAACGGCATCGCACGTTTCACGTAGTCGAATATCGTCGTCGCATACGGCCAGTAGCTCTCGATGGTCTTCACCGGCGCCTTGGTCGGATCGTTGTTGACCAGAGTGCCCCGCCCACCGATCAGGCGGTCGCCGATGCCGCCCTGCAGGTTCGCGCCGTGACACGCGGCGCATTGCTGCTCGTAGACGACCTTTCCCTGCTCGACCGTTCCCGAGCCCGGCGGCAGCCCGCGACCATCGGGCATCGGTGAAAGGAATTTGTCGAGCTCACCCGGCGCCGGCGTAACCCCGAACCCGTACAACGGCGTTTGTCCTTCGGCCGCGACGCTGGCCGCGCACAGCAGCGCCGCCGCAATCGTGCCAAGCAAGCGCTCAGTAGTAGTGGACATTGGAAACCTTTCCGTCGCTGGCGACCTGCCAGCTTTGGATAGCGTTGAGGTGGTAGATCGATCCGAGCGGGCCATCGAGCCCGCGCAGGGCGATCACCTGTCCCAGAGTGGGTTGGACATAACCGGTATCGTCCACGCAACGGCTCTGCAGGACGGCTTCCTTGCCGTCCCACCTCCACGGAATGCGAAACCGGGTGTGACAGATCGGCAGCACCGGTCCCTGCAGTGCCGCCTGTCTCCAGCTTTTGCCGCCGTCGGTCGAGACATCGACGCGCTTGATCGTGCCGCGGCCCGACCAGGCGAGGCCGGTGATCTCGTACAAGCCGGATCCATCGAGGACCATTTCGCCGGACGGAAAGGTGATGACGGACTTGGCCTCCATCTCGAACGAGAACTGCACCGCCTTGCCGCTCGGCCGCAGATCGGTGTATTTGGACGTTTCCTCGCGCGTCATGAACGGCGCGTCCGAAATCTCCAGCCGACGCAGCCACTTGATATTCATGTTTCCTTCGAAGCCCGGGATCATCAGCCGCAGTGGATAACCCTGTTCCGGTCGCATCGCTTCGCCGTTCTGGCCGTAGGCGAGAAAGCAATCCTTCATCGCCTTCGCCAGCGGAATGCTGCGAGTCATCGCCGCCGCGTCACCGCCTTCGGCCAGCAGCCACTTGGCATTGGGCCGCACACCGGCTTCATTGAGCACGGTGGAAAGCGGAACGCCCGTCCACTCCGACGTCGACGTGAGGCCATGCGTGCCCTGAACCGTTCTCAGATTGGGCTTCGACCATTCGGTCAAACCGTTCCCGGAGCACTCGAGAAACATGATCCGGGATATCGACGGAAAACGGCGGATGTCCCGCATCGAGAATTTCTTCGGCTCCCGCACGAGTCCGTGCACGTAAAGAAAATGCTTGCTCGGGTCGATTACCGCGGTGCCGCCATGACTGCGTTCAAAGTGAAGGCCGGACGGAGTGATGATGCCGCAGCTCTTGTCCAGCGGCGTGAATGTCCACGAGGACTGCGGCGTCGCCGTCTTGAATCGCGTCCGCACCTCGGTTTCGAATTGGGAGCGCGAGCCGTAGCTCGAGTCGTCCAGCGGATAGCCTTGGACCTTGCTGGCATCGGCGGGGACTTCGTGTTCGACCGCGCCGAGCGGCGCCGCCGCGCGACCCGAACGGGCCAGTCCGGCCGCGACGCCGGCGGCGGCGATCGATCCGACCAGGAAACGCCTGCGGCCGATGCGCTCTCGGGGATCGCCTACGAAATAGGGCGACGCCGGATCGTTGCGATCCTCGGCGAGCTGACGAGCCTCGGCTTCGCGCAGCGCCTCGAACGACGATTCCCGCGCCGGCCGCTCGTTCGCGATCGAGTTCCTGTCCATGACTCCTCCGGATCTTTCCGCTGTCTCTGCGCAGCGATAGCCGCAACATTACTCCGGCGCGAAACGATCGTCGAGCGAGGCCCCGATCGCGCCGGTCGGTCCAAGCGACGAGACACTTTCGTATCTTTCTGCGGCAGGAATAGGGACCGCGGCTCCGCTGTTGGCACTACCGCGCGATCGCGACGGATCGATGGCGCCCCGATGACCATGGAGGAGAAACCTCATGAGACCGATCCATCGTGTATCGAAATGGGCTATCGCGGTGGCGATGGCTTACGCCGTAGGGATGCTGCCGAGTTGCGCGTCGATGGGAGGGGGAATGCGATACGACATCCTGTCGAACCTCTCTGCCTCGATCGAGGAGCTTTCGATCTGATGTCGCCGTGATCTTGCTAGGCAGCCTGGCGGACGAACGGCCAGGGTGGTGCGATCGCGTAGTTGATCTGCACCAGCACGATGAAGACGATGCTCCACCATGTATCGATCACGCACAATGCCGCCCCCAGCGCATACAGCGACTGGGCGATGATGATGCGCCGGCATATCGCGGCGACGACGGCCGGCGGAGTATCGTCCTTGACCAGCCGTGCGCGCGTTGCATGGCCCCACGTCCAGAGCAGCAACAGGCCCAGCACGAGGACGTTGGCCCAGTACACGAGCAGTGCAGCGCGGTAGGTAATGAACTCCGCGAGGAGCGCGGTCGAAAACGGAACCAGCGACACGCCGCACAGAAATGCGATGTGGATCCACGCGAGATCGCGATCGCTGCGCGCCAGGCGGTCCAGCTGCACCTGCTGTCCGAGCCAGAAGATGCCCAGCGTGAGGAAACTCATCAGGTAGGGCACAAGGCGCGGCGCCAGCGCCGCCAATGCCGTCAGAAGATCGTGTTCCGAGTGCACCGCCTCGGCCGCAGGCGCGCGCAGATCGAGCACGAGCAAGGTCATTGCGACCGCGAACAGCCCGTCGCTGAGTGCGGCGAGCCGCTCGATGTTCTGACCGGCGATGCGGTTGTACAGTGAGCGCGGCATCAGGCCCCGGATGACGTCCGGTGGCGCGCGCGCCGGTTGTCATTCGGCCGCGCGATGACCGCACTCTAGCAGAATCCCGGCCCCGCGCGCCGACCGCCGTGGTCGGCAGTCATGCGTGGCTTCACACCTGCCCCCGCGGGCGTAGAATCGGCGGGCCACCGCACGCCATTCGCCCTGTGTCCCGCCACGTTTCACGCACCGCACTGCTGATCCTGCTGGGCTGCCTGGCGTGCGCCGCCGAGGGGGCCGCGGTCGATGACCGCTATGCCGCGGATCCGAAATTGCGGCGGTTCGTCGACAGCATGCACGACGAGCCAGGCGAGCCGCAATCGGGACAGATCGTCGGCGCCGCGTACATCGACGGTGTCGTCAGCTACGGCACGCGCGTGCCCGCGACCGGATCGCTGCTTTGGTTCTCGCCCGAGGCCAAGGCGCCGCCTGCACCCGTCGCGAACCAGCGCTCGGGCAGAGGTGAGATCCAGGTCGGCGGCGTGACCTTGTCGCTGGAGCGCGGCGCCGATTTCTGGACCGTGACCCGGCGCTGATGCTTGCTCGACCGATCCGCGGCCTGATGCCTCGGGGCGGATTCGAAAGCAAGGCGCGGAGTGCGCGGACTTGGGTCGAGGACTAAATTTCAGCCATCGATGACGATGAGCTGAAAGGACGCAACATGAAGAGGACTACGAAAAGCATGGCACTGGCCGCGGCGACGATGGCCGACCCGAGGTGGGCGGCCGTCCTCGCCCGCGATCCGGCGGCCGACGGCAGATTTTTTTATTCGGTCCGCACGACCGGCGTTTACTGCCGACCCTCGTGTGCCGCCCGCCGCGCGCGGCCGGAACACGTTGCCTTCCACGCGAGTGTGGCCGACGCCGAGCGTGCCGGCTTCCGCCCGTGCCGGCGCTGCCGGCCCGACCAGCCGCCGCTCGCCGAGCAGCACGCGGCGACGGTGGCCCGGCTCTGCCGGTTCATAGAAAGCGCCGAGCAGGCACCCAGCCTCGAGGCACTGGCGGCGGAGGCGGGCTTGAGCATCTATCACCTGCATCGCGTGTTCAAGGCCGCGACCGGCTTGACCCCGAAAGCGTACGCCGCGGCGCATCGCGCCCGCAGGGTTCGCGCCGAGCTTGGTCGCAGCGACACGGTGACCGAGGCGATCTACGACGCCGGCTACAACTCCAACGGAAGCTTCTACGCGCAATCGAACGATGTGCTCGGCATGACGCCTTCCCGCTATCGCGCCGGCGGCGTCGACACCGACATACGGTTCGCAGTGGGCGAGTGCTCGCTGGGCGCCATTCTGGTCGCCGCCAGCGATCGCGGTGTGTGCGCGATCCTGATCGGCGATGATCCCGACGCGCTGGCGCGCGATCTGCAGGACCGGTTTCCTCGCGCCGCGCTGATCGGCGGCGACGCCGCCTTCGAGCAACTGGTCGCCAGGGTGGTCGGCTTCGTCGAGGCGCCGGGCCTGGGCCTGGATCTCCCGCTCGACGTGCGCGGCACTGCGTTCCAGCAACGGGTGTGGCAGGCGCTGCTCGAGATCCCGGCCGGCGTGACGGTGAGCTATGCCGATCTCGCCAGGCGGATCGGCGCGCCGAAGTCGGTGCGGGCCGTCGCGCAAGCGTGCGGCGCCAACGCGCTGGCGGTGGCAATTCCCTGCCATCGCGTCGTGCGCAACGACGGCGCGCTGGCCGGATATCGCTGGGGTGTCGAGCGCAAGCGCGCGTTGCTCGAGCGCGAGTCGCGCCGATGAATGCGCGCGACCGCGTCGTAGCGGAGATCGCGTCGGCAGATGTAGAAACGCGCCTCGCCTCGGCCGACTGGACCGAGCTCGCGAAGGGGCTCGATGATCGCGGCAGCGCGGTCATCGAGCATCTGCTGACGCCGGCACAATGCGATAGTCTGGCCGCGTTGTACGCGGACGACGATCGATTCCGCAGCCGCGTAGTCATGGAGAGACACGGCTTCGGCCGTGGCGAATACCGGTACTTCCGCTATCCTCTGCCGGCGCTGGTTGCCGGGCTTCGCACCGCGCTCTACCCGCGCCTCGCACCGGTCGCCAACCAGTGGAACGCCGCGCTCGGTATCGACGCGCGGTATCCGGCCCGGCATCCGGCATTCATCGCCCGCTGCCATGCGGCCGGGCAGACCAAGCCGACGCCGCTGCTGCTGCGCTACGGCGCCGGCGACTACAACTGCCTGCACCAGGATCTCTACGGCGAGCATGTCGTTTCCGCTGCAGGCGACGATCCTGCTGTCCGAGCCGGAGAGGGACTTCGCCGGCGGCGAGTTCGTGCTCACCGAGCAGCGGCCGCGCATGCAGTCGCGACCGGAAGTCGTAGCGCTTCGCCAGGGCGACGCCGTGGTGTTCGCCGTCCATCATCGTCCGGTGCAGGGCTCGCGCGGCGTATACCGGGTCAATCTGCGGCACGGCGTCAGCCGCCTGCGTCGCGGTCATCGCCACACGCTCGGCATCATCTTCCACGACGCGGCGTGAGGTCGTTTCGATGAGGGGTGATCTGTTCGATCTCGACGCCGATGCCGAATCCCGCCAGCAGCATCTCGCGCCGGGAGCGGTGCTGCTGCGCGGCTTTGCCGGCGCATCGTCGGCCGCGCTCTGCGCCGACCTGCAACGCGTGATCGCGCAAGCGCCGTTTCGGCACATGGTCACGCCCGGCGGCCTGTCGATGTCGGTGGCGATGACGAACTGCGGCGCGTGCGGCTGGGTCAGCGATCGAACCGGTTATCGCTACGATGCGATCGACCCCGAAAGCGGACGACGCTGGCCGACGATGCCCGACTCATTCCTGCGCCTTGCGCGCGCGGCGGCTGTCGCCGCGGGCTTCGAGGCCTTCGCGCCCGACGCCTGCCTGATCAACCGCTACGAGCCCGGCGCCAAGCTCTCGCTGCACCAGGACAAAGACGAGCGCGATTTTGGCCAGCCGATCGTCTCGGTGTCGCTCGGCGTTCCCGCGACATTCCTGTTCGGCGGGACGAAGCGAGCAGGCAGGACGCTGCGCGTCCCGGTGCGGCACGGCGATGTCGTCGTCTGGGGAGGTCCGGCCCGGCTCAACTATCACGGCGTGCTGCCGCTCAAAGCCGGGCAGCACGCGTTCGCCGGCGCACATCGCATCAATCTGACTTTGCGTCGGGCGGCTTGATCGGCCCGCGCGGCAGCGAACACGCCGCGCGCATCGCGGGTCCCGCGCCGGCTCCGGTCAGGCGCTTATAATCGCGGCAGCAGCTTCCGGTCAGCGTCGGCGGGAGCCAGGGGACACCGTGGAATTGTCGAGTCTGCGATTTGCCGACGTCGTCGTGGTGACGCCTGTCGGTCCTATCGATCACGCCCAATCGACACGGTTGCAACCGGCGCTGGCGCCGTTGGTGCAAGAAGCGTCGAACGCTCGGAGCGCGCTCGTTCTGGACTTTTCCCGGGTCGGATACATCAGCAGCATGGGGCTGCGCGTGCTGATGATCGCGGCGAAGGAGCTGCGCTCGCATGGCGCGCGGATCGCCGTCGCGGCCATGCAGCCGATCGTCGCGGAGATCTTCGACATCGCGCGCTTCGGGCACGTGGTCGAAGTGTTTCCCTCGGTCCGCGCCGCGCTGCAGGCCGTGTCGGCGTCCGCGCTCGCGGCGTACGAGTCCGCTGCCCGATGAAGTGCGTTCGCTTCTGGGGTACGCGCGGATCGCTGCCGGTCGCGCTAACTGCGTCGGGTGTGCGGCACAAGCTCCTCGCGGCGCTGCGCGGCGCGTCGGGTCGCACGTTCGCTTCCGAGGACGAACTCAACGCGTACGTCGACACCCTCGGAATGGCCATCGGCGGCAGCTACGGCGGCCATTCTTCGTGTGTCGAGATCGAGACAGGCGGGCGGGAATACGTGCTCTGCGACCTGGGCTCCGGCGTTCGTCCATTCGGCCAGCAGGCGATCGCACGCCACGGACCGGCGTCGCCGCAGAGTTATCACATTTTCATGTCGCACGTGCACTGGGACCACATCATGGGGTTCCCGTTTTTTGCGCCGGCGTACATCCCCGGCAACCGCATCCGCATCTACGGCGGTCATGCCGTGGTCGAAGAGGCGTTGCGGCGGCAGCAGGGCCCGCCCTCGTTCCCGGTGGATTTTTCGGCGCTGCGCGCCGACATCGAGTTCGTGCGGCTGGAGCCGGGGCAGCGATACGACATCGCCGGATTGCAGGTCAAGCTGATGCTGCAGAGACATGGCGGAGGCTCGTACGGCTATCGCTTCACGTCCGCCGAACGGACGGTGATCTATTCGACCGACTCCGAACACAAGCTGGCCGACGCTGCGGAAACCGACGCGTTCGTCGACTTCTTTCGCGATGCCGACCTGGTCATCTTCGACGCGATGTACTCGCTGGCGGATACGATGTCGGTCAAGGCGGACTGGGGGCATTCGAGCAACATCGTCGGCGTCGAGCTCTGTCAGATGGCCGGGGCGCGGCACCTGTGCCTGTTCCATCACGAGCCGATGCACGATGACCAGGCGATCGCCCGCCTGCTCGCGGAAACGCGGCGCCTCGAGGAGATCACACGCACCGGGGATCCGCTGCAGGTCAGCGCCGCCTACGACGGGATGGAAATCCGTTGGTGAGCGGTTCGGCTGCGGCGCTTACTGCGCCCGCAGCATCGTCGTACCGTCGTATCGCGGCGATAGGCGTGGCCCTGCTCGTTGCTCTGGCCGCCCTCATATGGCTGCAGCCGCGCTGGAACACGCGACTGCAATCCACCTGGTTCGATACCTACCAGCTACTAAAGCCGCGCGATGTCGCAAGCTCGCCGGTCACGGTGGTCGAAATCGACGAGGCAAGCCTGGCCCGGCTCGGACAGTGGCCGTGGTCGCGGACCGTGCTGGCCGAGCTGATCCGGCGCATCGCGCGCGAGCGGCCGGCCGCGATCGGCATAGACATATTGATGCCCGAGCCGGACCGCCTGTCGCCCGATCGGCTGCTCGCACAGGCTAGGCAAGCGGACCCGACGCTCGCGAATCGACTGCCGACCCTGCCATCGAGCGACAGCGAGCTTGCACGCGCGATCGCCGAGGCGCCGGTCGTCCTCGGACTCGCCGGCACGCCGGCATCGACGTCCCGCCAACCGCTCGCGCCGCCATTCGTCGTCGTCGACCGTGCGCAGCGCGATCCGGCGCGGGCCCCCGCCGTCGTCGACCTGCCGCACTACGCCGGCGCGCTCACCAACATCGACCTGCTCGACCGCAGCGCGACCGGGCACGGCCTTATCTCGGCCGGCCGCTCGGACGACGTCATCCGGCGCCTTCCTCTGGCGGCGCGGATCGCCGACGGCTTCGTCCCGTCGCTGCCGATCGAAATGCTGCGGGTCGCGCTGCATGCCAGCGCGGTTCGACTATTCGTCGACGGCCCGGTCGTCGAGTCGATCGCCGTCGGCGATTTCGTCGTGCCTACCGAGGACGACGGCGAACTTCGTATCTATTATGCGCCGCGCGACTCCCATCGATCCGTATCCGCGATCGACGTGCTGGATGGCAAGGTGGATCCGCTGCGGTTCGATCACAAGCTCGTGCTGATCGGCACGACGGGCCTCGCCGTGGCCGACTATCAGAACACTCCGCTCGGCGTGCGTATGCCGGGAAGCGAAATCCAGGCGCAGGTGCTGGAGAATCTGTTCGACCAGACCTGGCTCGATCGGCCGCGCTGGGCTCCACGCCTCGAGCTCGCACTCTTCGCGCTCTTCGGACTGATGCTGATCGCGGTCACGCCGCGCTGGAAGGCGCGCAACGCCGCGTTGCTCGCGACGGCGTGCATGGCGCTGCCGGTCGCTGCCGGCTTCGTCGCGTTTTCTTCCAGGCGGCTTGTATTCGACGCGGCCGCGCCCGCGCTGGGATTGCTGATCCTGTTCAGCTTCATGCTGCTGCTCAGCCTGGGCGAGGCGGGCAGACAGCGCAAGCGGCTCGAGCACGTGGTCCAGGCGCAGCGCGAACAGGCTGCCTACATCGACGGCGAACTGGCGGCGGCAAAGCGCATCCAGACCGGCTTTCTCCCGCGTGCCGATTTCCTGCGCGACGACTCGCGGGTCGACCTCGCTGCGGCGATGACGCCGGCGCGCGAAGTCGGCGGCGACCTCTACGATTTTTTTCTGCTCGGGTCCGACCGCCTGTTCTTCCTGATCGGTGACGTCGCAGGCAAAGGCGTGTCGGCCAGCATGTTCATGGCCGTCAGCAAAGCTTTGTACAAGAGCGCGGGCTTGCGCAGCCCCGGCTCGCCGATCGCCGACTTGATGCGCGCGGCGAACGAGGAAGTTTCACGCGACAACCCGGAGATGTTTTTCGTTACCGCCTTCGCTGGCGCGCTGGATCTCTTCTCGGGCGAGCTCGACTACTGCAACGCGGGACATGAAAATCCGTACTTGCTGACACAAGGCCGCGCTGGCGTCGTGCGACTGACCGACGGCGCCGGACCGCCGTTGTGCACCGTCGACCGGTTCGCCTACGAAGGCGCCTCGCGCCTGCTGCAGCGTGGCCAGATGCTCTGCCTCGTCACCGACGGAGTGGCCGACGCGCAGAATCCGGCGGGCGAGCGCTACGGCGGCCAGCGGCTGCAGGAAAGGCTTGCCACCCTTGCGATCGCCGGCACCGGCGCGCATGCGCTTGTCGACGCCTTGCTCGCTGACGTACGCTCGTTCGCCGCCGGCGCCGAAGCCACCGACGACGTCACCGTGCTGGCCCTGCGCTGGTTAGGACCGCCAGCCGCCGCGTAGCAAACCCGCACCCGGCGCGGATCGCAGCGCGACGCCCCACCGCTTTTCAGCGCACCAGGATCTCGACGCGGCGGTTGCGCGGCTCGGCGACGCCGTCGGCGGTAGGGACCGCCAGCGCTCGCTTGCCGCGCGAAATGGCCCGGACGTTTTCGGGCGCGATGCCGCGGCCGATCAACGCCGCGCGCATACTGTCCGCGCGCTGCTGTCCCAATGCGTCGTTGGACGGATCGTTGCCGACTGCGTCTGTGTGGCCGACGACCAGCACGTCAGGCACCGGCCGGCGCGCGATTTCGGCCAGGATGCGGTCGACGTCCTGCTTCGACTCGTCGGTCAGCTCGTCACTGCCCTGGATGAAATACAAGGTGAATGCCGAGGCTCGGGCAGGTTGTGCCGCGAGCGCGGCGCCGAATTGCGCCTCCACCTCCTGCGGGCTCGAGCGGTATGCGCGCGGCCGCAAGGGCATCACCTTCGCGGCCGCATACGGCTGGTCGAGCACGAGCTCCTTGTCCTCTTCCTTGACCACGACGGAGGTCGCGTGGCCGTCCTTCTCGGGCAGCAGCACGATGGTGCCGCTGCTCGCGCAGCCGGCGACCAGCATGCAGCTCAGTACCAATGAGACAGCGAGGCGGGCCGCCTGCGCGAGCTCGGTCATTCGGCGCTGACGACGAATTCGGTTCCACGCACACCCAATATCGCGGTCGGCGTGCGCACCGTCATCGCTGCGGGTGAGCCCTTGGCGATGCGGCCCGAGATGACGGCGAGCGTCCCCCTATTCAGCGAGGCGTCGAAGCGGCCCTGGCCGGTCGTCGGCTCGAACGCATAGCGATCGAGAGACAGGACGCTGCCGGGACCTGCCGACAGCAGCGAATCGTCGTCCATCGTTATCCCGACCGAACTTGCGGCACCGGTCTTCACCACGTCGGCGCTTTGCAGCCGCGTGCCGACGGTCCCCGGCAAGGTCCGTCCCTCGCGCTCGATCGTTACCTCGGCCCTTCACCGTCTTGATCTGGCCGATCTCCGCCGCGGCCGCCAGGTTCGCCAGGCACAACGCGGCAAGCACCGTCACCATGCCGCCGAGACGCATCAATGCAGCCGCCATGTTTTCTCCCGCCGTCGGTCCCGCCAACGACAATAGGCAAGTTTATCGCGGAGCAGCGACCGGCGCTGCGGCAACGAAGCGATCGCGTCCCGCTAGCTTGGCGCGATAGAGCGCGGCGTCGGCCTGTCGCACCCAGTCGTCGACGCCCATCTGCGCGTTTGCTTCGGCGGCACCGAGGCTGACCGTGCAGCGCAGATCCGCGGCGCGCTCGAACGCAACGCCTTCCAACTTCGCGCGAATGCGTCGCGACGCTTCCTCGGCACCGCGCATCGTCGTGTCGGGCAACATCATCAGGAATTCGTCGCCGCCATAGCGCGCGACCGAGTCGCTCCTGCGACTGGACTCGCGCAGGACCTTCGCCACCGTGCACAGCACCTCGTCACCCATCGGGTGGCCGTAGCGATCGTTGATCTCCTTGAAACGGTCGATGTCGAGAAGTACGAGAACTGCCGGCCGGGCATCGCGGCGGTGACGCGCCAGCTCCGTTTCGACCAGTGACAGGCATTGTCGGCGGTTGGCCAAACCCGTCAGCGCGTCGGTGCGGCCCAGTTCGTCCAGCCGCTTGTTCTGTCGTGTCAGCTTGTTGGCGAGCGAATACGTCGCCGTGCCGATCGCCAGCGGATAGACGACCAGCAAAGGCAAGCTCGCTAAGATGACGTCCATGGGTGTCGCAATCTGCACCGGGAAACCGAGCAGAGCGGACGTCGCCGCGCAAGTCGCGATCAGCAGCGCCGAGGTCCGTGCGAGCAGCGACATGCCTCCTACGCCGACCTTGTCGACCGAAAGCATCGTCGCCAGCACGGCGCTCGGCAACAGGTTGAATTGCATCACGGCGATCCAGACGCCGCCGACAGCGGAGTCGATCATGAGATTGCGTATTTCGAGTCGTGTCGGATGCGCGCTGTGCGTCGCCAGGCGCCACGCCACATGCGGCCAGACGAACCCGTTCACGGCCAGCGCGATCCACCATCCGATCGATGACTGGTGCAATCGCAGTACCGATGCGACGCACACGAAGCCCAGGGCGAGACCCAGGGTACGCATCCGATGGATGCGACGGACGAACCGCAGCTGGCGCGAGCGATCGGCGCGGTGCACAGAAGGATCGCCAGGAGCAAGGATTTCGGGCAAGTCGTCGTCCAGCGAGCCGGCGCTGTCATTGGCGCCCCAGTCGATCATTATCGCAAATGCAGCGGCGGGATGTCCCGTTGCCAGACGTAAGCGATTGTGGCAAACAACCGGCACCCGCTGAGTCCGAAAAGTCGCGATCTGCGCAGCGCTGCCACCACGTCGGCTCCCTCGGTGCGGCTACATTCAGGCGGGAATTTAGCGTAAGCTTTTTTCATGAACGAATCAGCAACCCTGTTCGGCGCACTGCGGCAGACGGCCGATGCGGAGGTCGTATCCGCGATCGAGGCGCTGGTCCGCGACGCACCCGACCGTAGCTTGAGTCGGGTCAATGCCCTCGCCTTCGCGGCCAAGACCGGGCTCGACGAGGAACGCGTGATCGCCGCGTTCCTGCACGCCGCCCGTCTCGGCCTGTTCGAGCTGTCGTGGAACGTCCTCTGCCCGGGATGCGGCGGCGTCCTCGACGCCGGCGCGTCGCTGAAAACCGTCCACCAATCCGAGTACGCCTGTGCGTTGTGCGCCGCCGGCTACGAGCCCACGCTCGATGAAATGGTCGAAGTGACGTTCACCGTGAACCCGCGCGTGCGCCGGATCGCGGCCCATTCGCCGAATGAGCTCCCGGCGATGGAATACTTCCGGCAGATGTTCTGGAGCTCGGGTATCGACCTGCCCGACGAATCGTTCGCGCGGATGATCGACGAGGTCACGCTCGAAATGGTCGAGCTTCCGCCCGGCGAGAAAGCGATGCTGTCGCTGACGCTGCCGGCGGAATTCGTGATCGTCTTCGACCCGGTCACCCACTGCGCGCAGTTCATCGACGTGAAGGGCGAGCCGACGCGCGAGCGCCAGGCGCTGACGATCGTGTACAGCAAGGCGCACGCATCGAGCGAGACTCTCGTCATGCAGCCCGGGCCGCTGCGACTGACGCTGGAGAATCGCAGCGACGTCCGCGTCGTTCCTGGCGTTTATGTCGCAGGCCAGGCGATGCACGACATGCTCGGCAAGCGCCGGCCCTTTCTCACCGCCAAGCGGCTGCTGACCAATCAGACTTTCCGCGAGATCTACCGGACCAGCACGCTCGACGTCGACCAGCGGCTCAAGATCACGAGCCTCACGTTCCTGTTCACCGATCTCAAGGGCTCGACCGACCTCTACGAGCGCGTCGGCGATCTCGTCGCGTTCGACATCGTCAAGGAGCACTTCAAGATACTGCACGAGATCATCGCCGCCGAAACGGGCGCGGTCGTCAAAACCATCGGCGACGCAGTGATGGCGACCTTCGCCACGCCCGATCGGGCGATCGCCGCGGCGCTGCGCATCCGCGCTGCGATGGGCGATCTCAACGAGCGGCGCCAGAACGAGGACCTGCTCCTGAAGATCGGCATCCACGAGGGGCCGTGCCTCGCGGTCACGCTCAACGATCGCCAGGACTACTTCGGCCAGACCGTCAATATCGCATCGCGCGTGCAGGCGCTGGCCGTGTCGCGCTCGATCCTCGCGACCGGATCGGTCGTCGATCATCCGCAATCCACCGAACGGCTGCGCACCGACGGCATCAAGCCGACGCCGCGCCGCCTGCCCTTGCGCGGCATTGCGGACGAGGTGGCGGTGTACGAGATACCCTGACGCGTCGTCCGCACCGGCGAGAGGAGTTCGCGCGACCGCTTGCGCAAGCGCCAAAATCGGCTACGCTCGCGGTTTCGCATCCGCCCCATCGCCGCAATGTCCTCCGCCCTGTTCACGCCCTACAAGCTCCGCAAGCTCGCGCTCGCCAACCGCATCGTCGTCTCGCCGATGTGTCAGTACTCGGCTGTCGACGGCTGCGCGACCGACTGGCACCTCGTGCATTGGGGTCAGCTGCTGCAATCGAGCGCGGGCATGTTCACGATCGAGGCCACCGCCGTGTCGGCAATCGGACGCATCACTTACGGCTGCCTGGGCCTCTACGACGACGCCTGCGAAAAGGCGCTGGGCGAGCGCCTCGCGATCGCGCGCAAGCATGCCCCGCCGATGCCGGTGGCGATCCAGCTCGCGCACGCGGGACGCAAAGGCTCGTCGCAAGTGCCTTGGGAAGGAGGGCAGCTGATTCCGGCCGCACAAGGCGGGTGGACGACGGTGGCGCCGTCGGCGATACCGCAGCTCGACCACGAGGCACCCCCGGCCGCGCTCGACGCCGCGGGTATCGCGCAGATCAAGCGCGAATTCGTCGCCGCCGCCAAGCGGGCGGCGCGGCTCGGCCTCGACGCGCTCGAACTGCACTGCGCGCACGGCTATCTGTTGCACGAATTTCTTTCGCCGCTATCGAACCGGCGCGATGACGCGTACGGCGGCTCGTTCGACAATCGCATTCGCTTACCGCTCGAGATCTTCGCGGCCGTGCGCGAGTCCTGGCCGCAGGACAAGCCGATGGGCGTGCGCATTTCGGCGACCGACTGGGTCGACGGCGGCTGGACGATCGAGGACTCGGTCGCACTCGTCCGCCGCCTCAAAGCAGCCGGATGCGACTGGATCGACACGTCGAGCGGCGGCATCTCGCCTGCGCAGAAGATTCCGCTCGGCCCCGGCTACCAGGTCCCCCTCGCCCGCGAGATTCGCCGCGCAACCGGCATCGCGACCATGGCGGTGGGCCTCATCACCGAAGCGAAGCAGGCCGAGGCGATCATCGCCTCGGGCGATGCCGACCTGGTGGCGATGGCGCGCGCCATGCTCTGGGATCCGCGCTGGCCGTGGCACGCGGCGGCCGCGCTGGGCGCAGAGGTTCGTGCACCCGAGCAGTACTGGCGATCCCCTCCGCGCGAGGCAGCCGGCGTGATCGCGCGTGCCAAGATCGGCATGCGATAGGGATGGCCGCGGCGCGTGCTATCGCGGGATACTGGATACACTTTGCCCACGCGCGCCGTGCGTGACATGACAAATTCGGTTCGGGAGGCGTGATGTTCATCGTCAAGCGTTGCTTGCTGGGTTTGTTGCTTGCCACCGTTGCCGCGACCGCGCGCGCGGAAACGAGCGAGATCAACGTCGCGCAGCAATACGGCGTGAGCTTCCTTCCGCTGATGCTGATGGAGCGCGACAAGCTGGTCGAGAAGCACGCCAGGGCCGAAGGCCTGGGCGAGGTCAAGGTCGGGTGGGTCAAGGTCGCCGGACCGAGCGTGATGAACGACGGCATTATCAGCGGCGCGCTCCAGTTCATCTCGGTCGGCGCACCTTCGCTGATCACGCTCTGGGACAAGACCAAGGACAACGTTCAGATCAAGGGCATGTCGGCGCTGACGACCTACCCGCTGTACCTCAACGTGCGCAATCCGAACGTGAAGACGATCCGCGACTTCAGCGACAAGGACAAGATCGCCGTGCCGTCGGTCAAGATCTCGACGCAGGCGATCATGCTGCAGATGGCGGCGGCGAAAGAGTACGGCGAGCAGAACTACGCCCACTTCGACCCGTGGACCGTCACCCTGTCGCATCCCGATGCGCTGCTGGCGCTCACCAGCAACTCGGCCGGCGTCGACGCGCACTTCGCGACGTCGCCGTTTCACGAGCAGGAGATGAAGATCCCCGGCATCCGGACGCTGACGACCAACTACGAGATCCTCGGCGGGCCGGCGACCGCGCTGGTGATCGCCGCGTCGACCAAGTATCGCGAAGCCAATCCGAAAAGCTACAAGGCTTTCTTCGACGCGCTGAAGGAAGCGATCGACACGATCAACAAGGACAAGCGCGCCGCTGCCAGAATCTATCTGGAGGAAGCGAAAGACACCAAGAACACGGTCGACGACATCTACGCGATGATCAGTGCCGCGGATTACGCGTACACGCTGGTTCCGCAGAAGGTCGGGAAAACGGCGGACTTCATGTACAAGATCGGCTCGATCAAGACCAAGCCGGCGTCGTGGAAGGATCTGTTCTTCCCCGAAGTGCAAAACCTGCCGGGCGACTGAAGGCGGGGCAGAACCATGCGCGAACTGCTCCGCATCGGCGCCGGCGCCGGATTCTCCGGTGATCGCCTGGAGCCCGCGGCGGTGCTCGCGGAGCGTGGCCGCATCCAATATCTGGTGCTCGAATGTCTGGGCGAGCGTACGGTGGCGCTCGCGCAATTGCGCAAACGCCGGGATCCGGCGCGCGGCTACGACCCGCTGCTCGAGCGGCGCATCGAGCTGCTGCTGCCGCTCCTGAGGCGGCACGGCGTGCGTCTGATCACCAACATGGGCGCGGCCAACCCCATCGCCGCGGCGGACGCGATCATCGCCATCGCACGAACGCAAAAGACGCCGATCCGGGTGGCCGTGGTCACTGGCGACGACGTGCTGGCGACGATCGAGCCCGGCGAACTCACGCTGGAAACCCGGACGCCGATCGCCGGCTACGGAGAGCTGGTATCGGCGAATGCCTACCTCGGCGCGGCGGCGTTGCTGCCCGCGCTGCAATCCGGCGCCGACGTCATCATCACCGGCCGCGTCGCCGACCCGTCGCTGTTTCTGGCGCCGATGGTGCACGAGTATGGCTGGCAACTCGACGACTTCGATCGGCTGGCGCGAGGCACGTCGATCGGGCATCTGCTCGAATGCGCGGGACAGCTCTGCGGCGGCTACTACGCCGAGCCGGGGCGCAAGGACGTGCCGGACATGGCGCACCTGGGCTTTCCCTACGCCGACGTCGACGCCGACGGCAACGCGAGCGTAAGCAAGGTCGAAGGCACTGGCGGCTTGATCACGGTCGCGACCGCAAAGGAGCAACTGCTCTACGAGGTGACCGATCCGTTCGGATACGTCACGCCGGACGTTGTCGCCGACTTCTCCACGGTGACGCTGCGCGCGACGGGACCCGACCGCGTCGACGTGCGTGGGGCAACCGGCAAGGCGCGCCCGCCGAAGCTCAAGGTCAGCGTCGGCTATCTCGCCGGATACGTCGGCGAGGGCGAGATCAGCTACGGCGGCGCCAATGCCATGGCCCGCGCCCGGCTCGCCGGCGAAATCGTCCGCCAGCGGCTCGGCAAGGACTTCCCCGACATGCGAATCGATCTGATCGGCAGCACCTCGCTGCACGGAAAGTCGTTCGATCGCGCGGAGCAGCCCTACGAAATCCGCCTGCGCGTCGCCGCGCGCGCGGCGACACAAGAGCGCGCGATGCAGGTCGGCGAGGAAGTCGAAGCGCTCTACACCAACGGGCCGGCGGGCGGCGGCGGCACGCGCAAGTACGTGCATGAGCAAGTCGGCATCGTCTCGACCTTGATCGAGCGCGAGCGAGTGTCCACCAAGGTCACGTTGAAAGAGTGGTCGCGCAATGTCCAAGCTGCATGAGCTGGCGCACTGCCGTGCCGGCGACAAGGGCGATACGTCGATACTGTCGCTGATCGCGTACCGGGAGGAAGACTTTCCGCTGCTGGTCGAGCGCGTGACCGTCGATGCCGTGAAGAAACATCTTCAAGGCATCGTTCAAGGCGACATCCGGCGCTACGAGCTGCCCGGTTTATGGGCGCTGCAATTCGTGTGCGAGCGATCGTTGAACGGCGGGGTCACGACCTCGCTCGGCCTCGACGCACACGGCAAGTCGCTCAGTTACGCGCTGCTGGAAATGAACGTCTAGGACCTCTTAGCAGATCGGGCGACGTTCGAAACGTCGGACTCGAATTAGCGCTCTTCGCCCGATCGGTCGCGCGAAGGCGACGGCGCCTCGGACGATCCGAGGTATCGCTCTTCGAGGCGTCGACGCAACTGCTGCGCGAACTCGATTTCGGCATCGCTGGCGTATGCAGGCGCCGGCTCGACGATGGCGTCGCGGTCATGTGATTGAATCCTGGGCATGGCGCAGCCGTTCGTGCATATCGCGTGCCAGGAAGAAAATGTCCTGTGAAAACAGGGCGCGAAGCGCTGCGCCTGCGACGGGGAAACACCCCGCCTCGCACGCCGCGTGTAACTAACGACCATCGCGCGGCAACTTCGATCAGTGCCGTGGCGCGGCACCTACGGCGCGCGCGGCGAGCCCTAGGCTCCTTCCCGACAGTGCGCGACGGACCGCTTGACAGGTCCGGAAATCCCGGGCATATTTAACCATATGGTTAACTATTCGTCCGAACGGCTCGACGCCGTCTTCAGCGCACTCGCCGATCCGACGCGCCGGGCGGTGCTCGTCAGGCTCCGCCAGGGCGAGCGCTCGGTGGGCGAACTGGCCGAGCCGTTCGGCATGTCGCTGCCGGGCGTCAGCAAGCACCTGGGCATTCTGGAAGAGGCGGGCCTCATCGAGCGGACCAAGACCGGCCGCGTGGTGAACTGCCAATTGAAAGGAGGCGCGCTGAAGGGCGCGCTCGAGTGGCTGGAGCGCCACGAGGAATTCTGGAACACGCAGCTCGATCGCCTGGGCGCGTTCCTGAAACACAAGGAGAGCCAAGCATGGAAATCGCAACCGAAGACAAGACCAGTCTCCAGATCCGACGCATCTATCAAGCCCCCGTCGCCGCGGTCTACGCGGCGTGGACGGACCCCGAGCAAATGAAGCACTGGATGGGGCCCAGCGACGCTTTCGGCGAATCGGAAGTCACGATGGACGTCCGCGTCGGCGGGCGCTATCGCATCGTCATGCATGCGCCGGACGGCGAAACGCATCGCGTCCAAGGCGTGTACAAGGAGGTCGTACCCAACAAGAAGCTCGTCTACACCTGGTCGTGGGAGAGCACGCCCGAGCGGGAATCTTTGGTGACGCTCGAGTTCAAACCTTCGGGCGAAGGCACCGAGCTGATGCTGGCCCACCAAAGGTTCGCCGATCAAGAGTCGCGCGACAAGCATCAACACGGGTGGATCGGCTGCCTCGATCGGCTCGGCCGCTTTATTTCACGCTAGCCGTTCATCAACCGACCTGGAGACAAGCAATGGCCAATCCTTTCGTACACGTCGAACTGGAAACGAACGATGTCGCCAAGGCGAAGAGCTTTTACAGCAAGCTCTTCGACTGGAAGCTGGAAGACGTCCCGAACCCGGCGGCGGGCGGCAACTACACGATGATCAGCGTGGGCGATGGCACCGGCGGCGGAATGATGAAGAATCCGATGCCCAACGGGCAGTCGTTCTGGCTCGCCTACGTGCTGGTCGACGACATCGAGGCCGCGACCAAAAAAGCCAAATCGCTGGGCGGCACGGTCATGAAGGACGTCACCGAGGTCATGGGCATGGGCTGGCTGTCGATCATCGTCGATCCGACCGGCGCGGCGCTGGGACTTTGGAAGGCCAAGCCCAGGGCGAAGTAACGAACCCGTCGGAGTTCGATCCCCTTTCTGGTATCGTGAGAAGCGCAGCCTGATCGATACCAGGAGGAGGACGGCGATGAGCAATTCGATGCGTTGGACGCGGCGCAGGTGGATCGGCGCGGGACTCGCGGGCATGGCGATCGGCGCGCTGCCGGGGCGCGCAAGCGCGGCGACGACGCTTGCGCTGGGCGACGGTGCTCCCGACCAACCACCCGACGGTGGCGATGATGGAGCGCGTCGCCAAGCAGGTGCGCGAAGAGACCGGCGGCGCGGTCGAGATCCAGACCTTTCCCGCCGGACAGCTCGGCTCGTCGCGCGACGTCATCGAATCGGCGTCGTCGGGCGCGATCCAGATCGTCGACGAAGGCGCGGCGCAGTTCGGCCAATTCGTGCCGCAATTCTCGATCCTCGAGGCGCCGTACATCTGGCGCGATCCGCAACACGTCCGCCGCGTGCTGGCCTCGCCGGTGTTCGACGAGATGAACGCCATGCTCGTCGCCAAGCGGTCGATGCGGGTCATCGGCTCGACCTACTACGGCAAGCGCCACGTCACCTCCGGATCGAAGGCGATCAACACCGTCGACGACATGAAAGGCTTCAAGCTGCGCATTCCCGAGGTCGACACCTTCCGCGCGATGGCGGAGGCCTGGGGCGCGCGGCCGACGCCGCTCAACATCGGCGAGCTCTATCTGGCGCTGAGCCAGGGCGCGGTCGACGGACAGGAGAATCCGCTGCCGACGATCCAGAGCAACAAGTTCTTCGAGGTGCAGAAGTACCTGGTGCTCACCGGACACATCATCACGCCGCGCCTGATCGTCGTGAACGAAGCCGCGTGGCAGGCGCTCAGCGCGAAGGAGCGCCAGTCGCTCAAGTCCGCCGTCGAGACGCACGGCCAGACGCAGGACAACGAGATCCTGTCGCAGGAAAGCAAGCTCGCCGACACGTTCAAGGCGGCCGGCATGACGGTGATCCAGCCCGACGTCGAGAGCTTCCGCAAGCCCGTGCTGGCGAGCCTGCCCGCCAAGTTCGAGTCGAAATGGGGCAAGGGACTCTGGGAGCGGATCGCCGCGATCTGACCTGATCGTCCAGGAACCGCGCCCGTAACCACCAGCCGCCGGCGGCGCCGACCGTTGCCGCCGCGTACTGGAATGCCGATGCATCGCGTCCTCGCCAGCGCTTTCGACAGGACGTCCGAGTTCCTCTGCTGCGCGCTCGTGGTCGCGCTGCTCGGTTGCGTGTCGCTCGGCGCGGCGACGCGCTCGCTGGGCGAGCCGCTGATCTGGACCGACGAGCTGTCCCGCTTCCTGATGGTCTGGCTCGCAGTATTCGGCTGGATCGTCGCCAGCCGCAAGCGCATTCACGTGCGCATCCGCTTTTTCCAGGACATGCTTCCCGAGCGCGCACACCGGGCGACCGAGCTCGTCATCCAGTCGGCGATGACCTTGTTCGGCGCGCTCGTCACGGCGTACAGCGTCGGACTGGTCGGCAAGAATCACGACCTCGAAGCGACGTCGCTGCCGATATCGATGGCGTGGATGTACGCGCCGATGGTGCTCGGCGGAGCGATCACCGCGCTGCAGGGCGCGAGCGAGGTGATCCAGGCGCTGCGACGGCCGCCGCGATTGCGTCCGCCCGCCGCAAGCGAAGAGGTCGCCGTCGAATGATCCACCTGATGATGGAGATCGTCGGCGTCTGGCTGGTGGCCATCCTGATGGGGATGCCGCTGTTCGCGTCGATGGGCCTGGCGGCATTCGCCTTCGTCTTCTTCAGCGGCCTGTCGCCGTCCATCGTGCCGCAGAAGATGGCGCAGGCGATGAACTCGTTTCCGCTGGTCGCCGCGCCGCTGTTCATCCTGATGGGCAATCTGCTCGGCGCCGCGAAGCTCACCGACCGCATCGTGCGTTTCGCGACGTCGCTGGTCGGCGCGCTGCGCGGCGGCTACGCGCACGCCAGCATTCTTTCGAGCATGATCTTCGCGGGCATGGTGGGATCGGCCGTCGCCGACGCGGCGGGGACCGGCGCCGTCGAAGTGCGCGCGATGAAAAAGGCCGGCTATCGTCCCGAAACGGCGGCGGCGATCAGCTCGGCCGCCGCGACCATCGGCCCGATCATCCCGCCGAGCCTGCCGATGGTGATCTACGGCGTCAGCGCCGACGTGTCGATCGGCCGCCTGTTTCTCGCCGGCGTCATTCCCGGCGTGCTGATGGGGCTGTCGCTGATGACCATGGTGGCGATCATCGCGCCGCGGCAGGGCCTGCCGCGCCATTCGTTCGGCGGACTTTGCGACGTGTGGCTCGCGTTGAAGGAAAGCGTGTGGGCGCTGCTGACGCCGGTGATCCTGCTCGGCGGCATGTTCAGCGGGCTGTTCACGCCGACCGAAGCGGCGGCGGTCGCCTGCCTGTAGGCGCTGTTCCTCGGTTTCGTCGTCTACCGCACGCTGTCGGTCAAGGATCTGCCGGCGATCCTCATCAATACGGCGGAAACCACGGGCATCGTGGCCGTGCTGGTCATGGTCGCCGGGGCGCTCGGCTGGTGCATGTCGATCTCGCGCATTCCGCAGACCCTCGCGCCGACGATCGTCGCGGCGATCCACGAACCGCTGGTCTTCCTGCTCGTCTCGAACGTGGTCCTGCTGGCGGTGGGCTGCTTCATGGAAGCGCTCGCGGCGATGCTGATCCTGATCCCGATCCTGGTGCCGGCGGCGATCAGCTTCGGCATCGATCCCGTGCAGTTCGGGCTCATCATGATCTTCAACCTGATCCTCGGCACGATCCATCCGCCGATCGGCGTGGTGCTCTTTGTCATGGCGCGCATCGCCGAGATCACGTTCGAGCAGATCTCGCGCGCCATCCTGCCCTGGCTAGTGCCGCTGCTGTTGGTGCTTCTGGCGATCACGGTCTGGCCGCCGCTGACGCTCTGGCTGCCGACGCTCCTGATGAACAAGTAGCGCGACCAAAGTCGGCGCGCTACCTGGCTGCGCCCAGCCAGCCTCTGCGGATCAGGAATTCAGCCTCGGCCGAAACGGCCGAACGAGCGCACCGGCTGCCGCACGGCGAAGTGGTGCCGATTGGGGGCGTCCGGAAAGCGCCTGAAGTTCGGCGCGCGCACGAAGACGACGCTGGTCGGATAGAAGCCCGGCCACCAGCCGAGCCCGCAGCTCAGCCATGAGGGGTCGCACCCTTGCGTATAGGTCGGCGGAGCCTCGCTGACAACGTATTGCACCGGCGCCGACGCGGGTTCGCTCCAGTACTGGATCGGCGGCGGCGCCGGAATCGTTGGATACACGACCTGGGTGGGCGCCTGGCGCCGCGCCGCGGCCTCGCTCTCGAGCTGTCGAACGCGCTCCTCGAGCGCCTGCGTCTCGGCCCGGCGCGCCGCTTCCCGAGCCGCATCCTCCCGCGCCGCGACTGCCTGCGGGCGGGCGTGCTCGACGCTGATCACGCGCACACCTTCGGGCGGGGCGAGATTGCTGACGTTGATCGAGCCGGACGCGTCGGCCCAGGTATAGATGTCGGCATGGGCGAACTGCGGCCCCGACGCAACTGCCAAAACCGCCAGCAAAGCCGCCCGGAGAATCGGTCTGAGCATCATCGGCGTTGTGAAATCTATCACCACGATTGTAAGCCTTCTCCGTGGCGGGACCATAATTCAGGAGCATTTGTTAGATGGTGGGCAACAAGGATAGTTGCCGCGCTCGCGCTCCGACCGGGTCCGACGCCGCCCGGGCGATGTGTTATCCGGCCGACGGGATGTCATCCTGGGCTTCGGCACCAATATCTCCATCGGCGGCCCGTTCATCGCGGGGCTAGTGCCCGCCGGCGTGCTGGCGTTGGCTCTGGCCGTTCGCATTGATCGTGCCACGAGGGCAGAACGCGGGCAGGCGCTGGACAAAAAAACGGCCGGTGTAAAAGCCCCGGCCGTTTTGCCCGATCCATCGCGCTGCCAAAGAGAAAGCAGCGAGGACCGCTTGCATCAATCCTATGACTTGCCGTATTGCACCTTGGCGCCGCTGACGCATGTATCCTTGGCGGGGCCGGCGAGTGCGTCGCATTTTTCGATCGCGACTTTGTATTCCGCGTCGCGCTTGTCTTTGATCGCTTCGTTGCGGGCATCAGCCTGCTTCGTCTCCGCGTCGTGGCGCGTTTCGGCCGCGACACGGTCGACCTTGGCGTCCGCCTTAGCCTTGACCAGTGCGGCGTTTGCTTCCTTCACGCAGACGTCCTTGGGATTGCCCGAAAGTTCGTCACATTTCTCCTTGGCGACATTGTAGGTCGCCTCAGCACGGGTGACCCGCGCATCCTCGCGCACCTTCGGCGTGTTCTTGTACGCGGCTTCCGCGTCCGCCTTAGCGACCTTTTCCTTGCCGCTGGCCTCCGCCAGGCAAATGTCCTTGGCGTTACCGCTTCGCGATGCGCACGCATCCTTTTCCATCTTGTACTGCGCGTCGGCGTTCTTGACCGTCGCATCGTAAGCGTCCTTCGAAATCGGCGCCGCGGGCTTCGCAGCAGCCATCGGCGCATCGCGCTGCGTCGCGCAGCCGGCAACACCTACTCCGGCAGCGATAAATAGTGCTATCAATAGTCTGGACATGTTTCTTCCTTATGTTTAAGCACCGTATCGGGAGCTATACCGAGGGCCAAAAACGCATGCCGTGCAATCTTCGGCTTGGAGACCCGCAGCATCGAAGAGTCGACTCTCGGGCGCTCGGCATGAGGCTAGCTGCTCTTTCCCTCTGACTTGAACATACGCACGGGGCCCGGTCGTGTCTGTACGCTGCCGCACCCACTCTTGTTGCACAAAAGCAGCTCTTCGATCGGCCTTGAGGTTCGCGTTCGCATCGACCAACGGTTAGTCCTGTTGCCCGCAGGCGCGAGCGGCCGCAATTTGCCCGCCCGATGTACGCCTCCGCACAGACTCGGTTGAGGCCGGGATCCAACCTTCATGCGCCCGCGGGCTGACCCAGATCGTTCTTTGGGAGAGGAAGGCATGTGCTTGGATGCTGAAATATTTCTGAACTATGCAAAGGCTGAAAAGGAGTTGTGCGATCAGGCTGGGCGACTCCTGACTCGGATCATCAGTGAGATCAAAGACCGCCACGGCGTCAGCATCGCGGAGCTGCGCGTAACGATGGACTGGACGCATTCGGCAAACGGTTGGCCAGCAGCGAACTGCGTCATGGTGCGGGAGCACAAACGCGACGATGCGGGTCTGACTAGATCGCAGCGCGTGGACGATCCGCTTCCCGCTGTGGTCGAGCGTCGGCCCTAGCACATAGGAGTCAAGGAGCGATGCCGCACCGGACAGATGATCGGAAAGAGTTTGCAGCCAGGGCCAAGACTCGCGCGCGTGTTGTCCTGCGTGATGCCGTAGCGATGGCTTCGTCCGATGCGCTCCGCCAGGTTTTCGAGCGAGCGGTGACCAGGGAAGTCGCGCATATGCTCGAGCGAGGGGCGATGGCCCCGGCGATTACGGCATTTGAGGATGCCGCGGCCCAAATCCACCATGAGCTGTGTCCGCACGGCATGCGTCCCTGCGTGGCGTGCGGGGACGCGTAGAAGCGGTCAGGCATTCTTCATCATTCATCCCAATCCCGACAATCATCGCCGGCCGCATCAAGATAGGCCCTTGCGTTGGCTCGCTCACAGCGACATGAAATCGCATAAGCACGGACGAGACGTAGTGTCGGCTACCGAACAGACAACGAACGGGATCCCGACCAGGATGTAATCTGTCTCCGACCACCGGAATCCAATAACCAAAGGGTGCATTCCATGCTCTATACGATCGCTGTTGTCTTGATTGTGCTATGGCTTCTTGGGCTCGTCACTTCCTACACCATGGGCGGCTTTGTCCACATTCTGCTCGTGGTCGCCCTCATCATGATCGTCGTCAATCTTCTCAGCGGGCGACGCGCGGCATGACAATGGACAAACGCGTGCAGCGGGACAAACCGGTTGCAACCCCTGATCCAGCGCACGGCGCGGCCGTGGTCGACCCGAACGTCGGCCATCATCCCCCCGCACCTCCGACGCCGGGCCCTGAGCTGCCGCACGCCGGCGCCAAAGGCCAGAACGAGCCGCGCGCGCGTCCGCGAGTCAACGAGCACGGTCGCGGACGAAACCCGAAGTAGCTGAATGCACTGCGGACTCTGGGGTTGATGCGCGGCCAGGCGCCGGTCGAACATAGCTGCGCGCTGGAGAATCGCGCCCGCGCCGTCGAATCAGCCGTCTCCGGGTTGAATGGCGTTTGTCACTTTTGCTGCCATAGCTTCGGGAAAATCCGTTGCGCGATGTCCGGTCGCGCGTCGTAGAACACCAGCAGGGCGGCGTAGACGATAGGCAGCGCATACGAGCCGAACCGCCCGAAGCTCAGCAACACGTAACACAGCGCCGCGAAGGTCGCGATCAATGTGACCTGCGCGGCGTTGTCCGCGAGCGAGCGCCTGCGATCGCCCTCCAGGTCGCCGATGACCGGCCCCGCGCGCGTGGGCTGGCCGCGATGCCCGGGAGCCGTCGTTGCCTCGAACAAACCCTGCGCCCGGGCCGCGGCAAGCAGCGACATGCCGGCGACGGGTATCCAGAAGTGCTTGTCGGTTACCGTGCCCCACCAATCGACGCCGGTCGCCAAGCCGAAAATAAAGGCGGGTGCAGCGATCGGCAGGGTGACGATCGCCGCCACGATCGCCAGAAAAACAGCGATGAACACCACGGCGAGCAAACGCATCACCAACCAGCGCGAACGCGGGTCCACCGACGTGGGGTCCTTGCGATCGCGCGTCGTACCGACGATCAACATCAGTCCCAGGGAGAGATCGAACGCCGTCAACAGCAAGTAGCTCGCGATGTTGCCGTTGAGCAAATACAGGGGCAGCAGCGGAACCAGGTGGCGAACGACGTCGACGACGATGTTCATGGCCGACCTGCGCGACTGTGCGACTTCCGGCCCGGCATCGGGCAGCCGTTGCGACGCGCTGGAGTCGTTGCCCATGAAGTTGATAGGCGTCTGTCGCTGGTTGCCGCGAAGTCGACACGAACCGAACGGCCGAAGTATATTGCAAATCGTCAGCTTCGATCGAGATTGGGAAAGATGGCACGCATTTTCGTTACGGGCTCGGCAGACGGGCTCGGGCAGATGGCGGCGAGGCTCATGGTCGCCGGCGGCCACCGCGTCGTGCTGCACGCGCGCAGCGAGGCGCGCGCGAAGGAAGCGCTGGCCGCGGTGCCGGGAGCGGAGACCGCCGTGGCCGGCGATCTTTCCAGCATCGCGGAGTGCAAGGAGATCGCCGACAAGGTCAACGCGCTCGGCGCGTTCGACGCCGTCATCCACAACGCCGGCGTCGGCTACAGGGAGCGACGCCGCATCGCCACCGTCGACGGGCTGCCGCAGGTGTTCGCGGTCAACACGCTGGCGCCTTACATCCTCACCGCGCTGATCCGCAAGCCGAAACGATTGGTCTACTTGAGCTCAGGCATGCACCGCAGCGGCGACGCGAGCCTGAAAGACCTCACCTGGAGCGAGCGGCCCTGGAACGGATCGAGCGCGTACGCGGACTCCAAGCTGCACGACCTGATCCTGGCGTTCGCCGTGGCGCGGAAGTGGCCGGACGTACTCTCCAACGCGCTCGAGCCCGGATGGGTGCCGACCAAAATGGGCGGCCCGAGCGCGCCGGACGATCTCGACGCCGGCGCGGAAACGCAGGTGTGGCTCGCGACGAGCAACGATCCCGAGGCGATGGTCAGCGGGCAGTATTTCTATCATCGGGAGCGACGGGCTGCGGAGGCTGCGGCGCGGGACGAGAAGATTCAGGAGCGGTTGATCGCGGAGTGCGCGAGGATTTCGGGCGCAGCGTTTCCCGACTAACTGGGTTCGCACGCGAACGGCCGACGTCTGCTATCGGCCAGGAGCAGTCGTTCCGTGGCACGCTCCAACACAGGCGTCGATTGTCTCTGGCACCGCAGGAACGGCGGGGGAATCACCGAGAGTCGACGTTAGCGACAGGCTGCCGGAGCCGGCAGCCTGCTTCAATCCCGCGTCAAGGCTTGACGGAAGTCGGCGATGGAGAAGACTTCGGCAGTTGATATTTGATGAAGCCGAAGTCGTTGGCGGCATGACAGCCGTTGCATCCCTCGACGGCTTGCTTAAATGCGACATCGAATTTCTTCCCGTCCTTAGCTTTGATCGCATCGGCCAATTTATCCAGATGTGCTGACTCAAAGGCCTTCAGCATGGGGGCACGCGCAGGTCGGGTGTTCTCGCCCACTTCCTGAATCTCGCGCATCTCCTTGAGCTGATAGTCGGCCATACCCCAGTTGCCGCCCTTGGCCGCGTAATACATGGTGGAGAAACGGTTGCCGTATTCGATCATGACCGTCCCCAGTCCGGGTTGGAGCTCGGCAAGGGTTTTGATTTGCTCTTCAGGCGTGCCTTTCAGCCAATCCGAAGCGGCATAGCTCACGGTAGAGAGCGCCAACAGGCAACCTGCGGCAAGGATGGTTTTCCGGATCGTCAACATAGTCATAGCTCCTTCATTAGTGGTAGTCGCCTTCCGCAGGGATGCGGATATGGCCATCGGCAAAACACAAAACTCCGAATCATGCACTCGCCAAACAGCAACACAGTTTGATCCAAGTCTCCCGTACCCGTAGCTTCCGTCATCTCGGTGGCGCAGTTGATCGCCGGGCCACAATGCGCTGCATTTCCGGGCGCCGTAGTTCCCTACCTCCCCGCCAGCGACCAGCGAGCAGAGTCGGGCACCGCCCCTGTCTTCTGCTCGCTTTTTTCATCGCCACCGAAGGCCCACCAAAGCCCCAGGTAAGCGACGGTGTGACGCTCACCGCTTACGTTACGACCGGCGGAGAAGAGTAGATTGAATTCAGGTGTGAATTTGTAAAGTCCACCGAAGTTCAGAACGGTGGTGGCCTGACCGTCGACGGTGTCCTTGCCGCGGGCAAAGACTTCGCCGCCCAACGTCCATGTCTCTCCGAAGTCCTTCTGTAGCAGCCAGCCCCCGAACGGATAGTTTTTTTGGCCATCCGCATGATTGATCACGTAGCCGCCGCCTCCATAGCTGGTCCAGTCTCCCCAGCTCTTCTGGATCCATACCGGCAACCTCCACCATGTCTTGCCGTTGCCAAGGCCCTTGTCGGAGTCACCCGTGGGAAGTTCCGCCATCGGAAAGAGACCGATTTGCGGCATCGTATCCGTTTCCTGAACGAATCGGTACTTGACGCCGATTTCGACATCGCCTATGCCAAATTTCGACGCCGCGTCCTTAGGAGCGGTTTTGACGAACGGAACAACGATGTGAAGTTGCGTCTCAGGGAAAGCGCCATAGTTGTATTCGAACGCCGGCGCAGTGATGTCTTTTCCGTCCTTCGTCTTGTCATACGTTGAAAACACATAAAACTCGCTGTGTTTGTGATCCACTGGTGCCGGGTCGTCCGTCATGAACGGTGGACCGGCCAAGGCCAGACCCGGAGACAGGATCAAGGCGGAGGCGATCATTGCGTAGGTGGTCGATCTGTAATTGTTCGCTTGCATGGCCAGTGATCCTTTGTAGTCGGTACGTGCATCTTTCGTTAATCGAGTATTGGCGAAAGCATGCAGCCGGCGTACCTTCGGGAGGATGACTGCCGGATTACATCTTTGTCATGTCTTCACGCCGAACCCGATCAGGCCGGGTGCGCAACCACGGCATCGCCAGACAAGCCCGCCATGAAGCTATTGATTGTCGAGGACGAGCCCAAGACCGCGGACTACCTGAAGCGAGGACTTTCCGAAGCCGGCTTCGTGGCCGATATCGCCCGGACCGGGACCGACGGACTGCACCTCGCGCTTACCGAGAGCTACGACCTAGTGATCCTCGACGTGATGTTGCCGGGGGTGGATGGCTGGGAAGTACTGAGAAGCGTGCGCGCTGCCGGCAGCGACACCCCGGTCCTGTTTCTCACAGCGCGTGATGACGTCGACGACCGCGTCAGAGGCCTCGAACTCGGAGCCGACGACTACCTGATCAAGCCTTTTTCGTTCGCCGAACTGCTGGCGAGAGTCCGCACGCTGTTGCGCCGAGGGAAGACCCCTCACGCGCTCGAAAAGCTCGCAGTCGCGGACCTCGAGCTAGATCTCCTGCACCGACGCGTGACGCGTGCCGGCAACCGCATCGACCTAACTGCAAAGGAGTTTGCGCTGCTCGAGTTGCTGATGCGCCGGCACAGTGAGGTTTTGCCACGCTCCCTCATCGCCTCCCAAGTGTGGGACATGAACTTCGATAGCGATACTAATGTCATCGACGTCGCCGTACGCCGGCTGCGCGCCAAGATCGACGACCAGTTCGACGCCAAGCTGATCCAAACCGTGCGCGGCATGGGCTATGTGCTGAGGGCCCCAGACGAATGAAAACACCGGTCTCGCTCACCGCGCGCGTAAGCCTATTGTTCGCCGTCGCCGCAGCCAGCGTTCTCCTGGTCGCTGGCGTGCTCTTCCAGCGCGCTGCGGAAAACCATTTCCTGGACGATGATACGTTGGAGCTGAACGGAAAGATGGAGCTCATGCGCAGCGTGCTAGCCAGCGTTACAACGCCCGATTCCATCGCGCAATTGCCGACACGAATCGCCGATGCGATGTTCGGGCATCCGGGGATTGCCATTGCGGTCACTGCAAGCGACGGCGCGGTCCTGTTTTCGACTGGACCCGCCGACGTGGTCAAGCACTTGCTCGGGAGCATCGGACTGGGCGGACGACAGCCGGTCACTTGGTCAAGCAGCGACCGCGTTTACCGATTCGTGACCAACCGTCTCCCGCTCGGTATTCCGAGCCGCTCGCCGGCCAGCGTCGCGATCGCGCTCGACATCACCAGCGATCGCGATTTTATGAGTGAGTTCAGGGAATTCCTGTGGTTCGGCATGGCGCTCGCGATGGTGGTCATGGCTTTACTCGGCTGGGCTGCGGTTTACCGCGGGCTTCTGCCACTACGGGAGCTCTCGGCGATGTTCGCTGCCATCTCGGCGGAGCGGCTGGACAAGCCGCTACCCGAAGCCGGCGTGCCGTCCGAGCTGCGCGAGGTGGTGTTCGCGTTCAACCGTATGCTCGCGCGTCTCGACGACTCCTTCCGCCGCCTCTCAGAGTTCTCGTCGGACCTTGCCCATGAGCTGCGCACTCCGATCCAGAACATGCTGATCCAGACTCAAGTCACCTTGAGTCAGGAGCGCGATGGAAAGGAATATCGCGTTAACCTGCAATCCAATCTCGAGGAGCTCGATCGACTCTCCAGGATGGCCTCCGACATGCTGTTTCTCGCCAAGGCCGACAACAGGCTCATCGCGCCGAAGCGGGAACCGGTTGTGCTGCACGAGGAAGTGGGGCGGTTGCTCGGATTCTACGAAGCCTACGCGACCGATCGCGATGTCGGACTGACGCAATCCGGTACCGCCACGATTTCCGGCGATCGTCTCATGATCCAGCGTGCGCTTTCCAATCTGCTTTCCAACGCCATTCGCTTCACACCCGTTGGAGGATCGGTTACCGTCTCGATCTCGGAGGACGCGGAAGCGGCGCGGGTCAGCGTGGCGAACCCTGGCCCGGCAATTCCCGCCGTGCATCGTTCGAGGATCTTCGAGCGGCTATATCGGATCGACCCCTCGCGCCGGGAGGGCGAGAGCGAGCACGCCGGATTGGGGCTCGCGATTGCTAAGTCAATCGTTGAAATGCACGCCGGAAGCATCGGCGTCGAGTCTTCCGCTGGCGAGACCCGTTTCACGGTCACGCTTCCGCGCACGCAGACCGTCCATGCGCGACCGCTCCGCGCTCCCGCCCGGGTTGAAGGTTGACATACGGGAGGCGTGGCCGTCGCGCCATTCCGAAACGAGCCTAGTTCGTTGAACGTCAGCTTTGGAGAAGACCGACGGGCTGGTTTGGGTCGATCGCAGCTGCTGGGATTGTCGCTCCCGGTAGGCTTTTCCGCTAGACTATTTCCCGGCGCAGCGAAATCGCAGGCGCGAGACTTCCACTGGTGAACTCTCCGTGACCGAAACCGAGCGGCATCCGGCGAGCCGCGCGCTCGTCGCGAGCTTCCTCTTCACCGACCTGGTCGGATACTCGAAGGGAACGGCGGCCGAGCAGTACGCTGCCAAGGCCACGTTGTCATCGGTTTTGCGCAGGAATCTTGCAACCCTCCTCGACGTCGACTACCGGATCAAGGACACAGGCGACGGGGCGCTGATCGCGTTTACCTCCAGTCCCGAGCACGCGCTCTATATGGCGCTGGCGATCGCGGAGGATTTCGGGCGGGCTGCCGGCGAGGCGGGCTTTCCTTCGAATCGCTTGCGCACCGGCCTTCATCTCGGATCGGTCAAAGAGTCGACCGACCTCGAAGCGCGGCCCAATTTCGTCGGCGATGGCATCAATGCCGCCAAGCGGATCATGGACTTTGCGGAGCCCGGGCAAATCACGGCTTCGAGAGCCTTCTTTGACGCCGTCGGCAGCCTGGATTCCGCGTACGCCGAGCTGTTCAGACATGTGGGTGCTCCCGACGACAAGCATGGGCGGGCGCACGAGTTGTACGCGGTCGCCCCGAGTGCCGCGGTGCTGGAAAAGCTCAAGCTCGATCTCGCGCCCGCTGCGCATGAGCCTGCGGAATCCGTCGCGAAGGGCCCCGCGTCGATCACGTCGAAGCGGGAATCGGCGAGCGGGATTGCCACCGATTCTCCCACCAAGTCGAGCCCTGCTGTCGAGATCGCTCGCAAGGCGTTGCTCCCCGTCATCGCGGTGATCGCGCTTGGCGCTGTTTCGCTATTCGTGATCAACAAGCTGACCGCGCCCAACGACTCGAGGAGTCCTCAAACAGCGATCGAAACCACGGTGTCTCCGACGACGCCGAAACAGGCCGCCGCGCCGCCGACATCGGAGAAGGCCGTGGTCGATTCGCAAGGCCCGCCCGGCGTCGTGCCCAAGCCCGAGGCGACGCCTCCGGTCAGCGCCGCAGGCGTTGCAGAACGTGCGCCCGCGCCCGATTTGACGCAGCCGGTGACTGCCGCGCCCGGGGCCGCGGCAAAAACGAGCCCCAGGATCAAGCCGAGAACTGATCCATCTCCGGCCGCACCCATCGCCACGGATGCCGCGTCTGACCGGGGCAGCTTGCGTTGCAGTCGAATCATGGAAAAGGCAACACTGGGCGAGGCGCTATCCACGGAAGAAAGAAGGGAGCTTGCAAACTCATGTCGCTAAACCTGCCGCGGTGCATGACGAGTGGGCTGACCGCCGCCAGCCTGGTTGCTGTGATGCTGCTTGCCTCATGTGCGGCGCCCGCGCCTCCCGAGCGTCCACCCGCGCCGTCGTCCGAATTGACATTCGACGCGGGTGTCGATTACGCGATCGACGACCTCTTGGTCCAGGCGCGGCGGCTGCCGGCATTCAACGTCGCACCCGGCCTGCTCAAGAAAGAGTCCGACGTGCCACGCGGTGTCATCGCGGTCGACCCGGCCATCGACGGGAATACCGGGCAGCAGACGATCGCGTCGCAAGCCCTCGATTCGCGACTGCTGAAACGCGCCTCAGACAAGTTCGCGCAGTTCGACGTGGCCGCGGTCAACTCGGGCATTCTTGGCAAGGCACAGTATCTCCTGGCCGCGACGTTGACTCCGCTCGATGGTGCGAAGGCTACCGGAGGAATATTCCGGATCAGCCTTTCGCTGACCGATATCAAGACCGGCTTCGTGGTGGCCCAGTCCGCAACAAGGATCCGCAGCGAGGGAGTCGATACCACGCCGACACCCTTTTATCGCGACAGCCCTTCATTGACCAAGGATCGGGCGGTCGAAGGGCAGATCAAAACCGCACAGACGCCGACCGGCGGCGCGGCGGACGAATTCTACATGTCGCGGCTTCCGATCAACGCCTTGATCACGGAAGGCTCAAACCGCTATGAAGCGGGTAACTACGCCGAGGCGCTGCGCTACTATGAAACGGCCGCGGCTCGTCCCGAAGGACAGCAATTGCGCGTCCTCAACGGTCTCTATCTTGCCAACACCCAGCTTGGACGCACCGACGAGGCCGAGAAGGCATTCGCGAAAATCGTCGCCCTCGGTCTCGCGACCAACAGTCTTTCGGTCAAATTCCTGTTCCGCCCCGGCTCTCTCGATTTCCTGGCGGACCCGAAAGTCAGCGGCCCGTACAACATGTGGCTGCGCCTCGTTGCGCGCGAAGTCGCGGCGTCGAAAAGCTGCCTTACCATCGTCGGTCACACGAGCCACACGGGGCCGGAGCAGTTCAATGACAAGCTTTCGCTGCAACGAGCGGTCACCATCCAGCGCCGGATCGAGGCTCTGGCCCCGGAGACTACAGGCCGACTCACATCGGTCGGGATGGGATTCCGGGAAAACCTCGTGGGATCCGGGACCGATGATCTGCGCGATGCGCTCGATCGTCGCGTCGAGTTCAAGGTTCAAAACTGCTGAGGATTGACGCTCGCCGGAGCGCCTGTCTCGTGGTAGGCTCGCCCGCGTCAACGCGAGGGGAACGCGGCTTCACCTGAAGATTCCGGGGGAGACGCGTAATCGGGTTCGTCACAGGGGGAGGAATTCACATGGTTGTTCGTTTGATGATGTTATTGGCCGTCACCGCGCTCGCGGCAGCAGGCTGTTCGAATGAGCGTGCCGTTACGTCGGCGTCCCGCATGCCGGGCTGGCAACTGAAGCTGGGCGACGGAACGGTCTCGAGTTACGCCGAACTTGAAAGCGGGGACGCACCGAAGGCGATAGGCGTCGTTTGGTCCTCGAGCGCGTTGGACGGCTTGCCTAACGATTCAGACGAGCATCGTTGCTTCGGACGCAACAAGGACGGCGCGATAGGCGCCGACACAAAGTGTCAGCACACGCACGAGTTCGTTATTCCCCTGCCGGATGCGGTGGCCCGACGAGCTGACATCCCGTTCAAGTGGGTTCTGTTCAACTGGAACCCTGTTGGGCACATCCCCCCGGGAATCTATGACGCACCGCACTTCGATGTTCACTTCGAGATGGGCCCGATTGCGGACGCCTTCGCGATCGAATCCGGACCCTGCGGCCCCGAATTGGTCCGCTGCGACCAATTCCAGACGGCGAAGAAGCCGCTACCCTCGAACTACATGGCTCCGGACTATGTCGATGTCGAGGCAGTCGTTCCGGTCATGGGCAATCACCTGATCGACACCACCGGACCCGAATTCCATCAGCAGCCCTTCACCCGGAGCTGGATCTACGGCGTGTACGATGGCAACGTGATCTTCTATGAAGCGATGGTCACGCTCGCTTACATGCGGAGCAAGCCCGACGGCTGCCTGCCGATCAAAGCGCCGAAAGCGGTCGCCGCGGCCGGGTTCTATCCAACTGAATATTGCGTGCGTCACAACGCGGCAACGGGGGAGTATTCCGTGTCGATGGAGAAGTTCTCGCGTCGCGATGCAAGCGCGCCGGAAGCGGCTCCATCGAAGGGATAGCGGTACGGCCCGCGCCCGACGGCGCCATCAGCTGGGGAGACTAACCGCTCAGGGCCGCGACTGTGCGGTTTGCGAAATCGATACGGTCAGCAAGAACTCGCATGATGAAGTCGTCGAAGGCGCTAGCCAGATCCGGGCGCTCCGTCCGCATCCGCTCGAAGTTGGTGCGGCTCATGGTGAAGATGGTGGCCGGCCCGTCCGATGACACTGTGGCGGAGCGCACGGAGTGCCTGAAGAAGCCCATCTCACCCAAGACTGTGTGTGTCGTGATGCGCCTCACGCGCAGGATTTCGCCGTTTTCCCTTGCGATTTCGATTGCAAGGTTGCCGGCGGCGACGAGATCGACAGTGTCGGCGGGCTCGCCCTCACGATAGAGGATCTGCGGCCCATCGACATCCTTGCGCTGAAGATACCCAACAAGATCGGCGGCCCTGACGGCCGTACCGAGTTGGTTCTGAAGCCACGGCTCGAAGCCCGCGAGGCCCTTCTCCGTATCGAAGCTTGCCGTGGCGACAAGGCTGTCCTCGCACCACGCCAGCGCGAGATTGAGGTCGCCAAAGGCCCGGTGCCGACTCTTGCCGCCGAAGAAGCCGCCGAGCTGGAGGGTTGCACGCATGGCCGGCGGCAGCGAGGAGTAAACGAGCGTGACACCTCGTTTATTGCAAAAATTGCGCAACTTGGCGAGGCTCGCGATGGCGGAGGAATCGGCGCCGGACACCATCCCGAAATCGAGGATCACGTAGGCAACCCGGCCGGGTGCGAGCGACTCGATGTCGCCGCGGACGCGCTCGAACACGCTTTCGGAGGAGCCAAAGAAAATGTAACCTGAAAGCCAGTAGAGTTGGATAGCGTCGCCGGTCTCGCGCAAGTGTTTGGACACCTCCGCCGATCGGTCGACATAGCTTGCGAACATGGTCCGCGTCACGTGCCGGCGCACGACCCCCAGGCGCGCATAGCTGATGGCAAACATCACGCAGGCACCCACCAGACCGACCAGCACGCCGATCAGGTAGCCGTACTCAATGCATGCGACCATGATGCCGACAGCGAGAAAGAGGTCGAGCCACGCGCGCTGAGAATAGGGTCGCCCCAGGGCGTCGACGATGAACGTATAGCCGAGGTAAAGGACGAGGCCCGCGACAATCGGGACAGGTATCAGTCCCGGGAGATTCAAATTCGCAACGCCGACGGCACCGAGGAAAACGGCACACGCGGCCCCGCTCATTCGCGTCGCGCCACCTGCATGCTCGAGCAAACGGCTGGTGCCGACCTGGAGACTGCTGATGATGCCGCCGAACGGCACGGCAAGCAGGCTCGCCATGCCGTGTGCGCGAAACTCGCGATCGAGATCCCCGGCCACTTGTCGCGCGACCTCGATGCTCGATACCTTGGTCACGAGCGAAACGAGCGCCACAACCGTCACAGCAAGCAACTCGGGGATGAGGCCGACCATCGTCGACCATGTAAGGTGCGTTGTGCGAGCGGCCGCGAATGGAGACCATTCGGTCAGGCCCTTGAGCGAGGGCAAGTACCAGCCGTGCTCGGGGCCGGAAAGTCCGAGGCGTCGGAGCGCGATGGTGCCCGCCAACCACATCATGAGAAGCGCGGCAGGCATGGCAAACGGCGATTTCGCCCAACGCCGCACGGCCAGCAATACCATCAGCGCAACAACGGCGGCGCCGAGCCTCGCGACCGAGATCATCGTCCAGTTTGCGCCGAGACTGCTGAAAGCCAGCGTCTGGCCGGTCGTCATTCGGATAGCGCCGGCAATCAGCAACCAGCCGGTGGCGGCCAGGAATCCGCCAACGACGAAATAGGGCACGAACCGGAAGTAGGTCCCCCATCGGCAGGCACCGAGACCATACAACAATGCACCCGAAAGGAAGGTCGCGGCTGTGAAAATCAGCATCACGGTCTGAACCGCGGTCTGCGCACTGCCACCGGACGTGAAGACGCCGGATGCGGCGCTCGCGCTCAACAGCACCAGAACGGCTCCCGTCGGCGAATCGATGCCGGTCGCGAGTGGCGGCAGTGACGTCGCCAACGCGATCCAGATGCCGCCGATGCTGCTGCCGATCAGCATCGCCCAGATCGCTGTCGGAATGCCGGCGCCAAGGTCGCCCGGAAACATCAGCGCGCCGAACGAGACGATGTTGGCGATCAGAACCACCGACGCCAAAAGCCCCGCTAACGTATCCTTGATGCCATCACGACCTGCCACGAGGACTCGGGACCAGGCTCTGGTGGCCGCGCTGCCTCGGTCGCGTCCCGAACCCGGGGGGTCATGCGCGTTCACCGGCTCCGTCTGTTCGTTCATGACGAACCGTTAGAATGCGGTGGGCGAAAGAGCCTAATACCGCTTCGTCAGCGTCATGATCTGCCCCTCGCGCCTGATGTTCATGCGATTGAGGAAGCTCATGCCGAGCAAAGCGACGGGCAGCGTGTCGCCGTCCATGACGACGGCGTCGACGTTATTCACGGTGAGCTCCCCCACGCGCACCGTGTCGAGCTTGACTCGGTAGCCCACCGCGTCGCCGTTGGCGGTCTCCATCAGAGTCTTCCGGCCGTTGCGGTAGTCGAGCCCAAGCCGGCGCGCCTCGCTGGCGGGAAAGGATACGAACGTCGCGCCGGTATCCACGGCAAATCGTATCGCTATGCCGTTGACCTGCCCGTCGGCGACAAAATGGCCCCGCTCGTCGGCGGTGAGCATCGCGGCCGCAGCCGCGGTCGTCTGCATGCGTGCGTGGCCGAGTCCGAGCGCCATGCGCTGTCCCTGGATTTCGAAGGTCGCGCCATCGCTCTCCACCGACACCAGCGCGATGCCTTCGCGAGTCCTCTGTCCCACCGACAGGGTTTGCAATGCGCCGCCGTCGATCTGCACGACGGCCTTGTTCGGGAACAGGCCGACGAGGTTGACGTCGAGGGCTGCGGCGCCGGTCGAGACCAGCAAGCCGGCGATTATCGAAGCGATACGTTGGCGTCGATCCATGGTGAGCTCACGCAGTCATCGAATCAGTATATACGCCGCTCCCGGCCCCAAGCTAAGATACGACGCTTCACCATGGCCGACTTCGACAAACCGCTCGAGACGTGGAACGCGCGCTTCGCGCGCGAGGATTACCTGTTCGGCGAGGAGCCGAACGCGTTTCTGCGCAAGCAGGCGCATTGGCTGAAGCCCGGCGGCTCGGTCCTCTGTATCGCCGATGGCGAAGGACGCAACAGTGTCTGGCTCGCCGAGCAGGGCTTTCATGTCACCGCGTTCGACTTCGCACCCAATGCGATTGCCAAGGCCAAGCGCCTCGCGCAGCGCCGCAAGGTGAACGTCGATCATCAGCTCGGCGACGCCTACACCTGGCCGTGGGCCGCCAGGCGGTACGACGCGCTGGTGGCGGTGTTCATCCAGTTCATTCCTCCGCACCGGCGTGACGACGCGTTCGCCGGAATGATGTCAGCAGTCGAGCCGGGCGGCCTCTTCCTCCTCGAAGGCTATCGGCCGGAGCAGGTCGACTATCGCACCGGCGGTCCGCCGAAACGCGAGCACATGTACACCCGCGAGTGGCTGGAGCGCACGTTTTCGGACTGGGAGATTCTGGTTCTCGAGGACTACGACGCCGTGATTCGCGAAGGCGAGGCGCACAGCGGCATGTCGGCGCTGATCGACCTTGTTGCGAAAAAGACACACGATTGAGCGCCGTTGGGCGGCGCCTTACGGCCCCGTGCTTGCGTTCGACGTATGATTGCGCGCGCAAGATAGCTTTCCGATCGATGCGCTCGTGTCTTCAGGGAGATAACATGCGTCGGATCTCGCTTCTGTTGGCTTCGACGGTGATGGTGCTTTGTGCAGGCCCGCTCCACGCACAATTCATCACCAACGGCACGCTGGACTTCGATGCCAGCGGCTGGACTCTCGGCGGCGGTTGCGGCGACGAACAGTGGGACGCGGGCGAACGGCAACCCTCCCGGGTCGATTCGCCTGAACGCGTGCGGCGAAGCCGACTCGGATCCCGCAGCGTCGCAGACGATCAGCGGGCTCACGGTCGGCGCGAGCTACACGATCAAGGTCGACGTTCATCTGCACGTCCCCGCGTCCGGTAGCGGAACCGGCAGAAGCTTCGGCGTGTTCCTCGACAGCGAGCCGGGCAACCCGCTGCTGCTCACCGAATTCCTGGACGGGAACTGGCACACCGTCAGGGTCAATTTCACCGCCGCGAGCACGTCTGCCACGATCATCTTCGCGGGCGAGCTCGATGCGCGCACCCCGGGAGGGCCGGGCGCGACCACCGACGTCTCGTACTTCATCGACAACATCTCGGTGACGCAGAACGTCGCAGGGGGCGCGATCCCGACGCTGTCGGAACAGGCCTTGCTGGCCCTCGGCATCGTGCTCGCCGCATGCGCGGCGTTGATGCTGCGCAGACGTCGCGCTGTGCGAAGAGCGCCGCGCTCGTAGCGCCTGCCGGTTCTAAATCTCGACGCGGGTGCCCAGCTCGACCACCTGATTGGTCGGGACGTTGAAGAAGTCGGTGATGCTGCCGGCGTTACGCGCCATGGCCGCGAAGATGCGATCGCGCCATCGGACGACGCCCCTCTCGCTCGTTCCGGGAACGATCTTTTCGCGCGAGAGGAAGTAGCTCACCTGCATCGGATCGAGCTGCAATCCGCCCGGCGCGCAAAGCTCCAGGGCGAGCGCGACGTCCGGCCGCTCCATGAATCCGTAGCGCGCCGTGACACGCCAGCAGTCGTCGGCCAGGCACTCGCTCACGACGCGACGCGCCGACGGAACCCACGGCACGTCGAGAAATTCGACCGTCAGGAACACGTTCTGCTCGTGCAGGACCTTGTAGTGCTTGAGGCTGTGCAGCAGCGCATTGGGCGTGGCATCCGGACTGGAGGTGAGAAATACGGCGGTGCCAGGCACCCGCTGCGGCGGATGCTGGAGAAGCGACTTGAGGAACCCGACCAACGGCGGCGAGGCCCCGCTCAGCCGCTCGAGCAGCTTTTGACGTCCGCGGCGCCACGTCACCATGACGAAGAATACGATCGCTCCCAGCGCCAGCGGGAACCAGCCGCCGTCGAGCACCTTGTGCATGGCCGCGGCGAAGAATACGCCGTCGACCAGCATGAAGAACGCCGGTGGCCGCGACGCAGAGCCACAGCGCGTAGTGCCAGCGGTAGCGAAGCACGAAGAAGGTGAGCAAGGTCGTGACCAGCATCGTGCCCATCACCGCAACGCCGTAGGCGGACGCAAGCCT
Organism: uncultured beta proteobacterium; assembly: GCA_963776175.1. Classification (GTDB taxonomy): domain Bacteria; phylum Pseudomonadota; class Gammaproteobacteria; order Burkholderiales; family Casimicrobiaceae; genus PALSA-1003. The sequence goes on along the minus strand of CAVZLP010000007.1, from coordinate 29,025 downwards.
CGACGAGCTGCCGAAGCCGACGACCGCGGCCGCGACGACCAGCAAAAGCAGCCAGTTCACGGCCGGCACGTAGATCTGGCCCATCGTCCGCGCGGAGGTGTGCAGGATCGTCGTGCGCGGCAGATAGCCGAGCTGGACCGCCTGCTGCGTCATCGAATACGCGCCCGAGATCGTCGCCTGCGAAGCGATGACCGTCGCGGCGGTGGCAAGTGCGACCATCGGATACAGCGCCCAGGCGGGATAGGCCAGATAAAACGGGTTCTCGATCGCCGCCGGCTGGGCGATCAGCAGCGCGCCCTGTCCGAAATAGTTGAGCACCAATCCGGGCGCGGCGACGCCGAACCAGGCGATGCGGATCGCGCGCTTGCCGAAGTGGCCCATGTCCGCGTACAGCGCTTCGGCGCCGGTGACGGCGAGGAGCACCGAGCCGAGCACGATGAACGAGGCGTAGCCGTGTCCGGTCGATGAAGCGCAGCGCGTGCGTCGGGTCGACGGCCTTGAGAATCTCGGGTGCCTTGCCGATCTGCCAGATTCCGATGGCGCCGAGAGAAACGAACCAGAGCGCGCAGACCGGGCCGAAGAACATGCCGACGACGCCGGTGCCGTAGCGCTGGATCGCGAACAGCGCGATCAGAATTCCGGCCGAGAGCGGCACGACGTAGGGCTTGAGCGTCTCGGTGCCGACCGCCAGTCCCTCCACCGCCGAAAGCACCGAGATCGCCGGCGTCAGGACCGCATCGCCATAGAACAGCGCGGCTCCGAACACGCCGATCGCGAATAGCGCATTGCGCAGCCGAGGCCGGTCGCGCACCGATGACGTGGCGAGCGCCAGCAGCGCCATGATGCCACCCTCGCCGCGATTGCCGGCGCGAAGAACAAGCGTCACGTACTTGAGCGAGACGATGATCATCAGCGCCCAGAAAATCGCCGACACGCCGCCGATGATGTTCTCGGGCGTCAGCGGAATGCCATGCTCGGGATTGAAGGTTTCCTTGGCCGCATACAGCGGGCTCGTGCCGATATCACCGTACACGACGCCCAGGGCGAGCAGCGCCAGCGCGGTCGTCGTCTGGCGGCGATGCGCTGGCGCTTCCTGCGTGGCGCGATGCCGGCTGAGCTTCGACGATCGTATCCATCGGACGCAGCCTAGATCAGCCCGGCCTGCCGCGGCGCGGGCGGTCGCTGAATTTTTACGGCAAATTTACGGCCGCGATGCGCTACAGTCACGGCGTGGACCTAAAACGGCCCTGGGTCGGCTATGCGTGCGCGGCAGGCGCCACCGCGGCGTGCACGCTGGTCGGATTCGCCATGCGTCCGCGTTTCGACGTGGTGAACGTCGCCATGGTCTACCTGCTTGCCGTGGTGATCATTGCGCTGCGCTTTTCGCGCGGTCCGGCGATCACTGCGGCGGTCCTTTGCGTCCTGGCGTTCGACGTACTGTTCGTTCCGCCGCAAGGCACGTTGACCGTCGAGGACGTTCAGTACCTGCTGACCTTCGCGATCATGCTGGCGGTCGCACTCATCATCTCCCGCCTGGTCGAGAGCGTCCGTCACCAGGCGGCGGCACAGGCAGCGCTCGAAATCGAAGCCGAGACCGAGCGCATACGCAGCACGCTGCTCGCTTCGATATCGCACGATCTGCGGACTCCGCTCGCCGTCATCGCGGGTGCGTCGTCGAGCCTCGAGGAGAGCGGCGAGCGATTGACGGCAGCGGAACGCAAGGCGCTGGCGAAAAGCATCTTCGACCAGGCGCGGGAAATGTCGGAGCACGTTGCGAAGGTGCTGCAGATGACGCGTCTCGAGATGAGCGCCGTCAAGCTGGACCGGGACTGGGCTTCGTTGAGCGAGATCGTCGGCGCGGTGCTGGCGCGACTCTCCGAGCGCATGACGAATCACCGGGTCATCGTCGAGCTGCCGGAGGACCTGCCGCTGATACGCGTCGATGCGACGCTGATCGAACAGGCCCTCGGCAACCTCCTCGAGAACTGCGCGAAGCACACGCCTCCAGGAACGATAGTCAGGGTGCGCGCGCAGCGTCGTTCCGGAGAGATCGTCGTGACCGTCGAAGACTACAGCGGCGGCCTTCCCGAACGCGACTTCGAGCGGGTATTCGCCAAGTTTCATCGCGGCTCGATCGAAGGCACGGACACGGGCTTCGGCTTGGGACTCGCGATCTGCCGCGCGATCGTTCGCCTTCACGGGGGACAAGCCTGGGCGGAGAGCGTCCCGGCCGGCGGAACGGCATTTCGTTTCACGCTTCCGCTGGAAGAAGCGCCGTCGGTTCCGCCGGAGCCTTTGTCGAGCTGATCGTGGCGGAACTGCACCCCGTCGTCCTGATCGTCGAGGACGAACCCGAGATCCGGCGATTCCTGCGCGCCGCCTTCGGCGTCGAAGGTTACCGGGTGGTCGAGTCGGCCACAGGCCGCCGCGGCTCGATCGACGCCAGAACCCACAAACCGGACCTCGCCATCGTCGACCTCGCACTGCCCGACATCGACGGCATCGAAGTGATCCGTCGCATCCGCGAGTGGTCGCCGATGCCGATCATCGTGCTGTCGGCTGGCATGCCGCTTGCTCCCCTCTGTTTCGCACAAATGCGGCCGGCCGCCTCGCTCGACAGCGAAGCGCCTTTCTGCGCCTAACTCCCTGCAATTGCTGGAGAAACTGACCATGGCCAAGCTCGTGATCGTCGATGACGAACCGAACGTCCTGAACGCTTTGCGTCGGATGTGTCTCAACCACGACGCGCCGCCCGCCATTCCGAACCCCCAGGTGATGACCTTCACGTCGCCGGTGCAGGCGCTCGCGTACCTGCGAGACCATGTGGTCGATCTGGTGATCTCGGACTTTCGCATGCCGGAAATGGACGGCGCCACGTTCCTGACGGAGGTTCGGGCGCTGCAACCCAATTCGGCGCGCATCATCATCAGCGCCTACGCCGATATCGACGGCATCATGCGGGCGATCAACGACGCCGGCATCTTCCAGTTCGTGAGCAAGCCGTGGTCCGACCACGAGCTGAAGGCGGCCATCGTGCAGGTACTTGCTCACCACGCGCTGCTGGTGGAAAACCAGCAATTGGCGAACGAGGTTCGCCGGCAACGCGGCATCATCTCGGAGCAGCAGGCGGAACTCGATCGGCTCGAGCTGGAATCGCCGGGAATCACCCGTGTGCGCTGGGCCGAAGACGGCAGCGTGCTGCTCGAAGAGTGACCAAGCCGAGCTTTCCGCTTTGACCATGCCCGACCAGCCGTGCCCTTGGGCGGCGGTAAGACCGCCGATCTCGCCTGGATCCGCGCGTTGTACGAGTTCGGCCAGACCGCGGCCTACGGCGCCGACCCGCTGCGCGTGCGGCAGGACATCCTCACCCATATCGTCCAGGGCTTCGATGCGGAGAGTGGATCGATCGCATTGATCGTCGACGGCACCGACGACGAGCTCGAGATCGCCGCGGGCACGGATCTGCCGCCCGGTGTCGTCGGCAGCAGGCTCCAGCGCGGCGTCGGCGTCTTCGGCCACGTGGTGGCAACCGGCCAGCCGATTCTGATCAACGGCAACGCCGCCGAAGCGGGGCTGCCTCTGCGCGTGTCGGAACCGCGCAACCGGCCCGCGCATTCCGCGATGTGCTGGCCGCTGGTCGTTCAGGAACAGATCATCGGGGCGCTTGCGGTCAATCGAGCCACGTCGCGCCAGCGATACACGGTGGAAGACCTCGATCGGGGTCAGGCGCTGACCAGTCTGCTCGCGCTGGTCATCGCCAACCACCGGATGAACGTCGAGCGCGACAACCGGATCAGCGAGCTTTCGACGCTGAACGAGACATTGCAGCGCGTGAACGCCATGCTCGAGGAAGCGCAGGACCAGCTGATCCAGTCGGAGAAGCTCGCCTCGATCGGCCAGATCGCAGCGGGGGTCGCGCACGAGATCAACAATCCGGTGGGCTTCGTCTCGTCGAATCTCGGTACGCTGGAATCGTATCTGCAGCGCGTCTTCGAATTGCTCAGCGCCTACATCGAGGCGGACCAGGCCGCGCCAGCGCCTCCGACCGAAGCGCTGGCCCGTGCCAGGGCGCTGCGTGACGGTTTCGATTTCGAATTTCTGCGCGGCGACATCGTCGACCTGCTCGGCGAGTCGCGCGATGGCCTGGTGCGCGTCAAGCGGATCGTGCAGGACCTGAAGGACTTCTCGCGCACCGGCGGCGAAGAAGCATGGGAGATGGCGGACTTGCACGCCGTCCTCGAAAGTACCCTCAACATCGTGCGCAGCGAGCTCAAGCACAAGGCTCGCATCGAACTCAAATTCGGCGACCTTCCGAAGGTCGAATGCCTGCCGTCGCGCTTGAGTCAGGTGTTCATCAACTTGCTGGTCAACGCCGGGCAGGCCATCGGCGCCGAGGGCAAGATCACGCTTGCAACGGGTGTCGAAGGCGGCGTGGCATGGATCCGGGTGGAAGATACGGGATGCGGCATAAGCGAGGAAGACCTGGGACGGATCTTCGACCCATTCTTCACGACCAAGCCGGTCGGAGAGGGGACGGGGCTCGGGCTGTCGGTGTCCTACTCGATCGTGCACAAGCACGGCGGGCAGATCGACGTCGCGAGCGAGATCGGGCGCGGTACGCAATTCACCGTGCGCCTGCCGATCCGCCACACGCCCGGCGCGACTGTGCCGGCGGGTGACTCTTATAAGTCGACTGTCTAGCGCAATTTCAGTTTCGCCCGGTTCGGTTCGTCGGTGAGTTGTAAGCGACAGCCCAAGGCCGCATTGACCTTCAGAGCTTGATCTGGTGCAGGGTGGCGTAAACGCCACACGCGGCCAGGGCGGGCGGTGAATTATTCGGTTGGCTTGTCGCGAGCCGGCGATGCGGATGAATCCGGCCATGCGGCAAGAAGTTCACTTACCGCTGCCGGAGAGGTGCACGCCTTGAGCTTCTCGCGAAAAGCCCGGTCGCTGAACATCGCGGCCGCAGTAGCGAGGAGCTTTAGGTGTCGCTCGTTTGCTTGCTGTGGAACGATCAATCCCAGAAAAACCGAAACAGGCTTACCATCGGGGGCTTCGAATGGAATAGCAATTTTTGTGCGCACGAGGACGGCTGCGGCCGCTCCGCACTGGGTCATGCGCGCGTGCGGAATCGCGACGCCATGACCCAACGCAGTCGATCCTAGCTGCTCGCGCGCGGTCAGGCTGTGCAGGACCTCGGCCTCGACGAGGCGTCGTCGTCGCGCAAGCATGGCGGCGATCCGCGCGAGCAATGCTGCCTTGCCCGACACGTCCAGGTCTAGCTCGATGTCATCGATACCCAACAGTTCGCCGACGAGATTCATGGCGTAGTCACTGTATTCGGTTCGGTGTTACGGGCCCGGTCCTTTTATCCTGACGTCACGCCGTCTTCATCCTCCTCATCACTCGCACTTGCCTCGTGCAGATGGACCGCATTGGCATTCTGATCGAAGTCGATGAGTTCGGCGTAACGGCCCCAGGCGACGAGTGTCTCAAGCAGCTTCGCCGGCTGATCGTATGGCAAGAGAGTCGCTAGGTCCTCGAGAACGCTGTCGGCTTCGATGCGCCCGTCCGGCGCTGCCGCCAGACGTGAGGTGAGCATCTGAAACAGGCGCAGTTTCAGGATGGCTTGCCTGAACAGCGTCTTTCGCGCAGGTGCCGGGGCGGCGAGGAAGTACCAGCCGGCCTGCGTCATCAGCACGTCGTCCTTGGGCGTGTCCACCAGACCCAGCATCTCGGCCGCTTTCACAATCGCGATGGTCTCACCAAACTCCTTGCCGATGCGCGCGCTCAAATCGAACACATTGATGGTCTCCTGTGCGTCCTCGATGATCTCGAGCAAACCCACGATGGTTTCTACGGGTACATTCGGGATCGGCGCGACACGAGCGACCGCGGGCCCCGCGGTTGCTTCGGCCGCTCGTTCCGCGTCCGTACCGGTAGCGCGCACCGAGACCGATGCGACCGGTTCGTCAGGCAAGACCAGCGCCGTGATTGCGGCGTGAACCTGATCGACCATAGCAGCGAACGGCTTGGAATTCACATTGCGCGGGTAGGGCAGAGGGTTGTCGATCACGTTGCGTACGCGGCCTGGATGCGACGAGATGATGACGATCCGGCTGGCCATGAAGACAGCCTCGGCGATGTTATGCGTGACGAAGAAGATGCTCTTCAAGCCCGCATGGCGAGAGTTTCGCCACAAATCGACCACTTCGGTGCGCAGGTTCTCCGCCGTAAGAACATCGAGCGCGCTGAACGCCTCGTCCATGCACAGCACCTCCGGCTGGGCTACCAGGGCACGCGCGAATCCGACGCGCTGGCGCATGCCTCCTGAGAGCTGTTTTGGGTATGCATTTTCGTATCCCGAGAGCCCGATTAGCTCCAGCACACGGTCGATTTCGTCCTTTTCCTGTCGCGCATTGAGGCGGCGTTGGATGAGGCCGACCTGCACGTTGTCCTGCACGGTGAGCCATGGATAGAGTGCAAAGCTCTGGAACACGATCGCGAGACTGCGATTGACGCCGGTGAGTGGCTTCCCATGACTCAGGACGGCACCCTGCGTTGGTTCCGTGAGCCCCGCCATCAGGCGCAGGATCGTGGACTTGCCGGACCCCGACTGCCCAAGAAGCGCTAGCATCTCGCCGTCGCGCACCTCGAGGCTGATGTCATCGAGCACGGTTACGGGCGGACTACCGTCGGCGCTCACGTAGTACTTCGAAACGTGCCGGAGCTCGATCGGAGGTGCGGAGACGGCGCTCCCCGCCTCGGGTGTCGATCTGTCGGCAAGCAAAGTATCGGTGAGCATCGGTCATTCCCAGGGTCAGACGAGATGGCGCACGACAAGGCGGCCCGCATCGACTTTGAGACGTTCAGTCGAGTTTGAATTTGCGTTCTGCCAAGTCATAGAGCCGCCGCCAGAACACGCGATTGATGATGACCACGAAAAGCGCCATGACCATGATGCTGAAATAGATCGCGGGCTGGTCACCCTTCTCCGTTACCTGTGCAATATACGCACCTAGCCCGTCGGCAACCAGCTTGTCGTTACCCCATGAGGCAACCTCCGCCACGATGCTGGCGTTCCATGCCCCGCCGGTCGCCGTTACAGCGCCGGTGACCCAGAAGGGAAAGATCGCGGGGATGACGAGGGTTTTCCAGAGTCGCCATTGGCGCAGACCAAATAACGCTGCGGCCTCTCGCAGATCGGTGGGAATCGCCATCGCGCCGGCGATGACATTGAACAGGATATACCACTGTGTGCCGAGCGCCATGAGCAGGACGCTGCCCAAGTTGATCGGGATATGCGCTGCAATGAAGAAGGCGACAATGAATGGGAAAGTCATATTCACAGGAAACGACGCGGCGATCTGCGCAAGCGGTTGCGCAATGCGCGCCACGCGTGGCCGCAAGCCGATCCAGACACCGATCGGTGTCCATATGAGCGTCGCGATCACGCTCATGGCCACGACGCGCAGGAACGTGAGCACGCCGAGCCAGGCGACGTGCAGCATCTCCGCGCCGGTCATATCGGTCCTGATTGCCTTGGCAATATTGAATGCGTCGAAGACGAGCCACGCGGCACCGAGCGCGATCAGTGCCCACATCGCGACGCGCAGCAGTGCCTTAAGCGGCGCCGGCGTATACCCCGACATCGTTTGCGTGAGGTCCGAGCCAAACATCGAGGCGCGCTGCGAGAACCGCTCGAGAGCGCGACCGACGTGATCGGAAAGCCAAGCCAATACGTAGGAGCCCTGAAGCAGATCCAATACCCACGATGTCGCATTGTCCTTGCCTTCCGTCTGTTCGAGCTTGAACTTCTCCGCCCACGCGACCAGCGGCCTCCACAGGAGTTGATCGATGACTACGATTGTGACGATCATTGCGATGATGGCGTAGGCGGCCGCCCGCGTGTCGCCCGCGTCGACGGCCGTGGCCATGTACGAACCCAATCCCGGCAACTTGATGTTCTTGTTCAATACCGAAATGGCCTCGCTTTGCGCAACGAAGAACCAGCCGCCGCCAAAGCTCATCATCGAGTTCCACATCAGGCCGATCGCCGATGACGGCACCTCGACCTTAGTGAAGCGCTGCCAGCGGTTAAGCTTGTAGACGGAGGCCGCTTCCTGCAGCTCGGGGGGAATGGTGACCAGCGAGTGATAGAAGCCGAACGTCATGTTCCAAGCTTGGGCCGTGAAGATCGCGAAAATGCTGGCGCATTCGACCCCGAGGAGGCTTCCCGGAAAGAGCGCCAGGAAGCCGGTCACCGTGACGGAGAGAAACCCCAGGACGGGGACCGACTGCAGGATGTCCAGCAGCGGCAGCATGACCTTGCGCGCGCGGACGCTCTTGGCGGCAGCATAGCCGTAGGTAAAGGTGAACAGGAGCGCTGCGGCAAAAGCGATGAACATCCGCAATACCGTGCGGGCGGTGTAATAGGGGATCAATGCCACGTCGAGAGAAAGTGGCGGCGGGTGCAACTCGTCGAACTGCACTCGCATGTCGCCGCTCAGGACGACAAGCAACCACAGCAAGGCGAAGACGGCGAGGATCACGATCGCGTCGATCCAGCCGAACCGCCAACCGCGTTCGACCTGTTGCCCCGTCGTCTGGGGGTACGCACGCGCTGTCATGCCAGGGCTGCCAAGCGGAAAGAATCGTTGTACGGAGTGCCGCGCCCACCTCAGGGCGATACGCGAGGCTACCCGCGCAGGCGCGCTAGTGCGTCAGCGATGTCCAATATTGTACCGCGCGCTGTTATCTGACTTGCGCCGGGTCCAACGTTGGATCATGCGTAGCGACGGTGAGTGCGCAGGCGTTGCGGCACTTGTCCACGCGCCACACGCGAAGGTTTGCAAGCCGATACATCGCGAAGGCGATTTGTCCAATCGTGGTTAAGCCATTGTTCTTGGCCATTCACCGAATAGGCGCTGAACCGCAACTGGTTCCGTCGCTGCTAGCAGCCGGTCCCGAAAAGTCGGGTCCGAGAACAGCTCCGAAGCAGTCGCCAAGATCCGCAGGTGTTCCTCGTTCGCCTGCTCGGGAACCAGGATCACGAAGAGTACGGACACGGCTTCCCGGTCCGGGGCGCCAAATTTGATTGGAAGCTTCGTGCGCACCAGCAGAACGATCGGCTCGCTGATTCCGGCGATACGAGCATGGGGGATCGCAATGCCATGTCCCACTCCAGTGGATCCGCTCTGTTCCCGCCGCCACAGTGCTCTGAAAACCGGCGCGTGATTGACATGGTGCCGAGCCTCGACCAGAAAAGCCGCTTCCTCTAGGGCCCGTGTCTTGTCAGGAACATCGACGTCTAGCACGACGTCATCGCGAGAAAGAAAACGGCTGATCATATTCATAGCTGCCTAACCTCCAACTGATCGATCGAGACGGCTTACATCGACAAAAACCTGCATCCCATTTCCCTGGCGGACGCATTCGCTTAGCGCCGATTCCGCTTCGGTCTCATGGAAAGAAGGACCAGCAACATAGTGATGCCTAGCTCCGCGGTAATGAAGGCGAGGCCAAGTACCAGCCAGAACAGCGCAGAGCAACAGGGGCTATCCACCGTCCAATGGCTCCGCTGCACAAGATCAAGGATCAGCGTAGGGCCGCCCGGGTAAGAATGGTATTAAGTTTCGCGCCGAGGATGAAAAAATCATATAAAGATGCAGCGGAGCGTGCCCGAAGATTTTCTCCGCGCGGCGTTGGGGCCGGATGTCGACGCGCTGGCCCAGCTTTCTCCCCTGCGTCACAGCGAGCGGCGGCAGGCCGAAGCGCCGTGGCATGGCTTAATACTTTCTTTACACGCCAATCCGAAAAGTAAGCAGCTTCTTTACCTATCAATGCGTATATTCGTCACCGTACCTTTCGTCGAAGGAAGAAGCTATGTTCTACCATGACTGGGTGCTGATGCGAGCATTGATGATCTTCGTAATAGCGTGCTCGTTTCTGCTCGTTCGCGTCTTGTTGGAATTGCACAGTAGGCGCCGGCGAGATGCGGGGGACGGCGCGAATCTCTCCGGAGAATCGGTTCAGCGCACCACGACGTCCGCGCCTGCGGGTCCGTATGCGCGTCCTGCTCCCGAGGCGCAACCGCCGGCGGCCGAGAAGCGAGTCCGCCCGGCGCAACCGGTGGCGGCACAATCCGCACGGGGCTTGGCGAGGACCGCGCCGAACCGCAACCGTATCGCTCGCACCGCCGAAGGCCGCGCGGCTGCACCTGTTTCGCGGGTGTCGTTACCTGATGCGCGTGAGCAGTAGCCGATTCTTCATCGAGCCGACCGGCCCTCTAACCTGGCCCATTCACGGGACGTCGCTCCGCATGCGCGAAATGTGATCGTTAGCCACGCGTGGCTCTCACGCGAGGAATCAGGTGTGAACGGATTCGATGTGCAAGCTATTGGTTGGGTACTTACGCGCGATATTTGTTGCGAAGTGGCGCGCACCTGCTTGGGGCTGAAGCCGCCATTGGCGAGAGCAACGCTCGAAGAACTGGGCAAGCGATGGCGCAAGGTGGCCGCCGCGGTCGCCGATGACCGTATGGCGATGAGTTATGACGCACGCATCGTCTGGGCGCGGGGATTGCCCCTGTCGAACAAGAGCGAGGAGGCAATGCAAGAGTTTATCAAGCGGCTGATCGCCTTTCGCCCGGATAGATACTCCACGCGGGCGCTGCGCGGCCGATGCGTCGATGGGTGTATTCAAACCGTGGCAGGCTTTCTTGGCTGCCTCATCCTGGGACACTACGCATCACCGGAGAATCCGACGCTCGGCCAGGCAGCACTTGTGTTGTTGCTGATGGGATGCTGGTCTCTTACGACAACATTTCAACTCCGGCGGATATATAACGTGATCAGACGCCTTGACGGCGAGCAAGTACCGTCGGTGAACTGACCGCGCCAGAATAGGCGCGATCGGTCATGGACGAGCGAGATTCAGAGGGTCACACCCCGCTGCGCCCAGCAGCCTTGCGCGAACCGCGGCGGCGTCGGCGCAATTGCGCAGATCCTCGCGGAATCTCCTGTCGGCAAACATGTCCGCAACTTCGGCAAGAAGCAGCAGATGCTCGTCGGTGGCTTCGTGCGGCACGAGAAGGACAATTATATCGGTAACCGGCTTCCCATCGGGCGCATCGAAGGGGATCGCTATCTGCGTCCGGACGAATGCGGCGACCGGGCGAGCCAGTCCGTTCGCGCGCGCATGCGGGATGGCGACCCCGCAGCCCAGGCCAGTGGATCCGATCTCTTCGCGTTCGACGAGGCTCGCATGCACCTCCGCGTCGGATAGTCGGTGGCGAGCGGCGATAAATCGGGCAATTTCGCGCAGTGCCTGACTCTTCGTCGCCACGTCGAGCCCAAGCAAGATGTCGGTTGGTTCCAGTATCTCGGCAAGGGTATTGCGCGACGCCTGGCGGCGGCATTGAGCCGCACGCCTGACGAGAGCTGTGCTGTGACGCCGGTTGATTCCAGCATGGTCGAATCCTCAAACGGGAAGGTTCACACCAAGAAGGTAACGGATTCTGTGTAAAGACCGTATCAAATCCGAAGCGTCGCGCGTAAAGAGAATGTAAAGGGACCCGCTCTCCACTGAGTCGTGTCTGGAATGGAAGTTGTTGACATTGACGCTGTACCGTCGAGAGTCCGTGGTCTTTACACAAAGTCTATATGCGATCACAGCGAATTTACGCGTCCTATTCACGGTGGCGCGTACAGTCGCGTGCATTGATAGTGAGAAGGAATTCGATCATGGACTTCGACACATGGCAGCATTGGTTGCTGCTGCGGCCGCTTGTTTTGTTCCTGTTGGCGTGTCCTTGCCTGGTCCTTGTTGTGCTCGTCGGCCGGGGCACAGCGCAACGCCGCGAAAAGCGCGCCCGGAAGGCCAATATGGTTCGCTGGTCGACGGTGCATGAGGACGCAGTCGGCGCACCTGGTCAGTTCGTTGCGTCGGAAGAGTCTGTCCCTCGGCACGCGGAAGCGTGCCCCCGCCAGGAGAGTCGGACGGTGGGCAACGGAGGGCGAATTGGAATCGAGGCAGTGGTCGACTTGCGTCACGCGCCCCGAGCTTGATAACAACCGTTACGGAGTCCGATATGAACCTATCTATACATTCCTGCGTGGGCTTGCTCTTCGGGGCGTTCGGCACATTGCTTGCGGGCGCCGCGTTCGCTCAAGCCACCCCGCCTGCAGTAGAACCGTCCAAAGCGCAAACCGCCGCGCCCGATGCCAAGCCGGCGGAGCCCTACACCATCACCGGCAACTTCGGCATCTACAGCCAGTATGTCTTCCGCGGACTCACGCAGACCGATCAGAAGCCCGCCTTCCAGGGCGGCTTCGATTACGCGAACACCAACGGCATCTACCTCGGCACCTGGGGCTCGAACATCAGCTGGCTGCACGACGCAGGTGTTTGCAATCACGGTTGCAGCCTGGAATGGGATCTTTACGGCGGCTGGAAATACGCGATCAACGACGACTGGGGCACCGACATCGGCGTGCTCTATTACTACTACCCGGGCAGCTATGTCGGCGGTGCAACCAACCCGGACACGACCGAGGTCTATGGAGCCGTGTCCTGGAAATGGGTGTCGCTGAAATACTCGTACAGCGTCGATCACACGTTCGGCGTGCCGGACACCGCCGGCTACCTTGACTTGTCGGCGAACTACCCGATCAACGATGCGTGGACGCTGAATGCCCACGTCGGCCGCCAAGACTACCAGGGAAGCACGAATGGCGTCAGCAACGATGTCTTCGACTACACCGACTGGAAGCTGGGCGTGACCTGGGTGGTCGCAGGTTACAACATCGGCGCGTACTACACCGACACCAACGCCAAAGATGCGGGCTACACCCTTGCCGGACGCAACATCGGCAAGGCGACCGGCACCGTATTCATGCAGAAGACGTTTTGACGTGCATCGGTTACCGCGATACTGCTTGCTCCTCTATGGCGCCTTGACGGAAAACGGTCGGGATTTCACGCGCCCTTGTCTTGGCACGCCGTAAATTGCCGCCATAGTTCATAGTTGTAAGCGAAAGAAAGCTATCCATCAGCTTCGAACTAGGGAATCAATGGCTGTTGTTGCGGCCGCTGACTCTGTTGGTCGCGTGTCAGCTGCTCGGTTCTTGCAGTGCTCCTCGGCTGGTACCCACGGGTATCATGCCGATCGCAGTCGCGAGCCGAGGCCGAACGGGTGGCGACGGTGGTTGAGGACGCAGCCAATCGGTCAGATGAAGTTACTGCATCCGAAGAGCTTGCCCGCCCGCGCGCGGGAGCAGGTTGGCCGGGCGAATGGGATGGCGGTCAGCCGAGACCGAATTGTGGGCTTCTCGTACTTGACCAACAAGTGATTGACTCGCTTCGCAGGTCGTCGCTCGATCAGCCGAGACCGAATTGTGGGCTCCTTGCACTTGGCCAACAGGCGGATGACTCGCTTCGAAGAGGGCGCTCGGTCAGCCAAGGCCGAATTTTGGGCTCCTCGCACTTGGCCAACAAATGGATGACTCGCTTAGCAGGTCGTTGCTTTCTCAGCAACCAGCAGCTCCTGTGTCGGGGCGGCAGTCAAGGCTCGAAAGGAGCAATCCATGAGCTTCGAGGGTATGGGATCACTGGCTGTTGCTGCGGCCGCTGATTCCTGTTCCTACCCGCGGTGTCCGCTCCTGGCTCTGGGCCTCGTCGGCTGGTACAAACAGCGGCGCTACCCCGAACGCATTCGGGGATTCCGAGGGGGGTCGGGTGCCGGCGGTGGCTGAAGACGCCGCTGACCGGGCGGTTGACCCACGTCAATTGCCCGCAAGGATGCCCGCGTAGCATTGCTCCCGGCAGCGGGCAGTTGGCTCAAGCACAGGCTCGTGTTATGCTGTCTTTACACGCGGGTACGTGCATTTTACGAAATTCTTAATGCCAGTCGATCTATCATTAAGATATTCAGCCGACCAACTGCCGAAGGAGAAGATCGAATGGACGTGGTGATGGATGTCGTATTCATCGTTCTGATCGTGGCGTTCTTCGCGGCATCCGCCGGGCTGGTGCGGTTCTGCGCGAACCTGATGGGGAAAGGGAGGCCGGTCATGAACTGGGTCTATTGGCTGAGCGGGCTCGCCGCGCTCGTCATCTTCGTCTATCTGATCGTCGCGCTGTTCAAGCCGGAGTTCTTCGAATGAACGCCTCGGGTTGGCTGCAACTCGGGCTCTACGTCGTCGTCCTGCTGCTGCTCGCGAAGCCGCTCGGCGCCTACATGGCCGCCGTCTACGAAGGACGCGCGACGCTGCGCGCAGCGCATCGGCGGCCCGCTCGAACGCCTCATCTATCGCGGCGCGGGCGTCGATCCGACGCGCGACATGGGCTGGATCGACTACGCGCTGGCGATGCTCTGGTTCAACCTGCTCGGCGGGCTCGTCGTCTACGCGCTGCAGCGGCTCCAGCAGTGGCTGCCGCTCAATCCGCAGGAGCATGGCGGCCGTGTCAGCCCGATTCGTCGTTCAACACCGCGACGAGCTTCGTCACCAACACCAACTGGCAGGGCTACGGCGGCGAAGTCGACGATGAGCTATCTCACGCAGATGCTCGGGCTCGCCGTGCAGAACTTCGTCTCGGCGGCGACCGGCATGGCGGTGCTGGTCGCGCTGATCCGCGGCTTCGCGCGCAAGGAAGCGACGGGCATCGGCAACTTCTGGGTCGATCTCGTCCGCACGACCGTCTACATCCTGCTGCCGCTGTCGATCGTCCTCGCGCTCGTGCTGGTGAGCCAGGGCGTGGTGCAGACGTTCGACAAGTACGCGACGGTCACGCTCGTCCAGCCGGTCACCTACGACAATCCGAAGAACGGCCCGGACGGCCAGCCGCTCAAGGACGAGAAGGGCAATCCGGTCACCGAGAAGGCGACCGCGACCGAGCAGACGATTCCGCTCGGGCCCGCCGCGTCGCAGATCGCGATCAAGCAGCTCGGCACCAACGGCGGCGGCTTCTTCAACGTCAACTCGGCGCATCCGTTCGAGAATCCGACGCCGCTCTCCAACTTCCTGGAGATGCTGGCGATCCTGCTGATCCCGGCGGCGCTCTGCTACACGTTCGGCAAGATGATCGGCGACACGCGCCAGGGCTGGGCGCTGCTCGCCGCGATGACGATCGTCTTCGTCGCGCTGCTGGCCGTCGGCCTATGCGCTCGAAGCGCCGGGCAACCCGGTGCTCACCAAGCTCGGCGTCGATCAGGTCGCGAGCGCGACCAATCCCGGCGGCAACATGGAAGGCAAGGAAGTGCGCTTCGGCGTCGCCAACTCCGCGCTGTGGGCGGTCGCGACGACCGTCGGCGTCGAACGGCTCGGTCAACTCGATGCACGACTCGTTCATGCCGCTCGCCGGAATGATCCCGATGTGGCTGATCCAGCTCGGCGAAGTGATCTACGGCGGCGTCGGCTCGGGCCTCTACGGGATGATCATGTTCGCGATCGTCGCCGTGTTCATCGCCGGCCTGATGATCGGCCGCACGCCGGAGTATCTCGGCAAGAAGATCGGCGCGTTCGAGATCAAGATGGCGTCGATCGCGATCCTGCTGCCGCCGCTGCTCGTGCTCTGCGGCACGGCGATCGCCGTGATGGTCGACGCCGGCAAGGCCGGGCGTCGCCAATCCGGCCGAGCACGGCTTCTCGGAAATCCTGTACGCGTTCTCGTCGGCCAGCAACAACAACGGCAGCGCGTTCGCCGGCCTCTCCGCCAACACGCCGTTCTACAACACGGCGCTCGGCATCTGCATGCTGTTCGCGCGCTACTGGCTCGCGATTCCCGGTGCTGGCGCTCGCCGGCGCGTTCGCCGCGGCGAAGACGCGTGCCGCCGTCCGCCGGCACGCTGCCGACGCACACGCCGCTGTTCGTCGTCGTGCTGATCGGCACCGTGATCACCGTCGGCGCGCTGACGTTCGTGCCGGCGCTGGCGCTCGGCCCGGTCGTCGAGCACCTGCTGCTGTTCGCCGGCCAGTGACGCGTCGCAACTACTCGAAGGAATCGACATGGCAACTCTGGCCGCCAAGCAAGGCGCGCTGTCCTGGTTCGTCAGCCGGGACCTGATGAAGACGGCGCTCGTCGACAGCTTCCGCCGGCTGACGCCGCGCTACCAGTGGCGCAATCCGGTGATGTTCGTCGTCTACATCGGCAGCATCCTGACGACGATCCTGTGGATCCAGGCGCTCACCGGCAAGGGCGAGGCGCCGGCCGGCTTCATCCTCGCCGTCACGCTGTGGCTGTGGGTGACGCTGCTGTTCGCCAACTTCGCCGAGGCGATCGCCGAAGGCCGCAGCAAGGCGCAGGCGGCCTCGCTCAAGAGCGCGCGCAAGGACACGATCGCGAAGAAGCTCGCGAAGCCCGAGCGCGACGCCGCGCAGACGCCGACGCCGTCCGCGCAGCCTGCGCAAGGGCGACATCGTGCTCGTCGAGCAGGGCGATCTCGTTCCCGGCGACGGCGAAGTCATCGAGGGCGTGGCGTCGATCAACGAAAGCGCGATCACCGGCGAGAGCGCGCCGGTGATCCGCGCCGCCGGCAGCGACTTCAACACGGTGACCGGCGGCACGCTCGTGCTGTCGGACTGGATCATCGTGCGCATCAACGTCAATCCGGGCGAGGCGTTCCTCGACCGGATGATCGGCATGGTCGAAGGCGCCAAGCGGCAGAAGACGCCGAACGAGATCGCGCTGACGATCCTGCTGGTCGCGATGACGCTCGTGTTCCTGCTCGCGACCGTCACGCTGCTGCCGTACTCGCTCTACAGCGTCGAGGTCGCCAAGGCCGGCACGCCGGTGACGATCACCGTGCTGGTCGCGCTGCTCGTCTGCCTGATCCCGACGACGATCGGCGGCCTGCTGTCGGCGATCGGCGTCGCCGGCATGGGCCGGATGATGCGCGCCAACGTGATCGCCACGTCGGGCCGCGCCGTCGAGGCCGCCGGCGACTGCGACGTGCTGCTGCTCGACAAGACCGGCACGATCACGCTTCGGCAACCGCCAGGCGTCGGCGCTGCATCCGGTCGCCGGCGTCACGCCGCAGCAGCTCGCCGAGGCGACGCTGCTCGCCTCGCTCGGCGACGAGACGCCCGAGGGCAAGAGCATCGTCGCGCTACGTCAAGCGCGCGTTCGGCATCGTCGCCGCCGCCGCTCGAGCCCGGCCAGTTCACGATCATTCCGTTCTCGGCGCAGACGCGGATGAGCGGCGTCACCTATCGACGGCCGCGAGCTGCGCAAGGGCGCGCTCGACGCGATCCGCGACTGGGTCGTGCCGCAGGGCGGCGCGATCGACGCCGAGGTCAACGCGCGCGTCGAGGACGTCGCGCGGCGCGGCGCGACGCCGCTGGTCGTCGCCGAGGGCCGGCACGTGCTCGGCGTCATCGAGCTGAAGGACATCGTCAAGACGCACATCAAGGAGCGCTTCGCCGAGCTGCGCCGGATGGGCATCAAGACGATCATGATCACCGGCGACAACAAGCTCACCGCGGCGTCGATCGCCGCCGAAGCCGGCGTCGACGACTTCCTGGCCGAGGTCACGCCGGAAGCCAAGCTCAAGCTGATCCGCGAGATCCAGGCCGAGGGCAAGCTCGTCGCGATGACCGGCGACGGCACCAACGACGCGCCGGCGCTGGCGCAGGCCGACGTCGCCGTCGTGATGAACAGCGGCACGCAGGCGGCGAAGGAAGCCGGCAACATGGTCGACCTCGACTCGAACCCGACCAAGCTGATCGAGATCGTCGAGATCGGCAAGCAGCTGCTGATGACGCGCGGCGCGCTGACGACGTTCTCGATCGCCAACGACGTCGCCAAGTACTTCGCGATCATTCCGGCGGCGTTCGCCAGCACCTATCCGGTGCTCGACGCGCTCAACGTCATGCACCTCGCGACGCCGGAGAGCGCGATCCTGTCGGCGGTGATCTTCAACGCGCTGATCATCCCGGCGCTGATCCCGCTGGCGCTGCAAGGGCGTCAAGTACCGGCCGGTCGGCGCGGGCGCCGATCCTGCGCCGGAACATGCTGATCTACGGCGTCGGCGGCATCCTGCTGCCGTTCGTCGGCATCAAGATCATCGACATGCTGCTCGTCGCGCTGAACCTCGCCTGACCGTCGGAGAACATCATGTTCGCACTCGAATTCCTTCCCGCGCTGCGCATGCTGCGTCGTGCTGTCGGTGCTGACCGGCGTCGTCTATCCGCTCGTCGTGACCGGCATCGCGCAGGTCGCGTTTCCGCGCGCGGCCAACGGCAGCCTGATCGTCGCAGAACGGCAAGACGCGTCGGCTCGGAGCTCATCGGCCAGCCGTTCGACGATCCGAAGTACTTCTGGAGCCGGCCGTCGGCGACCTCGCCGCAGCCGTACAACGGCGCGGCGTCGTCCGGCTCGAACCAGGGCCCGCGCAATCCGGCGCTGGCCGATGCGGTCAAGGATCGCATCAAGGCGCTGCGCGACGCCGATCCCGGACAACACGGCCGCCGGTGCCGGTCGATCTCGTCACGGCGTCGGGCAGCGGCCTCGATCCGGACATCAGCGTCGCGGCCGCGGACTACCAGGTCGCGCGCGTCGCCAAGGCGCGCGGCCTGCCCGCCGAAGCGTGTGCGCGCGCTGCGTCGACCAGACGACCGAGGGCCGCACGTTCGGCGTGCTGGGCGAGCCGCGCGTCAACGTGCTCGAGCTCAACCTCGCGCTCGATCACGCGCGTAGCGAACGCGGCGCGGGTGGCGGCCCTGCTGCGCTAACTGCGGTAGGTCTGCGGCCTGCCACGACGCGTCAAGTACTGCCAGCCGATGAGGACGAGCGCCCGATCCCGACCAGCTGCTCGCGCAAGTCAAGGCGCAGGAGGCGCGCGCGCAGCGCGGCCGCCTGCGCATCTATTTCGGCGCCTCGGCCGGCGTCGGCAAGACCTACGCGATGCTGCCCGCGGCGCGGGCGCTGCGCAGCGAAGGCAAGGACGTCGTCGTCGGCCTCCTCGAGACCCACGGCCGCAAGGAAACCGAGGCGCTGCTGCAGGGCCTCGAGATCCTGCCGCGCGCGGAGATCGACGTACCAGGGCGCACGCTCCCCGAATTCGATCTCGATGCGGCGCTGGCGCGCCGTCCGGCGCTGATCCTGGTCGACGAGCTCGCGCACACCAACGTCGCCGGGCTCGCGCCATCCGAAGCGCTGGCAGGACATCGACGAGCTGCTCGCCGCCGGCATCGACGTCTTCACGACGCTCAACGTCCAGCACCTCGAGAGCCTGAACGACGTCGTCGGCGGCATCACCGGCATCACGGTCTGGGAGACGGTGCCCGACACGTTCTTCGACGAGGCCGACGAAGTGATGCTGGTCGACGTTCCGGCCGACGACCTGCTCGCGCGCCTCAAGGCCGGCAAGGTCTACCTGCCCGAGCAGATCGAGCGCGCGGCGGGCAACTTCTTCCGCAAGGGCAACCTGATGGCGCTGCGCGAGCTCGCGCTGCGCCGCACGGCCGACCGCGTCGAGGACGACGTCCAGGCCTATCGCTCCGACAAGGCGATCGAGCGCGTCTGGAAGACCGAGGCGTCGCTGCTGTGCTGCATCGGGCCCGGTCCCGGCGGCGAGCACGTCGTGCGCAGCGCGGCGCGGCTCGCGACCAGCTCGGCGTCGAGTGGACGGCCGTCTACGTCGAGACGCCGCCGCTGCAGCGGCTGCCGGCGGCCGAGCGCGAGCGGATCCTGCGCACGGTGAAGCTCGCGCAGGAGCTCGGCGCGAAGACCGCGATCCTCTCCGGCGGCGACCCGGCCGCGGCGGTCGTCGACTACGCGCGCACGCACAACTGCTCGAAGGTCGTCGTCGGGCGCACGCGCGGCGAAGCGGGTCTGGCCGTGGGCGCGGGGCACCGCGCGGCGCGTCGGCGAGCTCGCGCCGGACATCGACCTGATCGAGATCGGGCGCGGCGAAGCGGCCGCTGCCGCGGAATCCGAGCGACCGGCGGTCGGCGCCGCAGCGTTGGAACGATCCGCGGCGCAGCGCCAAGCGGCTGCGCTACGTGTGGGCGCTGCTGGCCTGTCTGCGACCACGCTCGTCGCGACGCCGCTGCTGCCCTACTTCGATCTCGCCAACATCGTGATGCTGTTCCTGCTGACGGTCGTGCTGGTCGCGGTCAAGTGCGGACGCGGTCCCGCGGTGCTGGCGGCCTTCGTCAGCGTCGCGACCTTCGATTTCTTCTTCGTGCCGCCGCGCTTCTCGTTCGCGGTGAGCGACGTCCAGTACCTGCTGACGTTCGCCGTCATGCTCGCCGTCGCGCTCATCATCGGCCAGATGACCGCCGGGCTGCGCTACCAGGCGCGCATCGCCTCGTATCGCGAGGAGCGCGCGCGCGCGCTCTACGAATTCGCGCGCGACATGTCGAGCCTGCTGCAGACCGACGACGTCGTCGAGGCCGCGACCAAGTTCATCGCGAGCACGTTTCGCGCGAAGGTCGCGATCCTCGTGCCCGACGACCAGGACCGGCTGCAGCTTGCCCAGCGGCGACGGACGCGCCCTCGACGTCGACCTGCGGCGCCGGCGCAATGGGCGTACGACAAGGCGCAGCCCGCCGGTGCCGGCACCGACACGCTTCGCCGGCAACGAATTCCTGTACCTGCCGCTGCGCGCGCCGATGCGCACGCGCGGCGTGCTCGCGATCAAGCCGGACAATCGGCGCGCTGCTGCTCGTGCCCGAGCAGCGGCGGCAGCTCGACACGTTCGCCGCGCTGGCCGCGATCGCGCTCGAGCGCGTGCACTACGTCGAGGTCGCGCAGCAGGCGCTGATCCGCATGGAGTCCGAGCGGCTGCGCAATTCGCTGCTCTCCGCGCTCTCGCACGACCTGCGCACGCCGCTCGCCGCGCTGGTCGGCCTCGCCGAGTCGCTCGCGCTGACCAAGCCCGCGCTGGCCGGCGCGCAGCTCGAGACCGCGCAGGCGATCGCCGACGAGGCGCGGCGGATGAGCGCGCTGGTCAACAATCTGCTCGACATGGCGCGCATCGAGAGCGGCGAGGTCAAGCTGCGCCGGCAATGGCAGCCGTTCGAGGAAGTCGTCGGCAGCGCGCTCAAGGCGGCGCAGCCGGCGCTCGCCCGGCATCGCGTCGAAGTCGCTCTGCCGCGCGATCTGCCGCTGGTCGAGTTCGACGCGACGCTGATCGAGCGCGTGCTCTACAACCTGCTCGAGAATGCCGGCAAGTACACGCCGGCGGGAACGGTCATCACGCATCGCGGCCGAGGTGGCGGGAGGCAACTGCTCGTCACCGTCAGCGACAACGGGCCCGGGCATTCCGCAGGGCCAGGAAGAGGTCGATCTTCGAGAAGTTCACGCGCGGCTCGCGCGAATCGGCGACGCCCGGCGTCGGCCTCGGGCTCGCGATCAGCCGCGCCATCGTCGAAGCGCATCGCGGAAGGATCTGGGCCGAAGACAATGTCGGCGGCGGGGCGCGATTCCGCTTCACGCTGCCGCTGGGAACGCCGCCGCCACGCGAGGATACGCCGGATACCGACACGCCGAAGTGAACAGAAGCCCATGACCGAGCTGCCTCCGTTGCGGTGCTGATCGAGGACGAACGGCAGATCCGGCGCTTCGTCCGCACCGCGCTGGAGACGGAGGGCTGGCACGTGGTCGAGGCCGAGACGATGAAGCAGGGCCTGATCGAAGCCGGAACGCGCAAGCCCGACGTCGTGATCCTCGACCTCGGCCTGCCCGACGGCAACGGCGTCGATTTCATCCGCGATCTGCGCGCCTGGTCGGCGGTTCCGGTCATCGTGCTCTCGGCGCGCGTCGACGAGACCGACAAGATCGAGGCGCTCGACGCCGGCGCCGACGACTACCTGACCAAGCCGTTCGGCGTCGGCGAATTGCTCGCGCGCGTGCGCGCGGTCCTGCGGCGGAAAGTCGGTATAGGCCCCAAGGATGCCGCAGTCCTTCGCTTCGGCGACGTCGAAGTCGACCTGGAGAGGCGGCTGGTCCGCAAGCGCGACGAGGACGTGCATCTCACGCCCATCGAGTACCGGCTGCTCTCGCTGATGATCGCCAACCTGGGAAGAGTGCTCACGCACCGCCAGATCCTGCGCGAGGTGTGGGGACCTTCCTACGTCGAGCAAGGGCACTACGTGCGCATTCACATGGGCCACCTGCGACAAAAGCTCGAAGACGACCCCGCGCAGCCCAAGCATCTGGTGACCGAAACCGCGGTTGGCTATCGGCTTGTGCCGTAGCAACGCCTTTGGCACGAGTTACGTCCCGATGGCATCGTGACCCTACTGTGCCGACGAGGTGCACGGCCACGGCCGCGATTTTGGTGCGGCGCTTATTCCGCGAAACCGAATTTTTATCACTACACGGCACACCCTATGTTGGCACGATGGGGTTCATGGCTCGGTGGGAAGTGCTCACCAGGGTCGCATGGCCGCAACCCAGCGTGGCCGGTCTCGCGACGCTGGCAATCTGGGTCGCCGGCATCCTGCTAGCAGCGGGCGCCGTCATCGTATCGCGAAACGGCTGGGGATTTCGTCCGTTCCCGCACTGCCCTCGTCGCAGCGGGGAGCGGCGGACTAGCGACCTCGCGCGACAGGGCGGCGACGCTTCAAGCCGCCGCGCAATCCACGCAAGATCAGTTCGTTGTCAGTTGCTCGGCTTCGAGCTCCGACTTCCGCTCCGCCATCAGTTGACCCAGCGCCTTGAGGTCAAGCTTGCTCTTTCTGATCTTCGGGAACATCTCGTTCTCTTCCTCCTTGATGTGGTGGTTGACGCTTTCGCCGAGGACGGTGAACTTGGCGTCGTAGAGATCGTCGCCTGGCCGCATTCCCTCAAGCTGGGCAATCAGATCTTTCGCCCCGGCATGCTCCACCGTCGCCTCATCCATCAAGTCGTTGTCCTTGATCGCCTTGCGGACGGCAGGATAGAAGATTTCTTCTTCAATCGTCGTGTGAACCGTCAGGTCGGCGCAGGTCTGAGCAACGATTTCCGACTTTTCGCGCTTGCTGCCGCCATCCTTCAGCTTCTCAAAATCCTTGAATGCCTTCTGGACTTTCTTGTGATCTGCTTCGAGTATCGCGATGGCATCCATCGTCTTCGCATTCGCAGTGGTGGCCATGTTCGTTTCCTTAGTTGTCGTGTAGACGTTTATGAGCGGGCTGCACGCGTTGAACGTGAAAGAGTCCAAGGGCAATCCCTGCAGCGGCGCTGCCAACGACACACTAATTGCTTTGCCGACGTCGGAAAATAGGACAAGCTCCGAATCGCTTGTAGGAGCTCTGGCGTCTCTGGCCGGGCCTGCGCGGCGCGGCGCGAGAGGCGGTGCTTGTCACGATGTCGCGCGGCCGTTACGCTCGGAGCCATGCTCGCGGTCCATGGCCTGACCAAGTCTTACGCCGGACCCCGGCCGCGCGCTGTCTTCGCCGATGTCGAACTGGAGCTCGTTCCCGGCGACTACGTCGCCGTCATGGGCGAGTCGGGCATCGGCAAGTCGACCTTGCTCAATCTGATCGCCGGCCTGGACACTCCCGACCGAGGCTCGATCGAGCTCGACGGCGTCGAGCTCACGACTCTGGATGACGACGCGTTGACCGAGCTGCGCCGCCAGAGATTCGGCTTCGTGTTTCAGGCGTTTCATGTTCTGCCCTACCTCACCGTCGCCCAGAACGTCGCGCTGCCCTTGTCGCTGCTCGGAATAGCCGCGCCGGAAACCGATGCACGAGTGACCAGCGTGCTCGCCGGCGTGGGCCTGGGCGATCGCGGTCAGAGCATGCCGCGCGAGCTTTCAGGGGGCGAGCTGCAGCGGGTTGCGATCGCGCGCGCCCTGGTGCACGGCCCGCGTCTGGTGCTGGCGGATGAGCCGACGGGCAATCTCGATGCCGAGACCGCAAACCAGGTGCTGCGCCTGCTGCGCGAGCAGATCAAGGCGAATGACGCGGCCGGCATCCTGGTAACGCATTCGCGCGTGGCGGCGCAGACGTGCGACCGCATACTGCAGCTGACCGTCACGGGGCTGCGCCCGCTCCCGCCGGGTTGACGATGCGGAAGCCAAGGCTGGCCGCAGCCCGAGCCGTGCTTGCGGGTTCGCTCGCGCAAAACAAGGCACGCAGCGCGTTGGCGGTGCTGGCCATCGCGCTCGGAGTCGCGCTCGGCTACGCCGTTCAGCTGATCACCGGCGCCGCAGTCAACGAACTCGCGCTGGGCGTGCAGTTTCTCTCCGGCGACGCGGATCTCCAGGTGCGAGGCCCGCGCAGCGGTTTCGACGAGGCGATCTATCCGATGCTGGCGCGGCTACCCGAGGTCGCGGTGGCGAGCCCCGTCGTCGAGGCCGATGCAAAGCTCGCCGATCGCGACGATGTGCTTAAGATCATCGGCGTCGACGTCTTCCGTGCCGGCGCCGTGCAGCCCGGCTTGATCGCCGAATCCGCCGATCGCCTGGATCATCTGCGTCCCGACACGCTTTTCCTGAGCCCCGCCGCGGCGCGCTCGCTCGGCGTCGATCGAGGTGACGCGCTGAGGTTTCAAGTCGGGCTGCGCACCGTGACGCTGCGCGTCGCCGGAGTGATGGGAGCCGACGCCCAGCAGCGATACGCGGTGATGGATATCGCAGGCGCGCAAACGAATTTCGATCGACTGGGTCGTATTACCCGCGTCGATCTGCGTCTTCGGCCCGGCGTCGACATCGATGCATTGCGGCAGCGGATTCAGGCGCGACTGCCCGCCGGCCTTGCGGCCGAGCGTCCCGAAGTCGGCGTCGCCGTCGGCGAGAGTTTGTCCCGTTCGTACCGCGTCAACCTGAACGTCCTGGCGCTCGTGGCACTGTTTACCGGGGGCCTGCTGGTCTTTTCGACCCAGGCTCTCGCGGTGGTACGCCGCCGCTCGCAGCTCGCGCTGTTGCGTGTTCTCGGCATGACGCGCCGTCAACTGGCGACGCTGCTCGTGGTGGAAGGTGCGCTCGTCGGCATCGTCGGCAGCGCGCTCGGATTGGCGAGCGGGTTCATCCTCGCGCAAGTCGCGGTCCGGATCATCGGCGCCGACTTCGGCGCCGGATACTTTCGCGGCGTCGCACCCACACTGGTGCCCGCTCCGCTTCCTCTGGCGATCTTCTTCTGCCTGGGTGTGCTGATCGCGATGCTCGCGAGCCTCGTTCCCGCGCTCGAGGCGGCACGGGCGTCTCCCTCAGCCGCGCTCAAGGCGGGCGACGAAGAGCGTGCGTTAGCGCGACTCCGCCCGTCGTGGCCGGGACTGGTCACCATCGGATCGGGCGCGATCGCCGCGCTGATTCCGCCGGTCGCAGGCTTGCCCTTGTTCGGCTACCTCGCCATCGCCCTGCTCGTGATCGGCACGCTGATGTTGATGCCGCGAATCGCCGTGATGTTGCTCGCCGTTTTGCCTTTGCCAAGCGGCGCGCCGGCGCGGCTCGCGCTGTTGCAGTTGCGCGGCGCTCCGGGCCAGGTCGCGGTGAGCCTTGCCGCGATCGTCGCCGCCGTGAGCCTGATGGTGTCGATGGCGATCATGGTCGCATCGTTCCGGGTTTCGCTCGACGCGTGGCTCGAGCGCGTTCTGCCGGCAGACGTGTATGTGCGAGCCGGCGCAGCCGGCGATACCGCTTACATGAGCGCCGACGACCAGACCCGCCTCGCTGCTCTCGCCGGCGTGCGCCGTGCCGAGTTTCAGCGCGAGCAACAACTGTTGCTCGATGCCACCCGCCCACGCGTCGTTCTGCTTGCGCGAAGCATCGACGTGACCAATCTGTCGCGGCAGCTCCAACTGGTAAGTGGATCGGTGCCGGTTGCCCCCGGTGCGCCGCCTCCCGCCTGGGTGAACGAGGCGATGCTCGATCTTTACGGCTTTGCGCCCGGCATGGTTGTCGAGCTTCCGATCGCGGGCAAGCCGGCCGCGTTCACCGTCGCGGGGGTGTGGCGAGACTACGCGCGGCCGCAGGGAGCCATCGTGATCGAGCGCGAGCGCTACGTCGCGTTGACCGGCGATCGAAGCGCCACCAGCGGTGCGCTCTGGCTGGTGCCTGGAGCGACGCTGGAAGAGGTGAGCCGCGCGATCGTGCGCGACGTCCCGGGCGGTGAGAAGCTCGAGATCGCAGCCCCCGGTGAGATCCGCGACGTCTCGCTCAAGGTGTTCGACCGTACCTTCGCCGTCACGTACGCGCTCGAGCTTGCCGCGGTGGTCATCGGCCTGTTCGGGTTGTCGTCTTCGTTCGGCGCACTCGTCCTTTCGCGCCGGCGCGAATTCGGCATGCTGCGCCACATCGGGATGACGCGCCGGCAGATCGGCGCCATGCTTGCCGCCGAGGGCGTGACCGTCACCGCGGTCGGCCTGCTCGTGGGCTTCGCACTCGGATGGCTGATCAGCCTCGTGCTCATCCACGTGGTCAATCGTCAATCCTTCCATTGGGGCATGGAGCTCAACGTGCCTTGGGCCGCACTCGCGGGCTCCGCGGCCGTCGTGCTCGCGCTTTCGACTTTCACCGCGCTGGCCAGCGGTCGCCAGGCGATGAGCCGGCGCGCCGTGCTCGCGGTGAAGGAGGATTGGTGATCGTGGCAAGACGCGCAAGAGGCGCCGAGTGAGGCGACGGAGGTTTCTCGCAAGCCCGGTGCTGCTGCTCGCGACCGGCGCATTCGCTGCGGACGACTACCCGCCAGTGGTTGCGGGACATGCCGTAGGTTTTCCGCGCGATGCCGGCTCTCATCCGGCATTTCGCAACGAATGGTGGTACATCACCGGTTGGGTGCAGGACGCGAACGGCTATCGTCTCGGCGTCCAGGTGACTTTTTTCCGCAATCGTCCGCGCGTCGCCGAAACGAATCCGAGCGCTTTTGCGCCGCGCCAGCTGCTGTTCGCGCATGCCGCCATCGCCGATCCGCGTTACGGCAAGCTCCGCCACGATCAGCGCGCGGCGCGTTTGGGCTTCGGACTCGCCGACGCGGCGGAGGACACCACCGCCATATGGATCGACGATTGGTCGCTCAAATTGATCGGGGACCGCTATGTCGCGTCGATCGCGGCGCGCGATTTCCAACTCGAGCTTCGCTTCGCGCCTTCGCAGACCACCCTCCTGCAAGGCCAGGAAGGTTTTTCCCGCAAGGGCCGCAGCATCGAAAACGCCAGCTACTACTACAGCCAGCCGCAGCTCTCTGTATCGGGCCGCGTCGCGGTCGACGCTAATGGAACGAACGTCACCGGCACCGCGTGGCTCGACCACGAGTGGTCGAGCGCGGCGATGGCGACCGAAGCAAGCGGCTGGGATTGGATCGGCATCAACCTCGACGACGGCGGCGCGTTGATGGCTTTTCGCATGCGCGATCGTTCCGGCGCGGCGCTTTGGGCCGGCGGCACCTTGCGCGGGGCTGGTCGAACGTCGCGATCGTTCGACCCTGCCGAGATTCGGTTCACGCCGGATCGCCGCTGGCGCTCGCCGCGAACCGGCGCCGACTACCCTGTCTCCATGCGGGTCAGCGTCGGCGACGAGGAGTACACGGTGGAACCGCTGATGGACGATCAGGAGCTCGATTCGCGTGCAAGCACCGGTACCGTTTACTGGGAAGGCGCAGTCCGCGCTCTTCGACGCGGACGCGAAGTCGGGCATGGATATCTCGAGCTCACCGGTTACTGGAAACCGCTGACGCTTTGAGGTGGAGCGGTGGAGCGCGCCGTGCGAGCAATTGAAGCGCATGTTCGCGAGTGAATACACGCGAGCGACTGTCGAAGAAACTTACAGCCTGCAGAGTGAATCCGGGGTGCTTTGCACGTGCTCCGCACGTGATTGCGAGAGGATGTTCTTCGCTGCGCGAGAGCGTGAAAGGTTGACCTAGGTCAACTTTGTTGCTGGTTCTTTCGAGCGCTTCGCATGAAGACCGTGGGTCTTCCACCGAACCATTGATTGTTCGTGTTTATCGCGTTCGTAGGCGAAGTTGCGCCAGATCAATTTTCAATCGCGCTCTTCTTGACTACTTTTCGATTTGAAATGCACCGCCGGAAGAAGTGCTCTGCATATTCACGTCGGCCGTCCAGACAGGGCAGCTCGGCAACATCGGCGGCCTTTACACGTTGCGCAGGGCGAGAGGTACGCAGAGAAGCTAAGTGCTTCTAATACAAGGTGCTTTTGGCATTAGCACGGATCCTGCAGAGATAAGCGTGACGGCGAAGCAAGCCGAGAAAATTCAGTCAGGAATTCCGGCGGCGACGAGGTGCAGTTCCAGTCGCCAAAGTTCGACGAGACGTGATGGGAGATCAGATGAAAAAGCTTACTACTATCGCATTCGTGCTTGCAGTGTTGGGTTTAGCGGGAGCGGTGCAAGCAGGTCCGATCCTGCAGGTTGTGACGGGCAACCCCGGGTCCATGGTTTCGTCCGTCGGTCCCTGGCCTGTGGCACCCGAGGACGCATGGTTCGAATCCGGGCCGCAGGGGCAGATGACGATTGGCACCGACGAAGCCCCGCCATCATTTCCGAACAACATCCCCACGGGGACCGAGGGGTATGGGGGCCAGTTCCTCTGGTTGGCTGGCGACGGGTCGAACGCTACGGTCGTCTTCACGCAGGAGGGCCATGGCGACGCCGCGTTTAACAACGAATTTGTGGTCGGCGGCGGCTGCGCGATCGACTGGAAAACCGCTTCGACTCCCATCGGCACAACCGTGAGTTGCTCGCTTCCGACCGGCCAGCTGATACCTTTCTATTTCATCGCAAATGATGGGAATGGTGCCCACAATCCGATCAACAATGGGACTAACAACGGGAGACCTACTCTCAATGCGCCACACTACGTTCCCAACTTTGGGCTGTTTAACTTCGACCAGAGCAATCCCAACAGCCTGAATCAGGGCGCCAGCTTTTGGGTCGGGCTCGCTGATGGAGGTGCGAGTCCTGGTGATGTCGACTATCAGGACCAGGTGATTCGAGTCACCGTGGTCGGGGTGCCTGAACCCGCCACACTCGCACTTATCGGTCTGGGACTGGCAGCACTGGCAGCCTCGCGTCGCCGTACGCCGTAGTCTTCATCTGGCCTCGCAACAGCCCCGCTTCGGCGGGGCTTTTTGTTTTTGTG